>NZ_JBVLTJ010000005.1:518535-616259 GCF_055597585.1 Streptomyces sp. AMJ-169
TGTCCTCAGCAAGAGCGCCCAAAGCGGGGACGCCCCGAGCGGATACGCCTGAAGCTGTCCGTCCCGAGAAGGTGCCTCCGAGCTGCATGTCCTCAGCAAGCGCGCCCAAAGCGGGGACGCCCCGAGCGGATACGCCTGGAGCTGTTCGTCCCGAGAGGGGGCGTTCCGGGAGGTGCGTTCCGAGGCGGGCGTCTGCGGGAGGTGCGGGGAGGCCGGTATACGAGGCCGTCGAGCCGCTGTCTCCTTCAGGCGCCGTTCCTCCCTGAGCAGCTCTGCTCCGGCTCCTCCTTTTCCCGGCTCGCTGCTCCCATCCCGGCCGCCCTTGCTTTTCCGGCCCTTCTTCTCCGGCCCAGCCGCTTCCCCCGGGCGCCCCTTTTCCTCTCCGGCACCCTTCCCCTCTGGCATCCCTCCTTCTGGGGCACCTCTCCCTCTCCAGCCCAGCCTCTTCTCCAGGCACCCCTTCATCTCCGGCGCTCTCCTCCCCAGCGCCCTCCTCTCCTGCCCGGCTGCTTTCTCCGGGTGCCCTCGCTTTCTCTCCCCTTGGGCAGCGCTTCCTCTCCAGCTCCCCTTCTCCGGCCCAGTCGCTTCTCCGGGCCCCCTCCCCCCGAGCGCCCCTCTTTCTGCGGCCTCTCTCCCCCTCCCTCGCCCCTTGCTATCCGGTCCGGCTGCTTCCCTGGGCGCCCCACTTCCTCTCCGGCGCCCTTCCCCTCCGGCATCTCCCCGCCCGGGAGGGGCACCCCTTCCCCCCAACTCCTTCTTTCCGGCCCCTCTCCCTCCGAGCGTCCCTTTCCCCCGGCTCCTCTCCCCCGCCCCCATCGCTTTCTCCGGGCGCCCCTTTCCTCCCCGGCGCCCCTACTCCCTCCCCGGCTCCCCCTTCTCCCCCAGCTCCTCCTCCGACTCCTCCCAAGGTTTCGACGCCTTCCTCAGTGCTGCCCAGCGGGCCTCCCTGGCCGTGTCGGCGTGCCAGGACGGGTCGGGGTCCGGGGTGTGGAAGTCGTAGGGGTCGAAGAGGGCGTCCGGGGCGTCCAGGTCGTAGGAGGCGTCCTGGTGAAGGTGGGCGTAGACGGGGTCGTCTAGGCGGGGTACGGGCTGCCCGGTCGGCAACTCTGTGGGCGTCTCCTTCGTCCTCGTTCTGGCGCGGGGCCAGGGGAAGGTCCGGCGGGAGCGCTTCTCTGAGGTGGGCGGCTCGGGGGTGGCCGGGGGTGGTGGAGGTGTCGGGGGCTGTGAAGGTGCTGGGGTCGAAGAGGGTGACGAGATCTGCGAGGGCGCTGGCAGCGAAGGCGTCAGGGGCGATGAAGACGCCTGACTCTGCGAAGGCGCCGGAGCCGGTGCAGGCTCCGGGGTCTTAGAAGTCGCTGGCGTCGGTGAGGGCGTCGGGGCCTGTGAAGGCGTCGGAGTCGATGAGAACTCCGGGGTCTGCAAAGGCGTCAGGGCCGGCGAGGCTGGCGGGGTCTGCGAGGGTGCCGGAGTCGATGAAAACTCCGGAGTCTGCGAAGGTGCCGGGGTCGATGAAGACTCCGAGGTCCGCGAAGGTGCCGGGGTCAGTGAGGGCGACGGAGGCTGCAAAGGGGACGAGGTCTGTGCAGGCGATGAGTTCTGCCCAGGTGCCGGAGTCGGTGCAGGCGACGGGGTCCGCTCAAGTACCGGAGTCAGCGCAGACGCCGAGTTCTGCTCAAGTACCGGAGTCAGCGCAGACGCCGAAGTCGATGACTGAGCCGGCGGCAGCGGAGCCAAGGGCAGCGGCGTAGCCAAGGGCGATGCCGGTGTCAGCGGCGACGCCGGGATCGTCGTACCCCTCTGCTTCCGTTCCCTGCGGCGCCACACCCGTACCCCCAACGCCACCGGCACCGCCAAACCCATCATCCAGACGAGGGCCGCCGTGCCGGTCTGCCACCAGACCGGTCCGAAGCTGGCCAGCGCGCCCACCCCTAGGGGGCCGCCCGCGATGACAGCCGCCACGGTGATGAAGAAGGAGCAGGTCAGAGCCGCCACGGCTGCGGTGAGCGCGGTGATGGGGAGGCTCGGGGCTCCGAGGGAACGCCCGTCAGAAGGGGAACGCTCGCCGGAGAGCGAACGCCCGCCAGAAGAGGAACGCTCGCCGGAGAGGGAAAGCCCGCCGGAGAGAGCGCGCTCGTTGGAGAGCGAACGTCCGCCGGAGAGGGAACGCCCGTCGGAGGGCAGCCCTTCAACCGACCGTCCACCCGACAACCCCCCTTCAACCGGCACCCCCTCCCCCAACCGCCGTTCACCCGACCGCCCTTCAGCGAACCGCCCTCCCGAAGACCGTCCGCCAGTCGGCAGCCCTTCAACCGGCCACCCCTCAAGCGGCCTCCCCTCAACCGATCGTCCCTCGATCGGCCGCCCCTCAAACGATCCCCCTTCAACCGACCGCCCCTCAAACGGCCGCCCCTCAAATGACCGCCCCTCAAACGGCCGCCCCTCAAATGACCGCCCCTCAAGCGGTCGCCCCTCAAGCGGCCTCCCCCCAACCGACCCCCCTCCAGTCGACCACCCCCCAGCCAGCCACCCCGCCCCCGACCGCCCCTCCCCGAACCGCCCCTCCCGCGAACCCCCCTCAGCCAACCGCCCTCCTCCGGAACCCCCTCCCAACGGCCGCCCCCTCTCCCCGCCAACCCCCACAAACCACCCCACCACCAACCCCGCCACCACCGGCACCAACCCCGCCGCCCACGTCAACGGGCCCCCCGCGCCGGCATCCGGGACCGCCGACAGGAGCGGGAACGGGGGGAGCAGCGCCGCAGGAGATGAGGCGAGCGGGGTGATCACATGGCCCGTGCCCAGGAGGAAGCCGGGGCCCAGGGCGTACGAGGCCGCCCAGACCGCCGCGTTGGGGATCAGGGCCAGGCAGAGGAGGAGGACCGCGAACCTGCCGGACCAGCCCTCGGTGAGGTGGAGGAAGGACGCCTGCGCGGCGCGGGCGTGGAGGAGGGAGGAGGCGGCCACCAGGAGCGCGCCGCCGCCCAGGAGGACGGCCGTGCCGGCGCCGGCCGCGCGCAGGGCCGTGCCCGCCCAGGGGGGCGTGCGGCCGGCCAGCGAGCGGGGCAGGCCGTAGCCCGTCCACGCGGCGGCGGCGACCAGGAGCGGGACGGCCGTGAGGGTCCAGGTCCAGGCGGGGCGCAGGGGGCCGGCCGTCGCGTAGGCGGCCGTCGCCGCGGCGATCATCAGGTAGCCGATGACCACGCCCGCCCACGCCGTACGGCCCCCGGCGTCGCGCGCGGCGCGGTGCACGAGCCACATCGGGAGGGCGAGGAGGAGCAGCGGCGTCACCCCTACGGGTGCGGGGACGCCCGAGAGGGTGTCGACGCGGACGAGTTCGGCGCCGTGGGCGAGGAGCCAGAGGGCGGCGGCGGCGTGGAGGGCGCCGCCGGGGCCGCTGTCGGGGTACGGCGAGCTGATCCACAGGACCGTCACCAGCACCGCGACCGCGCCGAGCCCCAGGCCCGCGGCGAGGGCGCCGGCCAGCAGGCCCGACACGAGGCCGGGGGAACGGTCGCGGAGGAGGGCGCGGAGGGCGGGCAGTGACGGTCGGCTCACGCGGATCGGGATCACGCCGGTCATGCTCCCAACGACACGCGCTTTCCCGTCGTAACAGGCGAACATTCGCCGTGTCACCCAAAATACGCTTATGTACTTTTTCGTACGAAAGGGTGCCCGGTGAACCAGAGTCCAGCCGCCCCGCTCCCTCCCCCCAAGGAACGCCGACGCCTGCGCGAGGCCCACGCGCTGACACAGGCTCAGGTCGCGACCACCGTCGGCGTCACCCGGGAGACGGTGCGGGCGTGGGAGACCGGACGTACGACGCCCCGGGGGCGGAAGAGGGAGGTGTACGCGAGGTTGCTGGCGTCGCTGGAGCCGCCGGAGCGGATGAGGATGGGGAGGGCGGAGTTGCCGGAGAAGCTTTCGGGTGAGCTTTCGCCGGAGTTGACGCCCAGGCCGGAGCTGACGTCCGCTCAAAGGGTGACGTCCGCTCAAGGGGTGACGTCCGCTCAAGAGACGGCTTCACCCCAAGAGGTGACCGCCCCTCAAGAAGCGGCCCCCGCTCCTGCGGTGACCGAGCCGCGGGAAGCCGGCCCCCTTACCCCCGCCCAGGCCTTCGACGCCCTCTACGCCTTCTGCTCCCCCGCCCTCGTCCGCCAGACCTACCTCCTCACCGGCCGCCGCGAACTCGCCCGCGAGTCGGTCGAACGGGCCTTCCAGACCGCCTGGCAGCGCTGGCCCGAGGTGGCGACCGACCGCGACCCGGCCGGCTGGGTGCGCGCCACCGCGTACGAGTACGCCCTCTCCCCCTGGCACCGGATGCGCCCCCGCTACCGCCACCCCGAACCCCCGCCGGCCACGGCCCCCGACCGCGCCCTCCTCGACGTCCTGCTGAAACTGCCCCCCTCCTACCGCCGCACCCTCGTCCTGTACGACGGCGTCGGCCTCGACCTTCCCGAGACGGCCGCGGAGACGGAGGCAAGCACCCCGGCCGCCGCGAACCGCATCCTGCACGCCCGCGAGATGCTGTCGAACCGGCTGCCCGAGCTGTCGGACCCGGCCGTGCTGCACCGGCGGCTCGCCGAAGTCGCCGGCGCGCAGCGGCTGCGCGCGCCGAAACCCGCGACGGTCCGGATCACCGGCGAGCGCCGCGCCAGCTTCTGGACGCGCGCCGCGATCGCCTTCACGGTCGCCATCATCGGCGCCACCGCGCTCACCTTGCAGACGGCTCCCACCCATTACGAGCCTCCGGTCCCGGCCGGGGAGACGGTGCGCGGGGTGCCCGCGCGGGTGGCGCCGGGGGCGCTGTCGGACGCGGAACTCGCGCTGCGCGCGAAGCTGCGGAAGGAGGCGCATCACGGGCCGGAGAGGTTGGTGCCGGAGGTGAAGTGAGGGAGCGGCGGCACGCCGAATCTTTTAGGGGCGCGGGGAACTGCGCGACCAGCCACGACGCAGCCGCACCCGAAAACGGCGACGGGCCCACCCCCACCTGGGAACGGGCCCGTCGACGCGCAGTCAGCCAAACTCAGGCGGACAGGATCTCCCTGGCCAGCTTCGCCGTCTCCGTCGGCGTCTTGCCGACCTTGACGCCCGCGGCCTCGAGAGCCTCCTTCTTCGCCTGCGCCGTGCCGGAGGAGCCGGAGACGATGGCGCCGGCGTGGCCCATGGTCTTGCCCTCGGGCGCGGTGAAGCCCGCGACGTAACCGACGACCGGCTTCGTCACGTTCTTCGCGATGAAGTCGGCGGCCCGCTCCTCGGCGTCGCCGCCGATCTCACCGATCATCACGATCAGCTCGGTGTCGGGGTCGGCCTCGAACGCGGCGAGCGCGTCGATGTGCGTCGTACCGATGATCGGGTCGCCACCGATGCCGACGGCGGTCGAGAAGCCGATGTCGCGCAGCTCGTACATCATCTGGTACGTCAGCGTGCCGGACTTCGAGACCAGGCCGATGCGGCCGGGCTTGGTGATGTCACCGGGGATGATGCCGACGTTGGACTGGCCGGGCGTGATGATGCCGGGGCAGTTCGGGCCGATGATGCGGGTCTTGTTGCCCTTCTGGCCGGCGTACGCCCAGAAGTTCGCCGAGTCGTGCACGGCGATGCCCTCGGTGATCACGACGGCCAGCTCGATCTCGGCGTCGATCGCCTCGATGACGGCGTCCTTCGTGAACTTCTCCGGGACGAAGATGACGGTGACGTTGGCGCCCGTCGCCTCGATCGCCTCGGCGACGGTCCCGAAGACGGGTACCTCGGTGCCGTCGAAGTCGACGGTCGTACCGGCCTTGCGGGGGTTCACGCCGCCCACGACGTCGGTGCCGTCGGCCAGCATCAGCTTGGTGTGCTTCTGCCCGGTGGCGCCGGTCATGCCCTGGACGATGACCTTGCTGTCCTTGTTGAGCCAGATAGCCATGGTGTGTGGTGTCCTCGTCCTGAGTGCTTACTTGGCGGCGGCCAGCTCGGCGGCCTTGTCGGCCGCGCCGTCCATGGTGTCGACGCGCTGCACCAGCGGGTGGGCGGCGTCGGTGAGGATCTTGCGGCCCAGCTCGGCGTTGTTGCCGTCGAGGCGGACGACGAGCGGCTTGGAGACGTTCTCGCCGCGGTCCTCAAGGAGCTTCAGGGCCTGGACGATGCCGTTGGCGACCTCGTCACAGGCGGTGATGCCGCCGAAGACGTTCACGAAGACCGACTTGACGTCCGGGTCGCCCAGGATGATCTCCAGGCCGTTCGCCATGACCTGGGCGGAGGCGCCGCCGCCGATGTCGAGGAAGTTGGCGGGCTTGACGCCGCCATGGTTCTCGCCGGCGTAGGCGACGACGTCGAGGGTGCTCATGACGAGACCCGCGCCGTTGCCGATGATGCCGACCTCGCCCTCCAGCTTGACGTAGTTGAGGCCCTTCTCCTTCGCCGCGGCCTCAAGCCGGTTCGCCGCGGCCTTGTCGTGGAGCTCCTCGAAGTCGGGGTGGCGGAACTCGGCGTTGTCGTCGAGCGAGACCTTGCCGTCGAGCGCGATGACCTCACCGGAGGCGACCTTCGCCAGCGGGTTGACCTCGACCAGGAGGGCGTCCTCCTTGATGAAGGTGTCCCACAGCCTGACCAGCACGTCGGCGACCTTGTCGGCGACCTCGGCCGGGAACTTCGCGGACTTGACGATCTCCCGCGCCTTCTCGGGGGTCACCCCTTCGATGGCGTCGATCGGCGTCTTGGCGACGGCCTCGGGGCGCTTCTCGGCGACCTCCTCGATCTCCATGCCGCCCTCGACGGAGGCGATGGAGAGGAAGGTGCGGTTGGCGCGGTCGAGGAGGAAGGAGACGTAGTACTCCTCCACGATCTCCGGCGCGGTCTCGGCGATCATCACCTTGTGGACCGTGTGGCCCTTGATGTCCATGCCGAGGATGTTGGTCGCGTGCTCGACGGCCTCGTCGGTGGTCGCGGCCAGCTTCACACCGCCGGCCTTGCCACGGCCGCCGACCTTCACCTGGGCCTTGACGACGGACTTGCCACCGAGGCGCTCGGTGGCTGCGCGGGCCGCCTCAGGCGTGTCGATGACTTCACCGGCCAGCACCGGTACATCGTGCTTGGCGAAGAGGTCCCTCGCCTGGTACTCGAACAGGTCCACGCGCTTCCGTCCCTATCAGTGATCTCGCGGTTCGTTGGATGCGTGGGCGTGCCGCGAAGGGCAACGTGACGACCGCTGTGTCACAAGGAGGGCGCACACGGTGTCCGGCGCGCGGCATGTCCGTCTCGCAGGTTATCCCTGCTGGGCGGAGCCCTCTAAATCGCGAGTCGCACCTGAGCGGTGATACCTGTCACATGATGCCGCGATCTCTGACACTCCGTGCCGCACCGGCGCGTCCTCACCGGTCACCCCGGGCCCACCCGGCGGGCCGGGCGGGGGATCCGGGGCGGGGGATCCGGGGCGAGCCGGTGTCCGCCGTCACCGAACGCCGTCCCGCCCCGGGCCCCTTGTCCCCGGCCGCCCCGTCAGCCGGCGCTCACCCCCGGTCGGGCACCGGTATCGCTCTCCTCTCCAACGCCGCCGCCATCACCTCCGGAAAGAGATCCGGAGTACAGGCGAACGCCGGGACCCCGAGCGCTCCCAGCGCCGTCGCGTGCTCCCGATCGTAGGCCGGGGCCCCTTCGTCGGAGAGGGCCAACAGGGCCAACACCTCGACCCCGGAAGTCCTCATCGCCGCCACCCGTTTCAGCATCTCGTCCCTTATCCCCCCTTCGTACAGATCGCTGATCAGCACGACCACCGTCTCCGCAGGCCGCTCGATGCGCTCCTGGCAGTACGCCAGCGCCCGGTTGATGTCGGTCCCGCCGCCGAGCTGTGTCCCGAACAGCACGTCCACCGGGTCATCCAGCTGATCGGTGAGATCGACGACCGCCGTGTCGAAGACGACGAGTCGCGTGCTGATCGTCCGCATGGAGGCCAGCACCGCCGCGAACACCGACGCGTACACCACCGACGCCGCCATCGAACCCGACTGATCTATACAGAGCACGACCTCTTTCTTGAGTGACTGCGCCGCCCGCCCGTATCCGACGAGCCGCTCCGGCACGACCGTCCCCCGCTCGGGGAGGTAGTGCCTGAGGTTGGCGGCGATGGTGCGGTTCCAGTCGATGTCGCGGTGGCGCGGACGGTTCATCCGCGCACCCCGGTCGAGGGCTCCGCCGATCACGGCCCGGGTCCGCCCCGCGAGCCGCTTCTCCAGATCCGCGACGACTTTCCTGACGACCGCCCGCGCGGTCTCCCTCGTCGTCTCCGGCAGCGCCTTGTTCAGCGAGAGCAGCGTCCCCACCAGATGGACGTCCGGCTCCACCGCCTCCAGCATCTCCGGCTCCAGCAGCAGCGACGCCAGGCCCAGCCGCTCGATGGCGTCCCGCTGCATGACCCGCACCACCGAGGAGGGGAAGTACTCCCGCACGTCCCCGAGCCACCGCGCCACCGACGGCGCGGACGCCCCGAGCCCCGCTCCCCTCTCTCTCCGCCCCTCCTCCTCCCCTTTCCCTCCGCCGGAGTACAGCGCCCCCAGCGCCCGGTCCATCGCCGCGTCCCGCCCGCTCAGTTCCCATCCCGTCCCCTCCTCTTCACCTTCACCCGGCGCACCCGCCGCCTCGCCGCCCAGCACCAGCCGCCACCGCCGCAGCCGCTCCGCTGCCGCGTCCCCGATTCCGTCCGCTACTCCCTCTCCTCCCGCTGCTTCCGCTCCTCTCTCTCCCTCGGCTGCTTCCGTCGTTTCCGCCGGCGTCACCTCCTTCCCCTCCGTCGCCCGCTCCCTTTCCTGCCCTTCCTGCCCTTCCGCCCCTTTCGCCCTACACCCCTTCATCGGTCCACCCCCTCCGATCGGTTCACACATCCGCCCACGAATTTCCGGACCCCAGCAGCCCCCGCACCACCGGCACCACCGCCGCCGCCCGCCCCTCATCGAGCCTGGCCCCGAATCCGGCCGCCCAAGAAATCCCGGCCGCGTTCCCCCGCTCCCGCGGCTCCCGCCGCACCACCTCCCCCAGCGTCCGCCGCACCCCCGCCTCGAACTCGGTGAACGTCCGCCGCAGCAACGGCAGTACGTCCACGAACGCCTCAGCGGACACGCCGGTCAGCCAGGCGTCGACCAGCCCGAGCAGCCGTTCGTCGTGGACGAGCAGCAGCCCTCCCCCGGGCCCGCCGACGAACCCCTCGATCCAGGCGGCGGCGTCGGCGGGCGGGGCCGCCGGGGACAGGGCGAGGCCCATCCGGCGGGCGGCCTCGTCCTGGCCCGCATCCCCGCCGTCCAGGAGGAGCCGGGCCGCGCGGCCCCGGACCACCCCCGCCACGTCGTCCCGCCCGGCGAGCCGGCGCAGCACGGCGAGCCAGGACGCCCGCAACTCCCCCTCGTCCAGCAGGGCCACCGCCCCCTGGACTGCGTCCACATGGCCGCGCATCTCCCGCGCCGCGTCCGCGTCGAGGCCCACGCAGGCGGCGGGCAGGCCGACGAAGACCCGCCGGGCCAGGCCCGCCGCGACCTCCGCGAGCGGTCCTGTCCCGGTGCCCCGGACGTCGCCGTAGCGCAGGGAGCGGACCAGGGCGGGCAGGGCCTGGGCGAGGCGGCCGACGTCCGTGTCGAGCGCCGCGCGGTCGGCGAGGGCGCGCATGACGTCGGGCAGCGCGCCGGGCAGGTCCGCCAGCAGGCACTGCTCGGCCAGCTCGGTCACCTCCGCGAGGGCCTTCGCCGCCTCGGCCCGCGCGCGGGCTCTCGCGGTCGCCGCGGCCTCCACGGTCGTCCCCCACACACCCGCCTCGGCGACCCGGACGTACAGCTCGGGCTCCCAGCGCAGCCGCCAGGTCTCGCGGAACGTGCCCGCGCCGCCCCGGCCGGCGACCGGCTCGCCCCACCCGACGCCGAGCAGCCGCAGCCGGTGCAGCAGGCGGCTGCGCGCGCCGTCGGTGTCCTTGCGCAGGTCCAGTTCGGCCTCGCGCTCCCCCGCCTCGGGCCGCAGCCGCAGCCTGCGCTGCGTGCGCTCCAGGTCCCGCCGCAGCGGCACCGCGGGCGCCCCCTCGGGCACCTCCCCGAGGACGTCCCCGACGGCCAGCCGGTCCCGCACCAGCTCCAGCGGCACGTCCGAGCCCTCGCACAGCACGGCCCGCACGGCGTCGGTGACCTCCCCGAACCCGGGCAACGGCCGCCCCCGTACGGCCGCGAGGGTCTCGGCGAGCCGGACCGCCTCGATGACGTGCGCCGGGGACACCACGCGGTCCTCCGCGCGCAGGAGCCGCGCCGCCTTGGTCATCCACCGCTCGACCGGCCGGTCCGGGGCGTCGTGCAGGTGCGCGTACCAGCCGGGCGAGTCGACGCCGGCGCCGTACCCGCCCGCGCGCGCGAGCCTGCGGTGCGTCCACGGCACCCACGTCAGCTCCGCCTTGACCTTCGGCAGCCCTTTGAGCAGCCCCCGGTCGGCGGCGACGGCCGTACGGCGGCGCAGCGCCGGCACATGCCAGGCCCCGCACACCACGGCCACCCCCTCGGCCCCGAACTCCCGCAGCGCCGCCCGCAGCTGAAGCCGCATATGGGCCTCGCGCACGGCGTCCCGGCCGCCCTCCGGGTCGTCGTACACCTCCCGCACGGCGTCCATGGCCTCCTCGACGGCCAGGAACGCCGCGAACGGGTCGCCCGCCGCGCGGTGTTCGACGACGTCCTCCCACCAGCGCTCGGCGTCGTCGTACCCGGCGGCCCGGGCCAGCTCGCCCAGCGGGTCGACGCGGACGGCCTCCTCGGGGTCCTCGGCGGGCCGCGCCAGGGTGTGGGCGGCCGGCAGGTCCATGAAGCGGACCGGGACCTCTTCGGCGAGCGCCCAGCGCAGGGCCGCCCACTCCGGGGAGAACCCGGCGAACGGCCAGAACGCGGACCGGCCCGGCTCGTCCACCGCGTGCGCCAGCAGCGCGACCGGCGCGCGCATCCCCTCGTCCGCGACGAACGGCACCAGCGCGTCGGCCTCCATGGGCCCTTCGACCAGGACGACCGCGGGGCGCGCCTTCTCCAGCGCCTCCCGCACGGCCCGCGCCGACCCCGGCCCGTGATGCCTGACCCCCAGCAGCAACGGCCACCGCACTTCTCCACCCCCCTCTGCGCTCATCCGCCCATCCGTCCGTCCGCCCATCCGTCCGTCCGCCCATCTCACCCACGAGGCCACTTCGAGTCGTCGTCCTTCATGCGCTCACCTCCCTGCACGCCCGGTAGAAGTCCGTCCATCCGTCCCGCTCCCGCACCACCGTCTCCAGGTACTCCTGCCACACCCCCCGGTCCGCGCCCGGATCGCGGACGACGGCCCCGAGGATCCCCGCGGCGACGTCCCCCGCGCGCAGCACCCCGTCCCCGAAGTGCGCGGCCAGCGCGAGCCCTCCGGTGACGACCGAGATCGCCTCGGCCGTCGAGAGCGTCCCGCTGGGCGACTTGACCTTCGTACGGCCGTCCCCGGTGACCCCTTCGCGCAGTTCCCGGAAGACGGTCACCACGCGCCGGATCTCCTCGATGCCCTCGGGCGCGGCCGGCAGCTCCAGGGACCGGCCGAGCTGCCCGACGCGGCGCACGACGATGTCGACCTCGGCCTCGGCGCTCTCCGGCAGGGGCAGCACCACCGTGTTGAACCGGCGGCGCAGCGCGCTGGAGAGGTCGTTGACCCCCCGGTCGCGGTCGTTGGCCGTGGCGATCAGGTTGAAGCCGCGCACGGCCTGGACCTCCTCGCCCAGTTCGGGCACAGGCAGGGTCTTCTCCGACAGGATCGTGATCAGCGTGTCCTGCACGTCCGCCGGGATGCGGGTCAGCTCCTCGATCCGGGCCGTCCTGCCCTCGGCCATGGCCCGCAGCACGGGGCTGGGCACGAGGGCCGCGCGGCTCGGGCCGTCCGCGAGCAGCCGCGCGTAGTTCCAGCCGTAGCGGATCGCCTCCTCCGGCGTCCCCGCCGTGCCCTGCACGAGCAGCGTCGAGTCGCCGCTGACGGCCGCGGCCAGATGCTCCGACACCCACGTCTTCGCCGTGCCGGGCACGCCGAGGAGCAGCAGCGCGCGGTCGGTCGCGAGCGTGGAGACGGCGACCTCGACGATGCGGCGCGGGCCGACGTACTTGGGCGAGATCACTTCCCCGCCGGGCAGTCCGCCGCCCAGCAGATAGGTCGTCACCGCCCAGGGCGACAGCTTCCATCCGGCCGGGCGCGGGCGGTCGTCGTACGCGGCGAGCGCGGTGAGTTCGGCCGCGAACTCGTCCTCCGCGTGCGCCCTGAGAACGGTCGGCGCGGAATCGTCCGCGGATGTGTTTTCGGTGGTTTCGGGCATGACTGGGTCCCCCTCCGGCTCGGCCGGTTTTCCGATCTGGCTCCACCATGCACCACACCACTGACAATCGCGCTGACCTGCGGAAACAGGGTTTTCGGAGGGGACGGCGAGGGCGATTGTCAGTGCCGGGTCCTACCGTCGGGGACATGACGCAGCAGGGGGAGCGCTGGAGCGCGGATCAGGTGCGGGCACTGGCGCCTGACGAGGCATCACGGGTGGCGGGGGACAAGCTCGCGGCGGCCGGCCGGTGGGAGTCGGCGGGGTGCGCGGAAGGGGGTGCGGTGTGGGGGGTGTGCCGGGGCAGCGCGCTGTACCGGACGGTCGTCGATGTGCCGGGGCCTGCGTACCGGTGCGGTTGCCCTAGCCGGAAGGTGCCGTGCAAGCACGTGCTGGGGTTGCTGTTGCTGTGGGCGGCGGGGGAGGTGGCCGGGGCGGCGGCTCCGGACTGGGCGCGGGAGTGGCTCGCGGGCCGGGGCAAACGCCCTGAGGCATCTTCGGCACCGGCCGGTCCTGCCGATCCGGAGGCTGCCCGGCGGCGGGCGGAGCGGCGTGCCGCGCGGATCACCGCCGGGGCCGCCGAGCTGGAGCGGCGGCTGGGGGATCTGCTGCGGGGCGGGCTGGCCGCGGCCGAGCGGGCGGGGTACGGGCTGTGGGAGGAGACGGCGGCCCGGATGGTGGACGCGCAGGCGCCCGGACTCGCCACGCGCGTGCGCGAGTTGGGCGCGCTGCCCGGATCGGGCCCCGGCTGGCCCGGACGCCTGCTGGAGGAGTGCGCGCTGCTGCACCTCCTGTGCCGGGCCTGGCTGCGCCGCGACGAACTCCCCGAACCACTGGCGACGACCGTACGCGCGCGCGTGGGCCTGCCGGCCGCTCCCCAGGGACCGCCGGTCCGCGACGACTGGCTGGTCCTGGCCCAGTACGACACCTCGGACGGCGCCCTGACGACGCGTCGCATCTGGCTCCACGGCGCCGCCACGGACCGTACGGCCCTGGTCCTGTCGTACGGCGGCGCCGGACGCGCCCCCGAACTCGGCCTGCCGGTGGGCCTGTCGGTGGCGGCGGAGGTCACGCCCTACCCCGGCCCGCGCCAGCCGCGCGTGTCCCTGGGCGACGCGTTCACGTCCCCCGCCCCGACCTCGGTACGACCGCCCGGCATCCCTCTGGCCCAGGCCATGTCCCGCTATGGCGACGCCCTGCGCGAGGACCCCTGGCTGGACTCGGTGCCGGTCACCCTGGACGACGTCGTCCCGGTCCCGGCCGGAACCTCGTGGCAACTGGCGGACGCGCGCAGCGGATCCGCCCTCCCCCTGACGCCGGCGGCCATGTCCCGTCCCGCTCTGTGGCGCCTGATCGCCCTCTCCGGCGGCGCCCCCGTCAAGGTCTTCGGCGAGTGCGGCCACCGGGGCTTCACGCCCCTGACCGCCTGGCCCACCGCCCCCGGAGAAGCCGTCCCCCTGCACTGAGCCGCACCGAAAGGAGCCGACATCCCGATGAACGACACCCCTGGGGACACCGCCCACTGGGAAACCCTGCTCACCACGGCCCTCTTGGGGACGGACCGCAGGCCGCTGCCGGGGGAGGGCGTGGACGCCCCCGGCGCCCTCCTAGACGCCCCCGGCGCCCTCCTAGACGCCCCCGGCGCCCTCCTGGACGCCGCCGCCGTGGCGACCGTCCGCCGCCGGGCCGGGCTCTGTCCTGGTGCCGCCGGCCCCCGGCTCGCGCCCGCGCCCGAGGAGCCGCGTCCGGCGCTGCCGGCTGCGGCGGCCCGGCGGCTCACCCTCCTGCTGGCCGAGCGGGGCGCCCCGTCGGCGGGGCGGCGCGGGGGCGTGCCGGACCTTGTGGAGCTGCTTCCGCAGTGGCTGGCGGCGGCCAACGCACACGGGTACGCGCCGCCGCCGCAGGCCCTGCCCGCGCTGCTGGACGCGGCGCGGGGGCGGACGGATCTGCGGGCGGCGGTGCTGGTGTTCGCGGGGCCGCGCGCGCTGTGGCTGGCCCGGCTGAACCCGGAGTGGCGGTTCGCGCTGCGCGCGGCGGGCGCGGACCGGACCCCGGCGTCGACCGCCGAGGAGGCCGGACGGGTCTGGGAGGAGGGGCTGTTCGCCGAGCGGGTCGCGCTGCTCGGGACGCTCCGCGCGCGGGACGCCGACGCCGCCCGTGAGCTGCTGGCGTCGACCTGGGCGACCGAACGCGCCGAGGACCGGCTGCTGTTCCTGGACTCGCTGCGCACGGGGCTGTGCCCGCGCGACGAGCCGTTCCTGGAGCAGGCCTTGTCCGACCGCAGCCGCAACGTGCGCGCCACGGCGGCCGAGTTGCTGTCGGCGCTCCCGGGTTCGGCGCTGGCCGCGCGGATGGCCACGCGCGCGGGGACCTGCGTCGCCGTGGACCGCACGCAAGAGACGCCCACGATCGTCGTCGAGGCGCCTCACGAGTGCGACGCGGGCATGGAGCGCGACGGCGTCGTAGGGGCCGCTCCGGCGGGGCGGGGTGAACGGTCGTGGTGGCTGGGGCAGTTGGTGGAGGCGGCGCCCCTGGGGAGCTGGCCGGCGCGGCTGGGGGGCCGTACGCCTGGGGAGATCGTGGGGCTGCCGGTGGCCGACGGGTGGCTGGGGGAGCTGCATGCCGCGTGGTGCCGGGCCGCCGTGCGGCAGCGGGACGCGGACTGGGCGCGGGCGCTCCTGGGCGCGCCGTCCGCGCCCAGCGCGGGTGGTCCCGGGGCGGTGTCGCTGGCCGAGCGGGCGCGGCTGCTGGGCACGCTGCCGGGGGACGAACGGGCCGCGTGGGTGGCCGGTTTCATCGCCGCGCACGGCCTCTCGGAGGCCTTCCAGCTGCTCGGCGTGTGCGCGGTGCCGTGGGCCGCGCCGCTGGGGCAGGCGGTCCTGGACGCCCTCGACATCGCGCGGGACACGGGCAGTTACCCCTGGAGCCACAGCGGGGTGATGGGGCTCGCCGAGCGCTGCCTGGATCCCGCGGAGGCGCCCCGCCTCGACGCGCTGCTGGCGGCGCCGGACGAGGGGACGGCCGACGCGGCGCCGGGAGCGGGCGGCTACTGGGCGGAGGCGTTCCGCCGGCTGGCGGCGACGCTGCGGCTGCGGGGGGAGATGCGCAGGGAGTTGGAGGCGGCGTGAGGGGCGTCCGTGGGGCCTGGGAGGGCGTACGAGGGGGCGGGAGGCCGATCGCGTCGGCGGTGGCCTCCATGCCCGCGTCGCGCAGCGCCCGCGCGAGGGCCTCCGCCGCCCGGCAGGTGAACGAACGTTATGTCCAGCATCCCGTAACCGGCAGTTTCGCGGCGGAGGGCGAGGGGCAAACCACACGCAGGGACACATTCGCCGCGCACCGCACCCCCGTTCACCGCGGGGAGGCGGGCGCACCGGGAGCCGCAACGAGGTCGCCGTACCGCCGCGCCGAGGCCGCGCGGCGCGCGCGGTACGGCGCGCGTCGGCGTCGGCGCAAGGGTTCGGGGAGCAGGTACGGCACGACTCACGGGGGCTCGTCACCAGCACCGCAACGGCGCTCCCGGCATGTCGAAGGGCAGCACACGCACGACCCGCGCGCCCGCGACCGCACCGCCTCCCGGCCCGCGCCGGCCGCCGGCCTCCTCCGCCCGGCCGCCCACAAGGGGCACACGGGGGGAACAGTGCCTCCTCCCGTGCGCCGACAGGAGGTCGGCCATGACACCCGCAAAGGCAGCCACCGCGCGGGCAGCCAGCGCCCAGACGACCACCGCGCGGGCGACCACGTCCGCCCGCGCCCTGGAACCCCTGCGCCGCCTCCTGCCCGGCTTCCTGACGGGCCTGTCCATGGCGCTGCTGAAGGCGACCGCCCTGGAGCTCGCGATCCTCACCGGGCACGCCCTGCTGTACCCCACGGGGATGACCCAGGAGCGTCCCAGCGCGCCCCCTAAGCCGGAGCCCGGCGGCCCGGACCTGCTGCCGGTGCCGGCCCGCCCGCCGGTCGTCCTGCTGCACGGCTTCATCGACAACCGCTCGGTCTTCGTCCTGCTGCGCCGCACCCTCGCCCAGCACGGCCACCAGTCGGTGACGTCCCTCAACTACTCGCCCCTGACCGGTGACATCAGGGTCGCCGCCGAGTCCCTGGGGCGGCACATAGAGAGCATCTGCGCGCGCACGGGCAGCAGCCAGGTCGACGTCGTGGGGCACAGCCTGGGGGGTCTGATCGCCCGTTACTACGTGCAGCGCCTCGGCGGGGACGCGCGCGTGCGCGTGCTGGTCACGCTGGGCACCCCGCACGGCGGCACCCGCCGGGTGCCCCTGGCCGACGCCCACCCGATCGTGCGTCAGATGCGCCCCGGCTCCCCGGTCCTGGCGGAGCTGCGGCGGCCCGCGCCCGGCTGCCGTACCCGGTTCGTAAGCTTCTGGGCCGATCTCGACCACCTGATGGACCCCCCGGAGACCGCCGCCGTCGACCATCCCGACCTGCTCGTCCACAACGTCCGCGTCACCGGCATCGGCCACCTCGCCCTCCCGGTGCACCCGGCGGTCGCGACGGGGATACGGCAGGCCCTGGACGCGGAGTTCCCGCTCCCCCGCGCGCGCAGGGACGGCCTCACGGTCGCCTGAGACCCGCCCGGCTCACGGCGGTCCGGGCCCCGCCCCGCGCGCGGGCCGCACGACCCGGCGCGTGGACACAACAAAGCGGCGTACAGGCGCAGTCCAACGCCGGGCAAAAGTCCCCCGCAGAAACCGTCCGCCCGCGAGGAACCCCGCCGCACCTTCGAACATTGACTCGAACAAAGCCCCGAAGCCGCGTCCGCAGTCCCCCGAAAGACGGCCGAATGCCCGTTTCCCGCAAGGGCGAAACCTGAGGAAGATTGTCGCGCCCGCGTACCGCCGGGTACAGTCGCCGCACTGCTCTGGCAGCCCCTGTTGTCGAGGCGAAAGAGAAGTTGGTGAACGACGGTCACCCGTCGGGGATCCTGACCCCCCCGGCCCCGGCTTCCGACGCCGCCCCGACGCCCCAGGCGTCGTACGGCAGCCAGGAGGCCCAGTACGACGGCTTCACCACCCCCTACGGGGGCCACGACACGGGCGCCTACGGGACCGGCGCGTACGACACCTGGTCGACGGGCGCTCAGCCCGCCCTGAACCACGACCCGTACGCGGCCCAGCACCACGCCGCCTACGACACCACCGGCTGGCAGGCCGACTACCAGCAGCTCCCGGCCATCCCCGGGCAGCAGCCCCCGGCGGACAGCAGCGGCCAGTGGGACACCCGGACCTGGCTCCCGCCCGAGCAGAGCGGCGGCCCCGCCGACCAGACCCAGCAGTGGGAGTGGGGCACCCAGGCGTTCGAGACCGGGACCTTCGAGACCCAGTCCTTCGACACCGGCGCGTACGACGCCACGGAGTGGAACTCCGCGGGATCGCCGGACGTTTACGAGACATCCGGCGACACACCGGACGCCGCCGACCCGTCCTACGACCCGCAGGCCCACCACCCCGACCAGTCCTCCGACCCCTTCGCCCCCTTCGACCAGCAGGCCACCACGACGTTCGAGGCCGACGGCCTGGCCGCGACAGGTGAGCTCCCGGTCCTGCTGGACGGCCAGGAGGAGCCCGCCGCCCGCCCGGCGGGCCGCGCCGCGAACCGCCGCCGCAAGGCGCCCGCGAAGCGGTCCGCGCTGCTGACCGTCGCCGTGCCCTCGGCGTGCGTGATGAGCGTCGCCGGCATCGCCGCGGCCTCGGTCGGCACGTTCGGCGACGACGGCAAGGACACCACCGCCTCCGCCGCCGCCGAGACGAAGTCGGTCAAGCCGTCCGCCGCCAACAACAAGCTGGACAGCCAGCTGGAGAGCCTCAGCGCGGAGGCCGACGACTTCGCCGACCGCGCGAGCCGTACGCAGGAGCGCATCGACCTCAAGGCGCAGCAGGAGGCCGAGAAGAAGAAGGCCCTCGCGGAGGCGGCGCGCAAGGAGCGGCTGCGCCCCAAGTACGCCCTCCCCGTCGCGCAGCACGGCCTGAGCGCCTACTACGGCCAGTCCGGCATCAACTGGATGTCCATGCACACCGGCATCGACTTCCCCGTCGCCTACGGCACGACCGTCATGGCCGCCACCGACGGCACCGTCCGCACGCAGTGGAACAGCGCCTACGGCAACATGCTGATCCTGACCGCGAAGGACGGCACGGAGACCTGGTACTGCCACCTCTCCAGCTACCGCGTCGCCTCCGGTACGACCGTCAAGGCCGGCGAACCGATCGCCTACTCCGGCAACTCCGGCAACTCCACGGGCCCGCATCTGCACTTCGAGGTCCGGCCGGCCGGGGGCTCCGCGATCGACCCGCTGCCGTGGCTGCGCAGCCACGGGCTCGACCCGACGTAAGGCCGAACTCCCCGCCGGTGGGCCCCTGCTGGACAGCAGGGGCCTTTCCCGTGCGCCCGTGCGCCCGTGCACCCGTCAGGTCGCCGGGGCGTCGGGTCGTCGGCCGTCGGGTCCGTCGCGTCAGAGCTTCTCGACCGGCGCGTACCGCAGCAGCAGCCGCTTCGGCTTGCCCTCGCCGAAGTCGATCGTCGCCTCGGACTTCGCGCCGGAGCCGGCGACGCCGACGACCGTGCCGAGCCCGAACTGGTCGTGGGTGACGCGGTCCCCGACGGCCAGCGCGACCGCGGGCTTGTCGTCGGCCCGGCTGGTGGCGAACCCGGAGGCGCCCTTCGCGGAGGAGCGGGAACGGGTCGAGAACGACGAGGTGACGCCGGACGTACCGCCGCCGGACACGGGAGGCGCGGCGGGCGCGCCCGTGCGCTTCCAGTCGACGTGGACCGCCGGGATCTCCTCCAGGAAGCGGGAGGGCGGGTTGTACGACGGCTGGCCCCAGGCGCTGCGCAGCGTGGAGCGGGTGAGGTAGAGCCGCTCGCGCGCGCGGGTGATCCCGACGTAGGCGAGGCGGCGCTCCTCCTCCAGCTCCTTGACCTGGCCGAGAGCCCGCATGTGCGGGAAGACGCCGTCCTCCATGCCGGTGAGGAAGACGACCGGGAACTCCAGGCCCTTGGCGGTGTGGAGGGTCATCAGCGTGATGACGCCGGAGCCGTCCTCGCCCTCGTCGGGGATCTGGTCGGAGTCGGCGACCAGGGCGACGCGCTCCAGGAAGTCGGCCAGGGAGGGCTGCTCCCCCTGCTCGTTCTCCTGCTCGAACTCCAGGGCCACGGCGGCGAGTTCCTGGAGGTTCTCGATCCGGGTCTCGTCCTGGGGGTCGGTGGAGCTCTGCAACTCGGCGAGGTAGCCGGTGCGTTCGAGGACGGCCTCCAGGACCGTCGCCGGGCTCGCGCCGGACTCGACGACCGTACGGAGGTCCTCCATCAGCGTGTTGAACTTCTTGACCGCGTTGGCGGAGCGCGCGGCCATGCCGTACGCCTCGTCGACGCGGCGCAGGGCCTGCGGGAAGCTGATCTTCTCGCGCTGGGAGAGGGCGTCGATCATGGCCTCGGCGCGCTCGCCGATGCCGCGCTTGGGGACGTTGAGGATGCGGCGCAGCGGGACGGTGTCCTCGGGGTTGGCGAGCACCCTGAGGTAGGCGAGGACGTCCCGGACCTCCTTGCGCTCGTAGAAGCGGACGCCGCCGACGACCTTGTAGGGCAGGCCGACGCGGATGAAGACCTCTTCGAAGACACGGGACTGGGCGTTGGTGCGGTAGAAGACCGCCACGTCACCGGACTTGGCGTCGCCCGCGTCGGTGAGGCGGTCTATCTCCTCGGCGACGAACTGCGCCTCGTCGTGCTCCGTGTCGGCGACGTAGCCCGTGATGCGGGCGCCGGCGCCCGCGTTGGTCCACAGGTTCTTGGGCCTGCGGGACTCGTTGCGCTCGATGACCGCGTTGGCGGCGGTCAGGATCGTCTGCGTGGAGCGGTAGTTCTGCTCCAGCAGGATCGTCGTCGCGTCCGCGTAGTCCTCCTCGAACTGGAGGATGTTGCGGATCGTCGCGCCCCGGAAGGCGTAGATGGACTGGTCGGCGTCGCCCACCACGCAGAGTTCGGCGGGCGGCAGGTCGTACTCGCTGGGCGGCGTGTCCGGTGAACGGTCGGCGCCGCCGACGAGTTCCCGTACGAGCGCGTACTGGGCGTGGTTGGTGTCCTGGTACTCGTCGACCAGGACGTGCCGGAAGCGGCGGCGGTAGTGCTCGGCGACGTCGGGGAAGGCGCGCAGGAGGTTGACCGTCGTCATGATCAGGTCGTCGAAGTCCAGCGCGTTGGCCTCGCGCAGCCGGGACTGGTACAGCGCGTAGGCCTGCGCGAGGGTCTTCTCGAAGCTGTCGGCGGCCTGGCCCGCGAAGTCGTCCTCGTCGATCAGCTCGTTCTTGAGGTTGCTGATCTTGGCGCTGAAGGACTTGGGCGGGAAGCGCTTGGGGTCGAGGTCCAGGTCGCGGCAGACCAGGGCCATCAGGCGCTTGGAGTCGGCCGCGTCGTAGATCGAGAACGACGACGTGAAGCCGAGCTTCTTGGACTCGCGGCGCAGGATGCGCACGCACGCGCTGTGGAACGTCATGACCCACATCGCGTTCGCGCGCGGGCCCACGAGCTGCTCGACGCGCTCCTTCATCTCGCCGGCGGCCTTGTTCGTGAACGTGATCGCGAGGATCTGGCCCGGGTGCACGTTGCGCTCGGCGAGCAGGTAGGCGATGCGGTGCGTGAGCACACGGGTCTTGCCGGACCCTGCGCCGGCGACGATGAGCAGGGGCGAGCCGGCGTGGACGACCGCCTCGCGCTGGTTCTCGTTCAGCCCGTCCACCAGCGCCGCCGCGTCCAGCACCGGGCGCGGGGCGCCGTCGCGGTAGTAGGCGTCCCGGTCCGGCGGCGCGTCGAATTTCCCGCCGAACAGGTCGTCCGGAATCGGCTCCGGCGCGTGCTCGTCCTCGGGCGGGGGCGGGGGTTCCTCGCCGTGCCCGCGCGGGGCCTGGAGGTCCGCCAGGAAGCTGTCGTCAAAGAGGCTGCTCATCGCTCTCCGAGTCTAGGCGGCCCCACTGACAACCGGTCCCGATCCCGGAAACGATCTGCGTACGACAGGGGCGGGACAGCCTCCGGTGAGGCGCGAAACCGACTCCAGGAGGACCGGAACCGGCACCCTCTCCAGCGCGTCTTCCCTTGACGTCACAAAAACGTATCGGGCATATCGGCCATCAACCTTCACAGAAGCCACACGAGTTGGCTACCGTGCCGCTCAGGCCGCACTGTCCCCCACCGGCGAACGTCGCCGGGCCGCGCGGCCTCCGCCGAGTCCGGCCCGCCCCCGTGCGCGAGGCAGCCGGAGCCGGGGACCCACCGAGACCTTGGGGTGAATCGGCCGGATCCCGACCAGGAGACGGCCGTAGGGCAACCTTCCGCGGGCACGACCGCGCCCGAACCCGACAGCTGACCCGGTAGGCGGTAGTACGGAAGGAGTCGCCTCCTTGGCGTCGCAGCACCGCAAGCCCCGCTGGACGGGCAGCGTTGCGTCCGGCATACGCACGCCCGCACTCGCCACCGCGGCCCTCACCTCGGTGGCCCTGCTCTCCCAGACGGCCGAAGCGGCCCCCGCCACGGACGGCAGACCCACCCTGGAGGACATCGAGAAGAAGCTCGACGCCTTCTACAGCCAGACGGGCACCAAGAAGGACACCGCGGCCAAGGAGAAGGAGACCAAGCGCGCCAAGACGTTCCTCGACACGGCGACGCGCTACGGCACCCCTCCGGAACCGCTCCTCCCGCCCCGGCCGACGCATCCGCCGAGCATTGGGGGCGAGGACTTCGGGGAGGCGGCGGGGGACTCTGGGGCGCCGTCGGAGGGCTTCAGGGAGCCGCCGGAGGGTTTGGGGAAGTCGGCGGGGGGCTTCGGGGAGTCGCCGGGGGGCGAGGCCTCCGCGCGCGCGGAGGAACCCGCGCATCTGGAGGCGCCCGCGCGCGTGGACGATCCCGTGCGGACCGGCACACCCGCGCGCGCGGAGGAACCCGCCGCCGACCCCGAGAGCGATCTCAAGAACGCGAAGGTGACGGTCCAGGGGAAGCTCAGCAAGGCGCAGGCCCTGTTGTCGTTCCGCACGGCCGGCATGCAGAAGGCGGCCCCCCAGCAGCAGAACGCGGACGCGGTCACGGCCAAGGCGGAGATCACCGCGAAGGCGGAGATGGCCCTGGCCTTCGCCCGCGCGCAACTGGGCAAGCCGGTCGTCCTGGGCGCCTCGGGCCCCGGTTCGTACGACAGCCCCGGCCTCACCCGCGCGGCCTGGGCGTCCGCCGGAGTCTCCCTCCCCCGCACGACCTTCGCCCAGGTCACCGCGGGCACCCCGATCCGCCTCCCCGACGCCCGCCCGGGTGACCTGGTCTTCTTCCACGACGACATCACCCACGTGGGCCTCTACATCGGCGACAGCCTGATGATC
Organism: Streptomyces sp. AMJ-169; assembly: GCF_055597585.1. NCBI lineage: Bacteria > Bacillati > Actinomycetota > Actinomycetes > Kitasatosporales > Streptomycetaceae > Streptomyces > Streptomyces sp. AMJ-169. The sequence continues at coordinate 541,207 of NZ_JBVLTJ010000005.1, forward strand.
CACGCCCCGCACCCCGGCGCCCTCATCCGCGAGGAGTCCATCGACTTCGCCGGCAAGGCGGAGATCCACAGCGTCGTCCGCCCGTCCTGAGGGAACCGGGACGCCCGACGACGACACGTGTCACCTCCGGTGGTTGCGGGGGTGACCGGTGCTCCCCGGAAGAGCGGCTCCAGGGGGGTTCTGGCGGGCGCGGAGGGCGCTTGGGCTGCCCCGGGTCGCGGACTCTCCGTCGCGGCCCTCCAGGGAGCCGTGAGGCGCCCCTACGCGCGGCTCACGTCCAGAGCACCGCGATGAAGATGTTGGCGACGGTCAGCCCGCCGACCAGGCCGAAGAGCGGCTTCTCGACGGTCTCGTCGTCCCGTTTCACGTAGACGAGCCCCAGGATCACGATCAGCAGGGCCAGCTTGAGCCCGATCTTGACGTTGTTGACGGCGTGGTCGTCGGCCTGGTTGAGGCCCACCAGGATCACGCCGGTGACCAGCATCGTCGCCGCGCCGTGCAGCATCCCGGGCACGAAGCGGGCGGTGCCCTGGCCCATCGCCTTCATCTGGGTGAGGAAACCGCCGAGCAGCGCGGCGATCCCGATGATGTGCAGGCCGACGAAGAGATGGATGAGTACGTCCATGAGGCGGAGCCTAATCAGCCCCCTATGGGGCGTCTGTCACCGCCCCCACCCGGTACACGCGCCCCGTACGACTCCAGGAGTACGGCCCGTAGCACTCTGTCCCACCTCACGGACCAGAACCCCCGGTTCGGTCAACGCAGCGCACGAAGTCGTCTTCGAAAGAGGGACTCGTCCGCACATACGGTCACCGGGCAGTCCACTCACGCCACTTCCGCACATCGCGTTACCGAGTCGTCACCGACAGGCCTAGCGTCCTCCCCCAGGTGCCCGGCTCCCCACCGCCGCCCAGGCCAAGGGGCGGCAGTCGGACACCACCGCCGAGGAAGTCCGGCGGCGGCCCGTCTCTCCCCGGAGCGGACCGCCGCCGGACGCGCCCCCGCCGCCCCGCTTCCCCCGGTCCACGGGCCGCCGCGGCGCGCGAGGCGGTCGTACGAAAGGACAGGCACGTCCAACGTGGCAGCGCACCGAAAACCCCGCCGGCATCAGCTCGGCGGCCCCGCCGTCCGTACCGCCGCGACCCTCGCCCTCGCGGGCGCGGCGAGCGCGACGGCCTTCGACGGGACCGGCCAGGCCGCCCCGGCGCCGACGGCGGACCAGGTCAGGGCGGAGGTGGACCGGCTGTACCGGGACGCCGAGACGGCGACCCAGCAGTACGACGGCGCGCGCGAGCAGGTGCGGACCGCCGAGAAGCGGCTGACGGTCCTGCGCGACGAGGCCGCCCGGCGTACGGCCGACCTCAACTCCGCGCGGGACACGCTGGGTTCGATCGCCGCCGCCCAGTACCGCAGCGCCGGCCTCGACCCGTCCGTACAGCTCGCGCTCTCCGCCACGCCCGACCGGTACCTGGAGGACGCCGCGCTCGCCGAGCGCGCCGGCGACCGCCAGACGGAGGCCGTACGGCTCGTGCGGCAGCGCCTCGGCGAGGTCGAGCGGCTGCGCGGCGCCGCCCGCGTCGAGATCGCCTCGCTGACCGCCCGGCAGGCGGAGCTGCGGGAACACCAGCGCACGGTCACCTCGAAGCTGGCCACGGCCCGGCAGCTGCTGTCCCGGCTGACGGCTGCGGAACGCGCCCGGGTGAGCGAGGAGACAGCGGGCGGCGGGGGTGCGGGGAGCGGGACCCGCGCCTCACGGACGGCGTCCCGCACCGGTCTCCGGTCCGCCGCCGAAGCCCCCAACTCCCTCGCTGCCGCGGCGATCTCGTACGCCTACTCCAAGCTCGGCAGCCCCTACGTGTGGGGCGCCACCGGTCCCTCCGCCTTCGACTGCTCCGGCCTGATCCAGGCCGCCTACCGCTCCGCCGGCGTCTCCCTGCCCCGCACGACCTACGCCCAGATCGACGCCGGCCGACGCGTCTCCCGCTCCGAACTCCGTCCCGGGGACCTGGTCTTCTTCTACTCCGGCATCAGCCACGTGGGCCTCTACATCGGCAACGGCCAGATGATCCACGCCCCCAACCCGTCGGCCCCGGTCCGGGTGGCCCCCATCGACCAGATGCCGTTCGCGGGGGCGACTCGGGTGGTGTGAGCCGACGCCGGCACGGAAACGCCCCTCCGCTGACGCGGAAACGTCCCCTCCCTCGGCGCGGGAGCGCCCCCTCCCCTGCGCGGGAGCCGCCCCTCACACCAACCGGCGTGCCGTCGCCCAGCGAGTCAGCTCATGGCGGTTGGAGAGCTGGAGCTTGCGCAGGACCGCCGAGACGTGGGACTCGACCGTCTTGACGGAGATGAAGAGCTGCTTGGCGATCTCCTTGTAGGAGTAGCCGCGGGCGATGAGGCGCAGCACCTCGCGCTCGCGCTGGGTGAGGCGGTCGAGGTCCTCGTCGACCGGCGGGGCGTCGGTCGAGGAGAAGGCGTCGAGGACGAAGCCCGCGAGCCGCGGCGAGAACACCGCGTCGCCGTCCTGGACCCGGAAGATGGACGCCACGAGGTCCTTCCCCGTGATCGTCTTGGTCACATAGCCGCGCGCGCCGCCGCGGATCACTCCGATGACGTCCTCCTCGGCGTCCGAGACGGACAGCGCGAGGAAGCGCACCGGCCGCTCGGGGTCGGCCGCCAGATCGGCGCAGCGGCGCAGGACCTCGGCGCCGCCGCCACCGGGCAGATGCACGTCCAGGAGGACCACTTCGGGGCGGGTCGCGGTGATGACGGTGACCGCCTGGTCGACGTCCTCGGCCTCCCCGACGACCTCGACCCCCGTCTCCTCGGTACGCCCGATCTCGGCCTGCACGCCCGTACGGAACATGCGGTGGTCGTCGACGAGCACCACCCGCACCCGCCGCTGCTGTTCACCGTCGCCCAGGGCCGCCGTCTCCTGCGGCAGCGCGTCCGGCTCCATCGGCTCAGTCATGTCGTCCTCTCCACCCTCTCCATCTCCAGCTCGACTTCCGTCCCGCCGCCGGGCACCGCCCGCAGCCGCGCCGTACCGCCGTTGCGCTCCATACGGCCGATGATCGATTCTCTGACACCCATGCGGTCGGCGGGTATCGAGTCGAGGTCGAAGCCGGGGCCGCGGTCCCGGACGGACACGAAGACCGTCCTTTCCTCGACCTCCGCGTAGACCTGGACGGCTCCTCCCTCGCCACCGTACTTGGCGGCGTTCACCATGGCTTCCCTCGCGGCCTGCATCTGCGCCCCCGTCCGCTCGTCGAGCGCGCAGTCGCCGACGACGACCACCTCTATGGGCACCCCGTGCTTGTCCTCGACCTCGGCGGCGTACTGGCGGACGGCCTCCGCGACCGTGGCCGGTTCGTCGGCCTCCTCCTTGCCGCTGCCGCCCGGGTTGTACAGCCAGGTCCGCAGATCGCGCTCCTGGGCGCGGGCGAGGCGGCGCACCTCGCCGGGGCTGTCGGCGTTGCGCTGGATCAGGGTCAGCGTGTGCAGCACCGAGTCATGGACATGGGCGGCGACTTCGGCGCGCTCCTGGGCGCGGATACGCATCAGACGCTCCTCGGAGAGGTCCTGCGTCATCCGCACGAGGTAGGGGCCGGCGAGCAGAGTGATCCCCACGAGGACGGCGAGGGCGGCCTGGAGGACCGAGCCGAGGTGGGCGACGGAGCCCTGGAGGACGAAGACGCCGGAGACCCCGGCGGTGACCAGCAGGACACCGCCGCCGGTGCGCAGCAGCGTCACCGTACGCCGACGGCGGCCGACCTCGACCCAGCGGGCCCGGCGGGCGTTGTCCGCCTGGCGCCAGACGAGGGCGACGCCCGCGCCGACCAGGACGAGGGGCAGCAGATACGCCTGGGCCGTACTGCCTATGTCGACGCTGCCGACGAACACCATGGCGAGGACGACCATGACGAGCAGGGCGAGGATCTGCCCCTTGTCCGGCCTGCGGGCGACGAGCCTGCGGCGGCCGTCGGCCCCCGTCTCGACACCCGCGGGCGACGGGGGGCGCCGGCCGCCGACGCCTTCGACCCCGAGCGGCACGAAGAACCAGAACGCCGCGTAGAGCAGGGCACCGAGCCCGTCCGCCATGAACAGGCCCGCGAACACAAGGCGGACCCACACGACGGGCAGGCCGAGATGTCCGGCGAGCCCCCGCGCCACCCCGCCGAGCCAGCGTCCGTCACTGCTGCGGTAGAGCTTGCGCGGCGGCCTCGGTTCGGCGAGTGCTGCTGCGACTTCGGGCATGCGTCGATCGTCACACGGCCCGGCCGCCCGGGACATCAGGGTTCACCCCCGAGACTCCCCTGATCCACAGCGCGTCACGGCTCGAACACAACCCCGGGTCGGTCTCGGGGCCGATATCAGGGTCGGACCAGGGTCTTCCCGGGTCCCGCCGGGCGGTTTCGCCCGCCACCATGGACGCATGGCAGATCAGCAGCGTGCGGCAGGCCCGGCGCCGGAGGACCCGGCGGCGGCCCCCGGCCTGTCCGCGAAACCGGCCGGGCCCGCCGGGTCCCCGCTCGGCTTCCGCCGCGACCGCGAGTACAAAATGATCGCGGGCGTGTGCGCGGGGCTGGGGCGGCAGTGCGACATGGACCCGGTGATCTTCCGCATCACGCTCGCCGTCCTCTCGGCGACGGGCGGTATCGGTCTCATCTTCTACGGCTTCGCGTGGCTGTTCGTGCCGTACGCGGACGACGGGGAGAACGAGATCCGCAAACTGCTGACCGGCAGGATCGACGGACAGGCCCTCACAGCGGTGCTGTTCGCCCTGGTGGGCTGCGGAGTCTTCCTCAGCCTCCTCGGCAACGGCGGCATCCTCGCCTTCGGCGCCGTCCTCGCCCTCCTCCTCGCCGGCGCCGGTCACTGGTCGCAGCATCGCGCCGCCGGCCCCGACCCCGTTGCCGCCCCCGCAGCCCCGGACGCCCCGCCCGAGGCCCAGGCACCGCCCGTGCCCGGCCCCTACCAGTCCTGGTGGCGCGACCCCCTCGTCAAGGACGGCACCCACACCGGAGGCACCGGCTATCTGTGGGGCCCCGGCGACGCCGGCACCCCCGACATCGCGTCCTTCGTCTCCCTCGACCTCACCGGCCACAGCCCCCCGCGGCGCACACCCTCAGCCCCCCGCCCCCCGAGCCCGCCGGCCCCCCACAGGCTGGGCGGCTGGCTCTTCCTCCTGGCCGTCGCGGCGGCAGCCGTGGCGACCGGCCTGACCTGGGACGACCACCCCCTCGGCAGCAGTCTGCAAGCCGGTCTCGCCGCCGCCCTGGTCGTCCTGGGCCTGGGCATCGCCGTCAGCTCCTTCCTCGGGCGCACCGGAGCGGGCTCGGTCCTGCTCGCCCTGATCACGGCCGCTCTCCTCGCCGCGACGACGGCCGTCCCGAAGAACGTCAGCACGCACTGGACCGACACCACCTGGCGCCCCACCACCGCCGCCGAGCTGCACCCCTCCTACACCCTGGGCACCGGCAGAGGCACCCTGGACCTCACCGCCCTGCCCCTCGCCAAAGGCACGACGACCGTCTCTGCGGAGGTCGCCGTGGGCAAGCTGAAGGTGATCGTCCCGGCGACGGCCAAGGTCGACCTCAGCATCGACGTGGGTCTGGGCGACGTCCAGCTCCCCGGTGACAAGAAGAAGGACGTCGACGTGGAGCCCGGAAAACACCGCCGGCTGACTCTCTCCCCGCCCGCAGGCACCACACCCACCGCCACCCTGGCCCTCACTCTCCAGGTAGGCGTCGGCCAAGCGGAGGTGACCCGTGCTACGCCATGAATTCCGCCCCGGCCGCCTGGTTCTCGGCCTCTTCCTCACCCTCGCGGGCTTCCTCTACGCGGGCGACGTGGGGGGCTTGTGGAACGCCGAGTGGTTCACCGTCATCCCGCTGGCCGCGCTGGGGCTGGTCCTAGGGGGCGCGGCGGGGGCGACGGCGGGAGCGATCCGGCGCCGGAAGGGGAAGGGGGTGATCGGTGCGGGGGAGACGGGGGCGCGGGAGTAGGGCGGGGGCGGAGGACGGAACCCTCTCAGTTCAGCCGAACCCACGCGAGCCGAAGCCCCTCAGCTCGGCCGGAGTTCCCTCGCCCCCAGCAGAGGCGAGCCCTCCAGCCGAGACAGGCCCTCAGCCTCAGCAACTCCAACTCAAGACAAGCCCTCAGCCGCAGCAACCCCCGCTCAAGACAAGCCCCCCGTCAGGACAAGCCCTCAGTCAAAGCGAGCCCTCAGCCGAACTCCCCGTCCCTCCTTCGCCGCCCGCGCCACAGGGCGTCGGCGGAGAGGACCGGTGCTCCGGCGAGGACGAAGGGGATCCAGGCCATCATGTAAGGGAGGTCGTTGCCGTAGTAGTAGGGGGACGCCGCCCAGCTGATGGTCAGCCACAGGCTCAGGGAGATCAGCATTCCGCCCAGTGCGGCCAGCCGGGTGAGGATGCCGAACAGAACCCCGAGGCCGACGGCGAGTTCACCGAAGGCGATGGCGTACCCGAACCCGACCGGACTCTTCAGCGCCAGATCCACCAGCGCCGGGATCGCGGAGGAGTCCCTGACGGCACGCATGGTGTCGCCGACCGACCCCGCCCCCGAGGCCTTCATGAACGCGCTGTCGGTGAGTTTGTCCAGCCCCGCGTAGATAAAGGTGACCCCGAGGAAGATCCGCAACGGCAGCAGCGCGTACCGGGCCGCCGTCTCCCGCCATCCATGTCCACCACCGACCGGGGAAGGGCGTGTGTCCATCCGCATACCGTGGGCCATCGTCGATCGCCGCCTCTCGTCCACCACCCCGTGAACCCTTCACCAGACCATACGTAAGCGAGGTCTCCCCCGCTCACCGTGCTCGCACACTGACAGCGAAGAGACAGACTCCGCCGGGACCGGAAGGAGCCGGGTCAGGAAAGCGCCGGGGGCGGGGAGGCTACCGGGGGCCAGGGAAGCGCCGAGGCCAGGAAGACGCTGGGCGCCGGAAAGCCCGAGACCGGAAACCGACGTCCACCACTCAACTCCGGCGAACCGACACCCACCGCCCGACCTCGACCTCGACTCACCGATACCGACGCCAACACCAACGCCGCCAGCTCACCCCACCCCACAAACCCCATACCAACAGCTCAGCTCACCCAACCCCCCTCCCCACACCAACAGCTCAGCTCAGCTCACCCAACCCCCTCACCCCACCAGCAGCTCAGCTCAGCTCACCCAACCTCCTCACCCCACGCCACCTCTCAGCCCCGAGCCCCACCCCCCGCTCCCCAGCACCCCCACCCCTCAACCCCCAAACCCCACCCCTCACCCCCCAAACCCCACCCCACCCCACCCCTCACTCCACCACCTCGATCCCATACCGATTGCTCTCCACCCCCGCCGCAGTGACAACCTGCACCTCCACCCGCCCCGGCTCCACCTCCACCGGTACCGGCACCGTCAGCACCGCGTCGGCCGGGTTCCGGAACCCCCCGGCGACCGGCACCAACGGCACCTGCACATGCACGGCCCCCACCCGTACGACCATCCGGGCCAGCCGGTCCGCCCCCTGTGCCCCGGGCGGTACGAATCCGGCGCCCCGGATCTCGATGTCGTCCCCGGTCCGGATCGGCGCGTCCAGATCACCGGCCTCCCGGCAGCGCACGACGGAGAGGATCACCGGCCGCCCGCCCTCGGCGTACTTCCCGGCGAAGTAGGTCGCGGCGGACACCAGCACCAGAACCGCCAACCCCCAGGGCAGATCGGGTAGTTGATCGGGCCGCCGGCCCAGCCGGACCCCGGCGAAGACGACGGAGACCGCGTTCACGACGACGTACTGGATATCGGCGAACGCCCCCTTCCCCGAGTCGTCGGTCAGCAGATCGGCGGCCCGCGGCCGATACGCCCGCACCTTCTGCAACCGCTGCCCGAGCACCCGCACCCCCACCACCCGCCGCACCACGACGGCGATCGCGCAGACCACGGCGAGCACGGTCAACACCCCGACCCCGCGCCGCAGTTCGAGCCCGGCGAGCAGGGCGTCCCGCTCCCGGCCCCCGGACGCGGCGGCCAGTTCACCGACGAGCACCAGCACGGCGTACGACACGAACAGCACCCACACCCCGGCCACCACCCGGGACGTGGAGAGCCGGTTGTCCTCGCCGATGACCGGCGCGAGCACACCCCCGCGCGCCCGGTGGAACCAGGACGCCGAGGTCAGCGCCGCCGCGACGGCGACCGCGGCGAGCAGCCCGGCCGTACGGGCGTCGCTCCACCCCGCCCCGACGGCGGTGAGCGCCTGCCCGAGCAGCAGGGCGAGCACCCCCGCCCAGACCACCGCGGCCGTCCGCCCCCACAGCCGCGCCAGCCACGCCTCCCCCTCGGCCCGCCCCCGCTCGGCGACCAGCGCGGCGGACTGGGTCAGCTCCTCGGAGACCCACTGCCGCGAAGCGGGCCCGGAGTGGGCGAGCGCCGCCGGCAGCCCCTCCCCGGCCGCGAAGGCGTCCCGCTTGCGCAGAAACTCGCCCACCGCCCGCCGATACCCCTCCCGCGCCCCGCGCGGACACCCCCCGCAGACACACCCCCCGTCATGCACACCCTGCACCGCCACGCCCGTACGACCACCTTCCCGCGCCCCGGAACACGAAAGCCCCCACCCTGGTAACTCCCGTACGTCAAAGGCGAATTGTGCCCTACCCGGACGCCCGGCCGGACCCACACCCAGACCCACACCCAGACCGAGACCCACACCCAGACCCCCGCCCGGACCCGCACCGACCCCTCACTCAAACCCCCGCCCGGACCCTCGTCCGAACCCCGCCCGGACCCGCGCCGCCCCCGCCCACGAACCCCGCACCCCACCTCCACCGCCCCCCACCGACCCCCTTCCCCCAACCCCCTCCCCCCGCCCCGCCCACACTGCGACAATTCCCCCATGTCCGAGCTCATCCAGCGCGACGGCACCTGGACCTTCGACGGCACGACGGTCAGGATCACCCCCGGACTGCACCGCAGCGTCCCCCTGTTCAGACAGACGTACGGCGAGGTCGCGATCCCCCTGGAGGCGGTGTCGGGGGTGGTGTACGAACCGGAGCGCAGGCGCGGCCGGTTACGGATCAGGCTGCGCGAGGGGGCGGACCCGCTGCTCCAGGCGACCGGCGGCCGGCTGCCCGAACCCGCCGACCCCTACCGCCTGTTGGTGGACGTCGACCGCTCCGGCACCGCCGAGTTCCTCGCCGAGGAGATCCGCAACTCCCTTCTCCTGGACCAGATCCCGAAGTCCCCGACGGCCGGCTACCTCCTCCCCGGCCCGCCGGTCCCGGTCTCGGTGCGCTCCTCCGACGGCACGGTCTCCTTCGACGGCACCCGCATCCGCATCGACTGGGCCGACACCTCGGACCGGGTGAAGCGGGCGACGGGACCGCGGATCATCGCCGTCGCCGACGTCGTACAGGTCGAGTGGATGCCCAACTCCGGTTACGACGACGGTTTTCTGCGGTTCGTGACCCGGGACACCGTCTTCTCCAAACTCCCGCCGGAGAAGGACCCGTACACCCTCGACCTCTGGGGCAACACCCGCCGCGACCTGCTCACCGCACTGATCGCGACGGCCGTCACGGCACGCGTCCCGCACCCGTCGAGACCGCTGAGTACGACGGCGTCGCGCCCGGCGCCGGCGCCCGATCATCACGACGTACTCCTGCGCCGGTTGCGGGAGTTGGGGGAGCTGCACCGCACCGGGGTGCTCACCGACGAGGAGTTCGGCAGGACCAAGTCGGTGATCCTCCAGGACTTCTGACACTCCGCCAATTCAGCAAAGCCAAGCCCCAATTCAGCAAAGCCTAGCCCCAGTTCAACAAAGCCGAGCCCCAGTTCAGCAGAGCTGACCCTCAACCCGGCAAATCCAGCCCTCAGTTCAACAGATCCGGCTCCCGCCGCACAATGTCCTCCCACATCGGCTGATAGCTGATCCACGCCACCAGATCCCCACCCAACTGCTCCCGCGTGGCCACCGCCTGCCGATGCTCGATGAGCACCGGCCGCCCCGCCGCCCGCGCCGCCAACTGCACCTGGCTCGACCGCTCCAGCGAGACGAACCACCAGGCGGCGGCGTCGACGGAGTCCCCCACGGTCAGCACCCCGTGGTTGCGCAGCACCAGCGCCTTGCGCGAGCCCAGCGCCGCCGCGATCCGCCGCCCCTCCTCGACGTCGACGGTGACCCCGGTGTACGTGTCGTACAGCGCCTGGTCCTCGTAGAACGCGCAGCTCTCCTGTGTGATCGGCTCCAGCAGTTCGCCCAGCGCGGCGAGGGCTCGGCCGTGGACGGAGTGGCAGTGGGCGACGGCGACGACGTCGGGGCGGGCCGCGTGGACCTGGGCGTGGACGGTGAACGCGGCCTGGTTGACGTGGTGTTGACCCTCGACGACCTGCCCGTCGGCGTTGGCGAGCACCAAGTCGCCCGCCGTCACGTGCCGGAACGGCATTCCGAACGGGTTCACCCAGAAACAGTCCGTGAACTCCGGGTCCCGCGCGGTGACATGGCCCGAGACGCCGTCCTCGTACCCCAGCCGCCCGAAGATGCGCACCGCGCCCGCGAGGCGTTCCTTGCGGTGCCGGCGTTCGGCCTGCGGCGACTCGTGCCGGGGCGGCATCGCGAACCGCAGCCGGTCGGTGGGCAGGGGGGCGGGTGGCGTGGGCCCGGACATCGGTCCTCCAGCACGGATTCGCTTACAGAGCCGGAAAGTTACCGCCGCCCACCGCAAAAGGGCAGGGGCGGAACGGCCGAAGCCGCCCCGCCCCTTCCACAGACCGCTACTCCCACTCGATCGTGCCCGGCGGCTTCGAAGTCACGTCCACCACAACCCTGTTGACGTCCGCGACCTCATTGGTGATCCGCGTCGAGATCTTCGCCAACACCTCATACGGCAACCGAGACCAGTCCGCCGTCATGGCGTCCTCGGAAGACACCGGCCGCAGCACGATCGGATGCCCGTAGGTACGCCCGTCCCCCTGCACCCCCACCGAACGGACGTCCGCCAGCAGCACCACCGGACACTGCCAGATCTCCCGGTCGAGACCCGCCGCCGTCAGCTCCTCGCGCGCGATCGCGTCCGCCTCCCGGAGCAAGTCCAGCCGCTCCTTGGTGACTTCACCGACGATCCGGATGCCGAGGCCGGGGCCGGGGAACGGCTGGCGCTGGACGATCTCCTCGGGCAGCCCCAACTCCGCGCCCACCATGCGGACTTCGTCCTTGAACAGCTTGCGCAGCGGTTCGATGAGCCGGAATTCGAGGTCCTCGGGGAGCCCGCCGACGTTGTGGTGCGACTTGATGTTCGCGGTGCCGGTGCCGCCGCCGGACTCGACGACGTCCGGGTACAGCGTGCCCTGCACCAGGAACTCCACGGCCGGACCCGCGTCCGCGATGATCTCGGCCTGCGCCTGCTCGAAGACGCGGATGAACTCCCGCCCGATGATCTTCCGCTTCTCCTCGGGGTCCGAGACCCCGGCGAGCGCGGCGAGGAAGCGCTCCTCGGCGTCGACGACGACGAGCTTGACGCCGGTCGCGGCCACGAAGTCCTTCTCGACCTGCTCGGTCTCGCCCTTGCGCATCAGCCCGTGGTCGACGTACACGCAGGTCAGCTGATCGCCGATGGCGCGCGCGACGAGGGCGGCGGCCACCGCGGAGTCGACGCCGCCGGAGAGCCCGCAGATCGCCCGCTTGTCGCCGACGAGCGAGCGGATCGCCTCGACCTGCTCCTCGATGACGTTCCCGGTCGTCCAGTCGGGCTTCAGCCCCGCGCCCCGGTACAGGAAGTGCTCCAGGACCTGCTGGCCGTGCGTGGAGTGCATGACCTCCGGGTGGTACTGGACGCCGTACAGCTTCTTCTCGTCGTTCTCGAAGGCGGCGACCGGGACGACGTCGGTGGACGCGGTGACCGCGAAGCCCTCCGGCGCGGCCGAGCAGGCGTCGCCGTGCGACATCCACACGGCCTGCTCGGCGGGGGTGCCCTCGAAGAGGGTGGACGACGGCTTCGAGACGCGCAGCTCGGTACGGCCGTACTCGCGCGCGCCGGAGTTGTCGACGGTGCCGCCGAGGGCCTGGGCCATCAGCTGGAAGCCGTAGCACATGCCGAAGACGGGGACGCCGGCCTCGAACAGCGCGCGGTCGATCGTCGGGGCGCCCTCCTCGTACACGGACGACGGGCCACCGGAGAGGATGATCGCCGCCGGGTTCTTCGCGAGGATCTCGGCCGCCGGCATGGTGCTGGGGACGATCTCGCTGTAGACCCTGGCTTCACGGACTCTGCGGGCGATGAGCTGGGCGTACTGCGCACCGAAGTCGACGACCAGGACGGTGTCGGGGGCGGCTGGGGTCGCTGATGACACGGGGGCCTTCCGGCGGTGGGGAGGGTGTGTGCGGCCGATTCTACCGGGGCCCGCGCAGGGGCGGCCCGGTCAGGGGCGCGGGGGCCGTGGCATACTGGCGCCCATGTTCACGCCCACGACCTTTACCTATGGCACCCGGCCCGCCGGCTGCCATGGTCGTGCCGCTTGAGCTGACAAGCGACTTCCCAGGCGCCCCGGGCCGACAAGGCCCGGGGCGCCTGTCGTTCTCCCGGGCCGCGGCGGACCGGTGTGCCGCAGCTCACCGACTGGAGCCCTCATGACCGCCCTCGACGTGACCGGCGCGAAGACCACCGACGCCGCCGACGTGATCACCGGCGCCCGCGACCGCATCGACGCCCTCGACGACCGCATCATCGGCCTCATCCAGGAACGGGCCGCCGTCTCGGCCGTGATCCAGGAGGCCCGCATCACCTCTGGCGGCCGGCGCGTGAACCTCTCCCGCGAGATGGAGATCCTGTCCCACTACAGCGACGCCCTGGGCAAGCCGGGTACGACGCTGGCGATGACGCTGCTCGAACTGTGCCGGGGCCGGATCTGAGCGTCGTAACTGAGTTCGGGCCCTCCCTCACCCGTACGGCGCGTGACCGGTGCCCCGCTGCTTCGTTGGTACCGATGTCCGTGCCAGCCAGGCGCGGGCCCGGAAGAACCACGCGTGGCTCAGTGACCGGACGGCAGGGGACAGCAGCCCGGTCACCCCAGAGAACGGCCGGCCTCGGGGACGCCCGGGGCCGACCGGCGGAACATGCAAAAATGCATCAGGGCTGGGCCAAACGGTTGCGGACGCCGCCGCCATCCAGCACGATGCCTACAAGCTCCGCACCCCCCACAACCCGGACCAGCGCGTCGTCGTGCACGGCGGCGCGTGCCACCGGCCGGTGACCGCCAGAGGTCCGGACCAGCTGGCGTGGGCCGACCCACATACCACCCCACAGCGGCGCAACCCCCCGGCGCCGCTTCCGAGAAGCACCGGCGCTGCCCTGCCGCCGGTGCTGACGAAGAAGGGCCCCGCGGTTCCGTCCCGCGGGGCCCTTCGCCTTTCCCCGAGCCTCTTCGCCGAGCCTTTTCGGGCCGGCCGGCGTCCACAGAATCTCCACGCGAAGCACACGTGACGCAGACCACATAAGAATTGCGTGAGGATCACCGCAACCTTTCCTGTGCCTCGTGGATCAAACCCTGCGTACCACGGACACCAGCCGCGCCCCACCGCGTCAGGAATCCCACCAGCAGCAGTCGTACCCGCCGGGTGTGACGCGACCTGACTCCTTGAGGTCTTTATCCATGAAGCTTCGCCGCGCCATAGCCGTCGCCGCCGCGACGGCCGCCCTCACCCCGATCGCCCTGCTGTCCGCGCCGGCCGTGTTCGCGGCGGACGGCGACGAGACTCCGTCGGCGAGCGCGTCCCCGTCGGCTCCGGCGGACGACTCCGGGTCGGACACCGCCGGCAACTCCGGGACGGGCTCGGGCTCGGGTGACAACTCCGGCTCTGGCGAGGCCGGTACGGGCGACAACTCCGGCTCCGGTGACAACTCCGGTTCCGGCGACGCGGGTTCGGGCAGCGGCGACACCGGTTCCGGCGAGAAGCCGTCGAACTCCCCCTCGCCCAGCGCCTCGACCTCCACCTCGCCCTCCCCGAGCGCCTCGGTCTCCACCTCCCCGAGCGCCTCCCCCTCCGCCCCGGAGATCGACTACTGCGAGACCCTGGGCGAGGAGGACGAGGCCAACCTCAGCGAGTCCCTGACGAGCGGCCTGTCCGGGCTGCCGGAGACGATCGTCGCGGGCAGCGGCTGGACGAACTTCACGTTCAAGGTCGCCAACAAGGGCGACGCGACGATCAAGAACATCAAGCCGCTGGTGGGCATCGCCGCGTTCGACGAGAACCTCGACGACCGGTCGGGCAACGTCACCCTCCAGATCTTCCAGAAGTCCTCGGGCACCTGGAAGACCCTGGCGGACGCGTCCGGCGACGGCGCGACGCTCTCCGCGATCACGCTGAACGGCGGCCAGTCGACGTCGTACCGGCTGCGCCTGAGCGTCAGCGGCAAGACCCCGCACTCCATCGGTCTCACCGGCGGTATCGCGACCTACTCGGACGCCAACAGCTGCTGGGTCTCCGACGACCCGAACGGCTGGGTCTATTTCTTCGAGATCCTCCCGGCCGGCTCCGACAAGGGCAAGCCGAACGACGCCAAGCCGCAGACCGGCGGCAGCAAGCCGGTGAAGGTCAGCGACGTCGAGGTCACCGGCAGCCTCGCCGAGACCGGCTCCAGCTCGGCGCTGCCGATGATCGGCCTGGCCGGCGGCGCGGCCGTCGTCGCGGGCGCGGGCGCGGTGTTCGTCGTCCGCCGCCGCAAGACGGCCGGCTCGCACGCCTGAGCCTGCTGAGACCACCCGGGCCCGCGAGGGCCCGGGCACCGGAGGGACCTGCACTCGGAGGGGGGCGCAGGTCCCTCTTCTTTCAATCCTTGGCGGGGACCCGCGGCACCCCGAGAAACGTCAGCGCCCCAAATGCCCCCGCGGGCACGGCCGGTGACTTGGGCGCGACGGCGGCCAGCCGCTCGTACGACGCCCCCTGCGCCGGACGCGGGTCGGCCTCCCCCTTGTTGGGCCAGTACGACATCGCCCGCTCCGCCTGTGCGGTGATCGTGAGGGACGGGTTGACGCCGAGGTTGGCCGAGACGGCGGCGCCGTCGACGACCGAGATGCCGGGGTGGCCGTACAGCCGGTGGTAGGGGTCGATGACGCCGCTCTCGCGGGAGGCGCCGATCGGGCAGCCGCCGAGGAAGTGCGCGGTCAGCGGAGTCCCCATCAGCTCACCGATGTTGGAGCCGGGGAAGCCGTTGATGTCGGCGGCGATCGCGGTGGCCGCCTCCGAAGCGGCCCTGATCTGCTGGGGGTTGGGGGCGCCGTGTCCCTGACGTGCCGTCAACAGGCCGCGCCCTACGCCGGATTGCTTCAGGTACGTCGTCAGCGAGTTGTCCAGGGACTGCATCACGAGCCCGATGATGGTCTTCTCCGACCAGCGCCGGTTGGACAGCGAGCGCAGCACGAGCAGCGGGTGCCGGGCGGCGTGGGCGAGCCAGCCGCCGACCCTCGACGACCCCTGCGCGTACGGGACTTGGAGGATGGACAGGCCGCCCATCGCGTTGGAGCCCTTGCCGTAGCGGACCGGTTCGATGTGGGTGCCGGCGTCGGGGTGGACGGAGGAGGTGATCGCGACGCCCCTGGTGAAGTCGGCCTTGGGGTGTCCGGTCGCCTTGCGGTAGCGCCGGTCGTCGGTCTGGGCGCCGACCAGGGCTTCGGAGTTGGTGCGGGTGAGTTCGCCCAACCGGTCGGAGAGGTACGGGAGTTGGCCGCCCGCCTTCATGCGGTGCAGGAGGGTCTGGGTGCCGTAGGTGCCGGCGGCGAGGACGACGCGGCGGGCGGTGAAGACGCGGCCCACGGTCCGGTCGTCGGCCTTGGCTTTCGCTTTTGCGGTGCGGCGCCGGCGGTCGGTCGGCAGGGTGGCGACGGCGTACCCGCCGCGCGAGTCGTCGGTGACGGACACGGCCGTCGTCATCGGGTGGACCACCGCGCCCGCCCGCTCCGCGAGGTACAGGTAGTTCTCGTTGAGGGTGTTCTTCGCGCCGTGCCGGCAGCCGGTCATGCACTCCCCGCACTCGGTGCACGCCCGCCGCGCGGGCCCCGCCCCGCCGAAGTAGGGATCGGCGACCTCCTCGCCGGGGCGGGCCTTCGGGGCGGTGCCGCCGGCGTCGTCGCCGTCCCCGAAGTAGACGCCCACGGGCGCGAGATGGAAGGTGTCGCCGAAGCCCATCTTCTCCGCCGCCGACTTGAGGTGGACGTCGGAGGGGGTCATGGTCGGGTTGAGCCGCACCCCGAGCATCCGCCGGGCCTGGTCGTAGTACGGCCGCAGCTCGTCCTCCCAGTCGGTGATGCCCTTCCACTGCGGGTCGGCGAAGAACGGCTTCGGGGGCACGTAAAGGGTGTTGGCGTAGTTGAGCGAGCCGCCGCCGACCCCGGCGCCGGCCAGCACCATGACGTTGCCCAGCAGATGGATGCGCTGGATGCCGTAGAGACCGAGGCGGGGCGCCCACAGATAGCCGCGCAGATCCCAGGAGTTGCGCGGGAGGGTGTCCCGGGTGAAACGCCGGCCGGCCTCCAACACGCCCACGCGGTAACCCTTTTCGGTGAGGCGCAGGGCGGTGACGGAGCCGCCGAAGCCGGAGCCGACGACCAACACGTCGTAGTCGTAAGGGTCTTGGGCCTCTTCGGCTATGGCGTCTTCTGACATGGGGCCTCTCCTACCGGAACCGGAACGCTTTCATGACCCGCAGGCCGCGGCTCATGAGGCGGGCGTACTGCTCGTCGTCCATCCCCAGCGAGGGCCCCATCGGCACCAGCCGCTGCTGCGCGACCGTCTGCGCCTCGGTGTACTTGAGGATCCCCTCGGAGCCGTGCCGCCGCCCGAGCCCGGAGTCCTTCATGCCGCCCATCGGCGACCGCACGCTGCCGTAGGCGGGCGCGTACCCCTCGTTGATGTTCACGGTCCCGGTCCGCAGCCGCGCCGCGAGCGCCCGCCCACGCCGCCCGTCCTTGGTCCAGACGGACGAATTCAGCCCGTACGGCGTCGAGTTGGCCAGCTCGACGGCCTCGTCCTCGCCGGCGAAACGGTAGACGGAGACGACGGGCCCGAACGTCTCCTCCGTGCACACGGACATGGGCGCCTCGACCCCGTCGAGGATCGTCGGCTCGTAGAAGTAGGGCCCGATGTCCGGCCGCGCCACCCCGCCCGCGACGAGGGTCGCCCCCTTGGCGACGGCCTCGTCGACATGCCTTTGTACGGTGGCCAGTTGGCGTTCGCCGACCAGCGAGCCCATGTCCGCGCCGTACGCGAGGGAGTTGCCGAGCCGCATCGCGCGGGTGCGGGCGGCGAAGCGGTCCAGGAAGACGTCGGCGATCCGCTCGTGGACGTACAACCGCTCGATGGAGACGCAGAGTTGGCCCGCCGAGGAGAAACAGGCGCGGATCGCGCCGGCCGCCGCCTTCTCGACGTCGGCGTCCGCCAGGACCAACATGGCGTTCTTGCCGCCGAGTTCGAGCGACACCCCGACGAGCCGGGCCGCCGCGCCCTGGGCGACCTCGCGGCCGGTGCGGGTGGAGCCGGTGAAGGAGATGTAGTCGGCCTGCCGGACGATCGCGGGCCCCACAACCGGCCCGTCCCCTATGACCACTTGGCACACCCCGGCGGGCAGCCCGGCCTCGATGAGCAGGTCCCTCGCCCACAGCGCGGTCAGGCAGGTCTCGGTGTCGGGCTTCATCACGACGGCGTTGCCCGCGGCGAAGGCGGGGAGGGCGTCGCCGACGGACAGCTCGAACGGGTAGTTCCACGGGGCTATCTGCCCAACTACCCCGCGCGGATGGCGCAGTTCGGTGACGCGGGTCAGCGCGGGAATGGCCCCGGTGTGCCGCCTGGGCTTCAGATAGGCCGCCGCCTTGCGCCCGTAGTGCCGGGCCGCGATGGCGACGGCCTGTATCTCCTCGTGCGCGTGCAGCCGGGCCTTGCCGGTCTCCAGCTGGATGAGATCCAGGACTTCGGCCTGCCGCTGAAGCACCAGATCGTGAAACCGCAGCAGCACGGCGGCCCGCTCCCGCACCGGCGTCCGCGCCCACACCCCCTGCGCGGCCCGCGCCCGCTCGAACGCCTCGCTGACGTCCTCGGGCGTCGCCCCGGGCAGATCAGCGAGCTTCTCCCCACTGAACGGCGCATGACTGACCACCCGCCCCGAGCCCACCACCCCCTTCGTGAGCTGCGCGATCAGCTCAGGCGTGACGACGTCGACGGCGGTACGGGCTCCTGCGGGGGGCTGGGCGGTCGGGTTGGTGCCGGTGTTCTGCGGGGGCTGGGTGATCGGGTTCGTGCCGGTGCTCTGCGGGGGCTGCGCGCGGGTCGAGTCCGTCATGCGCGCAGGGTATTCCGGGGGTCAGGCGTTTGGGTATCCGTGGGTAACACGGATTCACGGCACTTGCACATGGTGGGGGGCTGGTGTTGGGGGGTGGCTGGGGCGGGGGGCGCGGCGGCTCTGGGCGTGCGGGCCGAGGGGGTGCGTGATGGCTCGGGGGGCTGCTGCGGGGGGCTGCGCGGGGAGCCTGCCGACTCGGGGCGGGCTGGCCGGATCAGGGGGCTGGCCGCTGCTCGGGCAGGGGGTGTGTGGCGATTCGGGGGGTACTGCTACGCAGAGGGCCTGCCGACTCGGGGCGGGCCTGCTGGATCAGGGCGTCGGCCGCTGCTCGGGCAGGAGGTGCGTGACGGTTCGGGAGGCTGCTGCTGCGCAGAGGGCCTGCCGACTCGGGGCCGGCCAGCTGGATCAGGGCGTCTGCCACTCGGGCAGGGGGTGCATGACGGTTCGGGAGGTTGCTGCTGCGCAGAGGGCCTGCCGACTCGGGGCGGGCCAGCCGACTCGGGCGGGTCGGCGGACTCGGGGCGGGCTGGCCGGATCAGAGGGCCGGCCGCTGCTCGGGCACGGGGTGCGTGCCGGTTCGGGGGGTGCTGCCGTTCAGGGGGGCGCCACCCGCCGGGGGGCCGCCGCCCGGGGACGCCGCTCAGGGCGTGCCGGCGAGGGGTGCCCGGCAGCTCGGGAGATGTTTGCTGCCGTCCAGAACAGCCCCCGCTCTCGACAGCCCGCCCCACTCACGCCAGCCGGCCCCCGCTCATGCCGACCGCCCCCGCTCAGGACCCCGTCCCCGCCCCCGCTATCTCCAGCCGCTCCCGCGCCGTCTCGAACACCGCCGCGCCCTGCCGCTCGGCGGACGTCCCCTGTGGCATGGCGGCGCGCAGTTCGTACATGCGGCCGTCGTCGGTCAGCACGATCAGCTCGATCACCCGGGAGGACTCGTGCACGGTGTCGGCGAGGACGGCGTCATGCCCCTGGAGGCTGGTCCGCGTCACCCGCGTACGCGCACGCTCGCCGTACCGCCCCCACTCCGCCCGCACCCGCTCCTCCGGCGCCCCGGGCGCACGGTCCCAGCGGGTCAGCCGGATCTCGACGCCGCCGAACGTATAGACGGCCGACCGAGACCCGTCCCCGCTCTCCGCGGCACCCTCCCCGTACTGCCGGGGCAACGACAACACGGCCCCCAACTCCTCGTGCGCCACCCACACTTCGGGCGCGGCGCTGTGCCGAGCGGTCTCCTCGGTACGCGCCTCACCATCGACCCCGAGCACGAACACGGTCCCGAACCAGCCGCCGCCTACGAGGAGTCCGGAGGCCAGGGCGAGGGTGAAGGGGTGCCGGTGGAGGGGACGAGGGTCGAAGGGGCGGGGTTTCGGGGGGAGTTGGGTGGGGGGCTGGGGTTCGGAGGGGTGGGGTGTCGAGGCCGACGGCTGGGAGGGGTGAGGCGTCGCACCTGGCGACTCGGGGGGCTGAGGTGTCGAGGCCGACGGCTCGGAGGGCTGAGGCTCCGAGCCCGGCGACTCGGAGAGGTGAGGTTCGGGAAGCTGAGGCACCGAGCCCGGCGACTCGGGAAGCTGGGATTCCGGGAGCTGAGGCATCGAGGCCGACGGCTCGGGGAGTTGAGGCGCCGAGGCCGACAGCTCAGGGGCGCGGCCTGTCGAGGCCCGCCGCCCGGCGCGGCGCGCAGCCGGAGCCTGCGGCACAGGAGACCGCCCTGCCGAATCCTGCGGTACGGGCAACTGCCCCGCCAGAGCCCGCCGTTCAGCGGGCGTCCGCTGAAGCGTGACCTCCACCATGGCCTCCGGCACCTCAGCAGACGTCCGTCGAAAATCGACCTCCACCCCCTCGACGCCGCCCTCGTACGCAACCCTCCGCAACCCCCTCTCCACCACCCCCACCCCCGGCCGCTCCCCCGGCTCCTTGGCCAGCAGCCCCAACAGAAGTGGCCCCAGAGCACCGGCATTTCGCGGTTCGGGCGGATCGGCGGCAAGGACTGCGGCAAGCGTCTCCCGACCCGTCGCACGGCGGAACGGGGACACCCCCTCGACAGCGGTGTACAGCAGAACCCCAAGGGACCACAGGTCGGACTCGGCACCGGTATGTTCCCCGGACGTCCGCTCGGGAGCGAGATGTTCGGCCTCCTCGACGGTGAAGTCCGCTTCAGATGAGGCGAGTTGAGGATGCGTGATCCCGAAGTCGGTGAGAACGACATGCCCGTCCGCGGCAAGCAGGACATTGGACGGCTTGACATCCCGATGCACGATCCCGACCTCATGCGCGGCCCGCAACGCCCCGAGAACGGCAAGCCCGACCCGAGCCGCCTCGGAAACACCGAGCGGCCCCCGCACAAGAACGTCCCGCAAGGCTTCGCCGGAGACCAACTCCATGACGATCCAGGGAAGTTGATCCTCACCGGCACCCTCGGTGAGCACATCATGGACGACGACCGCAGAAGGATGCCGAACCCGCGCCGCCGACCGCGCCTCCCGATAGAGAAGATGAGCGGCCCGCCGATACACCGGATCCCCCGGCTCACCAGGCAACTCAGGCTGCTTGACGGCGACTTCACCCCCGCCGACCTCGTCCAGGGCCCGCCACACGGTCCCCGTCCCACCACCCCCGATCACCCCGAGCAGCCGATAACGCCCACCGACCGTACGGCCCTTGTCGTCACCGGCGTCCTCGGCACCCTGATCGTCACTCATGCCTCATGAGTACCCCGCGAGGCCGCCGATTGTCGACGCGAGCAACGCGTAAGAGCACACACCCAGAGCGCCCTCCCTCCAGAACACGCCCTCCCCAGAACCGGCCTCCTCAGAACCGCCCCCGCCAAAGCACGCCCCTCCAATAGGCGCCCTCCCCAACGCACGCCCCGCATCCTTCGCCAGCAACCCATGGATGACCTCAACCAACGGACCACACACGGAAGTTGAAGGCGCCGGACTCGCATGAAGCACCGCCTGCAACGTCGCCCGAGTATTGCCCCGCCGGAACGGCGAAACCCCCTCGGTCGCCGCATACAGCACGACCCCCAGCGACCACAGATCGGACTCAGGCCCGGGCCCCCGCCCCAACACCCGCTCGGGCGGGACGAATTCGGGCGACCCGATAAACCCCCCGGTGTCGGTGAGCCGCGTCTCCCCCTCGATCCGCGCGATCCCGAAGTCGGTCAGCACGACCCGCCCGTACGGCCCAAGAAGGACGTTCTCCGGTTTCACGTCCCGGTGCAGCACCCCCGCCGCATGCGCCGACTCCAGCGCCCCGAGCAGTGCGAGCCCGACCCGCGCGGCCTCAAGCGCGTCCAGGGTGCCCTCGTGCAGCACGTCACCGAGCGAGCGCCCCCGGACCAGCTCCATCACCAGCCACGGCCGGCCGTCGACCTCCGCGACGTCGTACACCCGCACCACCGCCGGATGATCCAGCCGCGCCGCCGCCCGCGCCTCCCGGCGCATCCGCTCGTACGCGTTCCGTCGTTCCCGATCGGGAAGGTGCTCCGGAATCCGGGGCTCCTTGACGGCGACCCCCCGCCGCACCACCTCGCCCTCGGCCCGCCACACGGTCCCCATACCACCATGCCCGAGCCGGGCCAGCAGCCAGTAACGCCCGGCGACCAGCCGCCCGGCACCGGGCTCGGAAGCCATCGGAACCGGCGGTTGCAGATGAAAGTCGCCGTACTCCGGACCTCACCGAGGCCGCCCCCGTCACTCCTCATCCCCCCGATCCACAGCGGACGCCGACCGGTCACAGAGCCGTGACCTGACGCCCCTCACATCCGCACGGTGAACGTATCGACGGCGACGTCGAAGTACTCCCGCGCCTCCCGCACCCGCCCCACCGGCGCCGACACCCACACGTCGTACAGCTTGCCACCCTCCTCCCAGCAGAGGTCGTACGTGTGCCGGGCGCCCTCCGCCGGGGTGAACCCGTTCCAGGTGAACTCCCAGAGGGCAGCGTGCAGTTCGCGGTGTTCCTGTTCGGTGACCTGGCCGTCGTGGTAACCGGGGTTCGTCTGCGGCCCCTTGGCCGCCGCGCGCTCCATCACCCCCAGCGGGCCGCCGGGTTGGGGTGCGGCGACTTTGATCCCGAGCCGGAACGCGCCGTCCGGCGACAGATAGAACACCCGGTCCCCCTCCACGCTCCGCGTGAACTGCTCGGGCACGGCCAGCGAGAACCCCGCGGCGTCCTGCGCGAGCCGGTACCCGGAGGGCGCGGAAGGCAGCCCGCCAGCCCCGCTCGGACTGACCGCGGCCCCCGGAGCGACGGGCACCCCGGACGCCGAGGCGGGCAGCCGGGAGGGGGTGACCATGGACGACGTGTGCGGCGCCGAACTCACCGGCACCTCCCCCACCCCGCTGTCCCGCCCCAGCAGCAGCGCCGCCGCCGACACCCCGGCCCCGGCCATCGCCGCGACCAGCAACACGGCGACCAGCACACTCCGGTTGAGCCGCGTCTCCCGCCCGGCCGCCCCCCGCACCCCGCCCTCGGCCGTCAACCCGCCACGAAACAGCGGGACTTCGCCGCCGACCGTCAACTCACCCCGCCCGCCGGGAAGTTCAGCGGAAGCCGCCTCTCCGGAATTCGCCCCTCCGACACGCGCCCTTCCCGCACGCCCCCCACCGACCCGCGCCCCTTCGACCCCGACAGCCACCCCCTCCGTCCCCCCGTCCCCCGGCACCCGCCCCGTCTCCAGGAACCCCCGCAGCATCCGCTCGGCCCCCGCCGCGTCCAGCCGCCGCCCCGGCTCCCGCTCCAGCAGCCCCCGCACGACCGGCAGCAGCGGCCCGAGCTGCTCGGGCGTACGGATGTCGGCGACGACGACGGCGTGCAGGATCCCGCCGAGGGAGTCCCGCTTGAACGGCGAGGTCCCGCTGACGGCCGCGCAGAGCAAGGCGCCCAGCGACCACAGATCGGACTCGGGTCCGGCCCGCTCCCCGGACATCCGCTCGGGCGCGGTGTACTCGGGCGAGCCGACGAAGGACCCGGTCTCGGTGAGCGTCGTGGCCCCCGCGACCTGGGCGATCCCGAAGTCGGTGAGGACGACCCGCCCGGTGTCCCGCTCGATCAGCACGTTCGCCGGCTTCAGATCCCGGTGCAGCACCCCGGCCGTGTGCGCCGTACGCAGCGCGCCGAGCAGCGCGACCCCGATCCGCGCCGCCTCCCGCGCGTCGACCGGCCCGTCCGCCGCGATCCGGTCGGCGAGCGAGCCGCCGTCGATCAACTCCATGACGATGTACGGCCGTTCGCCGTCCTCGACGACGTCGTGCACCACGATCACCTGCGGATGCCGCAGCTGCGCGACCGCCCGCGCCTCCCGCAGCGCCCGCTCCCGCCGCCCCCGGGCCTCCTCGTCCTGCGGCCCGGCGTCCAGCGCCAGCTCCTTGACGGCGACCCGCCGCCCGAGCAGTTCGTCGACGGCCTGCCAGACGACCCCCATCCCGCCGCGCCCCAGCCGGGTCTCCAGCCGGTACCGCCCCGCGATCACCCGGAGGCCGTCCCCCTCGTTGCGCATGCCCCCATGATGCCGCACCACCCCCGCCCCTCCCGGCCCTCGACCGGCCAACTCCGCGCGCCGCCGGGGCCCGGTGACCGCGGGTCAGGGCGGGCCGCCCCTCCGGAGCACGCCCCCTTCCCGGCGGGCACGCCTCAGGACGAGCCGCCCGCCTCCCGCCACCCCCGCAGGACCGACGGGAACTGCTCGGCGGCCGTCGCCCAGTCGGCCGCCGGGGAGGACATGTAGATCGCGTACTCCGTGCCGTCGTGCGCGATGTACGTCTCCTCTGTCGCGCGGCGCGGGCCGGGGAACTTGGTGTCCTTGGCCAGCGCGGTCCAGGTGTACTCCCACGCGGAGCCGCTGCGGTCGCGGTAGAGGTTCTGCTCCAGCTTGACCCGCCGGTAGTCGACGAGCCGCTTGAGCTGCTTCTCCAGGTCGAGCTGGTGGGCGTGGGGGTCGGCGTAGTCGGGCGAGGTGTCCATGGCGATCCGCAGGAAGTGCCGGCCGCCGTCCGGTGTGTAGTCGATCTGCTTCAGGTCGCCGTCGATCTGGAAGACCTGCCGCTTCCAGCCCTCGGGCAGCGAGAGCCCGAACCCGAGCGGGTCGCTCACCTCGACCCACGAGTCGGGCACATTGCCCCCGCCGACGGACGCGCTCACGGAAGGCGACGGCTCCGCCTGCCCGCTCTGCCGCCCCTCGTCCCACTTCTGGAACGCGACGGCGGTGCCTCCGCCGACCAGCGCCGCGAGCACGACGACCAGCGCGAGCGTCCGCAGCCTCCGCCGCCTCGGCGGCTGCCCGCCCGCCTTGGCCGAATGCTGCGGCCCGGAGCCCCGGCCCCCCGGCCCACTGCTGTTCCCGTACGACGACGCGGTGTTCGTGGTGTTCACAGGGTCCAACGCGCCGCCCCCGTACGGAGTTCCCACCCCGTCCGAGAAATGCGCGCCGCCCCCGGAGGACCCGGAGTCGAAGCCGCCCGCCCCGAGCGGACCGGAACCGTCGACGACGGTCCCCCCGGGCCCGTAACCAGCACCGCCCCCCGACGTCCCGCCGAAACCGGAACCCGAACCCGACCCGTGCTCCACCCACGGCACGGACCCGCTCTCCGCCCCCGGCAGCGCCCCGGAACCCGAAGCGCTCTCCGCGGCCGGCGGAAACCCGGACCCGCCCTCACCCTGCCCCCGCAGCCCGGCGCCCGAGCTGTCCCCGGCCCCCGAGGACCCGCCGAAACCCCCGCCGTACTGGGTCGCGATGTACGCCTGCGCCCCATGCGGACGCCGCCCCTCCGCAGCCTCCGCGAGCAACTGCTCGGCCTCGGCCGTGCCGGGGCGGGTCGCGGGGTCCTTGCGCAGGAGGGCGGCGATGACCGGGCCGAGCGCGCCGGCGTGCTGCGGATCGGCGGCCTCCTGCTCGACGACCGCCTGCATCGTGCTCAGCGGAGAGGTCCGGCGGAAGGGCGAGCGGCCCTCGACGGCCGTGTAGAGGGTCGCGCCGAGCGCCCACAGGTCGGAGGAGGGCCCGGGGTCGTGCCCGCGCACGCGCTCCGGCGCGAGGTAGTCGACCGAGCCGACGACCTCACCCGTACGAGTGATCGTCGTGTCACCCTCGATCTGGGCGATGCCGAAGTCGGTGAGCAGCACCCGGCCGTCCTTGGAGAGCAGGACGTTGCCGGGCTTGACGTCGCGGTGCAGGACGCCCGCGGAGTGCGCGGCGCGCAGGGCCCGCAGCACCCA
The DNA here is from genome assembly GCF_055597585.1 of Streptomyces sp. AMJ-169. Lineage (NCBI taxonomy): Bacteria > Bacillati > Actinomycetota > Actinomycetes > Kitasatosporales > Streptomycetaceae > Streptomyces > Streptomyces sp. AMJ-169. Next base: position 566,748 of record NZ_JBVLTJ010000005.1, read on the forward strand.
CAGGCCGATCCGGGCGGCCTCGGCGGGCTCGATGCGCCCCTCGGCCTTGACGGCGTCGGCGAGCGAACGCCCCTCGACCAGCTCCATCACGATCCACGGCCGGCCGTCGTGCTCCAGCACGTCATGGACGGTGACCACGGCCGAGTGGTTGATCCGCGCCGCCGCCCTGGCCTCCGCGCGGGTGCGGGCCAGCAGGACGGCCTGGTCGCCCTCGGCGACGTAGAGGGCGGCGGTCAGCTCCTTGATGGCGATGGCCCGGTGCAACAGCTCGTCGTGGGCACGCCACACACGGCCCATCCCGCCGCTGCCGATCGAGTCGACGAGCCGGTAGCGGCCCGCGAGGAGCAGGCCCTGCATCTGATTCACGTTGCCCCGCAATGCTCTTGACAGGCTCAGCGTAAAGACCGCGCGACGTCCGGGAAACCAAGGAGGGCCCATGGGTACAGCACTGTGACCGTTGTCGCTTCGGCCCCCGCGGATGAACCGCCCGATCCGCCCGGTCCGCCCGCCGGCCCCCGCCGCCGTCAGCCGGTGTACTGATAGCTGTCCGCCGCCTGCTCGTACAGCCTCGTCACCTCGTCCCGCTCCGCCTCCGGCCCTCTGACCTGCACGATGTGATACCGCCCCGCGATGAGGACCACCCGGTTGCGGACGAAGAGTTCCGCCCCGCCGTCATCCGTCCAGGTGAACTGCCCCTCCGCCATCTCCGTCTGCCCGACCGTGATGCTCCGCAGCCCCGACGCGGTGGCCCAGCTGGAGTCCCGGTAGGGCTGCAACTCGCTCTCCTTGTCCCGCTGGTACACCATCGGATCCCCCCCGTCCGCCGCCGCGCTGTCCCGGCCGGGTACGACGATCAGCTCGAAGTCCCCGTGCGCGTAGACGACCTGCGCCCGCCCGTTCTTCGGCGTCCGCTCCCACCCATTGGCGACGGCGATCTTGAACCCGGCGGCGTCCGTGCGCAGCGTGAACCCGGCGGCGGCCTCCGTCCCCGAACCGGCCTGCGTGGCCGTCCCCGCCGTGGTCGTCCCCGAGTCCGGGGCGCTCTGCTCGGGCCGGGGCTCACTGCTCGCGGCGGGCGGCGGGGCACTCGCCCCGGCGGGCTGGGTGGCCCCGACCGCTCCGGCGGCCCCCGCCGCGCCCTCGTCGGTCTTCTTGGGCAGGAACAGCATGGCGTAGGCCACCGCCCCCGCCAGGAGCAGCAGGACGACCAGCAGCAGCGTCCGCCCCAGACTGCGCGGCGAACCGCTCCGCTCCCGGTCCCGCTTGTGCCGCCCGTGCGGACCGTTCGCGGGCAGCCCGGCCTTGCGCCTGCGCACCAGCTCGCCCTTGCGCCGGATGATCGGCAGCCGGCGCGGGTCGGCGGGCGGGGTCGCCACGACGTACGCCCCCGCCTCCGCCTCGGGCGCCGAGCGGACCAGCGAGCGCAGCCAGCCGCGCAGCTCCTCTATCCCGGGCCGCTCGGTCGGGTCCTGGCGCAGCAGCGACTCGACGACCGGCCTGAGCGGGCCGCACTCCTCGGCGAACGCGGGCGGTTCGGCGCAGACCATCTGCACCAGCTCGGCCGTCGACTCCTCCGGGTAGGGCGCGTGCCCCTGGACCGCCTTGAAGAGCAGCACGCCGAGCGCCCACAGGTCGGTGGCCGGTCCCACGGGCGCGGCCAGCTGCCAGTTCTCGTGCACCGGCCCGGCCTGCTCCGGGGACCAGCGCTCGGTGACGGGACCCACGACCGCCATCCGGGCCTGGCGGGCCCGCTCGGCGGCGAGGGCGGTGACGGGTCGTGAGTTCGGGGACGGATGGGCACGATGCGCGGTGTCTGTGGAGTGAACGCCCCGAACGCCGGCCGCAGTTCCCGCCCCGCCGTCACTCCGTCGAGCGAAAGAGGGGGGCCCGCCATTGACGTCGGGGCCCGTGTTGACGCCGGGCCCGGCGTCGGGCCCAGCGTTGATGTCGGCGCCGGCCGACTCCGCAGCGCCGAACGCCCCCGCCGACGACCCCGGCCGCGCCTGTACACCGTACGGATCGGCGATCTGCCCGTGCGGCGCACCACCCGGACCGTACGGCGGCGGAGTCCGGTCGTTCTGCTGGGCCTCCTGGACCCGGGCCGCGGCACGGGCCCCGGCCCGATAGGCGGCGATGGCACCGGCGCGGGCGGCACGGATGTCGCCGCCGGTCTCCACGGGCGCCTGCCGCCGCACGACCTCACCGCTCCCGCCGTCCGGGAGAGCCGGCTCACCCGGCAGCCGCCCGGTCGGCCGGGCCTCGATGGCGGCGCGCCGCGCGGCCTCGACGTCGGCGATCCGCGCGCGGGCGGCATCGTTCGCGGACGTCTCCCCGCGCGCGTACCCGTCGCCCCGCACGTACCCCTCCCCGGGCGCGGGCGCCCCACCGGACAGCGCCGCCCCGCCGGACGGAGCCGCGCCCCCGCCGAGGGGACCGTCCTCGGCGGGCACGGGGTCGTACCCGCACAGCGCCTCCTCGGCCGCGCCGACGGCGAGACCGGTCAGCACCACCCGGCCGTCCTCGCAGACCAGGACCGTCCGCGCGGTGATGTTGCGGTGCACCCAGCCGTGCGCGTGCAGCACGCGCAGCGCGGTCAGCACGTCGGAGGCGACCTCGGCGGCCCGGTACGGCGTCAGCGGCTTGTCCGCGAGCAGCGCAGCGAGCGGGCGGGCGCCCACCAGTTCGCTCACTATCCACAGCGAGCCGCCCTCGGCGAACACGTCGAAGACCTGGTCCAGCCGGGCGTGGTCGGGTATCCGCGCGGCGGCCTGGGCGGCCTCCAGGGCGCGGCGTACGACGGGGTCGGCCGGGCGGCGGGTGCTCGCGGCGCCGTATCCGCCGTCGCGCGCGGTGAAGCCTTCGGGCAGGCCTTCGGCGTCGAGCACCTCGGCCTCGACGACCTCGGGCAACGGCACCTGCCGGACGAGGACTTCCTGTCCGCTGTAGGTGTCGAAGGCGCGGGTCTCGCTGAGTTCGTACGCCTCGGAGGGCGGCAGCGGCAGGCGGTAACGGTCGGCCAGCACCCGGCCCGCGTAGTCGTCCATGCTGCCTCCCCCGGCCGCCGCTCCGCTCAATTCCGTTCGCCTGGCGCTCCGTTACCCACCTCTAGCCGGATGTGTACGGTCCGCGAGCACTCACGATACGTGCCGGAGGCAACCTGGAAAGCGGGGATGCCTTATATCCCGTTCCGTCCCGGGCATATCAGGCTCGCGCCGCCGCTCACTTCTTGGGCTGGAAGCTCTCCGTCAACGTCGCCCAGGTGGCCTGGCGCAGCTCGCCGTCCCAGTCGGACGCCTTCGCCGTGTACATGAGGGCGTACCCCTGGCTGTCGCTGACGACGAACCCCCGGTCGACCGTCCGGTACGACGTCCCGCCCTCGGTGTAGGTGAACTCCCAGTCGGCCGTGTTCCAGCCCCGGTAGTCCACCGCCTCTATTCGGATCTTCTGGTACTGCGAGCGCCGCATGGACTTCTCCTGGTTCTCCCAGTCCGCGACGGGGTCACCCTTCGGCGTCGTCGTCCACGCGATGAGCAGCTTCTGCCCGTCAGGCCCCGTGAAGCGGTCCCCGGCCGAGCCCGTGGTCTGGAACTTCCAGCCGTCGGGCAGCCCGATCGAGTAGCCCTGGCCGCCCTTGTACGTCGAGACGGCCGCGCCGGCCGAGGGCGTCACCTGTGCGCCCGTACCGCCGCTGGGACTGGCCGAGTTGGCGCTCTCCCCGCTCGCACCGCTCCCGGTGCTCTTCCCGGCCGACCCGTCGGTACGGGCGTCGGAGCCGTCCTCCTTGGTGCCGACGGACGCGCTCTCGCTCGCGACGGCCTTGGCGCCGCCGTTCGCGCCGTCGGAGGAGGTGGCGTCGTCCCCGCCGAGCGTCACCGCGAGGACCGTGCCGATCACGGCCAGGACGACGACCACGGCGATGATGACCAGCGTCCGCTTCGGCACCACGTCCGTCAGCGGCGCCCTCGGCGCCGGCCGCGCGGGCAGGTCCGGCGGCTCCATGACCGGCCAGCCGGAACTGCGCCCGCCGGCGACCCCGGTGGACGGCGACACGGTCGTCGTGGTCTTCGCGAGGCCCGCGGCGGCGGTCCCGGCCGCGACGGGCGCCTTCTTCTTCGGCGCCCGCAGTCCTCCGCGCGCCCCCTCGGCGCGCTCCGGGGCGGCGGGCTGCTGCGGCAGCGGCACGACCCGGGTCACCTCCGCCGGCGGGGCCGGCTTCGGCTCGGGGGCGTGGATGACGTCGTCGAGCATGGCCCGCGCGCGGGCGTCGTCGAGCCGGCGGGCCGGGTCCTTGGTGAGCAGCCCATAGATGACGTCCCGCAGGGGGCCGGCGTTCTTCGGCTCCTCCAGGGGCTCGGTCATCACCGCGGTGAGCGTGGCGATCGCGGAGCCCTTGTCGTAGGGCGGGGCGCCCTCGACGGCCGCGTACAGCAGGCCGCCGAGCGACCAGAGGTCGGACTCCGGGCCCGGCTTGTGCCCCCGCGCGCGCTCCGGCGCGATGTAGGAGGGGGCGCCGACGAGCATGCCCGTCGACGTGATCGACGGGTCGCCCTCGACCTGGGCGATGCCGAAGTCGGTGAGGACGACCCGGCCGTCCTCGGAGATCAGCACGTTCGACGGCTTCACGTCGCGGTGCAGGATGCCCTCGCGGTGCGCCGAGCGCAGCACGTCGAGGATCGCGAGCCCGACCTCGGCCGCACGCCGGGGGGCGAGCAGCCCGTCCTCACGGATGACCTCCGCGAGCGACTTGCCCTCGACCAACTCCATGACGATCCACGGCCGGTCGTCCTCCTCGACCACGTCGAAGACGGTCACGGCGCTGTTGTTGCGGATCTTCGCGATGGCCTTCGCCTCGCGCAGCGTCCGCGTGATCAGGCGCCGCTTCTCCTCCTCGTCGATGTTCGAGGGGAACCTCAGCTCCTTGACGGCGACCGTCCGCCCGAGCGTCTCGTCCTCCGCGCGCCACACCGTACCCATGCCGCCGCGGCCGAGTACGCCTCCCAGCCGGTACCGCCCGGCGAGGAGACGTGCGCTCTTGTCCTGACGGGATGTCCCCGCCCGCTCCGCCTCCGACATGCGTCCCCTCATGCAACCCGCCCTGACAGAGCCTCCATTGTCCCCCACCCGCCAAGCGTCCGACGCCCAGGGGGCCCTTCCCCGCACACCCGCCTCCGCCCATTCCGGCCAATCCGTACACCCCGCTCCGGACCCGCCCACCCCCATCTCCGTCACAACCGCCACAACCCCCTCTCCCGCATCTCTCCCGAACCTCCCCAGCTCCCGCCCCCGTTCGGCCGCCCGCGCCCTACCCTGCATCATGTCCCTTGCTACAGAAGGGGTTTCGCGATGCCGCCGATCCGCGGCCTGCTGGTCGCCCTCGTGGTACTGGCACTGCTCGGGGCGACGACGGCCGGCTCACGGGCGCTGCCCGTCGCTCCGGCGGACGCGCTGCTGCCGCTGCTGCTGTCCCGGGGGAAGGCGCCGGCCGCCGCCCTGCTGGCGCGGGAGGGCGGCACGACCCGGTTCGCGGCGGCCGGTCCCGGGATCGCCCAGGGCGACCACTTCCGGGCCGGCAGCCTGACGAAGACCTTCATCGCCACCGTGGTCCTCCAACTCGCCGCGGAGCAAAGGCTTTCGCTGTCCGACACGGTGGAGCAGCACCTGCCGGGCCTGGTGCGGGGAGCCGGCAACGACGGCCGCGCGCTGACCCTGCGCTCCCTGCTCACCCACACCAGCGGCCTCTACGACTTCACCCGGGACACCCGCGGGGCCGTCCCCGTCACCGCTGTCCAAGCCGTCCGTACAGCCCTCACCCACCCTCCGGCCGACCTCGGCCGCTTCGCCTACTCCAACACCAACTACGTTCTGCTCGGCCTCGTCGTCGAACAGGTCACCGGTCACTCCTACGCCGCCGAGGCCGAGCGCCGCGTCATCGCCGCGCTGGGTCTGTCCGGCACCTCCTTCCCTGGCTCCCGCACCGCTCTCCCCCGGCCGCACGGCCGGGCCTACGCGGCCGACGGCTCCGACGTCACCTCCCTCGACCCGCGGGTGGCCGGAGCCGCGGGCGAGCTGGTGACCACCCTCGCCGATCTCGACCGCTTCTACGCCGCCCTGCTCGGCGGCGAGCTGCTGCCCGCCCGTCAGCTCCACGAGATGCTCGACACCAGCACCGCACACGGCGCGTACGGCATGGGCCTCTTCCCCGCGAAGCTCCCCTGCGGGCTCACGGTGTGGGGACACAACGGCCGTATCTCCGGCAGCTACGTGCGCACCGCGGCCACCCTCGACGGCCGGCGCGTCCTCACCTTCCGCGTGAACACCACCACGCTGGCCGACCCCGACCTCGAACCGGCCTTGCTCGCCGCCGAGTTCTGCCCTCGCTATTCATAGAACGGCCGGGCCCGCGACGGAGATCCCGCCAGGGGGTCGCTCGATCGGGTGACGTTCGCGGCGGGGGGCGGAAACGTTTCTGGCAGGACCGTTTCTGACGGAGGCTCGGGCCGGCGGAGCTACAGCGGCACGATGTCCGGCGCCCCCAACCGCGCCGCGTCCGCCGTCAGATCGTCCGGCTGCCGCTGCGACTCCCGCTCCGCCTCGACCCGCTTCTCGTAGTGCTCGACCTCCCGGTCCACCTGTCCGGCGTCCCAGCCCAGCACCGGCGCCATCAGCTCGGCGGCCTCGCGGGCGGACCGGGTGCCCCGGTCGAAGGTCTCGATGGAGATGCGGGTGCGGCGGGTCAGGACGTCGTCCAGGTGCCGCGCGCCCTCGTGGGAGGCCGCGTAGACGACCTCGGCGCGCAGATAGTCGTCGGCGCCCTGGAGCGGCACCCCCAGCGACGGATCGGCGGCGATCAGCTCCAGCACCTCCTCCGCCAGGGCGCCGAATCGGTTCAGCAGATGCTCGATCCGCACGACGTGCAGCCCCGTCCGCTCGGCGGTGCGCGCCCGCGCGTTCCACAGCGCCCGGTACCCCTCGGCACCCAGCAGCGGCACGTCCTCGGTGACACACTCGGCGACCCGCCGGTCGAGACCGTGGACGGCCTCGTCGACGGCGTCCTTCGCCATCACCCGGTACGTCGTGTACTTGCCGCCCGCGACGACGACCAGCCCCGGCACCGGATGCGCCACGGTGTGCTCGCGCGACAGCTTGCTCGTCGCGTCCGACTCGCCCGCCAGCAGGGGCCGCAGGCCGGCGTAGACGCCCTCCACGTCGTCCCGGGTCAGCGGCACCGCCAGCACCGAGTTCACGTGCTCCAGCAGATAGTCGATGTCGGCGCTGGAGGCCGCCGGATGCGCCTTGTCGAGGTCCCAGTCGGTGTCGGTCGTCCCGACGATCCAGTGCCGCCCCCAGGGGATGACGAACAGCACCGACTTCTCGGTCCGCAGGATCAGCCCCGTCGAGGAGTTGATGCGATCGCGCGGCACGACCAGATGGATGCCCTTGGACGCCCGCACGTGGAACTGCCCGCGCTCCCCGACCATCGCCTGCGTGTCGTCGGTCCACACCCCGGTCGCGTTCACGATCTGCCGGGCCCGGACCTCGTACTCCCCGCCCGCCTCGACGTCCTGCACCCGCGCCCCGACGACCCGCTCCCCCTCCCGCAGGAACCCGGTCACCCGCGCGCGGTTAGCGGCTTTCGCGCCGTACGACGCGGCCGTGCGCACCAGCGTCGCGACGAACCGGGCGTCGTCCATCTGGGCGTCGTAGTACTGGAGCGCGCCGACCAGCGCGTCCTTGCGCAGCGCCGGGGCCACGCGCAGGGCGTGACGGTGGCTCAGGTGGCGGTGCGTGGGCAGGCCCCTGCCGTGGCCTCGGGCCATCGACATCGCGTCGTAGAGCGCGACGCCCGAGCCCGCGTACAGCCGCTCCCAGCCCTTGTGCCGGAGCGGGTAGAGGAACGGCACCGGCTTCACCAGGTGCGGTGCGAGCCGCTCCAGGAGCAGGCCGCGTTCCTTGAGGGCCTCGCGCACGAGGGCGAAGTCGAGCATCTCCAGGTAGCGCAGTCCGCCGTGGATCAGCTTGCTGGATCTGCTGGAGGTGCCCGACGCCCAGTCACGGGCCTCGACCAGGCCGGTCGACAAGCCCCGCGTGACCGCGTCCAGAGCCGTGCCCGCGCCGACCACTCCGGCGCCGACGACCAGCACGTCCAGCTCGCGCTCGGCCATCGCCGCGAGGGCCTGCGCACGCTGCGCCGGGCCCAGTGTCGCTGTCCTCACCGCTGTCTCCCGCCTGTCGGCCGTACCTGCCGTGTCCCGCCGTACCTGTCGCATCCCCCACGCCTGCCGCCCCCGCCGTCCCGCCCCGGCGGCGCCCTGTCCAAATTCTGACCGGCTTGCCCGAGTTCGGCCACCAGTCGCACCCGACCTGTGGACAACCCGCCGCTTGTGGACAACACGGCCTGCCGACATATCAGCAATCCAACATAACGGTCATATTTACTCCTAGTCTGACATTGCGCTCGCTCATCCAGACCACCGGGCTTGCGCGTTCACCTCACTTCGGTTAGGTCCCGCCACTGGGAAGGACGGCCCACGCCATGCCCGCAGATCTCGCCGTCATCGGACTCGGCCCGCTCGGCCTGCCGCTGGCCCAGGCCGCGGTCGCCGCCGGCATCCCCACCATCGGCTACCGGACCGGCCCCGAGCCCGGCTCCCTCAGCCCCGCCGAACTGCGCCGGATGCTCTCGGGGGGCTTCCGCGCCGTCACCGACCCGGCCGAACTCGGGCGCGTGCGCACGGCGGTGATCTGCGCGCCCGCCCCGCGCGACGCGGACGGCGGACTCGACCTCAGCCAGGTGGAGGCCGCCGCCCGCACCCTCGCCGGGCACCTGCGCCCGCACACCACCGTCATCCTCGAATCACCCGTCCCCCCGGGGACGACGGAGGACTTCCTGCGCCCCCTCCTGGAAGAGACCTCGGGACTGCGCGCGGGACGCGACTTCCACCTCGCCCACTCCCCCAGCCGCGTCGACCCCGGCAACCGCGCCTTCACCCCCGCCAACACCCCCCAGGTCATCGGCGGCCTCACCCCCGCCTGCACCGAGTCCGCCGCCGCCTTCTACAGCCGCCTCACCGACAAAGTCGTCCGCGCGCGGGGGCTGCGCGAGGCGGAGACCGTCCAGTTGCTGGAGACCAACTTCCGGCACGTCAACATCGCCCTCGTCAACGAGATGGCGATCCTCTGCAACCGCATCGGCGTCGACCTGTGGGACGTCATCCGCTGCGCCGAGACCAAGCCCTTCGGCTTCCACGCCTTCCGCCCCGGCCCCGGCGTCGGCGGCCACTCCATCCCCCTGGACCACCCCGGCGGCCCCCTGCGCATGGTCGAACTCGCCCAGCAGGTCAACACCCGCATGCCCCGGTACGTCGTCCAGCGCGCCGCCGCATTGTTGAACGAACACGGCAAGTCAGCCAGGGGCGCCCGCGTACTCCTTCTGGGCGTCACCTACAAGCAGGACCTCGCCGACCAGCAGAACACCCCGGCCCACGAGATCGCCGTCCGCCTCATGGAACTGGGCGCCTCCGTCAGCTACCACGACCCCCACGTCCCCTCCTGGAACGTCCTGGACCGCCCCGTCCCCCGCGCGGACTCCCTCTACGAAGCCGCAGCCGACGCCGACCTGACGATCCTCCTCCAACAGCACCGCACCTACGACCTCCAGGGCCTGTCGGTCAAGGCCCAACTCCTCCTGGACACCCGGGGGGCCACTCCTACGGGGGCGGCGCACCGGTTGTAGCCGGGGGCGCGCGAAGAGAGCGCACTTCTGGGGTTGGTGGCGCATGGCATCCGGGGCCAGTACTTTGGGAGCAGGCGGGGCCAGTCGCAGTGGGCACTGTGGCAGGCCCGTGGATGGACAGTGGAGTGTCCGCCCCTAGGTTACGTGGGGACGGCCATTCACCATCCCGCCTAAGAGTGGGAGCCCACCGCAGCGGCTTACTGCGGCAGGCTCCCGGATGGTTCACGGAGTGTCCGCCCCTAGGTGACTTGGGGGCGGCCGCTCACCATCCGAACAGACGCAAGACCCACCTCCTCTTGAACTGGACCATCCGAAGACGAATCCGGTCCCAGCGGGTGGGCTTGCGATGACGTCCCATGGACGCCCCCTTCCACGATGCCGCCCAGTAGCCCGGTGAACGGCTCGTCAGAATCGGGCCGGGCCCCGAGGGCTCGGGTCCGGATCAGATCCTTGGAAGGGGGCGCTCCCAGAAACCTGGAACGCCACACAGAGGACGCTATCGCCCCAGAAAAAGCCGAAACCTTTCCTCCCACCCCCGTCACCACCACACGCCCCCACCTCACCCCTCGCGCCCCCCACAAGGCCCCTCAAGCCCAGAACAGCACCCCCACAACAACACCCCAGGGCACGCAAAAAGGGCCGGCCACCCCAAGAGCGACCGCCCCCTCACCTCAGCGTCATACAGCGCAGCACAGCCCCCTACGCCGGACGCACCCGCTACCGCCGATCCTGCGAGTCCGCGACAGCGACCTCCACCCGCTGGAACTCCTTCAGCTCGCTGTACCCGGTCGTCGCCATGGCCCGCCGCAGCGCCCCGAAGAAGTTCATCGAACCGTCGGGCGTGTGGGACGGCCCCGTCAGGACCTCCTCGATCGTCCCGACCGTCCCGAGGTCGACCTTCTTGCCGCGCGGCAGCTCCTCGTTGACGGCCTCCATGCCCCAGTGGTGCCCCTTGCCGGGCGCGTCGGTGGCACGGGCCAGCGGAGAGCCCATCATGACCGCGTCCGCGCCGCAGGCGACCGCCTTGGGCAGGTCACCGGACCAGCCGACACCGCCGTCGGCGATGACGTGGACGTACCGGCCGCCCGACTCGTCCATGTAGTCACGGCGGGCCGCGGCGACATCGGCGACCGCCGTCGCCATGGGGACGCGGATGCCCAGGACGTTGCGCGTGGTGTGCGCGGCGCCGCCGCCGAAGCCGACCAGGACGCCCGCCGCGCCGGTGCGCATGAGGTGCAGGGCGGCCGTGTAGGTGGCGCAGCCGCCGACGATCACAGGGACGTCGAGCTCGTAGATGAACTGCTTGAGGTTCAGCGGCTCGTGCGACCCCGAGACGTGCTCCGCCGAGACCGTCGTACCGCGGATGACGAAGATGTCCACCCCGGCGTCGACGACGGCCTTGGAGAACTGGGCCGTGCGCTGCGGGGAGAGCGCGGCGGCGGTGACCACGCCCGCGTCGCGCACCTCCTTGATGCGGCGGCCGATCAGCTCCTCCTTGATGGGGGCGGCGTAGATCTCCTGGAGGCGGCGGGTCGCCGCCTCGGAGGGCAGTTCCGCGATCTCGTCGAGCAGCGGCTGCGGGTCGTCGTACCGCGTCCACAGGCCCTCGAGGTTGAGCACGCCGAGGCCGCCGAGCTCGCCGATGCGGATCGCGGTGGCCGGGGAGACGACCGAGTCCATGGGGGCGGCCAGGAAGGGCAGCTCGAAGCGGTAGGCGTCGATCTGCCAGGCGATCGAGACCTCCTTCGGGTCCCGCGTACGGCGGCTGGGGACGACGGCGATGTCGTCGAAGGCGTACGCCCGCCGCCCGCGCTTGCCGCGCCCGATCTCGATCTCAGTCACGTCTGTGGCCTTTCCTGTTGCGTCTCGGCGTCTCCCAGTATCACCGACGGCTACGACAACGACTGCGGGCCGGTACGACGAAGGCGGCCCCGGGGAATCCCGGGGCCGCCGTCAGCCGGTCATACGAACGCTTCCCGCGCGCGGGGCGTCACTTCCTGCTGTAGTTCGGCGCCTCGACCGTCATCTGGATGTCGTGCGGGTGCGACTCCTTCAGACCCGCCGAGGTGATCCGTACGAAGCGTCCCTTGGACTCCATCTCCGCGATGGTGGCCGCGCCGACGTAGCCCATGGTCTGCCGCAGACCGCCGACGAGCTGGTGCAGCACGTTGGAGAGCGGCCCCCGGTAGGGCACCTGGCCCTCGACGCCCTCGGGGACGAGCTTGTCGTCGGCGGAGACCTCGGCCTGGAAGTAGCGGTCCTTGGAGTACGACTTGCCCTGGCCGCGCGACTGCATGGCGCCCAGGGAGCCCATGCCCCGGTAGGACTTGAACTGCTTGCCGTTGATGAACATCAGCTCGCCCGGGGACTCCTCGCAGCCCGCGAGGAGGGAGCCCAGCATGACGGTGTCGGCGCCGGCGGCGAGCGCCTTGCCGATGTCGCCGGAGTACTGCAAGCCGCCGTCGCCGATCAGCGGGATGCCGGCCGCGCGGGCGGCCAGGGATGCCTCGTAGATCGCGGTGACCTGGGGGACGCCGATACCGGCGACCACGCGCGTGGTGCAGATCGAGCCGGGGCCGACGCCGACCTTGATGCCGTCCACACCGGCGTCGATGAGCGCCTGGGCGCCGTCGCGGGTCGCGACGTTGCCGCCGATGACGTCCACGCCGACGCTGGACTTGATCTTCGCCATCCAGCTCAGGGCGTTGCTGTTGTGCCCGTGGGAGGTGTCGACGACCAGGAAGTCCACCCCGGCCTCCGCGAGCGCCTGAGCGCGCTCCAGGGCCTCGGGGCTGGCCCCCACGGCGGCACCGACGAGCAGCCGGCCCTCGGCGTCCTTGGCGGCGTTGGGGTACTTCTCGGCCTTGACGAAGTCCTTGACGGTGATGAGGCCCTTGAGGACGCCCGACTCGTCGACCAGGGGCAGCTTCTCGATCTTGTGCTTGCGCAGCAGCTGCATGGCCTCGGGGCCGGAGATGCCGACCTTGCCGGTGACCAGCGGCATCGGGGTCATGACCTCGCGGACCTGGCGGGCGCGGTCGCTCTCGAAGGCCATGTCGCGGTTGGTGACGATGCCCAGGAGCTTGCCGGCCGGGTCGGTGACCGGGACGCCGCTGATACGGAACTTGGCGCACAGGGCGTCCGCGTCCGCGAGCGTCGCCTCCGGGTGCACGGTGATCGGGTCGGTGACCATGCCCGACTCGGACCGCTTGACCAGGTCGACCTGGTTGACCTGGTCCTCGACGGACAGGTTGCGGTGCAGTACGCCGACGCCGCCGAGGCGGGCCATCGCGATCGCCATCCGGGACTCGGTCACCTTGTCCATGGCGGCCGACAGCAGCGGGATGTTCACCCGGACGTTGCGGGAGATGCGGGACGAGGTGTCGACCGCGTTCGGGAGGACCTCGGAGGCTCCCGGCAGCAGCAGCACGTCGTCGTAGGTCAGCCCGAGAGTCGCGAATTTGTCGGGCACTCCGTCGACGTTGGCAGTCATGACACCTTCCCCAAATGGCCTTGATCGGTGCGGATGTCCATGCTAACGGGAAGCAGGGTCCGCAAATTCCACGGTACGAGGTGACGTGGGGCTTCGTATGTTCGTACGGAAATAAGGCCCGGCCTGTTCAACCAAGGCGTCACCCGGGAGGGGCGCTCACTGCTCCGCCAGCGCCCGCAACCTGCTCAGCGCCCGGTGCTGCGCCACCCGCACCGCCCCCGGCGACATCCCGAGCATCTGCCCGGTCTCCTCCGCCGTGAGCCCTACGGCGATCCGCAGGAGCAGCAGTTCGCGCTGGTTCTCGGGGAGGTTGGCCAGCAGCTTCTTCGCCCAGGCGGCGTCGCTGCTGAGCAGGGCGCGCTCCTCGGGGCCCAGGGAGTCGTCGGGCCGCTCGGGCATCTCGTCGGACGGGACGGCCGTCGAACCGGGGTGGCGCATCGCGGCGCGCTGGAGGTCGGCGACCTTGTGGGCGGCGATGGCGAAGACGAACGCCTCGAAGGGGCGCCCGGTGTCCCGGTAGCGCGGCAGGGCCAGCAGGACGGCCACACAGACCTCCTGCGCGAGGTCCTCCACGAAGTGCCGCGCGTCGCCCGGGAGCCGGGACAGCCGGGTGCGGCAGTAGCGCAGGGCCAGCGGGTGGACGTGGGCGAGCAGATCGTGCGTGGCCTGCTCGTCGCCGTCCACCGCGCGATGGACGAGGGCGCCGATCGTCCCCTGGGCACCGACCGCCTCGTCATCGCGCATCGGTCCATGGTGCCTTGCGGGCGCGCGGTCCGCGGCGCCCGGTCCTTCGTTGTGCACCGAAGCGTTATGAGCAGGTGCGCCGGAACTCATCTCCTGCGCTCTCCCCTCCCGCTCGGCCGACTCGTCCCCGAGGAACTCCACACCTCAAGCATGCGGCATCGCCGCCGAAACGAGCAGCGGCCCTCCGGGGGTCCCGCCCGCGCAGCCGACGCCCGCCATCACCCACCACCCCGCTCACCAGCGGAGAGTTGGAGGACGACGGACAGCCGCAGCGCACGGGAAGTGTGTCCAAGATGACTCTCGGAACGCGGCACCCCCACAGGCGCACCGCCCTAGCGGACAAGCCCCCAGCGGAACCCGAGAGCCACCGCGTGCGCCCGGTCGGACGCACCCAGCTTCTTGAACAGCCGCCGCGCGTGGGTCTTCACGGTGTCCTCGGACAGGAACAGCTCCCGCCCGATCTCCGCGTTGGACCGCCCATGGCTCATCCCTTCGAGCACCTGGATCTCCCGCGCGGTGAGCGTCGGTGCCGCCCCCATCTCGGCCGACCGCAGCCGCCGCGGGGCGAGCCGCCAGGTGGGGTCGGCGAGCGCCTGGGTGACGGTCGCGCGCAGCTCCGCGCGGGAGGCGTCCTTGTGCAGATAGCCGCGGGCCCCGGCGGCGACCGCGAGGGCCACCCCGTCCAGGTCCTCGGCGACGGTGAGCATGATGATGCGCGCACCGGGGTCGGCGGACAGCAGCCGCCGTACGGTCTCGACGCCGCCCAGTCCGGGCATGCGTACGTCCATCAGGATCAGGTCCGAGCGGTCCGCTCCCCAGCGGCGGAGGACTTCCTCGCCGTTGGCCGCGGTCGTCACGCGCTCGACGCCGGGCACGGTCGCGACCGCGCGGCGCAGCGCCTCTCGGGCAAGCGGGGAGTCGTCACAGACGAGGACGGATGTCATGGCCGCCCTCCGCAGCTGATGCGCGTCACCTTGTGCCTCCAGGCTGGTACGTATTCACCTGTGCGGTCGACCGGCTCGGACATCTGCCCGAGCTTTTGTGTTTTCAACCGCCTCCGCACTCTCAACGACGGTCACTCGAAAGAGTTACGGGGCTGCGTAGCCTCTTCGGCACTCTACGTGAGGGTGCGGAGACGGTGCAGACAGGCACAGCGGACCCTCGCGGTTTCATCACAACCGGTGCCCCATTTAGACCCATTTCTTCCCTTCAGGTGGTGTCTGGGGCTAGATTCCCAATGAGTCATATTTTCATCTCCTTAGATCGTAGTTGTACGGTCGTGGGCACCGTATCCGCTCAGCACGGCTACAAGGGGTCACGCAATGGCAGATTTCTCCCGCCTTCCAGGACCGAACGCGGACCTGTGGGACTGGCAGCTCCTGGCTGCCTGCCGCGGGGTCGACAGCTCGCTCTTCTTCCACCCGGAGGGCGAGCGCGGAGCCGCCCGGAGCGCTCGCGAGAACTCGGCCAAGGAGGTCTGCATGAGGTGCCCGGTCCGCGCGCAGTGCGCGGCACACGCGCTCGCGGTGCGTGAGCCGTACGGCGTGTGGGGCGGGCTGACCGAGGACGAGCGCGAAGAGCTCATGGGCCGGGCCCGCCACCGCCTGGTGACGACGACGCCGGTCGCCGCTTCGAACACATGAAGGAACGTTTCACCTAATTGCCCGCAGGAGGACCCGTGACCGGGGTACGCGCGCGTACCCCGCTCTCACTGCTGCCCGGCGGCCCGTTCCAGCTCGTCCAGGGTCGCCGCGACGGCGGGCACCCGGGCCAGGTCGGGCAGCGTGAGGGCGACGACCTCCCGCCGCACGGCGGGCTCCAGGGCGAGCGTGCGCACCCCGCGCGCGCGTACGGAGGCCAGGGCGAGCCGCGGCACGACGGCGACCCCGAGCCCGGCCGCGACCAGGCCGACGACCGCGGGATGGTCGTCGGTCGCGAAGTCGATCCGCGGGGTGAACCCGGCGTTCTGGCACACCCGCACCAGCTGCCCCCGGCAGCGCGGGCACCCGGCGATCCAGGGCTCGCGCGCGAGATCGGTGATGGCGACGGCGCCCACGCGCGCGAGGGGATGCCGTTCGGGCACGACGGCGACGAGCCGGTCGGTGAGCAGCGGCCGTACGACGAGGTCGGCCCACTCCTCCCCGCCGGGTCCGGCGCCCTCGTAGCGGAAGGCCAGGGCGATGTCGCAGTCGCCCGCGCGCAGGAGGGCGGTGGAGTGCGGGGGTTCGGCCTCCTCCAGGTGGGCGCGGGTGCCGGGGTGGGCGGCGCGCAGGGCGGCCAGGGCGGTGGGGACGAGGGTGGAGCTGGCGCTGGGGAAGGAGACCAGGCGGACCCGGCCCGCGCGCAGGCCCGCGATCGCGGCGACCTCCTCCTCGGCGGCGGTGAGTCCCGCGAGGATGCCGGTGGCGTGCCGGACCAGGGCCTCGCCGGCCTCCGTCAGCCGTGTCTCGCGTCCGCCGCGGATCAGCAGCGGGGTGCCCGCCGCACTCTCCAGGGCCTTCATCTGCTGGCTGACGGCCGGCTGGGTGCAGCCGAGTTCGCGGGCCGCGGCGGAGAACGAGCCGGTGGCGGCGACGGCGCGCAGGACGCG
Organism: Streptomyces sp. AMJ-169; assembly: GCF_055597585.1. Lineage (NCBI taxonomy): Bacteria > Bacillati > Actinomycetota > Actinomycetes > Kitasatosporales > Streptomycetaceae > Streptomyces > Streptomyces sp. AMJ-169. The sequence goes on from NZ_JBVLTJ010000005.1 coordinate 583,308, forward strand.
CAGATGGCGGGCTTCTATCACGCGGCCGAGGATAACCCGAGGCATAAGCAGACCTTGTACATGCAGGTCAAAAATGTCTGGACGCTTTGAGCCGGGGTCGCTACGGTTTCCTGTATGAGGCTTCTGTCCGTGAACGTGGGCCGGCTCAAGGCCGTGCCGTACACCGATCAGCCGCAAGGGCTGACCGGGATCGACAAGCGCCCGGTCGAGGGCCCGGTGCGGGTGGCGGCGCCGGGGGCCAAGGGGGCCGGGGGGAGTGGTCTGGCCGGGGACCACATCGCGGACCTGCGGCATCACGGCGGGGACGACCAGGCGGTGTACGCGGTGGCGCGCGAGGATCTGGACGAGTGGGAGCGGGTGCTGGACAGGGAACTGGGCAACGGGATGTTCGGGGAGAACCTGACGACGGCCGGGATCGACGTCTCCGGGGCGCTCATCGGGGAGCGGTGGCGGATCGGCGCGCGGGTGGTGCTGGAGGTCAGCAGCGGACGTATCCCGTGCCGGACGTTCCAGGGCCATATGGGCGAGCCGGGATGGGTCAAACGGTTCACCCGGGCGGCGGCGACGGGCGCGTATCTGCGGGTGATCGTCCCCGGGGAGATCCAGGCCGGGGACCCCGTGGAGATCGTCCACCGTCCGGAGCACGACGTGTCGGTGGCCGTCGCCTTCCGCGCGGTCACCACCGAGCGGGCGCTGCTGCCCCGCGTCCTCGCGGCCGGCGAGGCGCTCCATCCGGAGGAGAGGAGGGCGGCTTTGGAGTACGTCGAGAAGTACGGGGGCTGAAGAGGGCCGGGCCGCCCTTGTCCAGGGCCGGCCGGAGAGTGTCATCAAGCCGTTGCCCACGGGTTCTTCACGTTCGGGAGGGCCTGGACAGGGGCCCGGAGCGGGCCGTTCGGCCGCCTAGTCTTCTGCCCATGACAACGGCTCTGATTACGGGATCGACCGCGGGGATCGGTGCCGCGTTCGCGCGGCGGCTGGCGGCGGACGGGCACAACCTGGTGCTGGTCGCGCGGGACACGAAGCGGCTGCGCGAGCAGGCGACCGAGTTGCACGACCGGCACGGCATCGAGGCGGAGGTGCTCTCCGCCGACCTCGCCGAGGACGCCGGCATCGAGGCGGTCGCCGCCCGGCTGCGGGACCGCAAGAGCCCCGTCGACCTGCTGGTCAACAACGCGGGCTTCGGCAACAAGGGCCGTTATCTCGACGTGGCGATGGCGGACGAGCTGAAGATGCTCAAGGTGCACTGCGAGGCGGTGCTGCGGCTGACGTCGGCGGCCGTCGAGGGGATGCGGGAGCGGCGGCGCGGGGGTGTGGTGAACGTCGCGTCGGTCGCCGCGTTCCTGCCGCGCGGGACGTACGGGGCGTCCAAGGCGTGGGTCGTGCAGTTCACCCAGGGCGCGGCGAAGGATCTCGCGGGCAGCGGGGTGCGGCTGATGGCGCTGTGCCCGGGGTTCGTGCGGACCGAGTTCCACGAGCGGGCCGGGATGGGGACGGACAACATCCCCGGGTGGATGTGGCTGGACGCGGACAAGCTGGTCGCCGAGGCGCTCCAGGACCTCTCGCGCGGCAAGTCCGTGTCGATCCCGGACCCGAAGTACAAGGCGCTGATGGGGGTCGTGAAGGTGACGCCCCGGGGGCTGCTGGGCGGGCTCTCGTCCCGGACGGGACGCAAGTACGGTCCGCAGTAAGCGACTTGTCCCTCCCCGAACGCCCCTCCCCGAACGCCCCGCCCTGAACTCCCCGCTCCGGACCGCCCCTCCCGGACCGCCCCTCCCGGACCGCCCCTCCCGGACCGCCCCCGCCGGAACTCCGGTACGAGGACACGGGTGAGGCCCGGCACCCCCACGGATACCGGGCCTCGGAGCCTTCAGCTCACCGACGTGGTGTCAGTGCGAGTGCCCGTGGGAGTGACCACCGGCGGCCGACTCCTCCTCTTCCTTCTTCTCGACGACCAGGGTCTCGGTCGTGAGGAGGAGGGAGGCGATGGAGGCGGCGTTCTCCAGGGCCGAGCGGGTGACCTTGACCGGGTCGATGACGCCGGCCTTGACCAGGTCGCCGTACTCGCCGGTCGCGGCGTTGAAGCCCTGGCCCTTGTCGAGCTCGGCGACCTTGGAGGTGATGACGTAGCCCTCGAGGCCCGCGTTCTCGGCGATCCAGCGCAGCGGCTCGACGACGGCCTTGCGGACGACGGCGACACCGGTGGCCTCGTCGCCGGTCTTGCCGAGGCCGCCCTCGAGGACCTTCGCGGCGTGCACGAGCGCGGAGCCACCGCCGGAGACGATGCCCTCCTCGACCGCGGCGCGGGTCGCGGAGATGGCGTCCTCCAGACGGTGCTTCTTCTCCTTCAGCTCCACCTCGGTGGCGGCGCCGACCTTGATCACGCACACGCCGCCGGCCAGCTTCGCGAGGCGCTCCTGGAGCTTCTCGCGGTCCCAGTCGGAGTCCGTGTTCTCGATCTCGGCCTTGATCTGGGCGACGCGGCCCGTGACGTCCGCGGAGTCGCCGGCGCCGTCGACGACCGTGGTGTCGTCCTTGGTGACGGTGACGCGGCGGGCGGTGCCGAGCACGTCGAGGTCGGCCTGCTCCAGCTTGAGCCCGACCTCCTCGGAGATGACGGTCGCGCCGGTCAGGACCGCCAGGTCCTGGAGCATCGCCTTGCGGCGGTCGCCGAAGCCGGGGGCCTTGACGGCGACGGCGTTGAACGTGCCGCGGATCTTGTTGACGACCAGGGTCGACAGGGCCTCGCCCTCGACGTCCTCGGCGATGATCAGCAGCGGCTTGGAGCCACCGGTCTGGATGACCTTCTCCAGCAGCGGCAGCAGCTCCTGGATGGAGGAGATCTTGCCCTGGCTGATGAGGATGTAGGGGTCCTCCAGGACCGCTTCCATGCGCTCCTGGTCCGTCACGAAGTACGGCGACAGGTAGCCCTTGTCGAAGGCCATGCCCTCGGTGAACTCCAGCTCCAGGCCGAAGGTGTTGGACTCCTCGACGGTGATGACACCGTCCTTGCCGACCTTGTCCATCGCCTCGGCGATGAGCTCGCCGACCTGCGTGTCCTGGGCGGACAGCGCGGCGACGGCGGCGATGTCGGACTTCTCCTCGATCGGGCGCGCGGTGGCCAGCAGGTCGTCGGAGACGGCCTTGACGGCGGCGTCGATGCCCTTCTTCAGCAGCGCCGGGGAGGCACCGGCGGCCACGTTCTTCAGGCCCTCGCGGACCAGCGCCTGGGCGAGGACGGTGGCGGTGGTGGTGCCGTCGCCCGCGATGTCGTTGGTCTTGGTCGCCACCTCCTTCACCAGCTGGGCGCCGAGGTTCTCGTACGGGTCGTCGAGCTCGACCTCACGGGCGATGGTGACGCCGTCGTTGGTGATGGTCGGCGCGCCGAACTTCTTGTCGATGACGACGTTGCGGCCCTTGGGGCCGATCGTCACCTTGACCGTGTCGGCCAGCTTGTTGACGCCGCGCTCAAGGGCGCGACGGGCGTCCTCGTCGAACTTCAGGATCTTCGCCATGACAGCGGGTGCCCTCTCGGAAAATCTGTGGGTGAAAAAACGCCGCGCCCCTGGCGCCCGGCTCCAACAAGGGATCGCGGGGCCAGGGGCGCGGCTTCAAAAACCTGAGGTTTCTTACTTCTCGATGATCGCGAGCACGTCGCGAGCCGAGAGGACGAGGTACTCCTCGCCGCTGTACTTGACCTCGGTGCCGCCGTACTTGCTGTACAGGACAACGTCGCCGACCTTGACGTCGAGCGGCAGGCGCTCGCCGTTCTCGAACCGGCCCGGGCCCACGGCGAGGACGGCGCCCTCCTGGGGCTTCTCCTTCGCGGTGTCCGGAATGACCAGGCCGGAGGCCGTGGTCTGCTCGGCGTCGAGCGGCTGGACCACGATGCGGTCCTCAAGCGGCTTGATGGCAACCTTGGAGCTGGCGGTCGTCACGATCCGACCTCCCCCTTCGGAGATCTCACGGGGTTAACTGTCTGAGGTGGCGACCAGGTCGATCCGTCGTCGCGGGTGCCGGACCTGCCCGTCGCGTTGTTGGCACTCTCCAGGGGGGAGTGCCAGACCCGAGACTATGACCGCGATTAGCACTCGGTCAAGCGGACTGCTAATCCCGGCTCATGTCCGCGGCGCGGAGACCGACGCTTTCAGCTGACGTCGGCCTGTCCCAGCCCGGCGTTTCCGGGCCCTGGGGCTGCCGCCCCCTCACCCCGCATAGTCCGCCAGCCTCCCCACCCCCAACCCCTTCGCCTGCGCCTCCCGCAACACCCGTACCGTCCGTTCCCGCAGGCTCGGCCCCCCGGACTCGTCCGAGTCCATCGCGATGACATCCCCCGGCAGCAGATGCCGTGAACCCCTCGCGAAGCTCAGGCCGTCCGGGCCCATCGACGCCCGCCACAGGATCAGCGCCGAGATTCCGCAGTCCCCGGCCGCCTGGAGGGTGACCTGGTCGTATGTGCCGTAGGGCGGGCGGAAGTAGTGGGGGCGGATGCCGAAGCGGGACTGGAGTTTCTCCTGCTGGCCGCAGATCTCGGCGCGCTGGCCGGCGTAGGGGAGGCCGCGGAGGGCGGCGTGGTGGAGGGTGTGGTTCTGGAGGTCGGCGCCGACCTCGCGCAGGCGCGCGAAGTGGCCGTAGCCGGGGCCGACGACGCTGTCGGTGAGGAACATGCTGACCGGCAGCCGCAGTTCGCGGACCATGTCGATGAAACGGGGGTCGCGTTCGGCGCCGTCGTCGTAGGTGAGGAAGACCACGGGGTCGCGGGTGGGGACGTGGTCCAGGACCCGCACCCCCTTCCCCGGAAGGCCCATCGTGCTCGGGCGGGTCGGTGCGGGGGTCAGTGGCCCGGTCAGCCCCCAGCGGCGGTACGCCGGCTGCCCCCCGGAGCCGGGACCGCCGTCGGCGCCGGGGCTGCCGTCCACGCCGGGACTCCCATGCGCCCCATGCCCCCGCACCCGCTCCGCCGCCTCCTTGCCGAGCCGCTCCATCGGCCCGGCCGACTGCGCACAGCCACTGAGCGCCACGGCCGCCGCCAGCAGCACGCCGGTCACCAACCCCCGCCCTCTCACAGGTAATCCTCCAACCGCCCCACCGCGTACCCCTTCTCGGTCACCATGTCCAGGAACCGCCGGATCATGTCGGGCATAGTTCCCTTCCAGTCGTTTTTCCCCCGGAAGTGGCTCAGGACGATGTCGCCGGGATGGAGGTCGCGGTCCCACTCGCGGTACTCCCAGTGGTCGACGAACACCTCCTCGTCCCAGATCGGCGCGTACTTCACCCCGCACGCCTTCGCCGCGCGCAGGGTGTCGCGGTTGTAGTTGCCGTAGGGCGGCCGGAAGAGCTGCGGCCGTTTGCCGTACCGCTTCTCGATGACGTCCTGCATCCCGCAGATCTCGCGCTTCTGCTGGGCGTACGAGAGTCCGGGCAGGTAGGGGTGGGTGAGGGTGTGGTTGTTCAGGACGACGCCGGCGTCCTGCATCTTCTTGAAGTACCCGTAGTCCTCCTTGGCCAGGTAGTCGGAGAGGAACGCGGTGTACGGGATCTTCAGCTCGCTCATCATCCGCAGGAACGCCGGGTCCTTCTCAGCGCCGTCGTCGATGGTGAGGAAGACGACCTTCTCCTTGGTCGGGACGGTCGTGAAGACCGGCGGCAGGCCCAGCTCCTCCTGGTCCTCGACCTCGAACCCGTCCCGCGCCCCGATGTGCGGCTTCTTCGCGGGCGGCGCGGGCGCGGCGAGCGGCACCCGCTTCAGCCCCCACCGCTTGGCGGCGGCGGTCCGCGCGGTCTGCTCCATGCGGAGCTTCTTCGCGTACGACGTGAGGGCGTCGGCCGGCGCCGCCTGCTGGCCGGCCGCGCCGGGGGCGCTGTGCGGGCCGCCCTCGCCCGGCGCGCAGCCGGAGGCGATGGCGGCGACGGCGAGGACGGCGACGCCGCTGCGGCGGAGCTGACTCGGGGTGTGTTTTTTGTATTTTTGTCCTACTACTCCCATGGTCGGGGATCCTTACAGCAGGGCGTACCGGGAGGGGTGCCGACACTTCGCGGCGGCGGCCGGGGTCCACCTGCCGGAGTACAGGGAGGGACAATCGGACCCGTGAACGACCTCGCCCCCCTCCTCTCCCCCGCCGGCCGCGCCCTCCTGGCCGAGCTGCGGGACGTCCGCCCGGCCGACGAGCTGACCGTGGCGACCCGGCTGCGCCGCGCGCACCCCGCCGAGCTGGTGTCGGCGGTCCTGGGCCAGGTGCGGCTGCGGCAGCGCGCGGTGGTGAAGTTCGGCGCCGAGGACGCGGCCCGGATGTTCTTCACCCCGAACGGCGTGGAGCAGTCGACCCGCGCGAGCGTCGCGGCGTACCGGGCCCGGCGGTTCAGGGCGCTCGGCGTCGCCTCGGTCGCCGACCTGTGCTGCGGCATCGGCGGCGACGCGATCGCGCTGGCGCGGGAGGGCATCCGGGTGCTGGCCGTGGACCGCGACCCCCTGACCGCCGCGACGGCCCGCGCGAACGCGCGGGCCCTGGGCCTGGCCGAGCTGATCGAGGTCCGCGAGGCGGATGTGACGGACGTCGACACCCATGCGTACGACGCCGTCTTCGTCGACCCCGCCCGGCGCGGCGGACGCGGCCGGATCTTCGACCCCGAGGCCTACTCGCCGCCCCTGTCCTGGGCGATCGGCGCGGCCCGCGCGGCCCGGACCGCGGCGCTGAAGGTCGCCCCGGGCATCCCGCACGAGGCGGTCCCCGGCGAGGCGGAGGCCGAGTGGATCTCGGACGCCGGGGAGGTGAAGGAGGCGGTGCTGTGGTTCGGCGCCGGGCCCGGCGCGATCCGCGCGACCCTGCTCCCCGGCCCGCACACCCTCCTCGGCACCGGCCTGCCGAACCCCGAAGTCCGGCCGCTGGGGCGGTACTTGTACGAGCCCGACGGTGCCGTCATCCGCGCGCACCTGGTCGCCGAGGTCGCGCAAGGCCTCAAGGGCGGCGGCCTGATCGACGAGACCATCGCGTACGTCACCGCCGACGAACTCCGCCCGACCCCGTACGCCACCGCGTACGAGATCACCGATCAACTCCCGTTCAACGTGAAGAAGTTGAAGGCGCTGCTGCGGGAGCGGGGGGTCGGCATCCTCACGGTGAAGAAGCGGGGGTCGGCCGTGGAGCCGGAGGAGCTGCGCAAGAAGGTGAAGCCGCAGGGACCGAACTCGGCGACGGTCTTCCTCACGCGGGCGGCGGGGGCACCGGTGATGCTGGTGGGGCGGCCGGCGTGAGGGGTTCGGGGGCGGCCGGCTCCTCAGAAGAGACCTCGGAGGCGACCGGCGTCTCGAAAGAAACCGGCTCCTCAGGCGCCGCCGCACCCGACCGCCGCCCCTTCTTCCCGTCCCTGCTCGGCCCGCAGGACGCGGCCGAACTCCCGCAGCTGACCGGCATGTCGGCGGACTGGGAGGAGCTGACGCGAGGGTACGACGTCGCCGCGCAGCTGGCGGCGGTCGTCAACGGGCTGCTGTCTAGGCCGAGTTGAGCGACTCCCACAGTTCGGTGGCCGCCGGTTCCTTCGCGACGACCCGGTTGGGGTCGGAGGGCGCGGTGACGACCGGCATCATCACCGTCGTCACGTCGGAGGCATCCAGCCCCTTCAGGCTCCGGGCGAACTCCATCAGCGCGGAAAGGGAGTTGAGGCCGGTGTCGGTGGTCAGGCTGCTGGTGGCCGCGTCGGCGACGGTGTAGAGCTTCGCGGGGTCGGTCAGCAGGTCGATCGTGGACATCTGCGCCAACAGGGCCTTGACCAGCGTCTGTTGGAGGCCGATCCGGCCCAGGTCGCTGCCGTCGCCGATGCCGTGCCGGGTGCGGGCGAGGGCCAGCGCCGTCTTGCCGTCGAGGTGGTGGGTGCCCGCCGCCAGGGTGAGGTGGCTGTAGCTGTCGTCGATGTCCTCGTCCGTGGTGACCGTGACTCCGCCCAACGCGTCGACCAGCTTGGCGAATCCGGCGAAGTCGACCTCGATGTAGTGGTCCATGCGGACGTTCGTCAGCGCCTCGACGGTCTTGACCGCGCAGACCGGACCGCCCACCTCGTAGGCGCTGTTGAACATCGCGCCGCTCACCGCCGCCGTCGTACCGCCCGAGGCCGTGGGGCAGGACGGGCGCTCGACGAGGGTGTCGCGGGGGATGGAGACGACGGTCGCGGCGGTGCGGCCCGCGTCGATGTGGACGACCATCGCGGTGTCCGAGCGGGCGCCGCCGCTGTCGCCGCCGCCGAGTGCCTTGTTCGCGGCGCCGGTGCGCGAATCCGAGCCCAGGACAAGGATGTTGACCGCTTCCGTCGGCAGCGCAGGCGCCGAGGCGGACGGCGTGATCATCGCGCGCGCCGGCCGGTTGTCCCCCAGCGCCCCCTCGATGTCGACGCTCTTGATGTTGTCGTCGAGATGCCAGTACGCCCAGCCGCCGGCCACCGCGCCCAGCACCAGGAACCCCGCCAGGGTGAGACCGACGGCCTTCAGCACGCCCGGCCGCCGGCCCACCCGTCTGTCTTCGTCGCCTTGCTCCCCGAGTCGCGTCACCCTACGAACGTACGTCCCGAAGATGAGCGGAGTGTTAGAGCCGGGACACAGTCACCGGACCGGGTTACGACAGCGTCACCGCAGGCACCGGATTGCTCCCGCTCCACAACCCGTTGAACCCGAACGACACCGAACCCCCGTCCGGGACGCTCCCGTTGTAGGTCGCGTTCGAGCATGTCACCACCGCGCCCGACTGGTTGCACGCAGCGTTCCAGGCCTGCGTGAGCTGCTGACCCGCGCCGAAGGTCCAACTCGCCTGCCAGGACGCCAGTGCGGCGCCCGAGCAGGAGATCGTCACGTTCCCGGTGAACCCGGTGTTCCACTGGCTGGCGACGGTGTAGGCGGCCGTGCAGGCTCCCGTCGGCGGAGTCGTCGTGCCCCCGCCCAGCGCCTCCGAGATGCCGTAATAGGCGGGCTTCGGCGCGTAGTTGGCGTCGTACGGAGTGGCCGCGCCGTAGCCGGGGAAGGTGCTGTCGACCCAGGAGTCGGAGTCGGCGAAGCCCCACACCGTCATGTTCACGCAGCGCGCGACGGCCACGCAGGCGGCGGTGACCGCCTTGTAATCGGCCTTCTGCTGGGCGAGTTTGGCGGTGTCGGCGGGCAGGGCCATGCGGATGTCCAGCTCGGTGATCGCGACGTCGACGCCGAGGTCGGCGAAGCGCTGGATGTTCTGCTGGAGGGTGGCCGGGACCTGGCCGAGGATCAAGTGCGCCTGGAGGCCCACCCCGTCGATCGGGACGCCCCGCGACTTCAGCGAACTGACCAGGTTGTAGAGGGCGTTGGACTTCGCGTTGACACCCTCGACGTTGTAGTCGTTGATGTACAGCTTCGCGTCCGGGTCGGCGGCCCGCGCCCAGGTCAGGGCATTGGCGATGTAGTCGGTGCCGAGCCCGTTGTACCAGAGGGTGGACCGGTAGGTGCCGTCCTCGTTGAACGCCTCGTTGACGACGTCCCAGGCCGCGATCTTGCCCTTGTAGCGGCCGACTTCCGTGCTGATGTGGTTCTGCAACAGGCTGCTCAACTGGGCTTGTGTCCAAGTGCCGTTGGTGAGCCAGCTGGGGTTCTGGCTGTGCCAGACGAGGGTGTGGCCGCGCACCTGCTGGTTGTGGGCCTGCGCGAAGGCGACGATCTGGTCGGCCTCGGCCCAGTTGAAGCTGCCCTGGGTGGGCTCGGCCGAGCCCCACTTCATGGCGTTGCCGGGGGTGAGCGAGCTGAACTGGGCGCCGGCGAGGTCGCCGTAGGTCCCGGTCAGCTTGGAGCCGGTGACCGCCGTACCGATGATCTTTCCCTTGGCGGTGCCGAGGTCGCGCAGGGGGGTGTCGGCCGCGTGGGCGGCGGGGGCGGCGGTCAGGAGCAGGGCGAGGCCGCTCAGGGCCGACGCCAGGGACAGACCTGTTCTCAGTGCTCTCATTGCGGGTGCCTCCGAAAGTTTCGGTTGTGCAACCGACTTGCTTCGGAGGAGTGTCGGGGTACCCGCCCCACCCGTCAATACGTCAACTTCGAGCCAACGGCGGCGCGGCCGTGCTGGAGCGCACCACCAGGCTCGTCGCCAGCTCCACCCGGGTCGCCGCCGGACCCTCCGCCGCCCCCGTCTCGGGCGCCTTCCCCAGCTCCAGCACCAGCCGCGCGGCGGCCTCGGCCATCTCGGTCAGCGGCTGCCGCACGGTCGTCAGCGGCGGCCCGACCCAGCGGGCGACCGGCAGGTCGTCGAAGCCGACGACGCTCACGTCCTCCGGGATGCGCAGGCCCAGCTCGCGCGCGGCCTCGTACAGGCCGAGCGCCTGGAGGTCGTTGCCGGCGAAGACGGCCGTCGGCCGGTCCGGGCGGGACAGCAGCTCACGGCCGAGCCGGTAGCCGGTCTCATGGTGGAAATCACCCGTACGGATGAGGCCGGGCTCGACCGGCAGCCCGACGGTCTCCAGCGCGGCCCGGTAGCCGTCGATCCGCGCGCGGCTGCACATCATGTGCGGCGGCCCGCTCAGCGCGCCGATCCGGGTGTGCCCCAGCTCGACGAGGTGCCGGGTCGCGGCGAGCCCGCCCTGCCAGTTGGTCGCCCCGATCGACGGCACGTCCGCGCCCGGGTCGCCGGCCGGGTCCATGACGACGAACGGCACGGAACGGCTGGTCAGCAGCGCGCGCTGGGACTCGTCGAGCCCGGACAGGACGAGGATCACGCCGTGCGGGCGGCGGGCGGCGACCTGGTCGGCCCAGGTCCGGCCCGGGGTGAGGCGGCCGGCGCTCTCGCTGAGGACGACGCTCAGCCCGGCGTCACGCGCGACGTTCTCGACGCCCCGGATGACCTCCAGCGCCCACGCGCTCTCCAGCTCGTGGAAGACCAGGTCGATCAGGGGCGAACGGGTCGCCTCGGCCCGCCGGCGCCGGTAGCCGTGGGCGCGCAGCAGCTCCTCGACGCGGGTGCGGGTGCCCGGCGCGACATCGGCCCGCCCGTTGAGGACCTTCGAAACAGTCGGCGCCGAGACACCGGCCTCGCGGGCGATCTCGGCGAGCGTCGCGGTCTGTTGCCGCGTTACAGCGGGGTCCGGGGGTGTCATGGCGGCGATCGTATCCCCGCACGCCCCCTTGACGAACCCTGTTCGGCGCCATAGGTTCCCGGAACATTCGGAATACAGCTCGAAACATTCGCCCACACTGCCGCGTACCCACTGCTTCGTACCCCTGGTGGCTCACCGACCTCTGACAGGAGTTTCATGACCACCGCCCCCGAACGGAAGCCAGAGCCCGCTCCCTGGCGCGACCCGTCCCTGCCCGCCGCCGACCGCGTCGCCGACCTGCTCTCCCGGATGACCCTCCAGGAGAAGACCGCCCAGCTGTACGGCGTGTGGGTGGGCGCCTCGGCGGACGGCGGCGGGGTCGCGCCGCACCAGCACGACATGACCGCCGACTACGAGTGGGACGAGCTGATCACCCACGGCCTCGGCCAGCTGACCCGCCCCTTCGGCACCGCCCCCGTGGACCCGGCGACCGGCGCGCGCGCCCTCGCCCAGGCGCAGCGCCGGATCGCCGGGGCGGGCCGCTTCGGCATCCCGGCCGTCGCCCACGAGGAGTGCCTGGCCGGCTTCACCGCCTGGCGGGCCACCGCCTACCCCGTCCCGCTCGCCTGGGGCGCCGCCTTCGACCCCGAGCTGGTCGGCAGGATGGCCGCCCGCATCGGCCACGACCTGCGCTCGGTCGGCGTCCACCAGGGCCTCGCGCCCGTCCTGGACGTCGTGCGCGACTACCGCTGGGGCCGGGTCGAGGAGACGATCGGCGAGGACCCCTACCTGGTCGCCACGGTCGGCGCGGCCTATGTGCGCGGGCTTGAGTCCGCCGGGGTCGTCGCGACCCTCAAGCACTTCGCCGGGTACGCCGCCTCGGCGGGCGCCCGCAACCTGGCGCCGGTGCGGGCCGGCACCCGCGAGTTCGCGGACGTCACGCTGCCGCCGTTCGAACTCGCCGTGCGCGAGGGCGGCGCCCGCTCGGTGATGGCCGCCTACACCGAGCGCGACGGCGTCCCCGCCTCCGCCGACCCCGAGCTGCTGACCCAACTCCTGCGCGGGGAATGGGGGTTCACGGGAACGGTGGTCGCCGACTACTTCGGCATCGGCTTCCTGGAGACCCTGCACCGCCTCGCCGCCGACCCCGCCGGAGCCGGCCGCCTCGCCCTGGAGGCCGGCATCGATGTCGAACTCCCCACGGTCCGCTGCTACGGCGACCCGCTGCTGGAGTCGGTCCAACAGGGCCTGATCGGCGAGGAGTTCATCGACCAGGCGGTCCGGCGCGTGCTGCTCCAGAAGTGCGGGCTGGGCCTCCTCGACCCCGACTGGACCCCGGAGCCCGCCGGACCCATCGACCTCGACTCGGCCGCCAACCGCGCGATCGCCCGCCAACTCGCCGAGAAGTCGGTGGTGTTGCTCGACAACCCGGACGGCAGGCTGCCGCTCGCCCCGGACACCAGGATCGCGGTCGTCGGCCCCCGCGCCGCCGACTCCCTCGCCATGCTGGGCTGTTACTCCTTCCCCTCGCACGTCCTGCCGCACCACCCCGGCACCGGACTCGGCATCGACATCCCGACCGTCCTCGACGCCCTGCGCGCCGAACTCCCCGACGCCAAGGTGACGTTCGCCGAGGGCTGTGGGGTCGACGCCCCGGACACCGCCGGCTTCGAGGAGGCCGTCGCGCGCGCCGCCGAGGCGGACGTCTGCGTGGCCGTCCTCGGCGACCGCGCGGGCCTCTTCGGGCGGGGCACCTCCGGCGAGGGCTGTGACGCCGAGGACCTGCGACTCCCGGGCGTCCAGGCCGAGTTGCTGGACGCGCTGGTGGCGACCGGCGTCCCCGTCGTCCTCGTCCTGCTCACCGGCCGCCCCTACGCGCTCGGCCGCTGGCACGGCCAACTCAGCGCCGTGGTGCAGGCGTTCTTCCCCGGTGAGGAGGGCGGTCCGGCGGTCGCGGGGGTGCTGTCGGGCCGGGTGAACCCCTCGGGGCGGCTCCCGGTGAGCGTCCCGCGCATCCCCGGCGGCCAGCCCTGGACCTACCTCCAGCCCCCGCTGGGCCTGAAGGACCAGGTCAGCAGCCTGGACCCGACACCGCTGTACCCGTTCGGGCACGGGCGGTCGTACACGGAGTTCGCGTGGGAGGGGCACGGCGAGGGGGGTGCGATCCCCACCGACGGCTCCTACGACGTGAGCGTGACCGTCCTCAACACCGGTGACCGGGCCGGGGCCGAGGTCGTCCAGCTGTATCTGCACGACCCCGTGGCCACGGTGACGCGGCCCGACGTCCGGCTGGTCGGTTACCGGCGGGTGGAGCTGGCGCCGGGGGAGGCGCGGCGGGTGACGTTCGCCTTCCACGCCGACCTGTCCGCCTTCACCGACCGGGGCGGACGCCGGGTGGTCGAACCAGGGGCGCTGGAGCTGCGGCTGGGGGCGTCGAGCGCGGACGTACGGCATACGGCCCGGCTCGAACTCACCGGTGCGGTACGGGAGTTGGGGGCCGACCGGCGGATGGTCTGCGAGGTCCGCGAAGACCGCTAGTCCACCTGCTCGAACCGCCAGCGGTGCACCGCACGGGTGACCAACTCCCCGTCCGGCTCAGGCAGTTCGGGCAGCTGGGCGGTGTACTCCGCGTCCCACCAGGTGATGACCAGCACCCGGTCCTGGGGGGCGCGGAACGTCTCCCTGCGCAGGGGAGTCAGGGGGAGCGGCTGGCGGCGGGCCCAGGCGAGAAGTTCCGCGCCCCGGCCGGCCGCCGCCCGCGCCTCCCACATCAACGCGACGGTCATGAGTACAAGTTGCCCTTGCTGACCTCGTGCACGTGATCGTGCGAGTGCCCGCCCCCATGCCCGCCCCCGGCTCCCTGCGCATGCCCGCCCCCACTCCCCGGCACATGCGGATCCGTCACCGGCAACGAGGAGTCCGCCGACAGATCCCAGTCCGAGGCCGCCCGCCCCCGCGCCACCATCTCCGCCCCCAGCGCGGCGACCATCGCCCCATTGTCGGTGCACAACTTCGGCCGGGGCACCCGCAGTTGAATCCCCGCCGCCGCGCACCGCTCCTGAGCCAGCGCCCGCAGCCGCGAGTTGGCGGCGACCCCGCCGCCGATCATCAAGTGGTCGACGCCCTCGTCCTTGCACGCCCGCACGGCCTTCCGCGTGAGTACGTCGACGACCGCCTCCTGGAAGGAGGCTGAGACGTCCCGCACCGGCACCTCCTCCCCCGCCGCCCGCCTGGCCTCGATCCAGCGGGCCACGGCCGTCTTCAGACCGGAGAAGGAGAAGTCGTACGCGGGATCGCGCGGACCGGTCAACCCCCGTGGGAAAGCGATGGCGTCGGGGTCACCCTCACGGGCGTACCGGTCGATGACCGGCCCCCCGGGGAAGCCCAGGTTCAGCACCCGCGCGATCTTGTCGAAGGCCTCACCGGCGGCATCGTCGATGGTCGCGCCCATCGGCCGGACGTCGGAGGTGATGTCGGAGGACAGCAGCAGCGACGAGTGCCCGCCGGACACCAGCAGCGCCATCGTCGGCTCGGGCAGCGGCCCGTGCTCCAGCTGGTCGACGCAGATGTGCGAGGCGAGGTGGTTGACGCCGTACAGCGGCTTGCCCAGCGCGTACGCGTACGCCTTCGCGGCCGAGACCCCGACCAGCAGCGCGCCCGCGAGCCCGGGACCCGCCGTGACGGCGATCCCGTCGAGGTCCTTCGCGGACACGCCCGCGTCCTTCAGCGCCCGCTCGATCGTCGGGACCATCGCCTCCAGGTGGGCGCGGGAGGCGACTTCGGGTACGACACCGCCGAAGCGGGCGTGCTCGTCGACACTGGAGGCGACGGCGTCGGCCAGGAGCGTCGTACCGCGCACGATCCCGACACCGGTCTCGTCGCAGGAGGTCTCGATCCCCAGGACCAGGGGTTCGTCAGTCATCGTTCTCGGTTCCTCGTACGGGAGTCGCGGGGTCGGTGCGGCGCATCACCAGCGCGTCCACGTTCCCCGGCTGGTAGTAGCCGCGCCGGAAGCCGATCGGCTCGAAGCCGTAGCGCTCGTACAGCTTCTGGGCGCGGATGTTGTCGACGCGGCACTCCAGCATGACCTCGGGGCAGTCGAACTCCGTTGCCGCGCGCAGGAGTTCGGTGAGCAGCCGGCCGCCGAGCCCGGTGCCCCAGTGGTCACCGGCGACAGCGATGGTCTGGACGTCGGCGAGGTCACCGGAGGCGGCGAGTCCGGCGTACCCGACGATGCGCTCGTCCTCGCCGACCGCGACCACGTACCGCCGGGTCGCCTCGGGCCCGCGCGCGTGCGCCAGTTCGGACCAGAACATCCCCCGCGACCACGCGTCCTCGGGGAACAGCGCCTTCTCCAGCTCCAGCACGGCGTCGATGTGCCACCAGCGCATCTCGTGCAACACGGGCCCGGTCACCGGGGGGTGACCACCTTGTAGTTCTTGGGGACCTGGGCATCGGGCCGGCGCAGGTACAGCGGCCGGGGTTCGTCCAGCGGCACCCCGGCGGCCAGCCGCTCGACGGCCAGCGCGGCGAGCGCGCCCGCCGACACGTGCTCGGGCCCCTCGACGACGGTGAAGGCGTCCGGGTAGAGCAGCGCGCCCGCGCCGAACGCGACCGGCCGCCCCGGGATGTCGGCGGGCCGGTCGACGGAAGGCCCGCCGGTCCGGGTCCGGGGGTCGGAGTAGGACGCCCAGTACACCTCTTTGCGCCGGGCGTCGGTGGCGACGGTGAACGGCCCGTCCCCCTCGTACGCGTGGGCGAGCCCGTCCAGCGTGCACACCCCGTGCACCGGCACCCCCAGCGCGAGCCCGAACGTCTCGGCGGTCATGAGGCCGACCCGCAGCCCGGTGTAGGGGCCGGGTCCGGTGCCTACGACGATCGCGGTCACCGCGTCGAGCGCGGTCCCGGCCTCGGCGAGCACCCGGTCGACGGCGGGCAGCAGCAGCTCACCGTGGCGCCGGGCGTCGGCCTGGCTGGAGGCGGCGACGACGGAGGAGCCGTCGTGCAGGGCGACGGTGACGGCGGGGGTGGCGGTATCCAGAGCGAGCAAGAGCACGCGAACAGCCTACGGCGCCGAGCAGGGAAGCAGGGCCCGCCGGTCCCCGCCTGCTAGCGTCACCGCAGAAGCGGACGTTACGACCCAGAGGTGGGCGCAGGTGACAAGCAGCAGCGCGGGACTCGTGGCCGGGCTCATGACGGCGGCGATGACGACGGTCGGCGTGCTGGCCTGGCAGGCCTCGGCGACCGCCCCGGCGGACCTGGCCCACCCCCAGCCGAACCCCTCGCAGGCGGCGGCCTCGAAGGCCCCGCGCGACAAGAGGCACCCGACGGCCCTGCCGGCCAACTCGGGCACCGGCCAGCGGGTGGTGTACTCGATCGACGACGACCGGGTCTGGCTGGTGACCGAGACCGGCAAGGTCATCCGGACGTTCAAGGTCCACCCCGGCGGCATCGACCCGGCGCCGGGCAGCTATCCGGTGACGTCCCGGGCGAACGCGGTGACGGCGACGGACGGCACCCCGGTCGAGCACGTCGTCCGCTTCACCGCCACCCCCGACGGCCTCGCGATCGGCTTCAGCGCCGCCGTCGACGGGCGCCTCCCGGAGACCGACACGATGGTCCGCACCGGCGCGATCCGCGAGACGCGCGCGGACGGGAACGCGCTGTGGGACTTCGCGATGGTGGGGCGCAAGGTGATGGTGATCCGCTGAAGCCCCGGAGGGTTCAGGCGGCTTCCCGTTCGCCCCGCTCGTCCCGCTTCTCCAGCACGACGACCCCCCGCAGCTCGGGGTCGGGCGCGCGGGGCGGCAGGGAGACCGCCTGGGCGGCGGCGCAGGACGCGAGCAGCTCGCGCATGGAGACGGGCATCGGCGCGGCGGGGACGGGCATGGACGCCTCCTGAGGGTCGGGGGCGATCGCGGTACGGGCGCCTTACTTAGGTACACCTAACCACGGGCCGAGTACCATATGACCACGCCCGATACCACTGATGCAAGATTTTCCCGACGCGCTGTCGGAAACGTTCACACGGCGAGCGCCTCCAGCCCCGCCGCCGCCCACCGCTCCCCGAGCCCGGTCACGACGACATGCCGCACCTCGTCGCTCGTGTCCCCCACCGCCCGGTGGATGACCAGCTGGAGCCGCTCGTCGGCCAGCTCCTCGACCTTCCCCTCCCCCCACTCCACGACCACGACCGACTCCGGCAGCGAGACGTCGAGATCGAGGTCCTCCATCTCGTCGAGCCCCCCGCCGAGCCGGTAGGCGTCGACGTGGACGAGCGCGGGACCGCCGGAGAGGGACGGGTGGACGCGGGCGATGACGAAGGTCGGCGAGGTCACGGCCCCCCGGACCCCGAGCCCTTCCCCGAGCCCGCGCGTGAACGTCGTCTTGCCCGCGCCCAGCTCCCCGCTGAGCATGACGAGGTCCCCGGCGCGCAGCAGCGGGGCGAGCCTGCGGCCCAGGTCCCGCATCTGGTCGGGGGAGGTGACGGTGAGCCGGAGGGTCTGCTCAGCCAGGCTGTGCGGTGCTGCTTCCATAGCCGCCAACGGTAGCCCCTGCGGGTACGGCGCCCACGCGGGTGAGCAGGTCGGCGAGCCGGTCGGTGACGGCCTCGGGGTGCTCCAGCATCACGAGGTGCCCGGCGTCCGGGACCAGCACCAGCTCGGCGTCGGGCAGCAGATCGGCGATGGCCTCGCTGTGCCCGCTGGGCGTGACGAGATCCCCGACCCCGGCGAGCACCAGCACCGGCAGCTCCTGGAAGTGGACGAGGGCGCCGGTCTTGTCGTGCTCGTTGAACGCCGGGTAGAACTCGGCGACGACGTCGATGGGCGTGCCCTCGATCATCCGCTCGGCGAAGCGGGCGACGGCCGGGTCGACGTCCCGGGAGGAGAAGGAGTACCGCTTGATGATCCCGGCGAACAGATCGGCGGTGGCCCGGCGCCCCTTCTCGACCAGCGCCGCCTGCTGCCCGAGCACCTTCAGCACCCCCGGCAGCACCCGCCGCACGGCGTTGACCCCGGCCGCCGGAAGCCCGTAGTTGACCTCCCCGAGCCGCCCGGACGACGTCCCCACGAAGGCGGTGGCGACGACCCGCTCCCGCACGAACTCGGGGTACTGCGCGGCGAGCGCCATGACCGTCATCCCGCCCATGGAGTGCCCGACGAGCACGACGGGCCCGTCCGGCACGGCGGCATCGAGTACGGCCTTCAGATCCCGCCCCAGCTGATCGATGCTGACCGGCACCCCGTCCTGCGACTGCGCGACCCCGTGCCCGGAGCGCCCATGACTGCGCTGATCCCAGTGCACGGTCCGCACGACCCCGCGCAGCGCCGCCCGCTGGAAGTGCCAGGAGTCCTGGGTGAGGCAGTAACCATGGCTGAATACGACCGTGACGGGCGCCGGCGCCTTGCGTCCGAACAGCCGCCGCCGGCGCGGCGCGGACCCGCCCTCGGGCTCGACGTCGTCGACCTCGTAGTACAGCTCGGTCCCGTCGTCGGCGTACGCCTTGCCGGGCGTGCCGCGCAGGGAGCCGTAGGGGCCGGTGGAGTCCAGGGCGAGGCGGGCCTTCTTGCGCATGCCGCGCCCGACGGTGACCCGTTCCAGGGCGACCCCGGCGGCGGCACCGGCGGCCAGGACGCCTATCGCGGCGCCCGCGACCCCGGTGGCCTTGCGCCAGCTGCCCCCCGTGACGGCGGCGGCCGCGTCCGCCACCGCCTCCGCGCTGCTCTCGCTCACGTACCCGCTCCTCTCCCGCCGTTATCCCGGTTCTTCCCCGTACGGAGCTAGTCGTCCCGGCCCTCGTCCAGATAGATGCGGGGCACCCGCGCGGAAATACGTGTGACGATCTCGTACCCGATGGTTCCGGCCGCGCGCGCCCAGTCCTCGGCGGTCGGCTCGCCGTGGTCACCGGGCCCGAACAGTACGGCCTCGGCGCCGGCCGGGATCTCGTCGCCGCCGAGGTCGACGACGAACTGGTCCATCGCGATCCGCCCGGCCGTCGTCCGCCACTTCCCGCCGATCATCACAGGCCCCGCGCCCGAGGCGTGCCGGGGGACGCCGTCGCCGTAGCCGAGGGGGACGAGGGCCAGGGTGGTCTCGCCCGGGGTGACGTAGTGGTGGCCGTAGCTGACGCCGTGCCCGCCCGGGACCCGTTTGACCAGGGCGAGGGGGGCGATGAGCGTCATCACGGGGCGCAGGCCCAGGTCGGCGGGGGTGCCGATCTCCGGGCTCGGGGAGAGGCCGTACATCGCGACGCCCGGGCGGACGAGGTCGAAGTGGCTCTCGGGGAGGGTGAGGGTGGCCGGCGAGTTCGCGATGTGCCGCACCTCGGGCCGCAGCCCCTCGGCCTGCGCGTACGCCGTCATGCGCCGGAAGCTGTCGAGCTGGGCGGCGATCGAGGGGTGGCCGGGTTCGTCGGCGCAGGCGAAGTGGGACCAGAGGCCGGTGACGCGGATCGTGCCCTCGCGTTCGGCCTTCCGTGCCGCCGCGACGAGGTCGGGCCAGTCGGCGGGCTGGCTGCCGCCCCGGCCGAGCCCCGTGTCGGCCTTGAGCTGCACCCGGGCGGGGATGCCTGCGGCGCGGGCCGCGGAAACGGTTTCGCGCAGGGCCCACAGGGCGCTGACGGATACGTCGACGCCGGCCTCGATCGCCTCTCGCCAGGGGCCGCCGGGGGTCCACAGCCAGCACATGATGCGGACGTCGGCGGGGAGCCGCGCGCTCGCCCGGAGGGTGAGCGCCTCCTCCGGAGTGGCGGTGCCGATCCAGGTGGCGCCGGCCTCAACTGCCGCGCGGGCACAGGGGATCGCGCCATGGCCGTATCCGTCGGCCTTGACCACCGCCATGAAGCGCGCCCCGGGCGCCCTCTCCCGCAGCGCGCGCACGTTCGCCCGCAGCGCGGCCAGGTCGATCTCCGCTCGGGGCTGTCGTTCCGTCTCTCTCATCCCGCCCAGTCTCTCAGAGCCGCCTCTTGCCCCAGACGTACACCCGGTCCCCCTTCTTCAACACCCCCCACAGCTTCCGGGCGTCGGAGACGGTGAGGTTGACGCAGCCCATCGAGCCGACGGTGGTGTGAATGCTCCCGTACACGGCGTGGAATGCCTGTCCGCCGCTGAAGAACTGCGCGTACGGCATAGCCGTGTGGTACAGCGTCGACCAATGATTCTTGTGCCGCCAATAAATCTTGTGCCATCCGCCCCGGGTCTCATATCCGGCCCGTCCACTGCGCATGGACACGGGCCCGAAGAGAATCTTCGTACCCTTCTGCACCCAAGTGATCTGCCGGCCGAGGTCGACACAGGCGACTCTGTACGACCGTACGGGACATTTCTTACCGGCGTTGGGGTTCTTGAGCGCGCTGAGGAACTGCATACGCGACCAGGTCACAGGCCCGGCGAACCCAATAGCGGGCTTGATCTTCTGCGCCTTCTGAAAACCCTGAATAGCCCGGCAGTCACCGGAAGACTGCTTCCCGTCAACTTTCAGCTTGAGCCACCGCTCGACCTGCTTCTGATAAGGCCCGGCTTTCTTACTACAGGAAACCTTGGCGGCGGCCTCCCCCAGCGGCACATATTCAACGAGATCATAAGTACCGACGGGAGCATCGGCGGGCTCCACGGAATCCTCCCGAGCGGAGGGCTGATAAACGGCGGGCGCGAGGGTCTGGTCCGGGGTGTCGACCTGCCAGGGCTGATAGGGCCCTGGGGGGACTCCGGGGACTAGCTCGGCTTCGGGGCCGGGGGAGGGAGGGGAGGGGATGGCATGGGCGGAGGCGGCGTGGACGGGGGTGGCGTAAGCGGGGGCGCCTGTCCCCAAC
Source organism: Streptomyces sp. AMJ-169 (assembly GCF_055597585.1). Classification (NCBI taxonomy): domain Bacteria; kingdom Bacillati; phylum Actinomycetota; class Actinomycetes; order Kitasatosporales; family Streptomycetaceae; genus Streptomyces; species Streptomyces sp. AMJ-169. The sequence continues at coordinate 604,147 of NZ_JBVLTJ010000005.1, forward strand.
GGCGCGAGAAGGACGGCCGCGAGCATGAGGGCCGCGCGGGGGCGGGGCATGCGTGTGCTCATCATGCGATCAGAGAAACGGGGGGTGGGGGTGGGGGGTGGGAGCCGCGCGGGTGGGGTCACTCGGAGGTAGGTATGTGGGCGGGGGGTGCATCGCGGCTGCGGGACGGGAGGGGGTTGGAGCGGGGGTCGGTTTGCAGAGGCGGCATGCTGGCGGAGGCGCACGAGCATCGCGCCTGCGGCACGGGAGGGGCTGCGGCGGAGGCGATTTGCAGGGCTGGCGCCCGCCTTGAGGAGGGGCGCGCTTACGGAGGCGTATGGGGGGCCTCGCGTCGCGCAAGGAACTCCGGCGCGGCCGACGAACCTGAGGGGCGCGGGAGGGGGTCGGGGCGAGGCTTGCTGGGCTGAAGGGCGGCGCGCTCGCGGAGGCGCCTGCGGCACGGGAGGGCTGCGGGGGAGGCGTTCCGCAGGGCCGGCGCTTTCCTTGAGGAACGGCGCGCTCGCGGAGGCGGATGGACGGGGCCGCACAAGGAAGCCTCGGCGCAGCCGCCCACCAAAACCGGGCCGCGCGAGGAAACTCCGGTGCAGCCGACGTACCCAAGGGGCGCGGGGCCGTATCTGATCTGCGGCTGCCGCCGCGCGGACGCGACCAGCCACAACACGACCCGCACACACCGAACCTCAACAGCCCACCCCACCTCGAAACCGGGCCGCACAAGAAAACCCCGGCGCAGCCGACCTACCTAAGGGGCGCGGGGAACTGCGCGACCAGCCACAACGCACCCGCACTTGCCGACACAGCCGCCCACCGAAACCGGGCCGCGCGAGGAGACCCCGGCTCAGCCGACCTACCCAAGGGGCGCGGGGAACTGCGCGACCAGCCACAACGCACCCGCACCCGCCCAGCCCCCCAAGCCCCCCTCCCCCTACCCCCCAACCCCCCGCCAAGCCTCCCCCAGCGCCTCCGCCACCCCCATCGCCCCCACCGGCGCCCCCTCCGCCGCGAACCTCCCCGCCAGCCCATGCAGATACGCCCCCACACTCCCCGCATCCACCGCCGACAACCCCGCCGCCAGCAACGACCCCGTCACCCCGGACAACACATCCCCACTCCCAGCCGTAGCCAGCCACGCAGTACCCGTCGGATTCACCCGCACCGCAGCCCGCACCGCACCTCCCCCCGACGCCCCCTCCCCCTCCGCACCCGCCACCAAAGTCGTCGCCCCCTTCAACAACACAGTCGCCCCATACCGAGCAGCCAACTCCCGCACCGCCCACAACCTCCCCGCCTCGACCTCCTCCCGAGACACCCCCAGCAACGCCGCCGCCTCCCCCGCATGCGGCGTCAGCAGCGTCGGCGCCGTACGCCCCCGCACCGCCCCCACCTCCGCCAGCCGCAGCCCATCCGCGTCGACCAGCACCGGCACCTCCTGAGCCAACGCCTCCGCGACCACCCCGGCGTCCTCCCCACCCCCGGGCCCGACCACCCACGCCTGCACCCGCCCGGCCCGCCGCACACCCCCGTCCGACACCAGCGCCTCGGGGAACCGCGCCAAGACCGCACCCCCGGCGGGCCCGACATACCGCACCGCCCCCGCCCCACCCCGCAACGCCCCGGCAACGGCCAGCACCGCCGCCCCGGGATACTTCGCGGACCCGGCGGCGATCCCGACCACCCCCCGCCGATACTTGTCGCTCGCAGCCCCCGGCACCGGCAACAACCGCGCCACATCAGCATGTTGAAGCGCCTCGACCTCGGCAACGGCAGGCAGTTCGAGCCCGATCCCCACCAGCCGCACCACCCCGGCGTACGACCGAGCGGGATCGATCAGCAACCCCGGCTTGTGCGCCCCGAACGTCACGGTCAGATCGGCCCGCACGGCAGCCCCGCCGACCTCCCCGGTATCCGCGTCCACCCCGCTCGGCAGATCGACGGCGACGACAAGAGCCCCCGACTCCTCGACCAGACCCACCAGTTCAGCGGCATCAGCGCGCAGCCCCCCACGCCCCCCGATCCCGACGATCCCGTCCACGACGAGATCGGCCCGCCGGATCACCGAAGCCACCGCACCCCCCGCGACAACCCGCCCACCCGCCCGAGACAACGCCGCGAGCCCACCCCCATGCACCCGCCCCGGCGACAGCAGCACCGCACTCACCCCCGCCCCCCGCCGCGCGAGCCGCGCCCCGGCGTACAGCGCGTCCCCCCCGTTGTCCCCGCTCCCCACCAGCAGCACCACCCGCCGCCCGTACACCCGCCCCAGCAACTCCCCACAGGCGACGGCGAGTCCGGCGGCGGCCCGCTGCATGAGCGCCCCCTCGGGAACCCGCCGCATCAGCTCGGACTCGACACGGCGGACGGTCGCTACAGAGAAGGCAGTTCGCATGACCCCATTCTCATAAAAACTCGATGGCCCCGCATCGCCCTCCCCGGCTAGGCTTTGATCACACTCGATGAGCGAACACTCACTCTCCGAGTTCACCTCTCGGGTCGCGCACACCTCCCCCACTCCGTCGACGGACGGACAGCTCCACCTGTCGCGCGCCCGAAATATCCAGGTAAAACCCTGTTCCCCCCTGGTCGAGAACAGCCCTGCACACAGAAAGGAGAACGGCCATGACCCTCGCCCACCACATCGACATGAACGACGACGACCAGCACGCCACTCGCCGGTGACCGGCGGAGAAGCCCTACCCTTCCGCGATGACCACCGCGGAAGCCACGCCCGCGTCATGACTCAGCGAGACATGCCACGTGCGCACACCGAGCAGTTCCGCACGGGCGGCGACGGTCCCGCGGACCCGCAACAGGGGCCGCCCGCTCTCCTCCGTGCAGATCTCGGCGTCGGTCCACAGCAGCCCCGCCGGGGCCCCCAGGGCCTTGGCCAGCGCCTCTTTGGCGGCGAACCGCGCCGCCAGTGAGGCGGCACCCCGGCGTTCACCGGACGGCAACAGCAACTCCCTTTCCAGGAAGAGCCGTTCGGCGAGCGCCGGGGTGCGCTCCAAAGACGCCGCGAACCGGTCGATCGCGGCCACGTCGATCCCGACACCGATGATGCTCATGCGGGCAGCCTAGATGTTCACTCCACGGTGACCGACTTGGCGAGGTTCCTCGGCTGATCGACCTCATTGCCGCGCGCCGTCGCCAGCTCACAGGCGAACACCTGCAACGGCACGGTCGCGACGAGCGGCTGAAGCAGCGTCGGCGTCGCGGGCACCCGGATGAGATGGTCGGCGTACGGCACGACCGCGTCGTCACCCTCCTCCGCGATGACGATCGTCCGGGCACCCCGCGCCCGGATCTCCTGGATATTGGAGACGATCTTGTCGTGCAGCACCGAACGCCCCTTGGGGGACGGGACGATGACGACGACCGGCAGGTCGTCCTCGATCAGCGCGATCGGACCATGCTTCAGCTCGCCCGCCGCGAACCCCTCCGCATGCATATAGGCCAGCTCCTTCAGCTTCAGCGCGCCCTCCAGCGCGACCGGATAGCCGACGTGCCGGCCCAGGAAGAGCACGGTGTTCTTGGCCGCCAGCGAACGCGCCAGCTCCCGCACCGGCTCCATCGTCTCCAGGACCCGGTCGACCTCCTCCGAGATCCGGGAGAGGTCCTTGATGACGGCCTGGATCTCGTCGCCCCACTTCGTGCCCCGCACCTGGCCCAGGTACAGCGCGACCAGATAGCAGGCGACGAGCTGCGTCAGGAAGGCCTTGGTGGAGGCGACGGCGACCTCGGGCCCGGCGTGCGTGTACAGCACCGCGTCCGACTCCCGGGGGATCGTCGACCCGTTCGTGTTGCAGATCGCCAGCACCTTCGAGCCCTGCTCGCGCGCGTGCCGCAGCGCCATCAGCGTGTCCATGGTCTCGCCGGACTGCGAGATCGCGATCACCAGCGAGCGCCCGTCCAGGATCGGGTCCCGGTAGCGGAACTCGCTCGCCAGCTCCACCTCGCAGGGCAGCCGCGTCCAGTGCTCGATCGCGTACTTCGCGATGAGCCCGGCGTGGAAGGCGGTCCCGCAGGCCACGATGACGACCTTGTCGACCTCCCGCAGCTCCGCCGCCCCGATCCGCACCTCGTCCAGCGTCAGCGAACCGGCCGCGTCGATCCGCCCCAGCAGCGTGTCGGCGACCGCCTTCGGCTGCTCGGCGATCTCCTTCAGCATGAAGTAGTCGTACCCGCCCTTCTCGGCGGCCGACGCGTCCCAGTCGACGTGGTACGAGCGCACCTCGGCGGGCGAGCCGTCGAACCCGGTGACCGTCACCCCGTCCCGGCGCAGCTCTACCACCTGGTCCTGCCCCAGCTCGATCGCGGACCGCGTGTGGGCGATGAACGCGGCCACGTCCGACGCGAGGAAGGCCTCACCCTCCCCAACGCCCACCACCAGCGGAGAGTTCCGGCGCGCCCCGACGACCACGTCCGGTTCGTCCGCGTGCACGGCGACCAGCGTGAACGCCCCTTCCAGCCGCCGGCACACCAGCCGCATCGCCTCCGCCAGATCGGCGGTCGCGGAGAACTCCTCGGCGAGCAGGTGCGCGACCACCTCGGTGTCCGTCTCCGACGCCAACTCATGCCCGCGCGCGGCGAGTTCGGCCCGCAGCACGGCGAAGTTCTCGATGATCCCGTTGTGGACGACCGCGACCCGCCCCGCGTTGTCGAGGTGCGGGTGGGCGTTGGCGTCCGTCGGCCCCCCGTGCGTCGCCCACCGCGTATGCCCGATCCCGGTCCCCCCGGCCGGCAACGGCCGCCCGACCAGCTCCTTCTCCAGATTGACGAGCTTGCCCGCCTTCTTGGCCGCCGCCAGCCCCCCGTCGGCCGGCACCGCGACCCCCGCCGAGTCGTACCCCCGGTACTCCAGCCGCTTCAGCCCGGCCATCACGACGTCCAGCGCCGACTGAGACCCCACGTATCCCACGATTCCGCACATGCGCGGCAGCCTACGACCGTCCTCGCGCCGAAACAGGCTCCAGCGTGCCCGAAATCGGAAATTCACACCGGGGTACGCACCCCAAAATCACCTCGGCCGCCGGAGCCGCCGGGACAGAAGGAGTACGAGTCCTGCGCTCACCAGCACTCCGGCGCCGACCCCGAGCGCGACGACAGGGCCGGCTCCGGTGGCCGCCAGCTCCCCAGGGGGCGCGGAAGAAGAGGCGGAGGGGGCGGGAGCCGGCGTGGAACTCGCTGTCGGCGTAGGGCTCGGTGTCGCCGTAGCGCCGGATGTGGGCGTCGGCTCGGGCGGCACCGGCAGCTTCCCGATCCGGATGACCAGCTGCGCGGAGTCGTTCGCCGGGTTCGGATCGAGCGGGTCGGGCGAAGAGAGCGTGGCCGTGGCCGTGTACGTCGTCCCCGCCGCCGTTTCCGGGAAAGTCCAGGTCAGCGGGTAGCTGAGGGACTCCCCCGGCGCCAGCTCCCGGATGAAGTCACAGATCACGACCCCCGGGTCGTTGAGACACCCCATGCCCTCCGGCAGCGTCAGCACGGCGTCTTCGCCGACCCGGAAGCGGGCCGTACCGAGCCGCACGGTCCCCGGCCCGTGATTCGTGAACGTCCCCACGGCCCGCACCTCCGTACCGGGCCGCACCGGCCCCTCCGGAACGGACGTCCACTCCACCCCTATGTCCGTGGGCTCCTCGACGGTGACCGTCCGCGTGTCGGTGTTGCCGTCCGGCTTGCTGTCGACGCCACCCCCGATATCGGCGGTAGCGGTGAACACCAACGCCGTCCCGACCGGCACCTCAGCCCCGACCCGCACCTTCACATAAGCCGACACCAGCCGGTCGTCCCCCGAAGAACACCGCAGCACCCGATCCCCCGAGGCCACACACTTCCCGGAGGTGGCGTCATCGATGTTCCCCTCCAGACCGACCCCTTCAGGCAACGCCACATCGACCGCGAGCCCGGGAACCCGCCCCGCCACGGCCTCGACAATGGCCCGCAGCCCAAAACTCTGCCCAGCCCGCACGACATCGCCATCCGGATAGAGCCGGGCCTGCACATCGACGGCGTCCCCCGGCACGGCGAACGCCACAGACCCACCGGCACACAGAGCGAACACAGCCCCCGCGACAACGACAGCCTTCCGGAACCGCGATCTCATCAGTGCTCCACCCCGCATGGCGAACCTCCTTCTGAGGATGCCGGGTTGGACAGCTCGCGCACAGGAAGGGTTGTACCGGGGAGGGGCCGGGAGCGGCTGGGGATTTTCTTAGGGTGACGGAGCCCACCTCCCGGTCCGTTCAAACTCCGTTAACAATGGAATGTGATCTCTCCGGTCTCCCCGATGCCCCGGAGCGCCCACCGGCACCGGCCGGAGGCGACTCCTTACGTCGACCTCACCCGCTCCGAGTGGAGCGCGCTGCGCGACAAGACACCGCTGCCGCTCACCGCGGAGGAGGTGGAGAAGCTGCGCGGCCTCGGCGATGTCATCGACCTCGACGAGGTACGGGACATCTACCTGCCGCTCTCCCGCCTCCTCAACCTCTACGTGGGCGCCACCGACGGACTGCGCGGCGCCCTCAACACGTTCCTCGGCGAACGCGGCTCCCAGTCCGGCACCCCCTTCGTCATAGGGGTCGCGGGATCGGTCGCCGTGGGCAAGTCCACCGTCGCCCGCCTCCTCCAGGCCCTGCTCTCCCGCTGGCCCGAACACCCGCGCGTGGAGCTGGTCACCACCGACGGCTTCCTCTTCCCCACCCGCGAACTGGAGGCCCGCGGCATGATGTCCCGCAAAGGCTTCCCCGAGTCCTACGACCGCCGCGCCCTCACCCGCTTCGTCGCCGACATCAAGGCCGGCAAGGACGAGGTGACGGCCCCCGTCTACTCCCACCTCATCTACGACATCGTCCCCGGCGAGAAACTGACGGTCCGCCGCCCCGACATCCTGATCGTCGAGGGCCTGAACGTCCTCCAGCCCGCCCTGCCCGGCACGGACGGCCGGACGAGGGTGGGGCTGGCCGACTACTTCGACTTCAGCGTGTACGTCGACGCGGCGGCCTCGGACATCGAACGCTGGTACCTGAGCCGCTTCAGAAAACTCCGCCAGACGGCGTTCCAGAACCCCGACTCGTACTTCCGCAAGTACACACAGGTGTCGGAGGAAGAGGCGCTGGACTACGCGAGAACCCTCTGGCGAACCATCAACAAGCCGAACCTGCTGGAGAACATCGCACCGACGAGGGGACGGGCGACGCTGGTGGTGAGGAAGGGGCCCGACCACAAGGTGCAACGCTTGAACTTGCGGAAACTGTAGCGGGCTTTGTTTTTAGGGGCGCGGGGCTGTATCTATTTGCGGCTCCGCCGCGTGGGCGCGAACAGCCACGAAGAGCGCCGCGCCCCGACGACAGCAGAACCCCCCACCCCGAACCGGAAGTTACCCCAACGCGGACTTAACGGCATCCGCCAACCGAGAAGCAACAGACTGAGCCTGCCCCTGATCAGCCGCCTCCACCATCACCCGCACCAACGGCTCAGTCCCAGAAGGCCGCAGCAACACCCGCCCCGTACCCCCGAGTTCCCGCTCAGCCTCGGCAACAGCCGCCGCCAGCTCAGCGGATGTGGAGACCCGCGACCGATCGACATCCGGCACATTGATCAGTACCTGAGGCAACCGCTCCATCACAGAAGCGAGTTCACTGAGCGACTTGCCGCTCTCCGCGACGCGAGCCGCGAGCATGAGCCCGGTCAGCGTCCCGTCCCCGGTGGTCGCGTGATCGAGAATGATGACGTGCCCGGACTGCTCCCCGCCGAGCGCGTACCCGTGCTCCTTCATGGACTCCAGCACATACCGGTCCCCCACGCCGGTCTGCACGAGAGACAGCCCCTCCCGCTCGAGCGCCAGCTTGAACCCGAGGTTGGACATGACGGTCGCGACGACGGTGTCGTCCCGCAGCGCGCCCCGCTCCCGCATCGCGAGGGCGAGGACGGCCATGATCTGGTCGCCGTCGACCTCTTCGCCCTGGTGGTCGACGGCGAGGCAGCGGTCGGCGTCCCCGTCGTGGGCGATCCCGAAGTCGGCCTTGTGCGCGAGGACCGCGGCCTTGAGCTTGCCGAGGTGCGTGGAGCCGTACCCGTCGTTGATGTTCAGCCCGTCGGGCTCCGCGCCGATCGTGACGATCTCCGCGCCGGCCCGGCGGAACGCCTCCGGCGAGACCTCGGCGGCGGCGCCGTGCGCCTCGTCCAGGACGATCTTCAGCCCGTCGAGCCGGTTGGGGAGGACCCCGACGAGGTGGGCGACGTACCGGTCGAACCCTTCGTCGTACGAGCGGACCCGGCCGACGCCGGAGCCGGTCGGGCGCTCCCAGGGCTCGCCGTGCCGGTGGGACTCGTACACGGCCTCGATCCGGTCCTCCAGCTCGTCGTCGAGCTTGTGACCGCCGCGGGCCAGGAACTTGACGCCGTTGTCGGGCATCGCGTTGTGGCTGGCGGAGAGCATGACGCCGAGGTCGGCGCCGAGGACGCCGGTCAGGTAGGCGACGGCGGGGGTGGGCAGGACGCCGACCTTCAGGACGTCGACACCGGCGCTGGCGAGTCCGGCGACCACGGCGGCCTCCAGGAACTCGCCGGACGCGCGGGGGTCACGGCCGACCACGGCGGTCGGGCGGTGCCCCTCGAACGTGCCCGCCTCGGCGAGTACGTGCGCCGCCGCGACGGAGAGACCGAGCGCCATCTCGGCCGTCAGATCCGCGTTGGCGACCCCACGTACGCCGTCCGTGCCGAAGAGTCGTCCCACTTGTGTCCTCCTGAGGAAGCGTCACTTACGGAGATCATCCGATCACATAAGCCTTTGAGCGTCTTGTGCCGTTATACGCCTAAGCCTGTGATAAACGAATGCCCCGGCGGCACGGGCGTGCCGCCGGGGCATATCGAGGAGGGGCGCCGACCGGCACCCCGGTGCGACTAGCGCTTGCTGTACTGCGGAGCCTTGCGGGCCTTCTTGAGACCGGCCTTCTTGCGCTCGACCGCGCGGTCGTCACGCTTGAGGAACCCGGCCTTCTTCAGCGCCGGACGGTTGTTGTCGACGTCGGCCTCGTTCAGCGCACGGGCGACACCGAGCCGCAGCGCACCGGCCTGGCCGGAGACACCGCCACCGGCGATGCGGGCGATGACGTCGTAACGGCCTTCCAGCTCGAGCACCTTGAAGGGCTCGTTGACTTCCTGCTGGTGCACCTTGTTGGGGAAGTAGTCCTCAAGGGTGCGGCCGTTGATCTTCCACTTGCCGGTGCCCGGGACGATCCGGACACGGGCGATGGCGTTCTTGCGGCGGCCCAGGCCGGCGGCCGGCTGGGGGTCGCCGAAGCGCGAGGCGAGCGACTCGGAGGTGTACTCGCCCTCGACCGGGACGTCGGACTCGGTGGTGTAGCTCTCGATGTCGACCAGCTCGGTCTCGATCTCTTCGAGCGGCTGCTCGGCAGTGGTCTCAGCCACGGTGATTCCTCAGATTCTCTTGGCTAGATGAACGGTCTGGTGGCCGGAACTACTGCGCGACCTGGGTGATCTCGAACGGCTGCGGCTGCTGCGCGCCGTGCGGGTGCTGGTCACCCTTGTAGACCTTCAGCTTCGAGAGCATCTGACGGCCCAGCGTGTTCTTCGGGAGCATGCCCTTGACGGCCTTCTCGATGGCCTTCTCCGGGTTCTTGTCCAGCAGCTCGTCGTAACGGACCGAGCGCAGACCGCCCGGGTAGCCGCTGTGGCGGTACGCCATCTTCTGGGTCCGCTTGTTGCCGGAGAGGTGCACCTTGTCGGCGTTGATGATGATGACGAAGTCACCGGTGTCGACGTGAGGGGCGTAGATCGCCTTGTGCTTGCCGCGCAGGATGGAGGCGGCGGTGCTGGCGAGCCGGCCCAGGACGACGTCCTGAGCGTCGATGACGTGCCACTGGCGCGTCACATCGCCGGGCTTGGGGCTGTACGTACGCACGGTTCGTAGCCTTCGCTTCGAGTGAGATGGACCTGAACAGGTCACCGAAACGATCACGACAGCCCGTACCCAACGGCGGCGACGCATACCGCACACATGAGATTGCTGGTCATCGGCCCGGTGGACCGGTGTAAGGGCCCGTCCCGTGAGAAGAGCGAAGCCAATACACAACGACTAAGCAGGTTACCCGTGCCCCCCGTGCGGGGTCAAAACGAGGCCGAACGGGTGGGGTGTGACGGCAAACAAGACATCTCCGGGTGAGAAGGTTTCAAAGGAACTGTGAGCGGTCTGCGGGCGTGTCGATCCGTCTAGGATGCGCCCCATGAACTATGGGCAGGGTGGTCCTCAGTCCCAGTGGGACCCGTGGAAGCCGAACTCCCAGCAGCCGTGGGACGGCGAGAGCCGCGCGACGGGCCCCGACTGGGCGGCGATGGCCGAGCAGTCGGAGACGCGCAACAAGCGCAAGCGGCTGTTCCTCATCGGCGGCGGCGCGGTGGCGACCCTCGCGGTCGGTACGGCCGTGGCGATGGCGGTGGTCTCGGCGAACGGAAGTGACGCGGACAACAGGCCGACGTCCTCGCAGCCGCTGCCGAGCGGCTCCGGCACCCCTTCCTTCGCCCCCACCAGCGCGCCCCCGCCGCTGGACCCGAAGGAGTTCATCTCCGACAAGTCCAAGGACACCGCGCCCAACGGCCCGCACCTCCTCTTCCCCGGCACCCAGCTCCCGCTGTCCTCCGGCACCTACCGCAAGGGCCCCTCCTCGGACACGACGTCCTGCGCGACCGTCGCCCAGGGCACCCTCCCGAAGGTCCTCACCGACAACGGCTGCACGCGCCTGATGCGGGTCTCCTACATCAAGGACGGCATCGCGACGACGGTAGGGGTCGCGGTCTTCGACACCGAGGCCCAAGCTCTGAAGGCAAAAAAGGAAGCCGACAACAAGAGCTTCGTCAAACCCCTCACCGGCAACGGCATCGCCGACTTCTGCAACGGCGCGGTCTGCCGCTCGACCACCAACTCCTTCGGCCGCTACGCCTACTTCACGGTCGCCGGCTTCACCGACGGCAAGAGCGTGACGGAAAAGGACACAACGGTGTTCGCCGCCGGCAACGACCTCGCGGAGTACACGTTCCAGCAGATCCGCAGCAGGGGGCAGGCACAGGCGTCCGCGGCGGCGAACGGCTGAGGGACGCGCCCCGGCGCCTCCCGCACCGCAGGAGGCGCCGCTGAGGGCCCTGACGGCCCTCCTCAGCCCTTCAACGGCCTCAGCAGCACCCACCCCCAGGCAACGTCCGCTTATTACGCGCCTCCCTGCTCCGCGCCCCCAGCAGCTCGTCGGCCGGATACCCGACCTCCTCCAGCGTCAGCCCATGCGGCCGGACGACGTGTACGGCCGAGTCCCGGACCCCGGCCGCGAGGACCTTCCCCGGCCACTCCGCCCCCCGGTGCCCGTCCCCCACGAACAGCAGCGCGCCGATCAGGGAGCGCACCATGTTGTGGCAGAAGGCGTCCGCGCGGACGGTGGCGGTGACGATGCCGTCGTCGCCGCGCACCAGGCTCAGCTCCTGGAGCGTACGGATGGTCGTCGCGCCCTCCCGCTTCTTGCAGTAGGCGGCGAAGTCGTGCTCGCCGAGCAGGAGGCCCGCGGCGGCGTTCATGGCCTCGACGTCGAGGGGCCAGTCGTGCCAGAGGACGTGATTACGGAGGAGCGGGTCGACGCCGCCGGGGTGGTCCACGACGCGGTAGGCGTACCGCCGCCACACCGCCGAGAACCGCGCGTTGAACCCGGCCGGCGCCTCCCGCAGCCCCCACACCCGGACGTCCTTGGGCAGCCGCCCGGCGAGCCGCTTGAGCAGCTTCTCCCGGTGCGCCTCCCACAGCCCGGCCGGCAGATCGACATGCGCGACCTGCCCCCGGGCATGCACCCCCGCGTCGGTCCGCCCGGCGACGGTCAGCTCGAACGGCGTCCCCTGAGACCGCGTGACAACGGCCAGCGCACTCTCGATCTCCCCCTGCACCGTCCGCTTCCCCCCGGCCTGCTTGGCCCACCCGTGGAAACCGGTCCCGTCATAGGAGAGATCGAGACGGATACGGACATGCCCGGGGGCGGCTTCATCACTCACAGGGGGTTCCTAATCCGTGTGTAGGAATCCCAGCCGGGCCCCGGCGGGGTGGCTGGTCTTGCTGATGGACGGGT
>NZ_JBVLTJ010000006.1:0-20590 GCF_055597585.1 Streptomyces sp. AMJ-169
TCCGGGCTTCCCTTCGTTCTTGCGTTTCCGACTCTATCAGATCTTTTTCCGATCCGATTTCCTCGGTGCCGTTCCGCCGGAGCGGATTGGCATGTCTCAGGGCTTTCTCGCTTTCGCTCGTCGGCCTTTCGACATTCACTACGTTAGCGGATTCTCCCGGCGACTCATAATCGGGTCTCTGCGAGTTCGAATTCGGGCATGCGGACATGCCGATTTCGCTCCCGCCGAGGGAGATCGTAAGTAGTGGTTTGGCCGCTTCCGGTTTGCTGGCGAATGCCATACCCGGCTCAGCGGCTCGGACTACGTTACGCAGCTCCCCCGGACGAGTCAACTTCGGCGGCGGCGGGGGGCATGGGCCCGATAGGGGCTCACCGTCGGGTCGTCCGTGATCCAGAAGCGCCAGGGGTGGACCGCGCCGTCCCCGGAGACCCCGGTCCGCGGACCGCTGCTGACCTGGGTCGACGGGGTCGTCGTACCCATGAGGACGCGGAGTGGGGTGGGGTTCGGGGTGCAGGCGTCGGTGCCGTCCAGGGATCTGTCGACGTCCAGGGCCGTCGCCAGGCGGGCCGGGCCTTTGGCCAGTTCTTTGTCATTGCGGGCCGAGAGTCGACGTTTGCGGGCCAGTTCGGCGCCCTCGACGATCTCGCCGGCGCGCAGGAGGACGGCGCTCGCGTCGCCCTCGGGGCCGCAGACGAGGTTCATGCAGTGCCACATGCCGTAGGTGAAGTAGACGTACACATGGCCGGGTTCGCCGAACATCACCGCGTTGCGGGGGGTGCGGCCGCGGAAGGCGTGGGAACCCGGGTCGTTCTCGCCGTCGTAGGCCTCCACCTCTGTGATGCGCAGGGTGATCGGGCCGTCCGGGGTCGTGCGGACCAGGAGGCGGCCCAGGAGGTCGGGGGCGACCTCCAGTACGGGGCGGTCGAAGAAGGGCCTGGGGACGGGCGTACGGTCGGGGGTCGCGATCATGGCCGTCGAGCGTAGTGCAGGGGCGGGGACGCGGAACCGGTCGTGGCCTGAACGCGTTTGAGGGGGCAAGGGCCTGATGGTCGTCAACGAGGGAGAGTCATGGCGTTCAAGAAGCTGCTCGCGAGTCTGGGGGCCGGCGGGGCTTCGGTCGAGACGGTGTTGACGGAGGTCAATGTCGTTCCGGGCGGGGTCGTGCAGGGTGAGGTGCGGATTCTGGGCGGGTCCGTGAACCAGAGCATCGAGGGGCTGTCCGTCGGGTTGCAGGCCCAGGTCGAGGTCGAGGGGCAGGACGCGGAGTACAAGCAGAACGTCGAGTTCACGAAGGTCAGCCTGGGCGGGGCCTTCGAGTTGCAGGCCGGGGCGGTGCACGCGGTGCCGTTCGGGCTCGATATCCCCTGGGAGACGCCGGTCACCTCGATCGGCGGCCAGCCGCTGCGCGGGATGCACATCGGGGTGACGACGGAGCTGGCGATCGCGCGGGCGGTGGACTCCAGTGACCTGGACCCGATCAACGTGCATCCGCTGCCGGCGCAGCAGGCGATCCTGGACGCGTTCGGGCAGCTGGGCTTCCGGTTCAAGAGCGCCGACATGGAGAAGGGGCACATCCGGGGGACGCGGCAGCAGCTGCCGTTCTACCAGGAGCTGGAGTTCTACCCGCCGCAGCAGTATCACGGGCTGAACCAGGTGGAGTTGAGCTTCGTCGCGGACGGCTACGGCATGGACGTCGTCCTGGAGATGGACAAGAAGCCGGGCCTGTTCAGCGAGGGCAGCGACACGTTCCGCTCCTTCCAGATGGGGCTGCACGACTTCCACGCGACCGACTGGGCGGCATATCTCAACCAGTGGCTGTCCGAGGTCGGCAGCAGGCGCAGCTGGTTCTAGGCTCTGCCTTCTCAAGTGTCTGCCGATTCAGGAGGTACCGAGGTGTCCGAGCTCAAGCGGCGGCCTCTCCCCCATGACTTCCATCCGCCCGTGCCGGCGTTCTCGGTGACGAGTGATGACGTCAAGGAAGGCGGGGTGCTCAAGGGGGCGCAGGTCTATGCCGAGGGGAACACCTCGCCGCAGCTGCGGTGGGAGGGGTTTCCGGCGGGGACGAAGAGTTTCGCCGTCACGTGCTACGACCCGGACGCGCCGACGGGGAGCGGGTTTTGGCACTGGGTGCTGTTCGACATCCCGGCGTCGGTGACCGAGCTGCCGGCCGGGGCCGGGACCGGTGATTTCGCGGGGCTGCCCGCGGGTGCCGTGCAGGCGCGCAACGACTACGGGTCGCAGGACTTCGGCGGGGCCGCGCCGCCGCCCGGGGACGGGCCGCACCGGTATGTCTTCACGGTGTACGCGGTCGACAAGGAGTCGCTGGGGCTCGACTCCGGTGCGACGCCCGCTTATGTCGGGTTCAATCTGCGTTTCCACGCGATCGCGCGGGCGCAGCTGGTCGGTGAGTACGAGGTGCCGGCGTAAGCCAAGGGTTCATTCGACGTTTGCCCGTCTCTGGTCTTGGAAGTGATCAGGGGCGGGCATTTTTTATTGCGTTGTCCATCTCGGCGTGCCCGTCCAGAGTTGATCCACGCCCGCCGGGTAGCGGGCAGGTGCGCACGGGAGGTGGGCTGGATGCGGGACACGCTGGTGCTGAACGCGAGCTTCGAGCCGCTGTCTACGGTGACGTTGAACCGGGCCGTCGTCCTGGTTCTCCAGGACAAGGCGGTCGTCGAGCAGGCCCATCCCGAGCTGCGGATGCGGGGTGCCGATGTGGACATACCCGCGCCCCGGGTGATCCGGCTGTGCCGGTACGTCCGGGTGCCGTTCCGAAGACGAGCGCCGTGGTCGCGGCGGGGGGTGCTGGTGCGGGACCGGCACCGGTGCGCGTACTGCGGGCGGCGGGCGACGACGGTCGACCATGTGGTGCCCCGGTCGCACGGGGGTCAGGACACCTGGCTGAACACGGTGGCCTCGTGCGCGGAGGACAACCACCGCAAGGCGGACCGGACTCCGGAGCAGGCGGGGATGCCATTGCTGAAGGTGCCGTTCGAGCCGAGTCCGGCGGACGCGATGCTGCTGGCGCTGGGGGCGGAGGACTTCGAGGCGCTGCCGGACTGGCTGTCCCGGGACGCCGCCTGACACAGACTGACGGCGCTGACCTCTCAGGAGGTCAGCGCCGTCGTCGTATCCGCAAGGCGCTCAGTCGAGTTGGGGCTTCTCGCGGCGTTCCGGCTGCTTCTCCAGGCTGCTCTTTCCGTCGCCGCCGTTGCCGCCGCCGTTGCCTCCGTTGCCGCCGCCCATGAAGCCGCCGCCGAAGTTGCCCATCGCGCCGGAGAGGCCCTTCAGGGCGTCGCCGATCTCGCTGGGGACGATCCAGAGCTTGTTGGCGTCGCCCTCGGCGATCTTGGGGAGCATCTGGAGGTACTGGTAGCTGAGGAGCTTCTGGTCGGGGTCGCCGGCGTGGATGGCCTCGAAGACCGTGCGGACCGCCTGGGCCTCGCCCTCCGCCTTCAGGGCCGCCGCCTTGGCCTCACCTTCGGCGCGCAGGATCTGGGACTGCTTCTCACCCTCGGCGGTCAGGATCGCCGCCTGCCGGGTGCCTTCGGCGGTGAGGATCGCCGCGCGCTTGTCACGGTCGGCGCGCATCTGCTTCTCCATCGAGTCCTGGATGGAGGTCGGCGGCTCGATCGCCTTCAGCTCGACGCGGTTGACGCGGATGCCCCACTTGCCGGTGGCCTCGTCGAGGACGCCGCGCAGGGCCGCGTTGATCTCCTCGCGGGAGGTAAGGGTCCGCTCCAGGTCCATGCCGCCGATGATGTTGCGGAGCGTGGTGACGGTGAGCTGCTCGATGGCCTGGATGTAGGAGGCCACCTCGTACGTCGCCGCGCGGGCGTCGGTCACCTGGTAGTAGATGACGGTGTCGATGTTGACGACCAGGTTGTCCTGGGTGATCACCGGCTGCGGCGGGAAGGGGACGACCTGTTCACGCAGGTCGATGCGGTTGCGGATGGTGTCGATGAACGGGACGACGATGTTGAGGCCCGCGTTGAGTGTGCGCGTGTAGCGGCCGAAGCGCTCGACGATCGACGCGCTCGCCTGTGGGATGACCTGGATGGTCTTGATCAGGGCGATGAAGACCAACACCACCAGAATGATCAGGACGATGATGACCGGTTCCATCGTGTTCCCCGTACCCTTCTCCGCCTCGGCAATTCGGGACGATCCTCTGGCTGCCGATCTGCTGTGACGATCTTATGGCCATAGAAGATCTTGCTGGTCGAGTCTGTCAGACCCGCACACAACTCGCAGCTTGTTCGGCTCAGTTGGACACAGTGGGACGGACGGTCACAGGACGATCGCCGTAGCTCCCTCGATGTCCACGACATCCACCTCCTGGCCGGGTTCGTAGGCGCGGTCGTTGTCGAGGGCGCGGGCGGACCAGATCTCCCCGGCGAGTTTGATCCGGCCGCCGGAGCGGTCGACGCGTTCCAGGACGACGGCTTGTCTGCCTTTGAGCGCGTCGATGCCGGTGGCGATCCCGGGCCGCCCCTTGGCGTGCCGGTTGGCGATGGGGCGGACGACGGCGATGAGGGCCACCGAGACGACGACGAAGACGAGGACCTGGACGACGGCTCCGAAGCCGAGTCCTGAGGCGACGGCGGCGGCGACCGCGCCGACCGCGAACATGCCGAACTCGGGCATCGCCGTCATCACCAGGGGGATTCCGAGCGCTGCCGCGCCGACGAGCCACCACACCCACGCGTCGATGTTCACATGGTCATGGTAGGTCCGGGGGGCCTGCCTCGGACAGGGCGCGAAGGGGCCTCAGGAGAGCGGGAGTCCCTGGGCGGTCCAGCGGTCGCCGACCTGTTCGACGACGAGGGGGAGGCCGAAGCAGTGGGAGAGGTTGCGGGAGGTGAGCTCCAGCTCGATGGGTCCGGCGGCGAGGACCTTGCCCTGGCGGATCATGAGGACGTGGGTGAAGCCGGGGGCGATCTCCTCGACATGGTGGGTGACCATGATCATGGAGGGCGCGATGGGGTCGCGGGCGAGCCGGCCGAGGCGGCGTACGAGGTCCTCGCGGCCGCCGAGGTCGAGGCCCGCGGCGGGTTCGTCGAGGAGGAGGAGCTCGGGGTCGGTCATGAGGGCGCGGGCGATGAGGGTGCGCTTGCGCTCGCCCTCGGAGAGGGTGCCGAAGCGGCGCTCCAGGTAGTCGCTCATGCCGAGGCGGTCGAGGAAGGCGCGGGCGCGCAGTTCGTCGATGTCCTCGTACTCCTCCTGCCAGCCGGCGGTCATGCCGTAGGCGGCGGTGAGGACGGTCTCCAGGACGGTCTGGCGCTTGGGGAGCTTGTCGGACATGGCGACGCCGGCGACGCCGATGCGGGGGCGCAGTTCGAAGACGTCGGTGCCGGGCCTGCCGAGGGTCTCGCCGAGGATGGCGGCCGTGCCGGTGCTGGGGTAGAGGTAGCTGGAGGCGAGGTTGAGGAGCGTGGTCTTGCCGGCGCCGTTCGGGCCGAGGATGACCCAGCGCTCGCCTTCCTTGACCGACCAGGAGACCTGGTCCACCAGCGACCGGCCCTCGCGGACCACCGATACGTCCTGAAGCTCCAGAACATCGCTCATGAGCGCGTTGTCTCCCCTTGCTGTGTGGCCGGTCTCGGTCGTCGCGGGTGCCTGTGGCACGGCGGCGGCCACGCGCGGGTGGGCGCGGCCCCCTATCGGGAAAATCTACGCCACCGGCCGGGCGGCCCGTTCCATCGGTCCGGTCCTTAGGCTGGGGGCATGCTTTTCGAACCGCGCTCTGGTCGCCTCGCCGCTTGGGGAAATGCCCTGTTGGCCGGACTTGTCTCGCCGGACGACGCCGTCCTCGCCGTTGTCGGGGAGGACGCCGTGCACCGGGTGGTGGGGCTGCCCGGGGAGGGCGGCCCGGTCGGACTCACCCTGGCGCTGGGGAGGTTGAGGTCGCTCGGGGTGTCCGGGCTGCGGGTGGCGCTGCCGGCGCCGGGGCATCCGCTGGGGCTGAGCGGGCCGCCGGAGTTCAACGCGGCGGCGCTGGAGGCTCAGGAGGCGGTGGTCTGTCACGGGGCCGCGCTGGGTCTCGTGCCCTCGGTGTCCGAGGCGGGGCCCGCCGGTGATGTGCACGTGGAGGTGGTCTGGCGCTGTCTGCCGGTGCGGGAGGCTCCCCCGGCCGATGTGCCGTCACTGGGCGAGGCGGAGCGGGAGTTGGCGGAGGCGCTGCGGGAGGCGACGGCGGTGCTGTCGCGGCTGGACGTCGCCGGGTCCGGGCCGGTGGCGGAGGCGGCGATCGACGCGTACCGCGCGCGGGCCGAGCGGGGCAGGGAGTTGCTGGCGCCGGGGTATCCGCCGCGGGCGGTGCGGGTGCTGGAACTGGCGCAGCGGGTGGGGCTGTTGGTGTCGCTCGCGGTGGAGAACGGGCACGGGGGCGCGGTGAGCGCTTCGGAGATCGCGGCGCGGGGGGAGGCGCTGCGTCCGGTGGAGCGGACGGCCCGGCGGGCGCTGGTGGCGGCGTACAACGCGTATGTGGAGGGGGTGGAGCGGGGGGTGCGGTGAAGTCGGTTGTGCGGGGCGGGGGTTGGGGCTGCCGAGGGGCTGCGGCTGCTGCCGGGCTTCGGCTCGGCTTCGGTGAACGCGGAAGGGGCTGGGCTTCGACAGTGAAGCCCAGCCCCCTCAGATGACGTTCAGCCGATGGGTCAGCTGTTGACGCCGTTGTTGCCGAAGGCCGGGTTCAGCAGGCCGATGACGTTGATGGAGTCGCCGACGACGTTGACCGGGACGTGCACCGGGACCTGGATGGTGTTACCGGAGACGGCGCCCGGGGACTTGACGGCCGCACCCTCGGCACCGGACGAGGCCATGGCGGCGCCGGCAGAGGCACCGGCGGCGATACCGGCGACGGTGACGGCTACGGCGGCCTTCTTGGCGATGTTCATGAGAAGCGTTCCTCCTGCGTGATACGTAAACCGACCCGGCCGCGGGTCGTGCGCTGATCAACGCGGGAGCGGTCATGAACGGTACGGGAGCCGGTCGCGATTGCGCCCGTTCGGATCATTGGAGCGACGGAATGATGAACGGACCCGACTCTCGTACGAACCGTCCGGATACCGCGGTTCCCCCGGTATCGCGGCAGGTCAGCGGTTGACGCCGAGGTTGCCGAAGGCCGGGTTGAGCAGGCCGATGACGTTGACGCTGTTGCCGACGGCGTTGACGGGGACGTGCACCGGGACCTGGATGGTGTTGCCGGAGACGACGCCCGGGGAGTCGTGGGCCTCGCCGAGGGCGAGGGCGCCGGGGCCGTCGTGGGCGGCGGCCAGGCCCGCGCCGGCGGCCAGGGCGGCGCCGGCCACCATCGTCACGGCCGCCGCCTTCTTCAGCTTGTTCACTTCTGCTGCCTTCCTTCATGGTTCGCCACGGCGGTCACCGTGGGTACGCATGAAGAACGGCGGGGGCGCGGGAAGGGTGCGCCGTGTGGGTGACATTCCCACGACAGTATGAATCTCGGACTGGAACTGATCCCTCCGCTTGTCCGCTCTTCCTATCCCTGGCCAGCGCTTTTCACCCCGCGACCCCGTGCCGCACGGCCCACAGCGCGGCCTGGGTGCGGTCCGCCAGGTCGAGCTTCATGAGGATGTTCGAGACGTGGGTCTTGACCGTCTTCTCGGAGAGGACCAGCGCGCGGGCGATCTCCCGGTTGGAGCGGCCGTCCGCTATCAGCCCGAGGACCTCGCGCTCCCGCTCGGTGAGCGAACCGCCCCTGCCCTGGCCGCCGCCCGACTCGTCCTGGGCGAGCAGCGCGCCGGCCACCTCGGGCTGGAGCAGGATGTGCCCGGCGTGCACGGACCGGATGGCGCCGGCGAGGGCGTCGGGGTCGATGTCCTTGTAGACGTAACCGGCGGCGCCCGCGCGCAGGGCGGGTACGACGGTGCGCTGCTCGGTGAAGCTCGTGACGATCAGCACGCGCGCGGGGTTGGCGAGTTCGCGGAGCTTGCGCAGGGCCTCGACGCCGTCCATGCCGGGCATCTTGACGTCCATGAGGACGACGTCCGGGCGCAGCTCCTCCGCGCGGGCGACTCCTTCGGCGCCGTCGGCGGCCTCGCCGACGACCTCGATGTCGTCCTGCACTTCCAGGAACGTGCGCAGCCCCCGGCGGACGACCTGGTGGTCGTCGACGAGCAGCACCTTGATCGGGTCAGCCACCGGGGACCTCCATCTCGACGACGGTGCCCTTGCCGGGCGCCGATTGCACGGTGAGGACGCCGCCGACGCCGCTGGCGCGGTCCCGCATGGAGACCAGGCCGAGGTGGCGGCCCGCGCGGCGTATGGCGTCGGGGTCGAAGCCGGCGCCGTCGTCGGTGACCTTGAGGACGGCTCCGGGGCCGCGCCGCTCCAGGGTGACCTCGACCCGGCCCGCTCCGGAGTGGCGCAGCGCGTTGTGCAGGGCTTCCTGCGCGACGCGCAGCAGGGCTTCCTCCTGGGCGGCGGGGAGGGCGCGCACGCCGTGGGCGGTGAACGTCACGTGCGCGGAGTGGGCGCGGTCGAGGACGTGGGTCTGGGTGCGCAGGGTGGCGACGAGGCCGTCCTCGTCGAGGGCGGCGGGGCGCAGTTCGACGACGGCGGCGCGCAGTTCGTCGGCGGCCTCGGCGGCGAGGGCGGCGACCTGGTGGAGTTCGCCCTTCGCGCGGGAGGGGTCGCGGTCGACGAGGGCGGCGGCGGCCTGGGCGGTCAGGCGCAGGGAGAACAGCTTCTGGCTGACGGCGTCGTGCAGTTCGTGCGCCAGCCGGGAGCGTTCCTCGGCGATGGTGAGTTCGCGGCTGCGTTCGTAGAGGCGGGCGTTGGTGAGGGCGATCGCCGCGTGCTGGGCGAGGATCGCGAGGAGGTCCTCGTCGTCCTGGGTGAAGCCGCAGTGCCCTTCCGGCTTGCCGGGGCCGTCCTTGTCGGCCAGGAACAGCGCGCCCATGATCTCGTCGCCGTCGCGGATGGGCAGGCCCAGGAAGTCGGACATGTCGGGGTGGGCGTCGGGCCAGCCCTCGAAGCGGGGGTCCTTGCGGACGTCGCCCAGGCGCTGGGGGCGCGCCTCGTGGAGCATCGCCGCCAGGATGCCGTGCTGCCGGGGCAGGGGGCCGATGGCTTTCCATTCCTCGTCGCTGACGCCGTCGACGACGAACTGGGCGAAGCCTCCGTGGTCGTCGGGCACGCCGAGGGCGGCGTAGCGCGCGCCGAGCAGTTCGCGGGCGGAGGCGACGATCGTCTTGAGGACGTCGCGGACCTCCATCTGCCTGCTCATCGCGAGCAGCGCCGCGCTGACGGCGGCGAGCCCGGACCCTGGACCTCGGTTCATGTCCTCACGGTACCGGCGGGGTGTGACAGTCCGTATCCGACCACTGGTGGCCCGGCGCTCGGGCGGTGGGCCTAGGTCCCCGGGCCCTGTGGCCTAGGCCGTGGGGCCCGGGTTCGCGGGCGTACGCCGAAGGGACCCGGGGTTCCCGGCCCCGCGCCCGAGGTGGGCGGGGCGGGTGCGTTCCTACGGTGGGGGCGAGCGCCGGGGAGCGGCGCCGGACGAGGGGACGGATCATGCCGGTCGGGATCATCACGGGGGCCTCGAAGGGGCTCGGGCGTGCGCTCGCCGAGGCGCTGGCGGCGCGGGGGTGGGATCTGGTGCTGGACGCGCGCACGCCCGAGGTGCTCGCGGAGAGCGCGGCGGCGGTCGGGGCGCACGGGACGCGGGTGGAGGCGCTGCCGGGCGATGTCACGGACCCCGGGCACCGGGCGCGGCTGGTGGCCGCCGCGCGGACGCTGGGCGGCTGCGATCTGGTCGTGAGCAGCGCGAGCGCGCTGGGCGCCGAGCCGCTGGTCCCCCTGGCCGGGCTGCCGCTGGAGGGGCTGCGGCGGGCGCTGGAGGTGAACGTGGTGGCCGCGCTGGGCCTGGTCCAGGAGGCGCTGCCGCTGCTGCGGGCCTCCGGCGCGGGCGCGGTGCTCGCGGTGTCCTCGGACGCGGCGGCCGAGGCGTACCCGGCCTGGGGCGGCTACGGCGCCTCCAAGGCGGCCCTGGACCAGCTGGCGGCCGTCCTCGCGGTGGAGGAGCCGTCGCTGCGGGTGTGGGCGGTGGACCCCGGGGACATGGCGACGGACCTGTACGCCGCCGCCGTCCCGGACGACGACGCGCCCCGTCCTGCGCCGGACGCGGTGGTGCCGGCGTTCCTGCGGCTGATCGAGGAGCGGCCGGCGAGCGGGCGGTACGGGGCGCCGGGGCTGCTGGTGGAGGAGGGGCGGCGATGAGAGGGGGTACGGGGATTCCGGGTGCGCCCCCTTCTGATCGGCTCACGCGTTCTGATCGGCCCGCGCGTGCGCGCGTGGAGGTCCCCGAAGAGCTGTCCGCGCGGGTGCCGGTCGAGCGCCGGGGCCGGGGGCTGCGCCGGGACGACGTACGGCTGCTGGTGTCGCGGGGGACGGACGTCGCGCATCACCGGTTCCGGGAGCTGCCCTGTCTGCTGCGGCCCGGGGATCTGCTGGTCGTCAACACGTCGCCGACGCTGGCCGCCGCCGTGAACGGGAAGGTGGGGCACGCGCGCGTGGTGGTGCACTTCTCCACGCGCGGGGACGACGGGCGGTGGGCGGTGGAGCTGCGGGAGCCGGACGGGCGGGGCACTACGCGCGCGTGGGGGCGCGGTGCGCTGGCCGCCGGGACGGAGGTGCGGCTTCCCGGGGAGGCGCGGCTGGTGCTGGACGGCGGGATCGGCGAGCGGCTGCGGTGGGCGCGGCCGGTGGAAGGGGACGTCCTTGGGGTGCTGCGGGAGTACGGGCGGCCCATTCGGTACTCCTATACGGAGTGCGATCAGCCGCTGTCCGCTTATCAGACCGTGTTCGCGCTGCCGTCCGGGGACGGTGCGGGGAGCGCGGAGATGCCGAGCGCCGCGCGGCCGTTCACGGGGCGGGTGGTGGCGGAGCTGGTCAGCCGTGGGGTGCGGTTCGCGCCGGTGACGCTGCATACGGGGGTGGCGTCGGCGGAGGCGCACGAGCCGCCGTACCCGGAGCGGTTCTCGGTGCCGGAGTCGTCCGCGCGGCTGGTGAACGCGGTGCGGGCCGGGGACGGGCGGGTCGTCGCCGTGGGGACGACGGCCGTGCGGGCGCTGGAGTCGGCCTGTGGGGACGACGGGGTGGTGCGGGGCGCCCAGGGGTGGACGGAGCTGGTGGTGACGCCCGAGCGGGGCGTGCGGGCCGTGGACGGGCTGCTGACGGGGCTGCACGAGCCTGAGGCGTCGCATCTGCTGATGCTGGAGGCGGTGGCGGGGCGGGCGGCCGTGGAGCGGGGGTACGCGGCGGCGGTGGCCGGGCGGTATCTGTGGCACGAGTTCGGGGACGTGCATCTGCTGATGCCCGCCGAAGCGTGACGGTGAGGGTTGCTCCAGCAACGATCGGTGACATCGGGCCGGTCGGCGTGTGAGCCCGAGCATAGGGCGCAGATCACCTACGAGGGTGAATAGGAGGTGAACTCGGGCGGCGTGAGCGGGACAGACTGTGCAGTCTGTCCCGTTTTGCCGTTCCTGGGTCTCCTACCGGGGATCGTAGGTCACACCTTTGCCTGGCCTTTTTGCTGCCGCTAAGAATGGCTCTCGTCGCTCAGCGCCCCGGGTTCCCCCGGCGGCGTTCGTACCGCGAGGCCGGTCCCCACCGCTCGCGCCCAGCACTCAAGCGTCCGCCGTCGGACATCCGAGCGACCTCCGCGCTATTCGAAGAGGTCAATCCGCCATGCCCAAGAACACGCACAAGATCGCGATAGCCGGTGCCGGCGCCCTCGGTGCCGCCGCCCTCGCCTTCTCGGTCGTGCCGGCCGACGCGCAGACCACCACCCGCGAAGCCGCCGCCCCCGCCCAGGTCGCCTACAGCTCCGAGCAGCTGAAGGACGTCAAGGCGAGCGTCACCGACCAGCTCGCCGGGGCCAGCGCGAAGATCCAGGCGATCGACGCGAAGAAGCAGGCCGCCGACAAGAAGGCAGCCGACCTGAAGAAGGCCGCGGACGCCCAGAAGGCCGCCGCCGCGAACGCCGCCGCCGCGAAGAAGGCCGCCGCGAGCCGCGCCGCCGAGCAGACCGCGAGCCGCTCCTCGCAGCGCACCGAGATCAAGCAGATCGCCGCCAAGACGTACTCGGACAACCTGGACGGCTGGATCCGCGAGGCCCTGGACATCATGTCCCGCAAGGGCATCCCGGGCTCCTACAACGGCCTGTACCGCAACATCATCCGCGAGTCCTCCGGCAACCCCTGGGCGATCAACAACTGGGACAGCAACGCCGCCATGGGCATCCCGTCCAAGGGCCTGCTCCAGGTGATCCAGCCGACGTTCAACGCGTACCACGTCTCCGGTACCTCGTCGAACATCTACGACCCGGTCGCCAACATCACCGCCGCCGCCAACTACGCGGCCAACCGGTACGGCTCGATCGACAACGTCAACAGCGCGTACTGATCGCCGGTGACCGTTGCTGATCGACGGCAGCACTAGGCGCACGTAAGCGACAAAAACGCTCAAGGGCGGCCCCTGTTCGATCAGGGGCCGCCCTTCGGCGTCGTACCGGCACGCTGCTACTTGCGCATGACCTCCGGCTCGTGGCGGCGCAGGAAGCGGGAGACGAAGAAGCCGCACAGGACGCCCAGGGCGATGAGGGCGATCATGTCCAGGCTCCAGGCGCCGGCCGTGTGGTCCCACAGGGGGTCGGTGGAGCCGCCGTCGGAGGGCGGGCTGACCTTGTTGAAGTCCAGCGTGGCGCCCGCGGCGGCGACGGCCCAGCGCGACGGCATCAGGTACGAGAACTCGTTGACGCCGACCGAGCCGTGCAGGGTGAAGAGGCAGCCGGTGAAGACGACCTGGATGATCGCGAACATCACCAGCAGCGGCATGGTCTTCTCGGCGGTCTTCACCAGCGCGGAGATGATCAGGCCGAACATCATCGACGTGAAGCCCAGCGCCATGATCGGCAGCGACAGCTCGACCAGCACCGCGCCGCCCAGGACGAGCCCCTCGGACGGCAGCTCACGGCTGGCGAAGCCGATGACGCCGACCAGCAGCCCTTGCAGGACGGTGATCAGGCCGAGCACGAACACCTTCGACATCAGGTACGCCGAGCGCGACAGCCCGGTCGCGCGCTCGCGCTCGTAGATGACGCGTTCCTTGATCAGCTCACGGACCGAGTTGGCCGCGCCCGCGAAGCAGGCGCCGACGGCGAGGATGAGCAGGACGGTCGTCGCGGTGCCGTTGGGGATGATCGTGCCGTTGGCGCGCGGCGGGTTCGGCAGCAGCCCCTTGTCGGAGTCGATCAGCAGGCTGACCGCGCCGAGGACGGCCGGGAGGATCACCATCAGGGCGAGGAAGCCCTTGTCGGAGATGATCACCGAGGTGTAGCGCCGCACCAGCGTGGTGAACTGCCCGAACCAGCCCTGCGGCTTCGGCGGCTTCATCGCCTGCATCGGCGGGACCTGTACGGCCTGCGGGGCGACGGCGTCGAGGTCGGCGGCGTACATCTGGTAGTGCTGCGAGCCCTTCCAGCGGCCCGCCCAGTCGTAGTCGCGGTAGTTCTCGAAGGCCGAGAAGACGTCGGCCCAGGTGTCGTAGCCGAAGAAGTTCAGCGCCTCCTCGGGCGGGCCGAAGTAGGCGACCGAGCCGCCCGGGGCCATCACCAGCAGCTTGTCGCACAGGGCGAGTTCGGCGACGGAGTGGGTGACGACGAGGACCGTGCGGCCGTCGTCGGCCAGGCCCCGCAGCAGCTGCATCACGTCGCGGTCCATGCCCGGGTCGAGGCCCGAGGTCGGCTCGTCCAGGAAGATCAGCGACGGCTTGGTCAGCAGTTCCAGGGCGACCGAGACGCGCTTGCGCTGGCCGCCGGACAGGGACGTGACCTTCTTGTCCTTGTGGATGTCGAGCTTCAGCTCGCGCAGCACCTCGTCGATGCGAGACTCGCGCTCGGCGGCCGTGGTGTCGGCCGGGAAGCGCAGCTTGGCCGCGTACTTGAGGGCCTTCTTGACGGTCAGTTCCTTGTGCAGGATGTCGTCCTGCGGGACCAGGCCGATGCGCTGACGCAGCTCCGCGAACTGCTTGTAGAGGTTCCTGTTGTCGTACAGGACCTCGCCCTGGTCCGCCGGGCGGTAGCCGGTCAGCGCCTTGAGCAGCGTCGACTTGCCCGACCCGGACGGGCCGATGACCGCGATCAGGGACTTCTCCGGGACGCCGAAGGAGACGTCCTTCAGGATCTGCTTGCCGCCGTCGACCGTGACGGTCAGGTGGCGGGCGGAGAAGGAGATCTCGCCGGTGTCGACGAACTCCTCGAGCTGGTTGCCGACGATCCGGAACGTCGAGTGGCCGACGCCGACGACGTCCGCCGGGCCGAGCAGCCGCGTGCCGCCCTTGGGTATCGGCTGGCCGTTGACGTACGTGCCGTTGTGCGAGCCGAGGTCGCGGATCTCCATGCGGCCGTCGGGGGTCGCGTGGAACTCGGCGTGGTTGCGGGAGACCTGGAGGTCGGAGACGACCAGCTCGTTCTCCAGCGCGCGGCCGATGCGCATGACGCGGCCGAGGGAGAAGTGGTGGAAGGTGGTGGGGCTGCGGTCGCCGTGCACCGGCGGCGCCCCCGCGCCGACGCCGGGGGTCTGGGGCGGGATGTGGGCGGCGTACGGCTGTTGCGGTGCGGGCTGCTGGTATTGAGGGGCGGCGTACGGCTGTTGCTGGGGTGCGGCCTGCTGAGGTGTCGCTTGTTGGGGTGTCGCTTGTTGGGGTGTCACGGCCAGTTGGGGCGCCGTCAGGTCCAGGCGCGGGCCGTCGGTCGCGTTGCCGAGGTGGATCGCCGTGCCGGGGGCGAGTTCCAGTTGCTGGACGCGGCGGCCGTGGGCGTACATGCCGTTGGTGCTGCCGTGGTCCTCGATGATCCAGCCGCGGCCGTCGAAACTGACCGTGGCGTGCCGCCAGGAGACCCTGGCGTCGTCGAACACGACGTCCCCCTGCGGGTCGCGGCCGAGCGTGTAGGACCTGGACGGATCAAGTGTCCAGGTGCGTCCGTTGGTTTGCAGTACGAGTTCAGGCACTCCATGCCCCACTGAGTTGTCCCCCGAAATTGCCCCTCGACAGAGGGAGTCTAGGGATGTCGAACATCGGGGGGAACTATTTCAGGAGCGGCCCTCTGACCGAAAGTCGAGCCGACTGGCGGACGGTCGGAGGTTTACCGGGGGCGCGGGTGGGGTCGGCCGGGGTTGTTCAGGGCTTGGTCGGGGGTTGTTCGGGGGTTGTGAAGAAGTCCTCCACGCGCCCCCGTGGGCGGCGTTGACGGGGTGGGGGCCGGGCCGGAGAGTGGTGGGCGGGCCGTGCGGTCGGATCGGGGGGTCTGATGAAAGACGTGGGGCGGACGCCGTGGGGTGAGGTGCTGTTGTCCGCGATCGCCGCTGTGAGCTGGGCGTTGATCGGGATGGCGGGTGTCGCGGCGCTGGGGCTGCATCTGCTGGGGGCCGATTCCGCCGGGTCGCTCGGGCCGTTGACGGCGGCTGTGGTGGCGCTCGGGGCGGGTGGGTCGGTCTCGCCCTCGGGTGATGTGTCGGTGTTCGGATTGACGGGGAAGGCGGCGGGCGCGGCCGTCGATATCACGCCACTCGGCGTCAGCCTGGCCGGTGCGCTCCTTTTGTCCTGGTTCTTCTTACGATCCCTGCGCACAAGCGGAGTTGCGCCTTCCGCCGGTGAACTGCTCGCGCGGGCAGGGGTGGTGACCGGGCTGTTCGTGGCGATGACGGGGGGTCTGGTCTGGGCCGGGCACGACGTCGTCACGCTCGACGGGGGTTCGCTGGGCTCCGGAGGGCTGGTGGTTCCGGGGGTCGGGGACGTGGGGGGTCTGCTGCCCGGCCGGCTCGGTGATCTGATCGGGGCGAAGGCGGCCGTGGGGTTCACCGTCGACGCGGGGCCGACGCTGCTCGGGGGGCTGGTCTGGTGCGTGAGTGTGCTGCTCATCGCGCTGCTCGCGTCCCGCCGCACCCCGCTTCCGCCGAGTTGGGGGGTGCTGGATCGCGCGGTGCGGCCGGTCGTCTCGGCCGTCGTCACCGTCCTCCTCGTCGCCGTCGCGGCGGGCTGGGCGGCGGCCGTGTACGCCTCGATCGGTGACGACCGCCCCGGCCGTATCTACGGCGCCGCTCTCCTCGGCGCGCCCAACGGTGCCTGGCTCGGCGTCGCGGTCGGGCTCTTCGTCCCGTACGACGGGAAGGCGAGCGGGATACTCACGCACTTCTTACCGTCTCCGGTCGATCAGTTGCTCGTCTCCGGGCGGCGTGACTCGGTGACGTTGCCTCGGCTGGCCGAACTGGACGGGCGGGTGTGGTTGTTGGGGGTCGCGGCGGTGTTGATGCTGGTGTTCGCGGGGGTGTTGGCGGCGGTTCGGACTCCGGTGCGGGGGCGGGGGGCCGGTTCTTTCGTCTGGGGTTGTGCGGTGTGGTTGGGGGCGGGGGTCGGGGGTGTGTTGCCGGTGGTGGTGGGGGTGGTGGGGGTTTCTGTGGATGCGGGGTTGTCGGTGTTGGGGGTTGATGCGGTGGGGGCTGGGCTGGAGTTGCGGGGGGAGTGGGGGGTTGCGGTGGTGTTGGGGGTGGGGTGGGGGGTGGTGGCTGGGGGGTTGGGGGGGTTGTTGGTTTGGGTGAGTGGGGTTGGGGGGCGGGGGGTTGAGGGGGCTGTGGGGGGTGGGGTTGCTGATGGGTGGGGGCGAAGCGGAGTGGGTTCTGAGGTGGGGGGTGGTGCGGGGAGTGGTGTTGGCGGCGGGTTGGGGGCGGGTGGCGGTGCGGGGGGCCGCGTCGGCGGGGCGGGGGCGAGGCCGGGGTCGAGTGGCGGTGCGGGGTCGGGGTCAGGGTCGGGTTTGAGCGGCAGTGCGGGCTCGGGCGGTGGCGAGGGGGGCCGCGTCGGCGGGGCGGGAGCGGGTGGCGGTGCGGGGTCGGGGTCGAGGTCGGGATCGGGGTCGGGGTCGGGGTCGGGGTCGGGCGATGGTGTGGGTTTCGGGGGTGGGGCGTACGCGGGGGCGGCTGGGCCGTATGCGCCTCGGCCCTCTTATCGGGCGCCTGATCCGGGGACCAATCCGTATCTGCGGGGGCCGGGGTGGGCGGAGGGTGGCGGTGGGGCGCGGGAAACGGAAGGGGAGGGGTGGGGTCGGGGCGGCGGGGGTTTGGAGGGTGTCGACAAGTTGGGGGCGGGGGCGGAGGGGTGGGGGGTTCAGGAAGGGCATGGGGTTCAGGAGGGGGGCGGGGGTCGGGAGGAGGCGGAGCGGCTCGGGGCGTGGGAGGACGAGGAGACCCGGCCTATGGAGGTCAGGCGTGACGGGCGGCGAGTGCCTCCGCGTCCGTCAAGGCCACCTCGTACGTCGGGGCCGCCGCCTCCGCCGGGACCGCCGCCATCTCCGGGGCCTCCGCCTCCGTCAGGGCCGCCACCACCTCCGGAGTCGCCGCCACCTCCGGGGTCGCCGCCGCCTCCGGGGCCGCCACCTCCGGGTCAGCCCCCTAGGCCTAGTCAGCCACCCCGGCCCGGCCAGCCCCCTCGGCCAGGGTCGCCTCCTCCGGGCTAGCCGCTCTTGAGGGGCCGTCGCTGTAGCGGACCGGCCGCCGGACGCCCCGCCTGGCGCCCCTCACCCCCACCTCCCACCTCCCACCTCCCACCTGGCACCTGGCACCTGGCACCTGGCACCTGGCACCTGGCACCTGGCACCTGGCACCTGGCACCTGGCAGAACGGCACAAGCTGTCAGCCGTTCGTCATCTCCCGGACATGTACTGTTCCGTGTCCGCAGGCCGGACCTGACCGGCGGGGGGCGGGGGGTGCCGGATACGGTGGGCGCACCATGAGTGCTACGCAGACCCCGTCCTCGGACCTCCCCACCCTCCTCGTCAAGATCTTCGGCAAGGACCGGCCGGGCATCACGGCCGGCCTCTTCGACACGCTGGCCGCCTACTCCGTCGACGTCGTCGACATCGAGCAGGTCGTCACGCGGGGCCGGATGGTGCTGTGCGCGCTGGTGAGCGAGCCGCCGCGCGGTCTTGAGGGGGAGCTGCGGTCGACCGTCCACAGCTGGGCCGAGTCGATGAAGATGCAGGCCGAGATCATCTCCGGGCTCGGCGACAACCGTCCGCGTGGCATGGGCCGCTCGCTGGTCACGGTGCTCGGGCACCCGCTGACCGCCGAGGCCACGGCCGCGATCGCCGCGCGGATCACGAAGGCCGGCGGCAACATCGACCGTATCTTCCGGCTCGCGAAGTACCCGGTCACGGCGGTGGAGTTCGCGGTGTCCGGCGTCGAGACCGAACCGCTGCGCACCGCGCTGGTCACGGACGCGGCGGCGCTCGGGGTGGACGTCGCGGTCGTCGCGGCGGGGCTGCACCGGCGGGCCCAGCGGCTGATCGTGATGGACGTCGACTCGACGCTGATCCAGGACGAGGTGATCGAACTCTTCGCGGCGCACGCCGGCTGCGAGGCGCAGGTCGCCGAGGTGACGGCGGCGGCGATGCGGGGCGAGCTGGACTTCGAGCAGTCGCTGCACGCGCGGGTCGCGCTGCTGAAGGGGCTCGACGCGGCGGTCGTGGAGGCGGTCCGCGCGGAGGTCCGGCTGACGCCTGGCGCGCGCACGCTGATCCGTACGCTGAAGCGGCTCGGTTTCCAGGTGGGCGTCGTCTCGGGCGGGTTCACGCAGGTCACCGATGACCTCAAGGAGCGGCTCGGGCTGGACTTCGCGCAGGCCAACACGCTGGAGATCGTCGACGGGAAGCTGACCGGGCGGGTCACCGGGGAGATCGTCGACCGCGCGGGCAAGGCCCGGTTGCTGCGCCGGTTCGCGGCCGAGGCGGGGGTGCCGCTGGAGCAGACCGTGGCGATCGGGGACGGCGCGAACGACCTGGACATGCTGAACGCGGCCGGCCTGGGCGTCGCCTTCAACGCCAAGCCGGTGGTCCGCGAGGCCGCGCACACCGCCGTGAACGTCCCCTTCCTCGACACCGTCCTCTACCTGCTGGGCATCACCCGCGAAGAGGTCGAGGCGGCGGACACCCACGACGAGGAGTAGCTGTGGCGTGATGCCGCGTACGACGATGAGGGGCCCGGCGCCGGCTTGTGCGGTGCCGGGCCCTTCGCTCGGTCGGTGTCGCCGGTCGGTATCGCCGGTCACACGTGTCAGCCGTGGCCGTTCGTCACCGGGGTGTTCTCGTTAGGCGTGCGGTGCCCAGAAGGCGACCAGCTTGGCCACGCCGTGCTCCACTGCTTTCCAGGAGCCCTCGAAGGTGAGGACGGCGATGCCGGAGGTGGGGTATCCGCTGCGGTTCATCCGGGCGAGGAGGTCGCCTTCGGCCTCTCCCGCGAGGGCGTCGGCGAGGGCGTGGATCCCGGGGTTGTGGCCGATCAGGATCAGGTCGTGCACATCGTCCGGCGTCTCGTTGAGCACCGCGATCAGCTCGCCCAGGGATGCCTCGTAGACGCGCTCGTCGTAGACGGTCTTCGGCCGTTCCGGGAGTTCCGGCACGGCGAGCTTCCATGTCTCGCGGGTGCGGGTCGCCGTGGAGCACAGGGCGAGGTCGGGGCTGATCCCGCTGCCGGCCAGCCAGCGGCCTGCGGCGGGCGCGTCTTTCCTGCCGCGCTCCGCGAGGGGGCGCTCATGGTCCGACTCGTCGTTCCAGTCGGCCTTCGCGTGACGGAGAAGGACGATCTTGCGAGGTTCTGCGGCGCTCATGACTCCCAGCTTCGCATGAAACAGGCCAGCTGGCGCAGAGAGTTGGGAGGGGGGTGGGGGTGGTGGGGTGGGGGTGGTGTGAGCCGGCGGGTGGGGGTGGGGGGAGGTAGTGGGGCGGGGTGGGGTGGCGCGCTGGGGGCCGGGAGCCAGGGGCTGGGGAACAGGGCAGGGGGCTGGGGGCGGAGGAGTGGCGGGTCAGGGCGGGGTGACGCCGGGGCAAGGGGCTGGGCGGCGGAGTAGCGGGGCGGGGGTGGGGTGGGACGGCGAGTCGGGGTGGGGTGGCGAGCAGGGAGCTGGGGGTCGGAGCGATGGGGCAAGGGACTGGGCATTGGAGCGGCGGATCGGGGAGAGCCAGCAAGCTGAGGTCCGGAGGCCAAAGCCGTGCCGGGCCGGGGCAGGAGGCAAGCGGGCGGCGAGCCGGGAGCGGGGCAGCGAGCCGAGGGGCCAGGGGGCTAGGACAACGAGTCGGGGGCCGGAGTCAGGGTAAGCCGGGCAGCTCGGCAGCTCGGCAGCTCGGCAGCTCGGCAGCTCGGCAGCTCGGCAGCTCGGCAGCAGGGTGCAGCGGCCGGGGACGAGCTGGCAAGCCGGGGTTCGGAGGCCAAGGCCGAGTCGGTGTGGGGTAGGAGGGCAGGGCAGTGAGTCGGGGACCGGGCTGACTGGCGAGTCGGGGCAGCGGGCGGGGCCAGGGGCAGGGGCAGGGCAGCGAGTCCAGGGGAGCAGGGGCCAGGACAACGGGTCGACAGGGGGCGAGCCAGCAAGCCGGGTCCAGAAGCAAGGGCCGAGTCGGGGTGCGGTGGGAGGGCAGTGAGTCGGGGCAACGGGTCAGGACCGGGGACGAGCAGGGCGGCTCAGCGGCTCAGCGGCTCAGCGGCTCAGCGGCTCAGCGGCTCAGCGGCTCAGCGGCTCAGCGGCT
>NZ_JBVLTJ010000006.1:20686-529077 GCF_055597585.1 Streptomyces sp. AMJ-169
GGGGCCGGGGGCCGGGGGCCGGGGGCCGGGAGCCGGGAGCCGGGAGCCGGGAGCCGGGAGCCGGGAGCCGGGAGCCGGGAGCCGGGAGCCGGGAGCCGGGAGCGAGTCAGCAGGCCGGGGGGCTTGGCGGCCGGGCCGCAGGCCGCAGCGACCGGGGGGCTAGCCAGCGAGGCGGAGCAAAGGCCAAGGCCGGGTCGGAGCTGGAGAGCGGGGCAGCGAGTCGGAGTCCGGAGGCCAAGGCAACAGGTCGGCGCGGGAGAGCGGGCAGCGAGCCGCGGTCCAGGGGCGCAGCCGAACGGATCGGAGGGAGGGCCAGCTCAGCAAAGGCCGGCCCTCAAGAGTCCAGGCTTCCGGAGAGAAGCTTCGCGGGGTCGTCTCAGGGCCCCTCAAAGACGGCCAGAGCCGAAGCCCCCTAGGGACAGCGACGAAGCCCCCCCCTTGGAGACGTGGCCGAAAACCCTTACGGCCAGCCCGCCGAGCAGCCCTCCAAGAAGCGGTCCCTCAGGGCGACGCGATCGTAGCGATGATCGCGATCACGGCGAAGATGGCGAAGAACGAGCCGAAGACGATGAGCATCTTCCGCTGCCCGTTCTGCGGATTCGGGTCGAGCATTGGCATACCGCCAGTGTCCCACCCCAAGAGGACGGCCCATCGGCCGGGGTGGAACAACACCGAACCACCGGCCCCCCGAACTCCGCCGGCCCCCACATCCCGCTCACACCGACCTCGACGGCTCACCCAACCTCCCGCCCACTCGGCTGTCCGCCCAACCCTCCGCACCCTCGACTGCTCCGGCGGCCCACCCCCCTGAACCTCCACACCTCAGCCGCCCACTCCCCCAACCCGCCGACACCCCACCTCCTCCAACCCCGCCCAGCCCCCAGCCCGGGCCACCTCCTACACCGCAACTCCCCAGACTCCGACCCACCCGACACACACCCCGCCCGCTCCAACCCCCTCACCGCCTCCTCCAACCCCGACCCAGCCCCCAGCCCGCAGCCCCGGCCACCCCTCGCGCCGCAACTCCCAACCCGCCCCAACCCCCACACCCCCACCCAACTCCCCCTCACCGCCCCAACTCCCCCTCCACAGTCCCCTCCCTCCCCGCCAGCACCCCCACAACCATCTGCGGAACCATCAGCACCGCCATGAGCCCCAACGGCACCCCCCACCCACCACTCGCCTGATACAGCACACCGACCAGCAACGGGCCAGGTACGGAGATCAGATAACCGGTGCTCTGGGCGAACGCCGACAGTTGGGCCACGCCCGTGCCTGTGCGGGCGCGCATGCCGACCATCGTCAGGGCCAGGGGGAAAGAGCAGTTCGAGACGCCCAGGAGCAGCGCCCAAGCCCAGGCGCCCGCGGCGGGGGCCAGGTACAGGCCGGCGTATCCGGCCAGACCGCAGACGCCCAGCGCCAGGACGATCGGGCCCTGGTGGGGCATACGCCCGGCCAGCCGCGGGATGACGAAGGCCAGCGGTACGCCCATCACCATCGTCGTCGCCAGCAGCAGCCCCGCCGTCCCCGCCGACACCCCCGCGTCCCGGAAGATCTGCGCCATCCACCCCATCGTGATGTACGCGGCCGTCGCCTGAAGCCCGAAGAACACCGCCAGCGCCCACGCCGTACGACTACGAGTGATCCTCAACGGCGGCGCCTCACCCCCGTCCCCAACTCCGCCCCCAGTCCCGGCCTCAACTCCAGCTCCAGCTCCAGCCCTGGGCCCGGCCCCAGCCCCAGCCCCAGCTCCGACCCCGGCCCCAGCCCCAGCCCCAGCCCCAGCTCCGACCCCGGTCCCAGCTCCAATCCCGGCTCCGCCCCCAGCCCCGCCCCCAACTCCAGTCCCAGCCCTGGGCCCAGCCCCAGCTCCGACCCCGACCCGCACCCCCGCCGACCCCCCACCCGCACCCCCATCACGCCCTACCCCCGCACTCCCCCGACCCCGCCCCCGCCCCCGCCCCCGCCCCCTCCCCCGTACAAAAAACAACCACGGCACCACCCCCACCCCCGCCAACCCAGCCCACACCACCAACCCACCCCGCCAGTCACCCCCCAACACACCGGTCACCGGAACAGTCACCGCCGCCGCAGCGGCCGTCCCCAGCGCGAGCCCCATCGAGTACAGGCCCGTCATCGCCCCCACCCGATCCGGGAAGTGCCGCTTCACGATGACCGGCATCAGGACGTTACCGACGGCTATCCCCATGAGGGCGAGGGCGGTCGCCGCGAGGAAGCCGGGGGTGCCGCCCGCGTACGGGCGTATCAGCAGGCCCGTGGTCAGCGCGGCCATCCCCGCGCAGACCACGGCCACGGGACCGAAGCGGCGGGCCAGCCGGGGTGCCGTCACGCCGAAGACGGCGAAGCACAGCGGGGGGACGGAGGTGAGGACGCCGGCCACGCCGCCGCCCATGCCGAGACCCGCGCGGACGTCCTCCAGGAGCGCCCCCAGGCTTGTGATGGCGGGACGGAGGTTGACGGCGGTCAGGACGATCCCCAGGACCAGCAGCCGGGTCCGCCACGCGCGCGCACGCGGGGAGCTGCTTTCGGCAGCCGCCTTGTCGACGTCCACCTTGTCCGTGGACACCGTCGTCCGTATCTCCTCGCCAGCCATGCCGCCCATCATAGAATCATGGGATGACTTTCGGTCCACCCCCGACCCCGTGCAAAGGTGTCCCATGCCCTTGACGAACCCCCGCCGCTCGGCCCTGTCCGAACAGGTCATCGCCGCCCTGCGCACCCAGATCACCTCGGGCGAATGGCCGGTGGGCTCCCGTATCCCGACCGAGCCGGAGCTGGTGGAGCAGCTGGGCGTGGCCCGCAACACCGTGCGGGAGGCGGTGCGGGCGCTGGCGCACAACGGGCTGCTGGACATCCGCCAGGGCTCGGGCACGTACGTGGCGGCGACCAGCGAGCTGGCGGGCGTGATGCAGCGGCGGTTCGCCGACGCCGACCCCCGGCACATCGCGGAGCTGCGCGCGGCCCTGGAGTCGAGCGCGGCGCGGCTCGCGGCCGAGCGGCGTACCGAGAAGGACCTGAGACAGCTGGACGCGCTGCTGGGGCGGCGCGAGGAGGCGTGGGCGGCCGGGGACCTGGAGGCGTTCGTGAGCGCGGACGCGACGCTGCACCTGGCCGTGGTGGCGGCTTCCCACAACGACGCCCTGACGGCGCTGTACGCGGACCTGGGCGAGGTGCTGCGGGACTTCCTGCGCGACGACGTCGGGCGGGAGATGACGGCGCAGACGTACGTCGGTCACGCGCAGCTCGTGGAGGCGATCCGCGCGGGTGACGCCGAGACGGCGGCGACCGTGGCCGCCGGTTACCCGTTCGTGTGCCGGTTCAGTCGCGCCGGTGGCTGACCCAGGCGGTGCGGATGTCCTTCCAGCAGCGCCCGGTGAGCCGTACCGTGCGCGCGGGGTCGGCGGCGACGGGGGCGGTGTCGGTGTCGAGGTCCCACCAGTGGTCGCATTTGATGTGCAGGCCGACCTGGTCGGTGGCCGCGTAGGGGTTGTGGCAGTAGGCGACGGCCCAGGAGCCGTGCACCTGGGTGCGGCATTCGGCGCCGAACCGATCGTCCCGCGCGCGGGATGTCGTCTCGTGTCCCGCGCGCGCGTGGGGCAGCGCTTCGTACGGCAGGCAGAGCAGCAGTGCCACGGCGGCGGTCAGCGGGGCCAGGCTGCGGGACAGGCGCACAAGGAGGACCTCCTCGGCGAGGGGTGCATTCCAGGGGGCGTGTGACGAACGCTGCCTCCAGGGTGCGCAGTTGCGGACCCCGGGCGCCCGGCCGGGTACGCCGAACGGGTGAGGGCCCCGCCATCACTGACGGGGCCCTCATGGTCGTGACAAAAACCCTCCGCGCGCGAAAACCCTTACGCGCCGATCGCGTGCAGCCCGCCGTCGACGTGGATGATCTCCCCCGTCGTCTTCGGGAACCAGTCGCTCAGGAGGGCGACGACGCCCTTGCCGGCCGGGTCGGGGTCCTTGAGGTCCCACTCCAGGGGGGAGCGGTGGTCCCAGACCGCGGCCAGGTCGCTGAAGCCCGGGATGGACTTGGCGGCCATGGAGCCGAGCGGGCCGGCGGAGATGAGGTTGCAGCGGATGTTCTGCTTGCCGAGGTCGCGCGCCATGTAGCGGCTGGTGGCCTCCAGGGCGGCCTTGGCGGGGCCCATCCAGTCGTACTGCGGCCAGGCGAACTGGGCGTCGAAGGTGAGGCCGACGACCGAGCCGCCGTTCTGCATCAGCGGCAGGCAGGCCATGGTCAGCGACTTCAGGGAGTACGCCGAGACGTGCATGGCGGTGGCCACGGACTCGAACGGGGTGTTGAGGAAGTTGCCGCCGAGGGCGTCCTGCGGGGCGAAGCCGATGGAGTGGACGACGCCGTCGAGGCCGCCCAGCTCCTCGCCCACGACGTCGGCGAGCCGGCCCAGGTGCTCGTCGTTGGTGACGTCCAGCTCGATCACCTTGGTGGGCTTGGGCAGCTTCTTCGCGATGCGCTCGGTCAGCGTGGGGCGCGGGAACGCGGTGAGGATGATCTCCGCGCCCTGCTCCTGGGCGTGCTTCGCGGCGTGGAAGGCGATGGAGGACTCCATCAGCACACCGGTGATCAGGACGCGCTTGCCCTCGAGGATTCCGCTCATGGTTGTCAGTGACCCATTCCCAGTCCGCCGTCAACGGGGATGACGGCTCCAGTGATGTACGAGGCGTCGTCGGAGGCGAGGAACCGCACCGTCGCGGCCACCTCCTCGGGCTGCGCGTACCGGCCGAGCGGCACCTGGGACACGATGCCGGCGCGCTGCTCGTCGGTGAGGACCCGGGTCATGTCGGTGTCGACGAAGCCGGGCGCGACGACGTTGAAGGTGATGTTGCGCGAGCCCAGTTCACGGGCGAGGGAGCGCGCGAAGCCGACGAGGGCGGCCTTGGAGGCGGCGTAGTTGGCCTGGCCGGGGCCGCCGTAGAGGCCGACGACGGACGAGATCAGGACGACCCGGCCCTTCTTGGCGCGCAGCATGCCGCGGTTGGCGCGCTTGACGACGCGGAAGGTGCCGGTGAGGTTCGTGTCGATGACCGAGGTGAAGTCCTCCTCGGACATGCGCATGAGGAGCTGGTCCTTGGTGATGCCGGCGTTGGCGATCAGGACCTCGACGGGGCCGTGCTGCTCCTCGATCTCCTTGTAGGCCTGCTCCACCTGCTCGGAGTCGGTGATGTCGCACTTGACGGCCAGGAAGCCGGCCGGCGGTTCACCCGAGCGGTACGTGATCGCGACCTTGTCGCCGGCATCGGCGAAGGCGCGGGCGATGGCGAGGCCGATGCCCCGGTTGCCTCCGGTGACGAGAACCGAGCGGCTCAACGGATCACCCTTTCGATAGAGTCTGGCGCGTCCGCCCGAACGTACGAACGCGGACAGGCGGCTTCCCTTGAAACCTATCGGGCCGACCTGGGCGGCGGACAAGCGGGCACCGACAGTGCGTCCTGTCCCCCGCTGTGGGGTTCCTACAGTTCGGGGACGGTTCGCGGGGCCGGAATTTCCGTATGTGCCCGGGGCTTCGGGCGTGCTTGACTTCCGTCTTGCGCCAGCTCTCGGTCCCCGAAGCCGACTCCCGACCCCGAAGAACTCCTGGCTCCCGCAGCGAAGGGAAACCCACTTCCGTGCCCCATGACATCGATCAGTCGTTCCTCGACCTCCCCCTACGCTCCCTGGCCGACGCCGCGCTGGCCCGCGCGCGGGCGCTGGGGGCCGAGCACGCCGACTTCCGGTTCGAGCGGGTGCGCAGCGCGTCGTGGCGGCTGCGGGACGCGCGGCCCTCGGGGTCGTCGGACACGACGGACCTCGGGTACGCGGTGCGGGTGGTG
Organism: Streptomyces sp. AMJ-169; assembly: GCF_055597585.1. Taxonomy (NCBI): domain Bacteria; kingdom Bacillati; phylum Actinomycetota; class Actinomycetes; order Kitasatosporales; family Streptomycetaceae; genus Streptomyces; species Streptomyces sp. AMJ-169. The sequence goes on from NZ_JBVLTJ010000006.1 coordinate 26,537, forward strand.
CACGGCGGGACGTGGGGGTTCGCCTCGGGCGTGGACCTGACGATGGACGCCGCCGCGAAGGTCGCCTCCCAGGCGGTCGCGATGGCGAAGCTGTCCGCGCAGGTCATCAGGGCCGCCGGGGCGGACGAGCGGGTGGAGCTGGCCGACGAGCCGGTGCACGCCGAGCGGACCTGGGTGTCCGCGTACGACATCGACCCGTTCTCGGTGCCCGACGAGGAGAAGGCGGCGCTGCTCGCCGACTGGAGCGGCCGGCTGCTCGCGGCGGACGGCGTCAGCCATGTCGACGCCTCGCTGCTGACCGTCCACGAGAACAAGTTCTACGCCGACACCGCCGGCACCGTCACCACCCAGCAGCGCGTCCGGCTGCACCCGCAGCTGACGGCCGTCTCCGTGGACGGCTCCAGCGGCGAGTTCGACTCGATGCGCACCCTCGCCCCGCCGGCCGGCCGGGGCTGGGAGTACCTCACCGGCACCGGCTGGGACTGGGACGCGGAGCTGGCGGAGATCCCGTCCCTGCTCGCCGAGAAGATGCGCGCCCCGAGCGTCGAGGCGGGCCTGTACGACCTGGTCGTCGACCCCTCCAACCTGTGGCTGACGATCCACGAGTCCATCGGCCACGCCACCGAGCTGGACCGCGCGCTCGGCTACGAGGCCGCGTACGCCGGCACCTCCTTCGCGACCTTCGACCAGCTGGGCAGCCTCAAGTACGGCTCGGAGCTGATGAACGTCACCGGCGACCGCACCGCCGAACACGGCCTGGCGACCATCGGCTACGACGACGAGGGCGTCGCGGGCCAGTCCTGGGACCTCGTCAAGGACGGCACCCTGGTCGGCTACCAGCTGGACCGGCGCATCGCGCGGCTGACGGGGCTCGGCCGCTCCAACGGGTGCGCGTACGCGGACTCCCCGAAGAACGTGCCCGTGCAGCGCATGGCGAACGTCTCCCTCCGGCCGGACCCGGCGGGGCTTTCCACGGAGGACCTGATCGGCGGGGTCGACCGGGGCATCTACGTCGTCGGCGACCGCTCCTGGTCGATCGACATGCAGCGCTACAACTTCCAGTTCACCGGCCAGCGGTTCTTCCGGATCGAGAACGGGCGGATCGCCGGCCAGCTGCGGGACGTGGCCTATCAGGCGACGACCACCGACTTCTGGGGCTCCATGGCGGCCGTCGGCGGCCCCCAGACGTACGTCCTGGGCGGCGCCTTCAACTGCGGCAAGGCCCAGCCGGGCCAGGTCGCGGCGGTCTCCCACGGCTGCCCGTCGGCCCTCTTCAAGGGCGTCAACATCCTCAACACCACCCAGGAGGCCGGTCGATGAGCGTCAGCACCGAGATCTGCTGGGGGTCCGGGGGTTATCCCCCGGGTAAGCACAGTCTGAACACCACGCAGGAGGCCGGTCGATGAGCACCAAGCCGTACGAGATCGTCGAGCGGGCGCTGGAGCTGTCGCGGGCCGACGGGTGTGTCGTGATCGCCGACGAGGAGTCGACCGCGAACCTGCGGTGGGCGGGCAACGCGCTGACGACGAACGGCGTCACCCGGGGCCGTACGGTCACGGTCGTCGCGACCGTCGACGGCCAGGAGGGCACCGCCTCCGGTGTGGTGTCGCGCTCCGCGGTGACCGCCGCCGAGCTGGAGCCGCTGGTGCGGGCCGCCGAGGCCGCCGCGCGCGGGGCGGGGCCCGCCGAGGACGCGCAGCCGCTGGTCGAGGGCGTACCGGCGTCCCCGGACTTCCGCGAGGCGCCCCTGGAGACGTCGTCCGCGGTGTTCGCGGACTTCGCGCCCGCCCTGGGCGAGGCGTTCGCCCGCGCGCGCGAGGGCGGCCGGGAGCTGTACGGCTTCGCGCTGCACGAGATGGTGACGACGTACCTGGGCACGTCGACGGGGCTGCGGCTGCGCCACGACCAGCCCAAGGGGACGCTGGAGCTGAACGCCAAGTCCCCCGACCGCACCCGCTCGGCGTGGGCCGGGCGCGCGACGCGGGACTTCAAGGACGTCGACCCGGGGGCGCTGGACGCCGAGCTGGCCGTACGCCTGGGCTGGGCCGAGCGGCGCGTCGAGCTGCCGGCGGGGCGGTACGAGACGCTGCTGCCGCCGACGGCCGTCGCGGATCTGCTGATCTATCAGATGTGGTCGCAGTCCGCGCGGGACGCGGTCGAGGGGCGGACGGTGTTCTCCAAGCCCGGCGGCGGGACGCGGATCGGGGAGCGGCTGGCCGAGCTGCCGCTGACGCTGCGCAGCGATCCCCACGAACCCGGGCTGGAATCGGCACCGTTCGTGATCGCGCACTCCTCCGGCGGGGACAGCTCGGTGTTCGACAACGGGCTGCCCGTCGGGGCGACCTCGTGGGTCGAGCGGGGCGAGCTGGCGCGGCTGGCGACGAGCCGGCACAGCGCGGCGCTGACGGGGCTGCCGGTCGCGCCGGCCGTGGACAACCTGATCCTGGACGGCGGCGAGGACGTCTCCCTGGAGGAGATGGTCGCGGCGACCGGGCGCGGGCTGCTGCTGACGTGCATGTGGTACATCCGCGAGGTGGACCCGGCGACGCTGCTGCTGACCGGGCTGACCCGGGACGGGGTGTACCTGGTGGAGAACGGCGAGGTCGTGGGCGAGGTCAACAACTTCCGCTTCAACGAGTCGCCGGTGGACCTGCTGGGCCGGGCGACGCAGGCGGGGCGCACGGAGAAGACGCTGCCGCGCGAGTGGGGCGACTGGTTCACGCGGGCCGCGATGCCGGCGCTGCGGGTGCCGGATTTCAATATGAGCTCTGTCAGTCAGGGCGTATAACCTCGTAGGCGGGTGGCCGGTCGGCCGCCCGAGGGATCTTCAAGGAGACAAGAGAACGTGACGGACATCGTCGACGACCTGAAGTGGCGAGGGCTCTTCGCCCAGTCCACCGACGAGGACGCCTTGCGCAAGGCGTTCGCGGACGGTCCCGTCACGTTCTATTGCGGCTTCGACCCGACGGCCCCGTCGCTGCACGTCGGCCATCTCGTCCAGGTGCTGACCGTACGGCGGCTCCAGCGGGCCGGGCACCGCCCGCTGGCGCTGGTCGGCGGGGCGACGGGGCTGATCGGCGACCCGCGTCCGACGGCGGAGCGCACGCTGAACGACCCGGAGACGGTGGCGGGCTGGGTCGGCCGGCTGCGCGGGCAGATCGAGCCGTTCCTGTCCTTCGAGGGCGAGAACGCGGCCGTGATGGTCAACAACCTGGACTGGACCGAGGGTCTGTCCGCGATCGAGTTCCTGCGGGACATCGGCAAGCACTTCCGGGTCAACAAGATGCTGACGAAGGACTCGGTGGCCCGCCGCCTGGAGTCCGACCAGGGCATCAGCTACACGGAGTTCAGCTACCAGCTCCTCCAGGGCATGGACTTCCTCCAGCTGTTCCGCCGCTACGGCTGCACGCTCCAGCAGGGCGGCAGCGACCAGTGGGGCAACCTCACGGCGGGCCTGGACCTGATCCACCGCCTGGAGCCCGGCGCCGAGGCGCACGCGCTGGCGACCCCGCTGATGACGAAGGCGGACGGCACGAAGTTCGGCAAGACCGAGGGCGGCGCGGTCTGGCTCGACCCGGAGATGACGACGCCGTACGCGTTCTACCAGTTCTGGCTGAACGTCGACGACCGGGACATCTCCCGGTACGCGCGCATCCTGTCCTTCAAGTCCCGTGCGGAGCTTGAGGAGTTGGAGCGGCAGACCGAGGAGCGTCCGCAGGCGCGGGCCGCTCAGCGGGCGCTGGCGCAGGAGCTGACGGCGCTGGTGCACGGGGCTGCGCAGGCCGAGGCCGTGATCGCGGCGTCGAAGGCGCTGTTCGGGCAGGGGGAGCTGGGGGATCTCGACGCGGGGACGCTGGCCGCCGCGCTGTCGGAGGTGCCGCGGGTCCAGGTCGCCGAACTCGGGCCTGTCGTCGATCTGCTGGCCGAGGTGGGGCTGGTGGCCAGCAAGTCGGCCGCCCGGCGGGCCGTGAAGGAAGGGGGGGCCTACGTGAACAACGTGAAGGTCGCCTCGGAGGACGCGGTGCCGGCCGCCGGGGAGCTGCTGCATGGGCGGTGGCTGGTGCTGCGGCGGGGCAAGAAGAGTCTCGCGGCGGTGGAGTTCACCGGCTGAGCGGTCGTAGGACGAGGCAGGGGTGGCACCCGGGTACGGATGCCACCTCTGCCGCCTTCCCGGCGTTCTCAAGTGCGCTGTTTGTTCTTCCCCAGCGTCGCCGAGTACAGCATGTCGCCCAGGAACACGATCACGATCGCGGCCACCAGCTGGAACGCGTGCCGGCCCCAGTCGATGCCCGAGGTGGACGCGATTCCCGCCGCGCGGGCGATCGCGTTGCCGACGATGGCGCCCAGCATGCCGAAGATGGTGGTCAGCCAGAGCGGGCTGTGCTGTTTGCCCGGGATGATCGCCTTCGCGATCACACCCAGCACGAACCCCACGATGATCGCCCACAACCAGCCCATGGCTGCCTCCTCGTACGGATCGACGTGAGCATTGCCCTCAGTGTCGTTCCGGTCCGCGTACGGCGCATGTCGAGGGCGGCGCTACGGGGTCCGGCGCAGGGGGATCACCCAGCCGGAAGGCGACCCGGTCTCGAAGGGGGCGCAGCCCCGGCGTACCGTGGAGGGTGTCCGGGGCCGGGCCCTGACCGGGGTTTTCCAGCCGGCTGCGGTCCAGGGACGATCGGTGCGGGCGGACGGTGGAACGGCATGCGGAAGCGGAGTGGCGGCGCGAACGCCGAGGTGTTCCGGATCACCGGGGCCCGGCAGGGGTTGCAGGACGATGTGCGGGGGCGCCAGCGCCGGTACATCATCTCGATGAGCGTGCGGACGGTGTCGGTGGTCCTCGCCGCGGTGCTGTGGAACGTGGAACGGCACGTCGCGATGGTCGCGCTGGTGCTGGGGATCCTGCTGCCGTACGTCGCGGTGGTGATCGCCAACGCGGGGCGGGAGAACGCCCCGGGGCTGCCGTCGACGCATCTGAGCACTCCGGTGCGGCCCGAGATCGGCGCTCCGCGGACCGAGGCGGAACCGTTCACGGAGGGTGCCGGGCCGGCAACGGGCGAGCGCCGTCCGTGAGTTGACGGTCCGGTTGCTGTGCGGGCGCTGTCATCGGCCTGTCCGCCGGCTGTCCGCGAAGGCTCAAGAAAAGCTCAGATCAATCACGTTGTTCCGGTGCCGTGCGCACAGCTCGCCGTGACATACTGCGTACGCGCTCCGCATCCCCCGTCGGAGCGACGGACCGACGCCGGGCAGCTCCCCCCGTGGCTGCTCGGCGTCGCCTTTTGTACGAGTACGGGTAATGAGACGCGCTGTGACTGACGAGACCCCCATCTGCTCCGCCAAGGGCTGCCGCGAGGCCGCCGTGTGGGTGCTGGCGTGGAACAACCCGAAGATCCATACGCCGGAGCGGCGCAAGACGTGGCTCGCGTGCGAGGAGCACCGGGAGCATCTGTCGCAGTTCCTCGGGGTGCGGGGGTTCCTCAAGGACGTGGTGCGGTTGGAGGAGTGGGAAGCGCCGGAAGGGGCCTAGGTTTCCCGGCGGCGCCCGGCTCTCTTGAGGAGGGCTCCGAAGGCTTCAGCCCCCGATCGCCGACATCGGCCGCTCCGGCTGCACGAACCCCGGCTCGTCCAACCCCGCCCCCGCCTTCTTCCCCCACATCGCCTTGCGCCACAGCTCGGCTATCTCCTCGTCCCCCGCGTCCCCGCGCAGCGCCGCCCGCAGGTCGGTCTCCTCGCGGGCGAAGAGGCAGGTGCGGATCTGGCCGTCGGCGGTGAGGCGGGTGCGGTCGCAGGCGGCGCAGAACGGGCGGGTGACGGAGGCGATGACGCCGACCCGGTACGGACCGCCGTCGACGAGCCAGCGTTCGGCGGGGGCCGAGCCGCGTTCGGCACCGCCCTCGGGAGTCAGCTCGAAGCGGGTGCGCAGGGAGGTGAGGATGTCGTCGGCGGTGACCATGCCCTCGCGCTTCCAGCCGTGCTGCGCGTCCAGGGGCATCTGCTCGATGAAGCGCAGTTCGTAGTCATGGGCGAGGGCCCAGGCCAGGAGGTCGGGGGCCTCGTCGGCGTTGAGCCCGGGCATGAGGACGGAGTTGACCTTGACGGGGGTGAGGCCCGCCTCGTGCGCCGCGTGCAGGCCGTCGAGGACGTCCTGGTGGCGGTCGCGCCGGGTGAGGGTCTTGAAGACGTCGGGGCGCAGCGTGTCGAGGGAGACGTTGACCCGGTCCAGGCCCGCCTCCTTGAGGGCGGCGGCGGTGCGGCGCAGGCCGATGCCGTTGGTGGTGAGGGAGGTCTGGGGGCGGGGGGCCAGCCGCGCGACGCGTTCGACGATGCCGACGAGGCCGGGGCGCAGCAGCGGTTCACCGCCGGTGAAGCGGACCTCTTCGACGCCGAGGAGGCGGACGGCGATGTCGACGAGGCGGACGATCTCGTCGTCCGTGAGCAGATCCGGCTTGGCCAGCCACTGCAAACCCTCCTCGGGCATGCAGTACGTGCAGCGCAGATTGCAGCGGTCGGTCAGCGAGACCCGAAGGTCGGTCGCGACCCTTCCGAACGTGTCGGCCAGCATGTGCGCCCCCTCCCCTCGCTTCGCGGAACTCCGTTTCCACCACCGAGCCTACGTGACCCCACTGACAACGCCCGAATGCCTGTATACGGAAGGGCAGCACCGCGAGCGTCTCGCGAGGCGGCCCTTCGGAGTCGTACGGCTGATCTCAGTGCGCCCCGGTGCCGGTCAGGGAGCGGACCTCCAGTTCGGCGTACTTCTTCGGGTCGGGCTCCTCCTTGGAGAGGTAGGTGCCGAGGACGCCGAGGAGGAAGCCGACCGGGATCGAGATGATGCCGGGGTTCTCCAGGGGGAACCAGTGGAAGTCGACGTCCGGGAACATCGAGCTGGGTTTGCCGGAGACGACCGGGGAGAAGAGGACCAGGCCGACGGCGGTGACGAGGCCGCCGTAGATGGACCAGAGGGCGCCGGCCGTGGTGAAGCGCTTCCAGAAGAGGCTGTAGAGGATGGTCGGGAGGTTCGCCGAGGCCGCTACCGCGAAGGCCAGGGCGACCAGTCCTGCCACGTTCAGGTCGCGGGCCATCGCGCCCAGGACGATCGACACGGCGCCGATGCCGACGGTGGCCCAGCGGGCGGCGCTGATCTCCTGCTTCTCGGTGGCCTGGCCCTTCTTGATGACGTTCGCGTAGATGTCGTGCGCGAAGGACGAGGAGGAGGCCAGGGTGAGGCCGGCGACCACGGCGAGGATCGTCGCGAAGGCGACGGCGGAGATCGTCGCCAGGAGGATCGCGCCCCAGTTGGAATCGACGCCGCCCAGGTGCAGGGCGAGCAGCGGGGCGGCGGTGTTGCCGGCCTTGTTGGAGGCGGTGATCTCCTCCGGCTTGATGAGCGCGGCGGCGCCGAAGCCGAGGGCGAGGGTCATCAGGTAGAAGGCGCCGATGAGACCAATGGCCCAGATGACGGACTTGCGGGCGGCCTGGGCGGTGGGGACGGTGTAGAAGCGGATCAGGATGTGCGGGAGCCCCGCGGTGCCGAGGACGAGGGCGATGCCCAGGGAGATGAAGTCGAGCTTGGTGGTGCCGGTGAGGCCGTACTTCAGGCCGGGCTCCAGGAAGGCCGCGCCCTTGCCGCTGTTGTCGGCGGCCGAGCCGAGCAGCTCGGAGATGTTGAAGTTGAACTTCAGCAGCACCAGGAAGGTCAGCAGCAGGGCACCCGCGATGAGCAGGACGGCCTTGACCATCTGGACCCAGGTGGTGCCCTTCATGCCGCCGATGGTGACGTAGACGATCATCAGGACGCCGACGAGGGCGACGACGCCGATCTTGCCGGCGTCGTTGGTGATGCCGAGCAGCAGCGAGACGAGGACGCCGGCGCCGGCCATCTGCGCGAGCAGGTAGAAGATCGACACGACGATCGTGGAGGTGCCGGCGGCGGTGCGCACCGGGCGCTGGCGCATGCGGTAGGCGAGGACGTCGCCCATGGTGTAGCGGCCGGAGTTGCGCAGGGGTTCGGCGACCAGGAGGAGGGCGACGAGCCAGGCGACCAGGAAGCCGATGGAGTACAGGAAGCCGTCGTAGCCGAAGAGGGCGATGGCGCCGGCGATGCCGAGGAAGGACGCGGCGGACATGTAGTCGCCGGAGACGGCGAGGCCGTTCTGGAATCCGGTGAACTGCCGTCCGCCGGCGTAGAAGTCGGCGGCGTCCTTGGTCTGCCGGCCGGCCCAGACGGTGATGACGAGGGTCGCGACGACGAACAGGGAGAACAGCGTGATGATCAGCGGGCGGTGCTCGCTGGTCGCGTTCGCGGCCAGGCTCTGGCCCGCCAGGGGGATCGCGGGGCTCATTCGCCGCCCTCCATCCGGGACTTGATCGCCTCGGCCTTGGGGTCGAACTTGGCGGCGGCGGTGCGCGCGTACCACCAGGCGATGAGGAACGTGGTGAGGAACTGGGCGAGGCCGAGGACGAGGGCGACGTTGATGTTGCCGACGACCCGGGTGCCCATGAAGTCGCCCGCGTAGTTGGAGAGCAGGACGTAGAGCAGGTACCAGGCGATGAAGCCGACGGTGAGGGGGAAGGCGAAGCTGCGGTAGGAGCGGCGCAGTTCACCGAATTCCGCGCTCTCCTGCACCGAGACGAACTCCTCGGCGCTGGGGAGCAGGACTGAAGCCTTTGAGGGGGGCGGTGTCTCGGTGGCCACGGAGTCTCCTCGCGTTGCGAAGGTCGGATGTGTCGGATCTGTCAGATCTGCGGGGTGTACAGGCATATATGTACAGGCATACGAGTGAAGCGCTGCGGACCTCGGCTTCCTGTCCAAGGTCACGGCGCCGCGCGAGGGCCGGTTCAACTCGTTCGTGGTGTTTCGGAAGTTGACGGCGCGGGAAATCGGCCTGCGGATCATTGCTGGCCCGCCGGTCAACAGATAGTTTCGGAACCGCAAAGTCGTCATGTACCTGTCCGGGTGACCCGCCGCCGCCCGGACGGTTTTCCGTGTTCCGGATGATGTGGAGACCTCATGGCCCAGCTGCCTTCCAGACGCCGCCTCGCGCTCGCGGTGCCCGTCGCCCTGACGCTCACCGCCGGCTTCGGCCTGCTCCCGACGGCGGCCTCGGCAGCACCCGCCCAGACCACGGCGACCGCTCGGGCGACCGCGGCGGGCACCCTGACGTACGTCGTCAACACGAAGACCGACCACCGCACCCTCACGGCGGTCAAGAAGGCGATCACCGCGGCGGGCGGGAGCGTCGTCATCGCGTACGACAAGATCGGCGTGATCGTCGTCCGCTCGGCGGCCCCGGACTTCGGTCCCCGGATACGCGCCGCGCGCGGTGTGCAGTCGGCGGGCGCGACCCGTACGGCGCCGCTGACCCCCTCGGGCACCACCGAGGAGGGCGCGGTCCAGGTCCTGTCCAAGGCGCAGGTCGCGCAGCTCACCAGGACCGCCGCGGCCGGGGAGGAGCCGATGGAGGCCGACCAGTGGGACCTGCGCGCGATCGGCGCCGACAAGGCCGCGAAGATCAACCCGGGCAGCCCGAAGGTCACCGTCGCCGTCATCGACACCGGCGTCGACGACACCCACCCCGACCTCGCCCCCAACTTCTCGGCCTCGCAGTCGGCGAGCTGCGTCGGCGGCGTCGCGGACACCACCCCGGGCGCCTGGCGGCCGGCCGCCCCCGACCAGGCCCACGGCACCCACGTCGCCGGTGAGATCGCCGCCGCCCGCAACGGCATCGGCGTCGCCGGCGTCGCGCCCGGCGTGAAGGTCTCCGGCATCCGCGTCTCCGAGGGCACCAGCCAGTTCTTCTACCCGGAGAGCGTCGTCTGCGCGTTCGTCTTCGCCGCCGACCACGGCGTGGAGATCACCAACAACAGCTATTACGTCGACCCCTGGCTCTACAACTGCCTCGACGACCCCGACCAGAAGGCGATCGTCGACGCCGTCAACCGCGCCCAGCTGTACGCCCAGCGCAAGGGCACCCTGAACGTGGCCTCGGCGGGCAACTCCAACCAGGACCTCGACGCGGCCTCCATCACCGACACCACCAGCCCCGACGACTCGACGCCGACGACGCGGACGATCGACCCGCACACCTGCTACGACGTCCCGACCCAGCTCCCGGGCGTCGTCACGGTCAGCGCGACCGGCGTCAAGGGCACCAAGTCGTACTACTCGTCCTACGGTTACGGCGCCGTCGACGTCGCCGCGCCCGGCGGCGACCGCTACCAGATCCCGGACACCCCGTCCCAGAACGGCCGCATCCTCTCGACGCTGCCGAACAACTCCTACGGCTTCTACCAGGGCACCTCGATGGCGTCCCCGCACGTCGCGGGCGTCGCCGCCCTCCTGAAGTCCACCTACCCCTGGGCCTCCCCCGCCCAGCTGACGGCCCTGCTGAAGTCCCAGGCCGACACCCAGTCCTGCCCGGCGGAGCCGTACGACGGCAACGGCGACGGCATCGTCGACGCCTGGTGCAAGGGCGGCAAGCGGTACAACGGCTTCTACGGCGCGGGGATCGTGAACGCGCTGCGGGCGGTGCAGAGGTAGTGAGGCGGGCTGCGCGGAAATAGCGGCGCGGGCGGTGCGGGGGGCGCGGGAGTAGCTGTCCGCGCTCGCTGGAGTCGCCGGGCCGCCGCCGACGTGATCCGTCGGCGGCGGCTCTTCTCCTGTCCGGGGCCGGTATTACTCCACCCGTTCCACCCGAGTTGCCCGCATATGCCCGCCTGCCGAGGATCGCGGCATGACGTTGATACGACCGACCCCCGAACTCTCCGGGCCGCACCCCCACGGCAGCGGACGCGGCCGGTCGGCCGGGATGCTCGTACTGGTGACGCTCGGGGCACTGGTCCCGCTGCTGGGCCCCGGGGTCGCGGCGCGGGGCACCGGGGAGACCGTCGCGGGCGGGGCCGGGACGACGGGACTGCTGCGGGCTGTGCTGTTCTGCGCGGTGTGCGTGGGGGTGGGGGAGGTGTGGGTGCGGTGGCTGGCGGGGCGGGTGCCGGGGGCGGCGGAGGCTGAGGCGGCGGGGGTGCGGGTGGTTGCTTGGGGGGCGTATGCGGCGTGTGGTGGGGGTGTGGCTGCGGTGGGGGTTGCGGCGATGGTGCCGTGGGGGAGTTGGGAGGGGGTGGTGGCGGTGGTGGAGGTGGGTGGGTTTTTGGGGGCGGGGGTGGCTGCGGTGTCGGGTGGGGCGGTGGGGCGTGTGACTGCGCAGTCATGTCAGCGCAGTCAGACGGGCGGGTCTGGGGCGGGGGTGACTACGCAGTCATGTCAGCGCAGTCAGGCGGACAGGCGTGGGGCGGGGCTGACTGCGCTGTCATGTCAGCGTAGTCAGATGGACGGGCGTGTGACTGCGCAGTCATGTCAGCGCAGTCAGATCGCCCCGCAACTCTGGCCCCTAGTTGTCGTCGTCCTCGCCGAGGCCCTGCGTGCGCACCCTCCCGGTGAGCGCATGGCGTTGGTGGGGGCGGCGCTGACGGTCGTTCATCTGGGGTGTGCGGCGCTGTGGGCGGGCGGCCTGCTGGCGGTCGTGCGGACACTGCGGCGGTGGGGCGGGGCTCCTTGCGGGGCCGCGTTGTTGGGGGTCTACGCGCGCGGGGCGGCGCTGCTGCTCGCCGGGGTGAGTGCGAGCGGGGTGTGCAGTTCGCTGCGGCGGCTGCCTGCGGAGGCGCTCATGTCGTCGGCCTATGGGCGGGTGCTGCTCGCCAAGGTGGTGCTGGTGGCCGGGGTCGCCTTGGTGGCGTTGGCCGCGCGGGGGCGGCTGCGGCGGGCGGACGATCCATTGGCGGCGTGCGCGCCCGCGCGCGTGGAGGTCGTGTTGCTGGGGTTCGTGGTCGCGGTGTCGGGGTTGCTGACGGCGTTGCCGGTGCCGTCGGCTCTGCCGCTTCGGTGAGGGGCGTCGGCCAAGTGACCGGCGTGCACCCTTGGTTGACGCCTCCTTGGCCGACGCCCTCTTGACCGACACCCGCCCCTGGCTGACGCCCTTTAGGCCGACGCCCTCTCCCCCGTCGGCCCTTCCCCCGCCGCCCTCCCCCTCGCCCGGCTAGCTGGCGACCATCACCTTCAGCGCCGTCCGCTCGTCCATCGCCTTGTAGCCGGCGGGGACGTCCTCCAGGGGGATGGTCAGGTCGAAGACCGGGGAGGGGTCGATGCGGCCCTCCAGGACGTCGGGGAGGAGTTCGGGGATGTAGGCGCGGACGGGGGCGACGCCGCCGCGCAGGGCGATGTTGCGGTCGAACATGGCGTCCAGGTCGACGCCGGTGGCGCTGCCGTGCGGGACGCCGACAAAGCCGACGGCGCCGCCGTCGCGGGCGACGTCGAGGGCGGTGCGCATGGACTGCTCGGTGCCGACGGCCTCGACGACCGCGTGGGCCCCCTGCCCGCGGGTGAGGGCGCGTACGGCCTCCACGGCGGCCTCGCCGCGCTCGGCGACGACGTCGGTGGCCCCGAAGCGGCGTGCGATGTCCGTACGGGCCTCGTGGCGGCCCAGGGCGATGATGCGCTCGGCGCCGAGCCGTTTGGCCGCGAGAACGGCGCACAGGCCCACCGCGCCGTCCCCGACGACCGCGACCGTCGCGCCGGGGCGGGCGCCCGCGCCGAGGGCCGCGTGGTGGCCGGTGCCCATGACGTCGGAGAGCGTCAACAGGGCGGCCAGCAGCCGCTCGTCGGAGGCGGCCTCCTTGGGCAGCCGGACGAGGGTGCCGTCGGCGAAGGGCACGCGCACGGCCTCGCCCTGGCCGCCGTCGTAGCCGACGGAGCCCCAGAAGCCGCGGTGCACACAGGACGTCGTCAGGCCCTCGCGGCAGAAGTCGCAGACCCCGTCGGACCACACGAACGGGGCGACGACGAGGTCCCCCGCGCGCAGGGTGCTCACCGCGGAGCCGGTCTCCTCGACGACCCCCAGGAACTCGTGCCCGATCCGCTGCCCGGGCTGCCGCGCCGCTTCGCCCCGGTACGCCCACAGGTCGCTGCCGCAGATGCAGGAGCGCACCACGCGTACGACGGCGTCCGTGGGCAGCTGCACCACGGGGTCGGGCACGTCCTCGACCCGCATGTCGTAGGGGGCGTGGATGGTGGTGGCACGCATGGGGAGGCCTTCTCTCGCGCGGTGGCATCGGGGGGACGCCCAGGGTGGGGGCGCACTTCACGGTACGTCGGGGGGCTTGCGCCCCGCAGGAGAGGGTCGGGCAGCCCGCTTGTGCACCTCCGGATGCCGCGCTTGCCCGGGGGACGGCCCCCGGACCCCCGGCAGAAAAGCGGCTCGGTCCAAGTGACCGGCACCCAAAGGCGAGACGTATCCGTGTGATTGGCTGTCAGTGCCGCCCCGTATCCTCATTGACCATGCTCGAAGACCGCACGCCCACGACCGCCGCTCCCCCGGACTGGCCCGCCGCCTACCCCCAGCAGGGGTACGCGGTGGTCGACGTGGAGACCACAGGCCTGGCCCGGGACGACCGGATAGTGTCGGCGGCGGTCTACCGGCTGGACGCGCGCGGTGAGGTCGAGGACCACTGGTACACGCTGGTCAACCCTGAGCGTGACCCCGGCCCGGTGTGGATCCACGGTCTGACGAGCGACGTCCTGGAAGGCGCTCCCCTGTTCAAGGACGTCGCCGAGGAGTTCTCGCGCCGCCTGGACGGGCGGGTCCTCGTCGCGCACAACGCGGTGTTCGACTGGCAGATGATCGCGAGGGAGTACGCGCGCGCGGAGTGCGAGGCGCCGGTGCGCCAGCGGTTGTGCACGATCGTGCTCAGCAAGGAGCTGGGCCTGCCGCTGCCGAACCACAAACTGGAGACCCTGGCGGCGCACTTCGGCGTCGTCCAGGAGAAGGCGCACCACGCGCTGGACGACGCGCGGGTGCTCGCGGAGGCGTTCCGGCCGAGCCTGCGGACGGCCGCCGCGCGCGGGGTGCGGCTTCCGCTGCACGAGTGCCGTCCGCTGACGGAGTGGCAGGACCGCCCGGCGCCGTCCGCCTCGGCCTCGTCCCCCTGGATCGGCCGGCAGGCGGGCGCGAGCCGCTATCCGACGAACTGGCGGCCCGCCCGCAAGCGCCCGGTGTGCCCGCATCCGAACCCGGGCCGCTACGAGGACGGCAGGCGGCTCAAACAGGGCATGCGGGTGGCGTTCTCCGGGGACACCTCGACCGAGCGCGAGCTGCTGGAGGACCGGGCGACGGAGGCGGGCCTGCACGTCTCCTCCAGCATCTCCCGGCTGACCAGCCTGCTGGTGACCAACGACCCGGACTCGGGCACGTCGAAGGTCCTCAAGGCCCGCCAGTACGGCACCCCGGTGCTCGACGAGGCGGCCTTCGGGCAACTCCTGCGGGACGTGGAGGCGGCCGGCGAGTGACCCCCTGCCGGATGTGCCCGGAAGCTCCGGGGGTACCGTCATGGGGTGTACCGCTTCCTGTTGTCCCGGCAGTGGGTGATCCTCACGCTGGTCGCCCTCGTCCTGATCCCCACGATGATCCGGCTGGGCATCTGGCAGATGCACCGCTACGAGGAGCGCCACGCGCGTAACCAGCTCGTCGCCCGGGCGCTGCACGCCGACCCCGTGCCCGTGGAGGAGCTGTCCCAGCCGGGACATGCGGTGACCCGCAAGGAGCGCTACCGCACGGTGACGGCCACCGGGCACTTCGACACCGCGCGGCAGGTCGTCGTACGCCGCCGGGTCAACGCGGACGACGAGGTGGGCTTCCACGTCCTGACCCCGTTCGTGCTGGCCGACGGCAAGGTCGTCCTCGTCAACCGGGGCTGGATCCCCGCCGACGGGACGAGCCAGACGGCGTTCCCGAGCGTTCCCGCGCCGCCGGGCGGGCAGGTCACGGTCACCGGGCGGCTGATGCCGGACGAGACGACCCAGGCGAGCGGCATCAAGAACCTCAAGGGCCTGCCCGACCGGCAGATCATGCTGATCAGCAGCGGCGAGGAGGCCCAGCGCCTGGGCGCGCGGGTTCTGGGCGGGTACGTCGTCCAGACCGCGCCGGAGCCCGGCGGCGACACCCCGGAGCTGATCGGCAAGCCGGGTGAGGAGAACGAGGCCCTCAACTACGCGTACGCCATCCAGTGGTGGCTGTTCGCCGCCGGTGTGCCCGTCGGCTGGGTCGTCCTGGTCCGCCGCGAGGTCCGCGACCGCCGCGAGGCGGCCGAGAAGGACGGCGTGGAGCAGGCGGAGCCGGCGACGGTGTAACCCGCGCGGGCGTACCCCTCGATTGCCCGGGCCCCCTCCCGGGAACCCGCACCTTCATGCACCGCATCGAGGACTACGCCCTCATCGGCGACGAACAGACGGCCGCGCTGGTCGGCAAGGACGGTTCGGTCGACTGGCTCTGTCTGCCCCGCTTCGACTCGGCGGCGTGCTTCGCGCGCCTCCTGGGCGACGAGGAGAACGGCCATTGGACGATCGCTCCCAGGGACGCGGACGGGGGGTGTGCGCGGCGCGCGTACCGGGGGGACACGCTCGTCCTGGACACCGAGTGGGAGAGCGCCGAGGGCGCCGTCCGGGTCACGGATCTGATGCCGCAGCGGGACGCGGCGCCCGACCTGGTGCGGATCGTGGAGGGGCTGCGCGGCCGGGTCACCGTGCGCAGCACGCTG
This sequence comes from Streptomyces sp. AMJ-169, assembly GCF_055597585.1. Taxonomy (NCBI): domain Bacteria; kingdom Bacillati; phylum Actinomycetota; class Actinomycetes; order Kitasatosporales; family Streptomycetaceae; genus Streptomyces; species Streptomyces sp. AMJ-169. The sequence goes on from NZ_JBVLTJ010000006.1 coordinate 42,122, forward strand.
CGGCTGCGCTTCGACTACGGCTCGATCGTGCCCTGGATGCGCCGTTCGGACGGCCACCGGGTGGCGGTCGCGGGCCCCGACTCGGTGTGGCTGCGCAGCGAGCCGGCCGTACGGACGTGGGGCGAGGACTTCGGCACGCACTCCGAGTTCGAGGTCGCCGAGGGCGAGCGGGTGGCGTTCGTGCTGACCTGGCACCCCTCGCACGAGCCGCGCCCGCCCCGTGTGGACCCCTACGAGGCCCTCTCGGCGAGTCTGGCGGACTGGACGGCGTGGTCGGCCCGCTGCCGCTACGACGGGCCGCACAGGGCCGCTGTGCTGCGTTCGCTGATCACGCTGAAGGCGCTGACGTACCGGCCGACGGGCGGCATCGTGGCGGCGCCGACGACGTCGCTGCCGGAGGAGCCGGGCGGGGTGCGCAACTGGGACTACCGCTTCTGCTGGCTGCGCGACTCCACGCTCACCCTGGGCTCGCTGCTGAGCGCCGGCTACCACGAGGAGGCGCAGGCCTGGCACCGCTGGCTGCTGCGCGCGGTCGCCGGCGACCCGGCCGACCTCCAGATCATGTACGGCCTCTCGGGCGAACGGCGGCTGCCGGAGGTCGAGTTGGCGTGGCTGTCGGGGTTCGCGGACTCCAGGCCCGTACGCGTCGGCAACGGGGCCGTCGACCAGCTTCAGCTGGACGTGTACGGCGAGGTGATGGACTCCCTGGCGCTGGCCCGTGACTTCGGGCTGCCCGCGCGCCCGCACGTGTGGGCGTTGCAGCGGGCCCTGATGGAGTGGCTGCGGGAGAACTGGCGGCAGCCGGACGAGGGGCTGTGGGAGGTGCGGGGCGGGCGGCGGCACTTCACGCACTCCAAGGTGATGGTGTGGGTGGCCGCCGACCGCGCGGTGCGCGCGCTGGAGACGCATCCCGGGCTGCGCGGCGACCTGGAGGGGTGGCGGGAGCTGCGGGACACGGTGCACCAGGAGGTGTGCGAGCGGGCGTACGACCCGGCGCGCGGCACGTTCACGCAGTCCTATGGTTCGTCCGAACTCGACGCGTCCCTCTTGCTGATCCCCCGTGTCGGATTCCTGCCAGGGGACGATCCGCGCGTGATGGGCACGGTCGACGCCGTCCGCGCGGAGCTCGGCCAGGGCAGTCTGGTGCGCCGCTACAGCACCGACGGCCAGGCCGCCGACGGGCTGCCCGGCTCCGAAGGGGCCTTCCTGGTCTGCTCGTTCTGGCTGGTCGACGCCCTCCACCTGACCGGGCGGACCGACGAGGCGTGCGCGCTGTTCGAGCGGCTCGTGGGGCTCGGCAACGACGTGGGGCTGCTCGCGGAGGAGTACGACCCCGCGCGCGGGCGGCTGTTGGGGAACTTCCCGCAGGCGTTCAGCCATATCGGACTGGTGAATTCCGCCCTCGCCCTGTTCTGCGGTGAGGGGGCAGGATAGGGGGCATGGATCTTGGACTGAAGGACCGTGTGTACGTCGTCACGGGCGCCACGCGCGGGCTGGGCAACGCGGTCGCGCGCGAACTGGTCGCCGACGGCGCGAAGGTCGTCATCACGGGGCGGGACGAGGAGCGCGCCGCGGCGGCGGCCCGCGCGCTGGGCGAGAACGCGGTGGGGGTGGCCGTCGACAACGCCGACCCCGGGGCGCCGCAGCGGGTCATCGCCCGCGCGCGCGAGGCGTTCGGCGGGTTCGACGGCATCCTGGTCAGCGTCGGCGGGCCGCCGCCCGGGGGCGTCGCGGACAACACCGACGAGCAGTGGCAGGCGGCGTTCGAGTCGGTCTTCCTCGGCGCGGTGCGCCTCGCGCGCGCGGCGGCGGCCGAGCTGGAGGAGGGCGGCGTCATCGGGTTCGTGCTGTCCGGCTCGGTGTACGAGCCGGTGCCACAGCTGACCATCTCCAACGGGCTGCGCCCCGGGCTCGCCGGTTTCGCGAACTCCCTCGCGAACGAGCTGGGCCCGCGCGGCATCCGCGTCGTCGGTGTCCTCCCGGCCCGTATCGACACCGACCGCGTCCGCGAGTTGGACGGCCTGGCCCCCGACCCGGAGGCGGCCCGCGCGGCCAACGAGGCGTCCATCCCGCTGCGCCGCTACGGCGCCCCGGAGGAGTTCGGGCGGACGGCGGCCTTCCTGCTGTCGCCGGCGGCCTCCTACCTGACGGGCATCATGGTGCCGGTCGACGGTGGGGCCAGGCGGGGCTTCTAGCGGCTTCTGACGGCGACTGGGGCACCTGGAGGCGTCCGGGAGAGCACAGGCGCCCCAGAGGTCAACTGACCCGCTCCGCGCGGTGCTTGACCGCCCTCACCCGCACCTCCGCCGGAAGCGCCTTCAGGGCGACGGAGTCCCTGGCGTGCGTCAGGGACTCCTCCGTGAAGTGCCGCAGCGCCTGCCCCGGGTCCGTGTGCGGCTCCACCTGGAGCTGTACCCGCGTCTCCGGGGCGTGCCGCCGCCCGGTGAGGTGCACGCGCGCGTGGGCGACGCCGTCGAGGTGGGCGCTCTCGGTGGCGAGGACGTGCTCCAGGGCGCTGCCGCGCAGGACGGCCGACTCCCCGTCACCGGTGTCGACCAGGACCTCGCCCAGCCGCCGCCTCCTGAGGTTCGCGGTGAGCCACCACAGGGCGAGCAGGACGAGCACGGCCAGCCCGCCCAGGACGGCCGGCCACCACCATCCCTCGCCCCGCCAGCGAGTGCGCTCGGCGGCGGTGAGCAGGACGTCGTGCCGCCCCCTGTGCACCCACCAGGACAGCAGGCGCGCCCCCAGCCCGGTCGCCAGGGCCGTCCCCCCGACGGCGAGCAGGATCAGTCCGGCGGCGCCCAGGAGAACGCGGTTGACGGTCCGCAGCATGGCTCATCCCTTCCCGCGCGCGGGGCGGCGTACGTGGATCGACAGGGCCGGCGGACGCGCGAGCCCCAGTCCCTCCAGAGCGGCGTCCAGGGTCGCGGCGAGGTCCCTGTGGACGTCGTCCAGGTCCCGGAAGTGGGACAGCGCGCGGACGTCGGCCTTGCGGCGGCCCATGCGGACGTGGACGGACTGGACCCCGGCGACCTCCATCGCGCGGTCGCGCAGGACGAGGGCGGCGGCGCCCCGGTGCAGCCCCGCGCGGACGTCGGGGTGGGTGCGGCGCATCGGCAGGACGTCGCGGTGGCCCGGGGTGACGGCCAGCCACAGGAGCAGCAGCCCCAGGGCGATGGCGACGGCGGCGCCGGTGAGGACCCAGGTGTCGTCCAGGGGGCGTCCGGCGAGCTGGCGGGCGAGGTCGCGGCGCCAGGCCAGGGCGCGGTGATGGGCGCGGACGGCGGCGACGTCGTACAGGAAGGCGCCCGCGACGACCAGGGAGGCCAGGGCAACGGCTGTGGCCGGGGCCTTGCGGGCCGACCAGAAGCGGCGGACGTCCGCGTCCCCTGGGAGTGAGGGCTCCTCCGAGGGCGGGGGCTCCTTGTCCAGTACGACCGGCAGCCTCTGGGTCGTGCCGTCGGCGCCCTGGGATGCGCTCATCGCGTCCTCCCCTGTGCTTCGCCGTAGGGAAGCGCCGGGTGGAGCCGTTCGACCTGGACGGCGACCTCCGGCACCTCCATTCCCACCAACGCGCCTACCCGCTCGACCACTTCCTGACGCACCGCGCGGCAGCGCGCCCCGATGTCGCAGGGGTAGTCGAGTTCGACCGCCACGCGTACGCGCGCGTGGTTGGCGTGCACGACGACCATGGCGTGCGGCGGGGCGGCGTCCGGGGGCAGCGGGCCCAGGGCCTCACGCGCGGCCTGGGAGGCGATCTTCGCGACGACCCGGTCGGCGATCCTGGTCGCCCCGCGCTCCCCGGGGGCGACGGAGGTGGTCATCGGCGCCGGTCGTCACGCGAGCGCAGGAAGTCCCCGACCTCCAGGTCCCCCTCCAGGAACCGGCCGATGACGAACCCGATGGCGCCGAGCGCGGCCACCAGGAGGAAGGCGCCGAACCCGCCGAAGTAGCCGGCGAAGCCCAGCGCCATTCCGGCGATCATGCCGATCACGGCCCTGCTCATGCTGTGTCCCTCCGAGTCGCTGAAGCCGCTTCCGAAGCCGTCCCCCGGGCTGCCGCCAGGGCCGTCACCAAGGTTCTCTCCGGCGCTCTCACTGGAGCCTGGGCTCCGGCTCCTCGTCCTCTTCATCGGGCAGCTTCACATCGCTCACCGCGATGTTGACCTCGACCACTTCGAGCCCGGTCATCCGCTCGACGGCGGCGATGACGTTCTCGCGCACCGCGCGGGCGACGTCGGCGATGGAGACTCCGTAGTCGACGACGATCTCCAGGTCCAGCGCGGTCTGCACCTCGCCGACCTCCGCCTTCACCCCGCGTGTGGCCGCCTTGGAGCTGCCGGGGACCCGGTCACGGACGGCGCCGAAGGTGCGGCTGAGTCCGCTGCCCATGGCGTGCACGCCGACGACGTCCCGCGCGGCGAGGCCGGCGATCTTCTCCACCACTCCGTCGGCGATCGTCGTGCGCCCCCGGGTCGCCGGGTCGCCTCCGCCGCGCTTGGTCGCCTTGCGCACCGTCGTCCCGTCTTCGGGGACGGTGCCCGGTGTCGTGTCGGTCATCTTGTCGTACACCCTCTTCCGGTCGGCCTCCTTCGACCACCGTAAGCGCGGATACGCCCCCGCGCCCCGGGGATGCGGCAGGCTGGAGGAATGACGGCGGATCAGCAAAGGCGAAGAGCGGTACGCGATCAGCTGGGCCTCGGCCGTGTCCTGCCCCTCGGCGGCCCCCGGGACGGCTCGTGGATCGCCGAGAGCGCGGCTGTGACGGCCTTGCGGCGCGCGGTGGCCGGTCAGGTGCCCGGCACCCGTCTGGGCGCCCTGAGGCTCGCCCTGGCCGATCCGGAGCACGCCCCCGACGCCGTCGTGCCCCCTCCCGCGTCCGCGCTGCCGCCCGGCCCCCTGAGGCTGACGGCGGACTTCTCGGCGGTCCCGGCCGAACCGCTCCCGGTGCTCGCCGCCCGCCTGCGGACCGCGCTCGCGGCGGCGGCCGGGGAGACGGGGCTGATCGTGGCCGAGGTGGACCTGAGGGCGGCGGAACTGCTGGAGGAGGCGCCGGACGACCCCGTCGCCCCGCTCCCGGACCGGTCAGGGAGGGTCGACGAGGCGCTGGCCGGGGTGGAGGGGGTGCTGGCGGGGAGCGTGCGGCTGGAGGAACCCCACGCGCGCGTGGAGCCCGCCTCGCGTGCGCACCCCGCCCAGCCTCACGCCCGCGTGGAACTCACCGTCCGCGCGGACCTACCGCTCCTCGCCGTCGCCCAAGAGGCCCGCACGACCGTGTGGGAGCGGCTGCCGGGCAGGCCGACAGTCGCCGTACTGATCAGCGCGCTCGGCGCTTAAAGCGCTTCAAGTCACCTAAAGCGCTTTAAGCCCCCCGAAACCGGCCCCAGCTCTACTCCCCCACCCCCGCGATATCCCGCAACCTCCGCCCCTGAGCAGCCCTCTCCGCCGCCCGCTGTTCGTCGTAGGACCGCCCCGCCGCCCCCTGAAGCAGCGCCTTCGTCTCCACCACCGCGTCCCGGGGCGCCGCCAGCAGCGTGGCCGTCAGGTCGGACACGGCGGTGTCGAGGTCGGCCGCCGGGACGGCGAGGTTGGCGAGGCCGATGTTCACGGCCTCCTCGGCGTGGACGTACCGGCCGGTGAGGCAGATCTCGACCGCGCGGCCGTAGCCGACGAGGGACACCAGGGGGTGGGTGCCGGTGAGGTCGGGGACGAGGCCGAGGCTGGTCTCGCGCATGGCGAACTGCACGTCGTCGGCGACGACGCGCAGGTCACACGCGAGGGCCAGCTGGAAGCCGGCGCCGATGGCATGCCCCTGGACCGCAGCGACGGACACGAGGTCGCTGCGCCGCCACCAGGTGAAGCCCTCCTGGAACTCGGCGATGGCGGCGTCGAGTTCGGCGTCGCCGCTGCGCGCGAGGTCGACGAAGGACGGCTCGCCCTCGATGCCCTCAGGCGTGAGCATCTGCCGGTCGAGCCCGGCGGAGAAGGACTTGCCCTCGCCGCGCAGCACCACGACACGGACGGAGCCCGGCAGCAGCCGCCCGGCCTCGGCGAGCGTCCGCCACAGGGCGGGGCTCTGCGCGTTGCGCTTGGCCGGGTTGGTCAGCGTCACCGTGGCGAGCGCGTCTTCGACGGTGAGCCGTACGCCGTCCTTGTCCAGTACCGGGTCGAGCGAAGCCATGCGGGCGCCTCCGATGCGTGCGGTCAGCCGAGCCGTGAGCTCAAGTGACTGCACAGTAACCACCCGGTCGATCGTCACGCCGACCGGGTGGCCACCATCGAAGCCGATGGGCCGCCCGGCGTCAGGACGAAGCGGCCTTCTTGCCCCGCGTCGCCCCGCCGCGTCCACGCAGCGTGACGCCGGACTCGCTGAGCATCCGGTGGACGAAGCCATACGAGCGGCCGGTCTCTTCGGCCAGCGCCCGGATGCTCGCACCGGAGTCGTACTTTTTCTTCAGGTCTGCCGCGAGCTTGTCGCGCGCGGCGCCGGTCACCCGGCTGCCCTTCTTCAGAGTCTCGGCCACCCGTGCCTCCTCATGGGAAGTGCGCTCTGGTCCCCTCATGATCACCCCTCCGGGGCGTGATGGCCACCCATTCGGCAAGGTCCGTGGATGAGGGTTTTGACGACAGGAGCGCGTCCCCACGAACGGAATCTTTGATTCCGCTCGGCGGCGTCCGAAGGGTCGAACGACCGTTTTCACAAATGCGCAGGTCAGAGAAGCACGACGGCCGATCCCTCACCGAGCGTGTTCGGTAAAGGGATCGGCCGGAAGATCGCGAACGGACACACCTCGGTACGAGGAGATCTCACACAGATGATGGATCACCGCTAGGCCGAATGATCCATCCGCCGTGGATCACCCATTCGATCAAGCCAGGGCGACGCCGGATCAGGCCAGGGCGACGAGATCCGCGTAGTCGGCGCCCCACAGGTCCTCGACGCCGTCGGGCAGCAGGATGATCCGCTCGGGCTGGAGCGCCTCGACGGCGCCCTCGTCGTGCGTGACCAGGACGACGGCGCCCTTGTAGGTGCGCAGCGCGCCCAGGATCTCCTCGCGGCTGGCCGGGTCGAGGTTGTTGGTGGGCTCGTCGAGCAGCAGGACGTTCGCCGAGGACACGACGAGGGTCGCGAGCGCCAGGCGGGTCTTCTCGCCGCCGGAGAGCACTCCGGCCGGCTTGTCGACGTCGTCGCCCGAGAACAGGAACGAGCCGAGCGTCTTGCGGACCTCGACCAGGTCCAGGTCGGGGGCGGCGGAGCGCATGTTCTCCAGGACCGTGCGCTCCGGGTCCAGGGTCTCGTGCTCCTGCGCGTAGTAGCCGAGTTTGAGGCCGTGGCCCTCGATGACCTCGCCGGTGTCGGGCTTCTCCGCCCCGCCGAGCAGCCGCAGCAAGGTCGTCTTGCCCGCGCCGTTCAGCCCGAGGATGACGACCCGGGAGCCCTTGTCGATGGCCAGGTCGACGTCGGTGAAGATCTCCAGGGAGCCGTACGACTTCGACAGGCCCTCCGCCATCAGCGGGGTCTTGCCGCAGGGCGAGGGCTCCGGGAAGCGCAGCTTGGCGACCTTGTCGGAGACGCGGACCGCCTCCAGGCCCGACAGCAGCTTGTCCGCGCGGCGGGCCATGTTCTGCGCGGCGACCGTCTTGGTGGCCTTGGCGCGCATCTTGTCGGCCTGGGAGTGCAGCGCAGCGGCCTTCTTCTCGGCGTTGGCGCGCTCGCGCTTGCGGCGCTTCTCGTCGGCCTCGCGCTGCTGCTGGTAGAGCTTCCAGCCCATGTTGTAGACGTCGATCTGGGCGCGGTTGGCGTCCAGGTAGAACACCTTGTTGACGACTGTCTCGACCAGGTCGACGTCGTGGGAGATCACGATGAAGCCGCCGCGGTAGGTCTTCAGATAGTCGCGCAGCCAGATGATCGAGTCGGCGTCGAGGTGGTTCGTCGGCTCGTCGAGCAGGAGCGTGTCGGCGTCCGAGAACAGGATGCGGGCCAGCTCGATACGGCGGCGCTGGCCGCCGGAGAGGGTGTGCAGGGGCTGGCCCAGCACCCGGTCGGGCAGGTTCAGCGCGGCGGCGATGGTGGCGGCCTCGGCCTCGGCGGCGTACCCGCCCTTGGTGAGGAACTCGGTCTCCTGGCGCTCGTACTGGCGCATCGCCTTGTCGCGCGTGGCGCCGCTGCCGTTGGCGATGCGCTGTTCGTTCTCGCGCATCTTGCGCAGCAGGACGTCGAGCCCGCGCGCGGAGAGGACGCGGTCGCGGGCGAGGACGTCGAGGTCGCCCGTGCGCGGGTCCTGGGGGAGGTAGCCGACCTCGCCGGAGCGGGTCACCTGGCCGCCGGCGGGCATGCCCTCGCCGGCGAGGACCTTCGTCAGGGTCGTCTTGCCGGCGCCGTTGCGGCCGACCAGGCCGATGCGGTCGCCCTTGGCGACGCGGAAGGTGGCGTTTTCGATGAGGACGCGGGCACCGGCGCGCAGCTCGATACCGGAGGCGGAGATCACGGTCAGACTCCAGGGCGTGAAGGGTGGACGGACGGGCGGTGGGGACGGTCCGGCCGTCTAATGCGCGAGGAGAATGGCCATGGACCCCATTCTAACGGGGGAGCGCAAGCGGTTTTGCTGAGTCGCGACGGAGGCTTTCGGCCGCCCTCCGGGGTGCCGTCGTACGCCCCTCCCCCGCGCGCGGGGGACGATGTGCGCATGCAGTTCGACGACGATGCCCAGCTGGACACCTCCGAGGTCCAGGACGAACGCGGGAGCCGTATTCCGGGGGGTGGGATGGCTGTGGGCGGCGGGGTGGTCGGCCTCGTCGTCCTCCTGGTGGCGCTGTTCCTCGGGGTGGGCCCCGAGCAGCTCGGTCTCTCCTCCGGCAGTGACGGCCCGGTGGCCACCCCGACCTCGCTCGGGCAGGTCCAGCAGACGTGCCGCACCGGGAAGGACGCCAACACCAAGGACGACTGCCGGATGGTCGCGGTCGTCAACAGCGTGCAGGACTACTGGCGGCAGGAGTTCGCGCGGCGCGGCATGGCGTACTCCGCGTCGACGACGAAGCTCTTCAGCGCGCGCGTGAACACCGCGTGCGGGGCGGCGACCTCGGCGGTCGGCCCGTTCTACTGCCCCGGGGACCACATGGTCTATCTCGACCTCGGCTTCTTCGACGAGCTGCGGACCAAGTTCGGCGCGAGCGGGGGCCCCTTCGCGCAGGCGTACGTCGTCGCCCATGAGTACGGCCACCACGTCCAGAACCTGCTGGGCACCCTGGGCCGCTCCCAGGACGGGCGCACCGGGGCGGACAGCAACGCCGTGAAGGTCGAGCTCCAGGCCGACTGCTACGCGGGCGTGTGGACGAAGCACGCGACGACGGCCGCCTACCGCTCGACCGGCCGCCCGCTGCTGACCAGCCTCACGGACACCGACATCGCCGACGGCCTCGACGCGGCGGCGGCCGTCGGCGACGACCGGATCCAGGAGCGCTTCCAGGGCCGGGTGACCCCGGAGTCCTGGACCCACGGGTCGGCGGCGCAGCGCCAGCAGTGGTTCCGGACGGGCTACCAGAGTGGCGACATGGACCGCTGCGACACGTTCCGCTGAGCCGCCCGCTTCCGCCGAGGAGAGCCCCGCCCCCTTCCGGGAGGCATTGTCAGTGGCTGGTGCAAGACTGGGCAGCAGGTGACATTTCCGGCGGCGGGGCTGTTCGAGAGGCGAGGGAGTGAGCGGGATGGCGAGTGGGAGTCCGAGTCTGTGTCCGACGTTGCTGTACGCCGACGCGAAGGCGGCGATCCGGCAGCTGACCGAGGGTTTCGGCTTCGTGGAGCTGACGGTGTACGAGGGCGAGGGCGGCGCCGTCCTGCACGCGGAGCTGGCGCACGGCAACGGGGTGGTGATGCTCGGCTCGAAGGGGCGCGGCGGGCTGTTCGACTCGGCGATGAAGGGCGCGGGCCCGGTCGGCGTGTACGTCGTGGTGGACGACGTGGACGCGCATCACGCGCGCGCGGTCGACCAGGGCGTGGAGATCCTGATGCCGCCGACGGACCAGGAGTACGGCTCACGCGACTACATGGCCCGCGATCTCGAGGGCAATGTGTGGAGCTTCGGGACGTACGCGCCGGAGATACAGGGATAGCCCTCGCGAGCCGCCCGCCCTCGCGAGGCGCCCTCCATAAGGCGCTCTCCGCGAGCCGCCCCCGCAGGACCACCCCCGCAAGGCGACCGCCAGGGGGCGGCTGCCCGCCCCCTCCGCAGGCGTCAGCTGCCCCCGGTGTGCACCTGGAACGCGGCGCGCCGGACGGCCTTGGCGAGGGCCGGGTCCGGATGGGCGGCGGCGAGGGCGACGAGGACCTGGACGGTCCGGGGATGCCCGACCGCGCGGACCTCGGCGAGCAGCGCGGGGACGGTCGGCTGGAGCGCGGACTCCAGGTGACGCACGAGCATCGGCGCCTCACCGTGGTCGGCGACGGCGGCGGCGGTGTCGACCCACAGCCAGGTCGCCTCTTCCCGGGTGAGCACTTCGTGGGCGTCCTCCGGATCGACCCCGTCGTGCTCGGCGAGCCAGAGCAGCGCGTACGGCCGCAGCGCCGCCTCCTCGACGACGGCCCGTACGTCGGGCTCGGCCGGGGCGCCGACGACGCGCAGCGCCTCGAAGGCGAGGCCGCGCAGCAGGGCGTCCTCGCCCCGGGCGGCGCCCAGCAGTTCGGTGACCGCGCTGCCGACGGGGCGGGCGGCGAGCCAGGCGCGGTACTCGGCGCGGGCGGCGTTGGGCCGCAGCTGGGCGCAGCCGCGCAGCATCCCCTCGGCGGCCTGCTCGATGTTCCCGGCGGGGCTCTGGGCGGCGACGCAGATCTGCTCCAGCTTCACCCAGGTCGCCCAGCTGCCGAGCGGGGTGAGGGTGGCCTGTCCGGTGCCGCAGGTGAGGGCGCCGACGGAGGCCAGCGCGTGCAGGGCCCAGTCGAGCAAGGGCGCGAGTTCGACTTCCTGCACGGGCTCGGCGGGGGCCGGCGCCGGCAGGGGCGCGCTGTCGGTGTCGTAGGGGACCTCGCAGCGTTCCGTGCGCAGTTCGGTGACGCGCTGGCCGAGGAGGTCGAGGAGCTGTTCGACGGGCACGGGGCCGGCGGAGAGCTGGAGGAAGGAGAGGACCTGAGGCATGGCCGAGACGACTTCGGCGACGGCCCCGGCGTGCTCGCCGTCCGGTTCGGGGGTGGCGAGGGACCAGGCGTCGAAGAGGGCCACCCAGCCGCGCAGCACGGCGCTGTCGTCGCGGTCCCAGGCGCGCAGCCGCCAGCCGGGGCGGGCGCTGTCGCCGTGCACCTCGATGAGTCCGGCCAGCCGGGCGGTGTCCCAGTCGGCGCGGACGCGGTCGGGGGTCAGGCCCAGGTCGGTCGCGGCGCGTTCGGCGCTGGCGGCGGAGAGGGTGGCCTTGCCGTCGGCGGTCGCGGCGTCCTTGCCGGGGCCGAGGGCGCTGTCCGCCCAGCGGGCCACCTTGGCGGCGGCGGCCAGGCCCGAGCGAGCCATTCTGGCCAGCTCCGCCGGGGCCGGGGTGCCCTCCGGGGGGCGGGGCGCGGGGCGGCGCGGGCGCCGCTGGTTCACAGCTGAGGGGGCGGCGGCCAGGGGTCGCGGGCGGACGAGTCGAAGCCTGGAGTCGCGCGGGATACGGGACGTCACGGGTGCAGTCTTCCGGTTGACGGTCCGAAAACCCAAACGGAATGTCACGGCGGGCTACGGGAATGGCCAATGCACGGGTGGCCGGGCGGCCCCGCACCCCGCCCGACAGGCCTAAACGGAACCCTTCCCGCCGGAACCCGGGCCGGACGCGGGCCCTTGGGCGGCACGGGCCCGCCGGTCAGGGCCGTTGCCGCGCGGGGGCGGCGCGGCGCGGTGCGCGCGAGCCGGCGGACGGGGGTGGCCGAAAGGCGCGGGGCGGCGGTGACGCGCGGGAGATTGGAGGAAACGGGACTTGACGCGGGCCGTGTCGAGGGTCACATCAACGGCACCCCCGTCTCACATCAACGGCGTGAGAAACCTCCGCAGCGTCTCCTCGTACGCCGCCGGATCGACGTTCCACATCGCGTTGTGCGGTGCGCCCCTGACCTCGTGGAGGGTGGTCTGGGTGGGCCGCAGGGCGGTGAGGTACTGGGAGAGTTCCCAGGGGGCGACGGTGTCGTCGGGGCCGTGGAAGATCAGGGTCGGTACGGTCAACTGGCCTGCCAGTTCGGCCAGTTGGGACTTCGCGTCCGGCTGGTCGCCGTTGCGGTCGAGGCGGGCCTGGGCCGCGCGGACCGCGAGCGGCAGCAGCGCGCCCGGGGTGTGCCGGGCCCCGGCGAGGGTGCGCAGCGCGGCCTGCCAGTCCAGCACCGGCGAGTCGAGGACGAGCCCGGAGATCCGCTCGCGCAGCCCGGAGTGGGCGGCGGCGCGCAGGGCCATGGCGGCGCCGGTCGACCAGCCCAGCAGGACGACACGGCCCGCGCCGTGCCCGACGGCGTACCGGATCGCCGCGTCGAGGTCGCGCCACTCCGTCGTCCCGAGGTGACCCCGGCCGTCCGGCGACGGGGGCGCGCCGGCGTCGCCCCGGTAGGCGGGGATCAGGACCGGGAAGCGGCGGCGGTGCAGGAAGCCCAGGACGTTCAGGGCGTGTTCGCGGGTCGTGCCGAGGCCGTGCACCGCGATCACCCAGGTGAGCCGGGCCCCGGGGACGTACCAGGCGGGCAGCGTGCCGAGTTCCCCCGGGATCCCGACGTCGATGTGGTCGATCCCGAGCGCCCCGGCCGGCGTCCCGACGTGCAGCCCCGGCGTGAGCCGCACGGCCGTGCCGGGCCCGAGGGCACCTTCGGTGACCCGTTCGAGGCGGCGTACGACGGTGTCGGCGGCGTGCGGGGCGTTCGGCAGCACCGGTCCGCACACCGCGTGCACCCCGGCGCCGGACAGCCCGTACGTCCCGGGGCGCAGCGCGGCGAGCGCGCGGGTCAGCGTGACCTGGCCGGCCGCCGTCCCGTGCACGGTGAGTCTGGGTTCCGTGGGCAGCGGTCCGCCGGACGCCGCCTTCAGCGCGGCGTCCCCGGCCATCCGGCCCACGGCCACGCTCGCCGCCCCGGCGGCCACTACTGCGGAGACGGCCACGGCCGCCGCTTTGACAGTGCGCACGTCCCCAGTGTCCGGGGCGGAGGCGGGGGCGGCCAGTGGTGGAGAGGGCGGGGTGCGGCAGTCGGGGTACCGGGACGGCACTGGGGGCGCGGGATCGTATACGAGCGGGGCCTGGCTGGGAGGGGCGTATCTCACTCCCCCCGCTGCCCATACCCCCTCAGCTTCTCCCCCGCCTCCTTCACCTGCCCCTCCGTGAGCAAGGTCGGCCGCAGCCCCGGTACCGAGGACGCCGTCAGCCAAAGACGCGACATCCACTCCAGCTGGGCCGTGTCCGTGAAGGCGCGTTCCAGGGTCGGGGCGTAGGTCAGGGTGCCGTGGTTGCGCAGGAGGCAGGCCGTGCGGTCGGTCAGGGCGTCCTTGATGTGCTCGGCGAGCTGTTCGGTGCCGTAGGTGGCGTACGGGGCGACCCGGACCGCTCCGCCGAGGGCGCCGGACATGTAGTGGATCAGGGGGAGTTCGTCGACGAGGGTCGAGACGGCGGTGGCGTGGACGGAGTGGGTGTGGACGACCGCGCCGGCGTCGGTGGTGCGGTAGACGGTGAGGTGCATCGGGAGTTCGCTGGTCGGCTCCAGGACGCCCAGCACCTGCCGCCCGGCGAGGTCGACGCCCGTGACGTCGTCGGGGCCGAGGCGGTCGTAGGGGACTCCTGACGGAGTCACCAGGACGGTGTCGCCGACGCGCACCGAGACGTTGCCGGAGGTGCCGACGACCAGGCCGTCGGTGACCGTGCGGCGGGCGGTGGCGATGAGGGTTTCCCAGGCGGCGCACTCCGCCGGGCCGGGGCGGCGTTCCTTCGGTTTCTCCATGACCGGCTCCTACCCATCGGGGTGACCGGAATCTCTTTCCCGGACCCCTAGGGAACGGCGGCGCGGGCGCCCCTAGGGGACTTCCCGGAGAGCAAGTCTTAACGACACTCCGACGCCCGCCTCAGTTCACCTTCCGTTCATCCAGGTTACCTACCTTCGTCCAGCCAATGACATCAAAAGATTGCCTGGGTAAATGGAAAGCTTCTCGCTGATCCTCGCGATCGTGGTCGTGACCGCGCTCGCGTTCGATTTCACGAACGGTTTCCACGACACCGCCAACGCGATGGCCACGACCATCTCGACCGGCGCGCTCAAGCCCAAGGTCGCGGTGGCCATGTCCGCCGTGCTCAACCTTGTGGGAGCTTTCCTCTCCGTGGAGGTCGCCAACACGATCTCCAAGGGGCTCGTCGACGAAAGCGGTATCCGCCCCGAGGTCATCTTCGCCGCCCTGGTCGGCGCGATCCTCTGGAACCTGCTGACCTGGCTGGTCGGCCTGCCCTCCAGCTCCTCGCACGCCCTGATGGGCGGTCTGATCGGCGCCACCATCGCCTCCGCCGGCACCGGCGCGGTCCATGGCGACGTCCTGGTCACGAAGGTGCTGATCCCGGCGGTCGCCGCCCCGATCGTCGCGGGCGTCGCCGCGCTGCTGGCGACGCGGCTGTCGTACACCCTGAACAAGAAGGCCGAGGGGAAGGCCGCCGAGAAGGGGTACCGGTTCGGGCAGATCGCGTCCGCCGGGCTCGTCTCGCTGGCGCACGGGACCAACGACGCGCAGAAGACGATGGGCATCATCACCCTCGCGCTGATCGCCGGCGGCTCCCTCGCCCCCGACTCGGACCCGCCCACCTGGGTCATCCTCTCCGCGGGCCTCGCGATCGCGCTCGGCACCTACCTCGGCGGCTGGCGGATCATCCGGACGATGGGCAAGGGGCTCACCGACCTCCGGCCGCAGCAGGGCTTCGCCGCCCAGACGTCCGCCGCGACCGTCATCCTGGCCTCCTCCCACCTGGGCTTCTCCCTCTCCACCACGCACGCCGTCTCCGGTTCCGTGATGGGCGCGGGGCTCGGCCGCAAGGGCGGGGTCGTGCGCTGGTCGACCGCGACCCGCATGTTCGTCGCCTGGGGGCTGACGCTGCCGGCCGCCGCGCTGGTCGGCGCGCTCGCCGAGTCCGTCACCGATCTGGGTGACTGGGGCACGGCCGCCGTCGCCGTCTTCCTCATCGCCTCCAGCGCCGCCATCTGGAAGCTGTCCCGGCGCGAGGTCGTCGACCACACCAACGTCAACGGCACCGAGAGCACCGACGACGGCCTGGACGAGCTGAAGGTCGTCATCCCCGCCCCGGCCGCGCCCGCCGACCAGGCCGCCGCCCCCACCGCCACTCCCCCGGCCGCCGCGCTCTGAGCGCGAAGGACTGAAGGACTCCCTCCATGAAGATCGACTGGTCCGCCCTCGGCTCCGTCTTCGGCGTCAGCCTCGTCGTCACCGTGGGCATCGTGGCCCTGTTCACCCTCGGCGTCATGGGCCTGTCCCGGCACGAGCGGGCCCAGGCCGGCGGCGGCTCCGCGGCGCTCGCGGTGAGCGGCGCCTACGTCTGCTTCGCGGCCTGCCTCGCGGCGGTGGCGTACGGCATCAATCTGATCGTCGCCTGAGCCTTCAAACCTCCTCCCGAACCCCGCACGGCGCCGCCCGTGTGGGGTTCTGCACACTCCGCTCCCGCAGGTCAACAGCGAGTTGACGGCCCTTCGCGGCCCGTGGTGGACTGCCGGGGCCAGCTTCGGCGGCTCAGGAGGAAGGCCGGTGCGAATCCGGCGCGGTCCCGCCACTGTGACCGGGGTAGTCATCCCCGGGAGCCAGGAACTCCCACCGCCGGTCTCGTCGAACCAGGGCGTGGACACCCTGAGTGAGGACATACCGCCATGCACGGCCGCCCGCCGAGGTCCCGACGCCCCCTGCCCGCCCCCGCGGCCGGCTGACCCGGTGGGTGCCGACCGCACGTACGCGTACGGCGCCGCCGCCGGCCTCCTCGGCGACCTCCTCCTCGGCGACCCGCGCCGCGGACACCCGGTCGCCGCGTTCGGCCGCGCCGCGAGCGCCGTGGAGCAGGCCCTCTGGCACGACCACCGCGGCTGGGGCGCCCTGCACACCACCGTCTGCGCGGGCGGAGCCGTGGCTCTGGGCGCCGCCTCAGCCGCCCTGGTACGCCGCTCCCCCGCCGCCTCCCTCCTGCTGACCGGCGCCGCCACCTGGGCCGTCGTCGGCGGGACCTCGCTCGCCCGCGAGGCCCGGCACATCGGGCGCGCCCTGGCGGCCGGGGACGTCGAGGCGGCGCGGGAGCGGCTGCCGCACCTGTGCGGGCGCGACCCGCAGGCGCTGGACGCGGACGGCATCGCCCGCGCGGTCGTCGAGTCGGTCGCGGAGAACACGTCGGACGCCGTCGTCGGGGCGCTGGTGTGGGGCGGGGTGGCCGGGGTGCCGGGGCTGCTCGGGTTCCGGGCCGTCAACACGCTGGACGCGATGGTCGGGCACAAGTCGCCGCGCCACCGCCGCTACGGGTGGGCGTCCGCGCGTCTCGACGACGTCGCCGGGTGGCCGGGGGCGCGGCTGACGGCCGTGCTCGCGTGCGCCGCCGGGGACGATCCCCGGGGGGCCGTGCGGGCGTGGCGTGCGGATTCGCGCAGGCATCCGAGCCCGAACGCCGGTCCTGTGGAGGCGTCGTTCGCGGGCGCGCTCGGGGTGCGGCTGGGCGGGACGCTGTCGTACGCCGGGCGGGTCGAGCACCGGCCGGTGCTGAACGGGGGCGGGCGGGCGGTGGGCGTGGGCGACATCGAGCGGGCCGTGCGGCTGTCGCGGCGGGTGAGCTGGCTGGCGCTCGGGGCGACCGTCGCCGGGCGGGTCGCCGGGAAGCGGGTCCTGCGGGATTTCAAGCGCTTTAAAACTGTGAAGGGGCGGGCCGTATGAGCGGGGGGCTGCTGGTCGCCGGGACCACGTCCGACGCCGGGAAGAGCGTCGTCACGGCCGGGATCTGCCGGTGGCTGGTCCGGCAGGGGGTGAAGGTCGCGCCGTTCAAGGCGCAGAACATGTCGCTGAACTCCTTCGTGACCCGGGAGGGCGCGGAGATCGGGCGGGCGCAGGCCATGCAGGCGCAGGCGTGCCGCATCGAGCCGACGGCGCTGATGAACCCCGTGCTGCTGAAGCCGGGCGGCGAGCAGAGCAGCCAGGTCGTCCTGCTGGGCAAGCCGGTCGGTGAGATGGACGCCCGGCGCTATCACGGCGGGCGCCAGCGGCAGCTGCTCGCGACCGTCCTCGACTGCCTGGCTCAGCTGCGGTCCGAGTACGACGCCGTGATCTGCGAGGGCGCCGGATCGCCGGCCGAGATCAATCTGCGGCGCACCGACATCGTCAACATGGGCATCGCGCGCAACGCCGGGCTGCCGGTGCTGGTGGTCGGGGACATCGACCGGGGCGGGGTGTTCGCCTCCTTCTTCGGGACGGTCGCGCTGCTGTCGCCCGAGGACCAGGCGCTGGTCGCCGGGTTCCTGGTGAACAAGTTCCGGGGCGATGTGTCGCTGCTGGAGCCGGGCCTTGAGATGCTGCGCGGGCTGACCGGGCGGGCGTCGTACGGGGTGCTGCCGCTGCGGGCCGGGCTCGGGATCGACGAGGAGGACGGCATGGCCGTGTCCCTGCGGGGCGCGGTGCGTGAGTCGTCCGCGGCGGCGCCGGTCGGGGACGAGGTGCTGCGGGTCGCCGTGTGCGCGGTGCCGCTGATGTCGAACTTCACGGACGTGGACGCGCTGGCCGCCGAACCCGGTGTGGTGGTGCGGTTCGTGGACCGGCCCGAGGAGCTGGCCGACGCGGACCTGGTCGTCGTGCCCGGCACCCGGGGGACGGTGAAGGCGCTCGGGTGGCTCCGGGAGCGGGGGCTCGCGACCGCCTTGGAACGCCGGGCTGTCGACGGACAGCCCGTGCTCGGGATCTGCGGCGGCTACCAGTTGCTGGGTGAGCTGATCGAGGACGACGTCGAGTCGCGGGCCGGGCTCGTCGACGGGCTCGGGCTGCTGCCCGTGCGGGTGCGGTTCGCCCGCGAGAAGACTTTGACCCGGCCGGTGGGCGAGGCCCTCGGGGAGCGGGTCGAGGGGTACGAGATCCATCACGGGGTCGCCTCCGTCCATGGGGGCGAAGCGTTCATCTCTGATGACAAAGGACACAGCCTGGACGGGTGCCGGGTCGGCGCCGTCTGGGGTACGCACTGGCACGGTTCGCTGGAGTCGGACGGGTTCCGGCGGGCCTTCCTGCGGGAGGTGGCGGCCACCGCGGGCCGCCGCTTCACGCCTGCCGACGACACCTCCTTCGCCGAACTGCGCGAGCGGCAGCTCGACCTGCTCGGCGACCTGATCGAACAGCACGCGGACACCGACGCGCTCTGGCGGCTCATCGAGTCCGGAGCGCCGCAAGGACTGCCTTTCATCCCCCCAGGAGCGCCCGCATGAGCACAGTGTTGTTGTTGTCGACCGCGGACACGGATCTGCTGGCGGCCCGGGCCTCCGGCGCGCCGTATCTGATCGGGAACCCGTCGCGGGTGGACGTCGCCGGGGAGCTGCCGGCGCTGATCGCGCGCGCCGACATCGCCGTCGTACGGCTGCTCGGCGGGAAGCGGGCCTGGGAGGACGGGCTCACGGCGCTCAAGGCGGCCGGGATCCCCACCGTGCTGCTGGGCGGCGAGAGTGTGCCGGACGCGGAGCTGATGGCCGAGTCGTCGGTGCCGGCCGGGGTGGTCGCGGAGGCGCTGCGGTATCTCGTCGAGGGCGGGTCGGCGAACCTGGTCGAGCTGGCCCGGTTCCTCTCCGACACCGTGCTGCTGACCGGTGAGGGGTTCGTCGAGCCGGTGAAGATGCCGGAGTTCGGCGTCCATGGTGCGCGTGAGTTCATCGAGGGCCGGCCGACCGTCGGCGTCCTCTTCTACCGGGCGCACGAGCTGAGCGGGAACACCGCCTTCGTCGACACGCTGTGCGACGCGATCGAGGCGCGGGGCGCCAACGCCCTTGCCGTGTACTGCGGTTCGCTGCGCGGCGCGGACGCCGCTCTGTTCGAGATCCTGGGCCGCACCGACACCCTGGTCGCGACCGTCCTCGCGGCCGGCGGCACGCACGCCTCGCAGGCGTCGGCCGGCGGCGACGAGGAGGCGTGGGACATCGGCGCCCTCGCCGAACTCGATATCCCTGTGCTGCAAGGGCTTTGCCTGACGTCGTCGCGGGCGGCGTGGGACGGCTCCGACGCCGCGCTGTCGCCGATGGACGCGGCGATGCAGGTCGCGATCCCGGAGTTCGACGGGCGCATCATCACCGTCCCGTTCTCCTTCAAGGAGCAGGGCCCGGACGACGTCCCCGTGTACGTCGCCGACCCCGAGCGGGCCGGCCGGGTCGCCGGAATCGCCGTGCGGCACGCGAAGTTGAGGCACAAGCCGAACGCGGAGAAGAAGGTCGCGCTGGTCTTCACCGCCTATCCGACGAAGCACTCCCGGGTCGGCAACGCGGTCGGCCTGGACACGCCCGCCTCCGCCGTGCGGGTCCTGGACGCGCTGCGGGACGCCGGGTACGGGGTCAGCCAATACCCGTCCGAGGGCGACGAGTTGATCCACCGGCTGATCGAGGCCGGCGGTCACGACGTGGAGTGGCTGACCGAGGAGCAGCTGGCCTCGGCGCCCGCGCGGGTGCCGCTCGCCGACTACCAGGCGTGGTTCGGGAAGCTGGACCCGGAGCTGCGGGACGCGATGACCGAGGCGTGGGGCGAGCCGCCGGGTTCGCTGTACGTCGACGGGGACGAGATCGTCCTGGCCTCCCTCCAGTTCGGGAACGTCGTCGTGATGATCCAGCCGCCGCGCGGCTTCGGGGAGAACCCGATCGCGATCTACCACGACCCGGACATGCCGCCGTCGCACCACTAC
Source organism: Streptomyces sp. AMJ-169 (assembly GCF_055597585.1). Classification (NCBI taxonomy): domain Bacteria; kingdom Bacillati; phylum Actinomycetota; class Actinomycetes; order Kitasatosporales; family Streptomycetaceae; genus Streptomyces; species Streptomyces sp. AMJ-169. The sequence continues at coordinate 61,993 of NZ_JBVLTJ010000006.1, forward strand.
ATGGCCGCCTACAGGTGGCTGGAGAACTCGTTCGGCGCGGACGCGATCGTCCACATGGGCAAGCACGGCACGATGGAGTGGCTGCCGGGCAAGGGCCTCGGTCTGAGCGGGAGTTGTGCGCCGGACGCGGTGCTGGGGGATCTGCCGCTGATCTACCCGTTCATCGTCAACGACCCCGGCGAGGGCACGCAGGCCAAGCGGCGCGGGCACGCCACGGTCGTCGACCACCTGGTGCCGCCGATGGCCCGCGCGGACACCTACGGCGACCTCGCGAAGCTGGAGCAACTCCTCGACGAGTACGCCCTGGTGAGCGATCTCGACCCGGTGAAGGCGCCGGCCGTGCGGGCGCAGATCTGGACGCTGGTGAAGGCCGCCGAGCTCCATCACGACCTGCATGTCGACGAGCAGCCGGACGACGGCGACTTCGACGAGTTCGTCATGCACATCGACGGCTATCTGTGCGAGATCAAGGACGTGCAGATCCGCGACGGGCTGCACATCCTCGGCGGCGGGCCGGTCGACGAGGCCCGGGTGAACCTGGTGCTGGCCGTGCTGCGCGCGTCCCAGGTGTGGGGCGGGCAGGCCAACGCGCTGCCCGGGCTGCGGGCCGCGTTCGCCGCTCATTTCGGGCTGGTGGAGAAGGAGTTGCTGGCCGAGCCGGGGGCCGCGCTGAAGGTACCGGCGGAGCTGAGCGAGCGGGTGGAGGGTCCGGCGCGGACCGCCGCCGACGCGATCGATCTGCTGGAGCAGCTGTGCCGGCGGGTGGCGCTCGGCATGGAGTCGTCCGGCTGGTCCGTCTCGGCGGTGCCGGCGCTCGTGCGTGAGGTGCTGGGCACCGAACTCCCGGACGCCGTCGCCGTGTTGGAGTTCGCGTGCGACGAGGTCGTGCCGCGGCTCGCGCGGACGACGGACGAGATCGGGCACATCTTGCGGGCGCTGGACGGGGGTTACGTACCCGCCGGTCCCTCCGGCTCCCCCACGCGCGGTCTGGTCAACGTCCTGCCGACCGGCCGCAACTTCTACTCCGTCGACCCCAAGGCCATTCCGTCCAGGCTGAGTTGGGAGGTCGGGCAGTCGCTGGCGGACTCGCTCGTGCAGCGGTATCTGGCCGACACCGGTGAGTACCCGAAGTCCGTCGGGCTGACGGTGTGGGGCACCTCCGCGATGCGGACCCAGGGTGACGACATCGCCGAGATCCTCGCCCTCCTGGGCTGCCGTCCGGTGTGGGACGACGCCTCGCGCCGGGTGACCGGTTTCGAGGTCGTCCCCCTGGAGGAGCTGGGGCGCCCGCGCATCGACGTGACGGTCCGTATCTCCGGCTTCTTCCGGGACGCGTTCCCGCACGTCGTGGGGCTCATCGACGACGCCGTCCGCGCGGTCGCGGAGCTGGACGAGCCCGCGTCGGGGAACTATGTGCGCGCGCACGCCGACGAGGACATGGCCGAGCACGGCGACCGGCGCCGGGCCACGGCCCGTATCTTCGGCTCCAAGCCCGGGGCGTACGGCGCCGGTCTGCTGCCGCTGATCGACGCGCGCAACTGGCGCTCGGACGCGGATCTCGCCGAGGTGTACGCGGTGTGGGGCGGTTACGCGTACGGGCGGGGGCTCGACGGGCGGGCGGCCCGGGGGGACATGGAGACGGCGTTCAAGCGGATCGCGGTGGCCGCGAAGAACGTGGACACGCGCGAGCACGACCTGGTCGACGCCGACGACTACTTCCAGTACCACGGCGGCATGGTCGCGATGGTCCGCCACCTGACGGGGGCCAACCCCGAGGCGTACGTGGGCGATTCGGCGACCCCGGACCAGGTGAAGACCCGCACCCTGGGCGAGGAGACACACCGCGTGTTCCGCGCCCGCGTGGTCAACCCGCGCTGGATGGCGGCGATGCGGCGGCACGGGTACAAGGGCGCTTTCGAGATGGCCGCGACGGTGGACTACCTGTTCGGGTACGACGCGACGGCGGGCGTGGTCGACGACTGGATGTACGAGAAGCTGAGCGCGGAGTACGTGTTCTCGCCAGAGAACCAAGATTTCATGCGGAAGTCCAACCCGTGGGCGCTGCGCGGGATCACCGAGCGGCTGCTGGAGGCGGCGGAGCGCGGGCTGTGGGCCGAGCCGGACGCGGAGACGCTGGAGCGGCTGCGGGCCACCTATCTGGAGCTTGAGGGCGACTTGGAGGGCGACCAGTGAGTACTCCGTTTCCGTTCACCGCTGTTGTCGGGCAGGACGATCTGCGGCTCGCGTTGTTGTTGAACGCCGTGTCGCCCGCTGTGGGCGGCGTGCTGGTGCGGGGGGAGAAGGGGACCGCCAAGTCGACTGCCGTGCGGGCGCTTTCGGCGTTGTTGCCGGAGGTTTCCGTGGTCGCCGGGTGCCGGTTCTCCTGTGACCCCGCCGCTCCCGATCCGGCCTGTCCCGACGGGCCGCACGAGGCCGGCGGGGATACCCGACGGGCCGCCCGTATGGTCGAGTTGCCCGTGGGCGCCTCCGAGGACCGGCTGGTCGGCGCGCTCGACATCGAGCGGGCCCTCGCCGAAGGCGTCAAGGCCTTCGAACCCGGCCTGCTGGCCGACGCGCACCGCGGGATCCTGTACGTCGACGAGGTCAACCTGCTCCACGACCACCTCGTCGACCTCCTCCTCGACGCCGCCGCCATGGGCGCGTCCTACGTCGAGCGGGAAGGCGTGTCCGTGCGGCACGCCGCGCGGTTCCTGCTCGTCGGGACCATGAACCCCGAAGAGGGCGAACTGCGCCCGCAGTTGCTCGACCGGTTCGGGCTCACCGTCGAGGTCGCCGCCTCCCGGGAACCCGATCAGCGGGTCGAGGTCGTGCGGCGCCGGCTCGCCTACGACGACAACCCGGCCGAGTTCGTGGCGCGTTGGGCCGACGAGGAAGCCGCCGTCCGGCAACGGATCGTCGCCGCGCGGAAGTTGCTGCCGTCGGTGCGGCTCGGGGACGGCGCGCTGCGGCAGATCGCCGCGACCTGCGCGGCGTTCGAGGTCGACGGGATGCGCGCCGACATCGTGATGGCCCGCACCGCGACCGCGCTCGCCGCGTGGGCGGGGCGGACCGAGGTGCTGGCGGAGGACGTCCGGCAGGCCGCGCTGCTGGCGCTGCCGCACCGCCGCAGGCGAAATCCCTTTGACGCGCCGGGACTTGACGAGGACAAGCTCGACGAGACGTTGGAGGAGTTCGCCGGGGACTCCGGTGAGGGGGACGACGATCCGGACGGGCCCGGGGGCGGCGGGGGGCAGCCTTCGCCGCAGGACGGTGACTCCGGTGACGGGGGCGCCGGGGCGCGGCCCGAGGCCGGGGACGGCGGGCCCGAGGTGCCCGGCGGATCCTCCGGCGAGCAGTCCGCCGTCCGCGCCGCCGAGCCGTTTCGCGCGAAGGTGCTGAGCGTGCCGGGGGTCGGCGAGGGGGCCGCCGGGCGGCGGTCCCGGGCGCGGGCCGAGCGGGGGCGTACGACCGGGTCGCGGCGGCCTCAAGGGGCCCTGACCAAGCTGCACCTGGCGGCCACTGTCCAGGCCGCCGCGCCGCATCAGCGGGCCCGGGGGCGGGCCGGGCGCGGGCTGGTCGTGCGGCGGGACGATCTGCGGCAGGCCGTGCGGGAGGGGCGGGAGGGGAACCTCGTGCTGTTCGTCGTCGACGCCTCCGGGTCGATGGCGGCGCGGCAGCGGATGAGCGCCGTCAAGGGGGCGGTGCTGTCGCTGCTGCTGGACGCCTATCAGCGGCGGGACAAGGTGGGGCTGGTGACGTTCCGGGGGTCCGCCGGGGAGGTCGCGCTGCCGCCGACCTCGTCCGTCGACGCCGCCGCCGTCCGGCTGGAGTCGCTGCCGACCGGGGGGCGTACGCCGCTGGCCGCCGGGCTGCTGAAGGCGCATGAGGTGCTGCGTGTCGAGCGGTTGCGGGATCCGGCCCGGCGGGCGCTGGTCGTGGTGGTGACCGACGGGCGGGCGACCGGGGGGCCCGAGCCGGTCGCTCTCGCCGGGCGGGCGGCCCGGCTGTTCGCCGCCGAGGGGATCGCCTCCGTCGTCGTGGACTGCGAGTCCGGTCCGGTGCGGCTGGGGCTGGCCCGGGAGCTGGCCGGGGAGCTCGGGGGGACCGCCGTGACGCTCGACGAACTGCGGGCCGAATCCATCGCCGGATTGGTCAAGGACGTACAGAGGAGGGCCGCGTAATGCCTCAGGGACAGCCGAGTGTCGTACCCGAAGACGGTCTGACGACCCGGCAGCGGCGTAATCGGCCGCTTGTCGTCGTGCATACCGGGGTCGGTAAAGGGAAATCGACCGCCGCTTTCGGGCTTGCTCTTCGGGCCTGGAATCAGGGGTGGCCGATCGGGGTTTTCCAGTTCGTGAAGTCGGCGAAGTGGAAGGTCGGGGAGGAAAGGGCGCTGCGGGTGCTCGGGGATTCCGGCGAGGGGGGCCGCGTCGACTGGCACAAGATGGGTGAGGGGTGGTCCTGGGTGCAGCGGGACGCCCAGATGGACAACGAGGAGAAGGCCCGCGAGGGGTGGGAGCAGGTCAAGCGGGATCTCGCCGCCGAGACGTATCAGCTGTACGTGCTCGACGAGTTCGCCTATCCCCTGCACTGGGGGTGGATCGACACCGACGAGGTGATTTCCGTGCTGCGGGACCGGCCGGGGCAGCAGCATGTCGTCATCACCGGGCGGAACGCTCCTGAGAAGCTGGTCGACTTCGCGGATCTCGTCACCGACATGTCGAAGGTGAAGCATCCTATGGATGCCGGGCAGAAGGGGCAGAGGGGGATCGAGTGGTGAGTTCCGTTCCTCGGCTGGTCATTGCCGCGCCCTCTTCGGGGAGCGGGAAGACCACCGTTGCCACGGGGTTGATGGGGGCGTTCGCCGCGCGCGGGCTTTCGGTCTCTCCGCACAAGGTGGGGCCCGATTACATCGATCCCGGGTATCACTCGCTCGCCGCCGGGCGGGTGGGGCGGAATCTCGATTCTTATCTGTGCCGGCCCGATCTGATCGGGCCGTTGTTCTCCCATGGCGCCGACGGGTGTGACATCGCCATCGTCGAAGGGGTCATGGGGTTGTTCGACGGGGCTGCCGGGGAAGGGGAGTTGGGGTCCACCGCGCAGGTCGCCAAGCTTTTGCGGGCGCCTGTCGTGCTGGTGGTCGACGCCTCTTCGCAGTCCCGGTCCGTCGCCGCGCTCGTCCACGGGTTCGTTTCCTGGGACAGCGGGGTGCGGATCGGCGGGGTGATTCTCAACAAGGTCGCCTCCGACCGGCATGAGGAATTGCTGCGGGAGGCTCTGGAAGGGGCCGGGGTTCCCGTGCTGGGGGTTTTGCGGCGCGTTCCTCAAGTGGATACGCCGTCCCGGCATTTGGGGCTGGTGCCGGTCGGGGAGCGGCGGGGGGCGGCGGCGGAGGCTGTCGCGGCTATGGCGGCTCAGGTGGAGGCGGGGTGCGACCTTGAGGCGTTGATGCGGGTGGCTAAGGGAGCTGGGGAGGTGGGGGGTGCGGCTTGGTCTGCGACCACCGCTCTGGATTGTCCCCAGCCGCCGGAAATGCCACGCCCCCTCGTCGCCCTCGCCTCCGGACCCGCCTTCACCTTCTCCTACGCCGAGCATTCCGAACTGCTCACCGCCGCCGGTGCCGAGGTCGTCTCCTTTGATCCGTTGCGGGATGAGGAGCTGCCTCCCGGCACTTCCGGGTTGGTCATCGGCGGAGGGTTTCCTGAGGTTTATGCCTCCGAGCTGGGGGACAACTCCCCGCTTCGGAAAGCCGTTTCCTCGTTCGTCGAGCGTGGTGGAGCCGTCGCCGCCGAATGCGCCGGGCTGCTTTATCTCTGCCGGGAACTCGACGGCATTCCCATGTGCGGTGTCTTCGACGCCTCCGCGCGGATGACCGAGCGGCTGACTCTCGGATACCGGGACGCCGTCGCCGTCAGTGAGAGTGTGCTCGCCGTGCCGGGTACGCGGATGCGCGGGCACGAGTTCCACCGGACCGTTGTCGAGCCGGGCGCCGGTACCGCGCCCGCCTGGGGGTTCAGGGGGGCGCCCCAGCGGGTCGAGGGGTTTACGGCGCGTAATGTACACGCGAGTTATTTGCATACGCACTGGGCGAGTGAGCCGGGTGTGGTGCGTCGGTTCGTCGAGAGGTGCCGGACGTCATGAGCAGCAGGCTGGTCGGGGTCGGGGTGGGTCCCGGGGACCCGGAGCTGGTGACCGTGAAGGGCGTCAACGCGCTGCGGGACGCCGATGTCGTCGTCGTACCCGTCATGGACACCGGGGAGCGGGGGCGGGCGGAGGCGACCGTTCTGCATTACGTCCCCGAGGACAAGGTCGTACGGGTCGTGTTCGCGCTGAACGAGCGGTCGGACCGGGGGCGGCGGGAGGCTGCTTGGGATGCCGCCGGGCAGCGGGTCGCCGAGTTGCTGGGCGATCATTCTTCCGTCGCGTTCGCGACCATCGGGGACCCCAACGTGTACTCGACCTTCACCTACCTCGCGCAGACCATCGCCGAGCTGCTTCCCGGCACGGAGGTCGAGACGGTTCCCGGGATCACCGCCATGCAGGATCTCGCCGCCCGGTCGGGGGCCGTGCTGACCGAGGGGACCGAGCCGCTGACGCTGGTGCCGGTCACCGCCGGGTCCGCCGTGCTGAAGGAGGCGCTGGCCGGGCCGGGGACGGTGGTGGCGTACAAGTTCGGGCGGCAGGCGCAGGAGGTGCTGGCCGCGCTGCGGGAGAGCGGGCGGGTGGAGGGGGCCGTGTGGGGGGCGGCGCTGGGTCTTGAGGGGGAGGACATCCGCGGCGCCGCCGAGCTGGACGGGTCCCCGTTGCCGTATCTCTCCACGCTGATCGCGCCCGCGCGGCGGGACGGCGGCCGGGGTGGAAAGTTGTGATCTCCCGGGAGGGGTCACGCCGTCAGGCCCACCACCAGCCAGATGAACGCCGCCCCGGCGATCGTGCACAGCACCGTCGAGCGGGCCGGGTGGTCGTGGTGGGCCTCGGGGAGGATCTCGGCGGCGGCCAGGTAGAGCAGGGCGCCGCCGAAGAAGCCGAGATAGCCGCCGAGCAGTTGCTCCGGGATGGTGAAGAGGGTCGTGGAGGCCGCGCCGAGGACGGGGGCCGCCGCGTCCGCGACGAGCATCGTGACGGCCTTGCGGCGCGCGTTCCCGTACAGGCTGGTGATCGTGTAGGTGTTGAAGCCGTCCGCGAAGTCGTGGGCGATGACGGCGAGCGCCACGGCCGTGCCCATGCCGCCGCCGACCTGGAAGGCCGCGCCGATCGCGACGCCGTCCATGGCGCTGTGGCCGACCATCGCGGCGGCGGCCGTCAGGCCCACCTCGGGGGCCCGGCCGTCGGTCTCCGGTGCGCCGTGCGCGGCCTGGCGCACCGCGAGCAGGCGTTCCACCAGGTGGGCCGCGAGGAAGCCGGCGACGAAGAGCAGCAGGGCGGCCGGGACTCCGTAGACCTCGTGGCCGACCGCGTCGAGGGCCTCGGGCAGCAGGTCGAGGCCGACGACGCCGAGCATCAGGCCGCCGGCCAGGCCCAGGACGAGATGGCGGCGGTCGGTCACGCGCTGTGCCGTCCAGCCGCCGGCCAGCGTCATCAGGAACGCGCCGAGCGCGACGAGGACCGCCATGAGGTCTTCGTATCCGATCCGACCCCTTCTCCGCATGTCCGGGTCCCGGCGACAACCCTGCCGGAGCCTTCATATGTCCGGGTGGCCGGGACAACCCCGGTGGACCCCTCCTCGAAAGGAACCCCTCCCATGGCCGATGCCCCCGCCGGCAAGGTGACCTTCGTCGGTGCCGGGCCCGGTGCCGCCGACCTGCTGACCTTCCGGGCCGCCCGCGCGATCGCCGGCGCGGACGTCGTGATCTGGGCGGCGAGCCTCGTCCAGGCGGAGGTGCTGGAGCACGCGCGGGAGGGCGCGGAGGTGCTGGACTCGGCGGGGATGTCGCTGGAGGACGTCGTCGCGGTGTACGAGCGGGCCCATCGGGAGGGGCTGAAGGTGGCGCGCGTGCACTCCGGGGACCCGGCGCTGTGGGGCGGTACGCAGGAGCAGCTGGACCGGTGCGACGAGATCGGGATCGCGACGGAGGTCGTGCCCGGTGTCTCGTCGTTCTCCGCGGTCGCCGCGCTGGCCCGGCGGGAGCTGACGATCCCGGAGGTCGCGCAGTCGGTCGTGCTCACCCGGCTGGGCGGCGGGAAGACGCCGATGCCGCCCGGGGAGGAGGTGCGGGAGTTCGCCAAGCACGGGACGACCATGGCGGTCTTCCTGTCGGCGGCGCGCAGCGGGCAGCTGGTGCGGGAGCTGCTGGAGGGCGGGTACCCGACGTCGACGCCGGTACTGGTCGCGTATCAGGCGACCTGGCCGGAGGAGCTGCTGGTGCGGTGCACGATCGGGACGCTGGAGGAGACCGTCAAGGAGCACAAGCTGTGGAAGCACACGCTGTTCCTGGTGGGGCCCGCGCTGGGGGCGGGGGGCACGCGGTCGCATCTGTACCACCCGGGTCACTTCCACGGCTACCGCAAGGCCGACCCGGCGGCCCGCAAGGCGTTGCGCGAGCGGGGTGCGAGTACGTGATCACGGTCGTCGGCACGGGTACGGGTGCCCCGGTCCCCGCCGAACTCCTCGCGGGGGCCGACCTGGTGGTGGGCGGGCGCCGTCATCTGGCGTCCGTGCGGCTGCCGGAGGGCGCGGAGCGGGTCGAACTGGGGGCGCTGGCACCCGCGTTGGACGTCATCGACGGGTACGCCGGGCAGGGGCGGCGGGTGGTCGTGCTGGCCTCCGGCGACCCGGGGTTCTTCGGGATCGTGCGGGTGCTGGCGGAGCGGTTCGGGCCGGGGGCGCTGGAGGTGCGGCCGGGGGTGTCGTCGGTGGCGGCCGGGTTCGCGCGGCTGGGGCTGACCTGGGACGACGCCGTGGTGGTGAGCGCGCACGGGCGTGATCCGCGGACCGCTTTCAACGTGTGCCGCGCGTTCGCGAAGGTCGCCGTGCTGACCGGCCCGGGCGGCGGTCCGGCCGAGCTGGGCGCGGCGCTCGCCGGGTACGACCGGGTCCTGGTCGTCGCTTCGGCGCTGGGCGATCCGGAGCGGGAGCGGATCGAGCGGGTCACGCCGGCCGAGGCCGCCGCGCGGGACTGGGGGACGGCGGTCAGTGTCGTGCTGTGTCTCGACGAGCGGCGGGCGCCAAGTCCGGTGCGGACGCTGGCCGGTGGCCGGTTGTCGCCCGAGCGGTGGGCGCTGCCGGAGGACGCGTTCGCGCACCGTGATTCTATGATCACCAAGTTCGAGGTGCGGGCGCTGGCGCTGGCGCGGCTCGGGCCCCGGCCGGGGGAGTCGGTCTGGGACGTCGGGTCGGGGTCGGGGTCGGTGGCCGTGGAGTGCGCGCGGTTCGGGGCCGCCGTGTCGGCCGTCGAGAAGGCGGCGGACGGGGTGGAGCGGGTGCGGGCGAACGCCGTCGCGCACGGGGTGGAGGTGCGGGTCGTGCACGGGGTCGCGCCGCAGGCTCTGGATCAACTCGACGATCCTGACGCCGTGTTCGTCGGGGGTGGGGGGAGCGAGCTGGCTGCCATCGTCTCCGCCTGTGCGCGGCGGGCGCGGCGGTCGGTCGTGGTGGCGATGGCGGCGCTGGACCGGGTGCCCGCCGTGCGGGCGGCGCTCTCGGGGGCCGGATTCGCCTGTGACGGGGTGCTGTTGCAGTCGTCGCGGCTCGCGCCGCTGCCCGGTGAGGTGACGCGGCTCGCGGCCACCAATCCGGTTTTTCTGCTGTGGGGCGTGCGAACGTCCTTGTCTGACGAAGGAGTTGTCCAGTGATCGGCCTCATTTCCGCCACCGCGGCGGGGGCGGCGGCACGCGACCGGGTGGCCGCGGCGTGGCCGGGGCGTACGCGGGTGTACGACGCGGATGTTTTCGGGTCCGTAGGGGACGCCGTGCGGGCCGCGTTCGGGGAGTGCGAGCAGCTTGTGTGCTTCCTCGCGACGGGGGCGACCGTGCGGATCCTCGCGCCGCTGCTGTCGGACAAGAGCGCCGATCCCGGTGTGGTGTGCGTCGACGAGGGCGGGCGGTTCGCCGTGGCGCTGGTCGGCGGGCACGGCGGCGGGGCGAATGAACTCGCGGGTGCGGTCGGGGAGTTGCTGGGGGCGACGCCGGTGGTGACCACGGCGACGGACTCCGTGGGGGTGGCCGGGCTCGACACGCTCGGGCTGCCGGTCGAGGGTGATGTGGCCGCCGTGACGCGGGCGTTGCTGGACGGGGAGCCGGTCGTGCTCGACCGGGAGGTGCCCTGGCCGCTGCCGGCGCTGCCGTTCGCGGAGGCGGGCGCGTACAAGGTGTGGCTGACCGACCGGACCGTCGAGCGCTCCGAACTCGGCGACGGGCAGGCCGTGTTGCGGCCCCCGTCGCTCGTGGTCGGCGTCGGTGCCTCGAAGGGCGCGCCCGTCGAGGAGGTCCTGGAGCTGATCGAGGACGTCCTGGACGCGGCGGAGCTGTCCCCGCGCAGCATCGCCCGACTCGCCACGGTGGACGCGAAGTCGGAGGAGCCCGGCATCGTCGAGGCCGCCGCCCGGCTTGGAGTACCCCTTGTCACGTACTCCGCCGAGGAGTTGGCAGCCGTAGAAGTGCCGAACCCCTCGGCCGCGCCGCTCGCGGCGGTGGGCACGCCGTCCGTCGCGGAGGCCGCCGCGCTGGTCGGGGGCGGTGAACTCCTCGTGCCCAAGCGGAAGTCGGGGGGCTCCCCGGCGATGGCGACCTGCGCGGTCGTCCGCCGTCCCTCGCGCGGCCGGCTCGCCGTGGTGGGGCTCGGGCCCGGTGCCCGGGACCTGCTGACGCCCCGCGCGAAGGCCGAACTGCGGCGCGCCGCCGTGGTGGTGGGGCTGGACCAGTACGTCGACCAGATCCGGGATCTGCTGCGGCCGGGCACGCTGGTGCTGGAGTCGGGGCTGGGCGCCGAGGAGGAGCGGGCGCGAACCGCCGTGGCCGAGGCGCGACGTGGCAAAGCCGTGGCGCTGATCGGGAGCGGGGACGCCGGGGTGTACGCGATGGCGTCGCCGGCGCTCGCGGAGGCGTCGGACGACATCGACGTCGTCGGGGTGCCCGGGGTGACGGCCGCGCTGGCGGCCGGGGCGATCCTGGGGGCGCCGCTCGGGCACGACCACGTCTCCATCAGCCTGTCCGATCTGCACACGCCGTGGGAGGTCATCGAGCGGCGGGTGCGGGCGGCGGCCGAGGCGGATCTGGTGGTCACGTTCTACAACCCCCGTTCGCGCGGCCGGGACTGGCAGCTGCCGAAGGCGCTGTCGATCCTCTCCGGGCACCGGACGGCGACGACGCCCGTGGGTGTCGTGCGCAACGCCTCCCGCGCCGACGAGTCGAGCCGGGTGACCACCCTGGGTGAGCTGGACCCGGCGACGGTCGACATGATGACGGTCGTGACCGTGGGGAACACGGCCACCAGGATCATCGCGGGGCGCATGGTGACGCCGCGCGGCTACCGCTGGCAGGAGGCCGAGTGAACCGCGTCGTCCATCCCATCGAGGTGGAGTCCTTCCGGCGGCTGCGGGCCCGGCTGGACACCTCGCACTTCCCGCCGCTGTCACGGGCGGTGGTGGAGCGGGTCATCCACTCCGCGGCCGATCTGGAGTACGCGGCCGATCTCGTCCTGGACGAGGGCGAGTTGACGTCCGCGCACCTCGCGCTGCACGCCGGGGCGCCCGTCGTCACGGACGTGGAGATGGTCGCCGCAGGCATCACCCGCCGCGAGACGGTGTGCCGCCTGAAGGACGCCGAGTCCGGCCCTGGTCTCACCCGTTCGGCGCACGCGATGCGGCTCGCGTTCGACGAGGTGGGGCCCGGGGCGATCTGGGTGATCGGCTGCGCGCCGACCGCTCTGGAGGAGCTGCTGGTCCTGGACGCCTCCCCCGCACTCGTCATCGGGCTGCCCGTCGGCTTCGTCGGAGCGGCCGAGTCCAAGGCGGCGCTGCGGGCGAGCGGGCTGCCCGCCGTGTCCAACATTTCCGAGAAGGGCGGTTCGGCGGTCGCCGCCGCCGCGCTCAACGCCCTGCTGTACCACCCGAGTTCCGCTTCCGAGGAGAAACAGTGAACACCCCGCCGCCCGCCCTGCTCATCGCCGGCCATGGCACCCGGGACGACGCCGGAGCCGAGGCGTTCCGTGACTTCGTCCGGGAGCTGGGGCGCCGCAACCCCCAGCTGCCCGTCGCGGGCGGCTTCATCGAGCTGTCGCCGCCGCCGCTGGGCGACGCCGTGACCGAGCTGGTGGAGCGGGGCGTGCAGCGTTTCGCGGCCGTTCCGCTGATGCTGGTGTCCGCCGGGCACGCCAAGGGCGACATCCCGGCCGCGCTGTCCCGCGAGAAGGAACGTCACCCCGGGATCTCGTACACCTACGGCCGTCCCCTGGGCCCGCATCCGGCGCTGCTGTCCGTGCTGGAGCGGCGGCTCGAAGAAGCGCTCGGCGGTGCGGGCGGGCGTACCCCCGAGGACCGCGCGGATGTGACGGTGCTGCTGGTCGGGCGGGGTTCGACCGATCCGGACGCCAACGCCGAGGTGTACAAGGCGGCCCGGCTGCTGTGGGAGGGGCGCGGGTACGCCGGTGTCGAGACCGCTTTCGTGTCGCTCGCGGCGCCGGACGTGCCGGGCGGGCTGGACCGGTGCGTGAAGCTGGGGGCGCGGCGGATCGTCGTGCTCCCCTACTTCCTGTTCACCGGCATCCTTCCGGAGCGGGTGCGGCAGCAGACCGAGGGGTGGGCCGCCGCGCATCCGGAGGTCGAGGTGTTCTCCGCCGAAGTCATCGGTCCTGAGCCGGAGTTGCTGGATCTGGTGATGGAGCGGTACGCGGAGGCCGTCAAGGGTGATCTGCGGATGAACTGCGACTCGTGCGTGTACCGGATCGCGCTGCCGGGGTTCGAGGACAAGGTGGGGGCGCCGCAGCAGCCGCACTTCCATCCGGACGACGACGGGCATCACCACCATCATGGGCACGCGCATTCGCATGCGCACTGAGGGAGTGCACGGGGAGGTGCATGCCGGCGTGCATGATCTGCGGCATCACGGGGACGCCGAAGTCCGGGACGACGGCTCCGGGTTGACCGATCTCGCGGTCAACGTCCGTGCGGACACGCCGCCTTCGTGGCTGCGGGAGCGGATCGCGGACTCGCTGACCGGCCTGGCCGCCTATCCGGACGGCCGGGCGGCGCGGGCGGCGGTCGCGGCGCGGCACGGGGTGCCGGTGGAGCGGGTGCTGCTGACGGCGGGGGCCGCCGAGGCGTTCGTGCTGCTGGCGCGGGCGCTGAAGGTGCGGCAACCGGTCGTCGTGCACCCGCAGTTCACCGAGCCGGAGGCGGCGCTGCGGGACGCCGGGCACACGGTCGGGCGGGTGCTGCTGCGGGCGGAGGAGGGGTTCCGGCTCGATCCGGCGGAGGTGCCCGAGGGAGCCGACCTCGTGGTGATCGGCAATCCGACGAATCCGACGTCCGTGCTGCACCCGGCTGAGGTGATCGCCGAACTCGCGCGTCCTGGGCGGACGTTGGTGGTCGACGAGGCGTTCATGGACGCGGTGCCGGGTGAGCGGGAGGCGCTGGCGGGCCGAACTGACATACCTGGTCTGGTCGTTCTGCGGAGTCTGACGAAGACGTGGGGGCTCGCCGGGCTGCGGATCGGGTACGTCCTGGCCGATCCGGAGACGGTCGCGCTGCTGGAGCGGGCGCAGCCGCTGTGGCCGGTGTCGACTCCGGCGCTGGCGGCGGCGGAGGCGTGCGTGTCGGCGGAGGCGCTGGCGGAGGCTTCGCTCGCGGCCGACCGCATCGCCGCCGACCGGGCTCATCTCGTGGCCGGGCTGCGGGAGTTGGCGGGGGTCCGGGTCGCGGGTCCGGCGGCGGGGCCGTTCGTACTGATGCGGGTGGCGGGCGCGGACGCGCTGCGCGAGCGACTGCGGGAGGAGGGGTTCGCCGTGCGGCGGGGGGACACGTTTCCGGGGCTGGGGCGGGAGTGGGTGCGGTTGGCGGTGCGGGACCGGGGGACGGTGGATCGGTTTTTGGGGGTGTTGGGGCGGGTGTTGGGGGAGGTTGGGGGGAACTCCGGGGGTTGAGGGCTGACTTGGGGGCGGGAGCCGGGGGCCGGGGGAACTGTGGTGGCTGACGCCTGACTTGGGGGCGGGAGCCGGGGGCTGGGGCGCTCGCGTCCGGGTCGGCGGGGTGCACTCCCGGCTCGGGCTCCGCGTCCCCGGCTCGGAGCGCCGGTCGCGGGCCGCGCCCTCATCTCCCGTTCTGAGTCCCTGACTTGGCACCCCCGACAGCCCCCGCCGGCCCCTGCGTCAGCCGGCGGGAGCCGTTCCTCAGGCCCTCTTCCTCCGCGCCAGCGCCACCGCTCCCCCGCCCACCGCGAGGAGTGCGGCCGCGCCGCCCGCGAGGTACGGGGTCATCGAGTTGCCGCCGGTCTCCGCGAGGCTGCCCTGGGACTGGGGGTGGGCGGTCGCCGGGGTCGGGTCGGACGCCGGTTCGGCTTCGGCGGGGTTCCCGGCGGAGCCCTGCGGTTCGGGGTCGGCCGGCTTCGTGCTCGGGGGTGTTTTCCGCGGTGCGGCTCCCGGCGTCTCGCACGTCGCCTTCGCCAGGGTCAGGGTGCCCTGGACCTCGGCGACGTTCAGGTTCAACGGGTTGACGGTGACGCTGAGTTCGAGGGCCGTCGCCGCCGCCGTACGGGTCGTCGTCTCGCGCTTGGACAGGTCGAGGCGGACCTCGCCGACGCCGGGGACCTTGACCTCGACGGGGCCGGTCACGGAGACGGAGATCTTCTTGCCGAGGATGGTGACCGGGCCGACCAGGCTCGCTTCGGCGGTCGGGGTCTTCCCCGTCTCGCAGACCGCCTTCGAACTCACCGCGCCGATCTCGACGAGGGAGAGCAGAGGCAGACCGGGTACGTGAAGTCTCGCGTGCGCGAGGCGAGTTGACGCCTCGGCCGTGCTGTCGTCGACGGTCGCCCTGGACTCGGCGACGTCGGCGCGCAGCACGCTGAAGGGCTTGCCCCGGTCGACGCCGTCGAGCGTCGCGGTGAGGGCGGTCCGGTCGGCGCTCTCCGGCGCGTTGACCTCGTTCAGCGAGACGGCCAGGGGGACTTGGACCGTCTTGTTGAGCAAGGAGACGTCGAGGCCGGTGCGCAGGACGACGGCGCTCGCGCGGCCTTGCTCCGTCGCGTGGGCGGGGCCCGCCACGGCGAGGGCCGCGGGACCCGCGGCCAGTGCCGTGGCCGTCGCGACGGAGGCGAGACGGCGTGCGGGCGTACGGAAGGTGGTGCGTTTCACGGTGGTGGGACTCCCCAAGTGACATGCGTCAACCAATGAGCCGTTCGTCAAACCGCGAACCGCTCGGGACCCCGAAAGGATTACGCACTCAGCGTGAACTGGCGGAGATCCTGCGTGACTTCACTCCAAAGTGGATGTTCCGTGAGCGCTTTCGAATCCTGCGGGCACGGCGTCAGCCGACGACCTTCCCCTTGAGGACGATCCGGCGCGGCGCGGCCAGGACGCGTACGTCGGCGCGCGGGTCCTCGGCGTAGACGACCAGGTCGGCCGGGGCGCCCTCGTCGAGCCCGGGGCGGCCGAGCCAGGCGCGGGCGGCCCAGGTCGTCGCCGCGAGCGCCTGGGTCACGGGAATGCCGGCGGTCACCAGTTCGGCGACCTCGGCGGCGACCAGGCCGTGCGGGAGGGTGCCGCCGGCGTCGGTGCCGACGTACACGGGGATGCCGGCGTCGTACGCGTCGCGGACCGTGTCGTAGCGGGCCGCGTGGAGCCGGCGCATGTGGGCCGACCAGCGGGGGAACTTCGCCTCGCCGCCCAGGGCGAGTTGGGGAAAGGTCGCGATGTTGACCAGAGTCGGGACGATCGCGATGCCGCGTTCGGCGAAGAGGGGGATCGTGTCGGCGGTGAGGCCGGTCGCGTGTTCGACGCAGTCGATGCCTGCCTCGGCCAGGTCCCGCAGTGAACTCTCCGCGAAACAATGGGCGGTGACGCGGGCGCCGAGCCGATGGGCCTCCGCGATCGCCGCGTTCAGCGCCTCCCTCGGCCAGGTCGGGGTCAGGTCGCCGGCCTCGCGGTCGATCCAGTCGCCGACCAACTTGACCCAGCCGTCGCCGCGTTGGGCCTCCTGGGCGACGTACGCGACCAGGTCCTCCGGCTCGATCTCGTGCGCGTAGCCCCGGATGTAGCGGCGGGTGCGGGCGATGTGGCGGCCGGCGCGGATGAGGTGCGGGAGGTCGTCGCGGGTGTCCGCCCAGCGGGTGTCGGAGGGGGAGCCCGCGTCGCGGATCAGGAGGGTGCCGGCCTCGCGGTCGGCCAGGGCCTGCTTCTCCGCTTCCGCGCGGTCGACCGGGCCGTGGGGGCCGAGGCCCACGTGGCAGTGGGCGTCGACCAGGCCGGGGAGGGCCCAGCCCTGTACCGTCCGGTGGTTGTGCGGGCCGGTCGGGCGGGTGTAGGTGATTCGGCCGCCGATGATCCAGAGCTCGTCGCGGATGTCTTCCGGGCCGATCAGGATTCGGCCCTTTACGTGCAGCACCTCTTGATCGTTCATGGACGGCACCTTAGCCAGGAGAACGGGATCGGCCGAGGGCGCCCGGGGCTCAACTGCCCGGATCCTCCTCGTCGATCCGCGCCGCCGCCGGGTCCAGCAGACGGGACAGGAAGACGCGCGTGCGCTCATGCGCCGGATCGGAGATCACCCTGCCCGGCGGCCCCTCCTCCACCACCACCCCGCCGTCCATGAACACCACCCGGTCCGCCACCTCGCGCGCGAAGCTCATCTCATGCGTCACCACCATCATCGTCATCCCCTCGTCCGCCAGCATCCGCATCACCGCCAGCACGTCCCCCACCAGCTCCGGGTCCAGCGCCGACGTCGGTTCGTCGAAGAGCATCACCTCCGGGCCCATCGCCAACGCCCGTGCGATCGCGACGCGTTGCTGCTGGCCGCCGGAGAGGGAGGCGGGGTGGGCGTGGGCCTTCTCGGCGAGGCCGACGCGGGCGAGGTGCTCGGCGGCGACGCGTTCCGCCGACTTGCGGTCCCGTTTCAGGACGCGGCGCTGCGGGAGGGTGAGGTTCTCGGTGACGGTGAGGTGCGGGAACAGGTTGAACTGCTGGAAGACCATGCCGATCCGGCGCCGGGCGGCGTCGAGGTCGACGTCCGGATCGGTCAACTCCACTCCGCCTACGACGACTTGGCCGCGCGTCGGCTGTTCGAGGAGGTTGACGCAGCGCAGCAGGGTCGACTTGCCGGAGCCGGAGGGGCCGATGACGCAGACGACCTCGCCCCGGGCGACCTCCAGATCGATGCCGCGCAGCACCTCGTTGGCGCCGAACGACTTGTGCAGGGAACGGAGTTCGATCACTTCGCCGCCCCCTTCGCTTCCATCCGCCGCACCACGAACCCGAGCGGGACCGTCACCAGCAGATAGCACAGCCCCGCCACCAGAATGGGCGTCGAGTTGGCCGTCGTACTCGCCAAGTCCCGCCCGTACTTGGACAGTTCACGCTCCTCCAGGGTCACGCCGAGGAGCAGGACCAGGGAGGAGTCCTTGAAGAGGATGATCAGTTCGTTGGTGAGCGGCGGGAGGATGATGCGGACCGCCTGCGGGATGACGACGGAGAGCATCGCGCGCGCCGGGCTGAAACCGAGTGAACGGGCCGCCTCCGTCTGCCCTTTGGGCACCGCCTGGATGCCGGCGCGGAACGTCTCCGCCATGTAGGCGGCGCCGACCAGACCGAGCGCGAGCGCCGCCTTGCCGTAGGTGCCGCCGACGATCTCGGTGCCGGGGAAGGCGAGGGGGACGGCGACGCCGATGAACACGAAGATGAGCAGGGCGGGCAGGCCCCGGAAGATCTCGATGTAGACGCCGGCGACCCAGCGGTAGGGGCCGACGGAGGAGAGCCGCATCAGCGCGATGACCAGGCCCAGCGCGAGCCCGAGGAGGAAGCCCGCGAGGGTGTACAGGACCGTGTTCCGCAGCGCCAGCGTGATGACGTCCGGGAACATCTGCCGGGCGAGGTCGCCTTGCGCGAACTGGTTGCGCAGCCGCCCCCAGTCGGCGCCGAACGCGAAGGCGAGGACGGCTGCGACGAAGACGAGGTACTGGGCACCCCGGGTCAGGCGCTGCTTCTGGCGGCGCGTCAGTTTCGGTCTGTGTACGTCGAGTTGGCCCTCGGGGGCGGTCATGACGCGGACGGTGACGCCGTCGCCGCCGTATACGGGCCGATCCACTTCTCGTACAGCGCCTTGTACGTCCCGTCCGAACGCGCCGTGCCGAGCGCCTTGTTGATGGCGTCGAGGAGTTTCGTGTTGCCCTTCTTCACCGTGAAGCCGTACTGCTCACCGGTGTTGAGGTTGCCCACCACCTTGAAGGCGTCCGCGTTGGCCTTCGTCTTCAGCCAGCCCTCGACGACCGGGTAGTCGATGATGACGGCCTTCACCTGGCCGGTGCGCAGTCCGTTGAGGACCGCGTCGGAGGACTCGAAGGAGACCGGGTCGAAGCCCTGCTTCTTCGCGTAGTCCTCGCCGGTCGTCTGCGCCTGCGCGCCCAGCTTCGCGCCCTTCGCCTTCACGTCCGCGAGCGAGGTCAGACCGCTGTTCCTGTCGACCAGCACGGCCTGGGTGGCGTCGAAGTAGGGGTCGGAGAAGTCGACGTTCTTCTTGCGCTCGGGCGTGATGGTCATCCCGGCCGCCGCCACGTCGCACTCGCCGGAGTTGAGGAACGCGCCCGTCTTGAAGTTCTCGAAGGGGGTGTCGAGGATGACCTGCTTGACGCCGAGGTCCTTCGCGACGAGGTCGATGAGGGAGACGTCGAACCCCTGCACCTTGCCGTCGATCTCCGACTGGAACGGCGGGTACGGGAGGTGGGTGCAGGTCGTCAGCTGACCCGCCTTGGCCAGCTCCACTCCCCCGGCGGCCGTCTTCGACGCGCCTGAGCCGCCGCTGTCCGTCGACGTGCAGCCCGCCAGGGCCGCGAGCAGCAGTGCGGCAGCCGCTGCCGAGGTGCGGGGGCGGCCTGGGAACGTGTGCACGGGAGACCTCCGTAGGGGTTTGCCCTGAAAATTCCCTGATGTACGAGGTTGTGCTGTGTCCGATGCTCGGGGAGCCGCGCCTGTCTCTCAAATCGGGCCGGGAAGGAAGGGGCCGTACGGATGAACGGGGCTCTACGACTGTAGGGGGACAGGTGGGACTTGGGGAGAGGGCCTCCCCGTGTCCGGCGGCCGGCGTCCGGGTTTACCCTCATCTCCGTCGGCCGTCCGTGACCTGCGAAGAGAGCGAAGAGAGCAACGCCGTGACCACCCACCCCTTCCTGGACCTGCCCCCGCTGGGCGCCGCTCGCTTCGCCTCGGTCGAGGACCGGATCGCGAAGCTCCTCGGCACCTCCCAGAGTGTCGTGATCATGCAGGGTGAGGCGCTGCTGCCGCTGGAGGGCGCGATCCGCGGCGCCGCCGGGCCCGGTACGACCGCCCTCAACATCATCACCGGCCCCTACGGGCAGACCTTCGGGAACTGGCTGCGCGACTGCGGGGCGAGCGTGATCGACCTCGCCGTCCCCTTCCACACCGCCGTCACCGCCGCCCAGGTCCGCGAGGCGTTCGCCGCCCACCCGAAGATCGACTTCGTGTCGCTGGTGCACGCCGAGGCGGCGACCGGCAACACCAATCCCGTAGGGGAGATCTCCGAGGCCGTCCGGGAACAGGGCGCGCTGTTCTACCTCGACGCCGTCGCCTCCGTCGGCGCCGAACCCGTCCTGCCCGACGAGTGGGGCGTCGACCTGTGCGTCATCGGCGCGCAGAAGGCGATGGGCGGTCCCGCCGGGGTGTCGGCGATCTCCGTGAGCGAGAGGGCGTGGGCCCGCATGGCCGCGAACCCGAGGGCGCCGCGCGGCTCGTACCTCTCCCTCCTCGACTGGAAGGCCCGCTGGACCGACCCCGGCCGCAAGACCCTCCCCCACGCCCCCGCCCAGCTGGAGATGCTGGCCCTGGAGGCATGCGTCGAGCGGATCGAACGCGACGGCCTGGACACCGTCATGGCCCGCCACACCTCAGCCGCCGCGGCGACCCGCGCGGGCGCCGTCGCCCTGGGCATCGAGCCTTATGTGTACGACGCCCAGGACGCCGCCCCCGTCGCCACCACCCTCCGGGCGCCCGCCGGGGTGCCCGCCTCGGAGCTGGTGGCCCGGGCGCTGGCCGCCGATCCGACGCTGCCGCTGGCCGCGGGCGGGGGTGCGCTGGCCGCCGAGATGATCAGGGTCAACCACTACGGGGCCGAGGCGACCCGGGAGGTCGTGGTGCGGTGCCTGGAGGGGATCGGGGCGGCGCTGGGTGAGCGGGGGGTCGTGGTGGATCTCGCCGGGGCTCGGGACGCCGTCGCCGGGGCCTGGGGGTGAAATCGGGTGAGGGCTATCAGGTGGGGACATCGGGTGAGGCTGAGGTCCGTGTGGGGGTGAAATCGGGTGGGGAGCTGAGGTCCGTGTGCGGCATGCTGCCCGTATGACTTCTGGTTCCCTTCCCGACGGGCGTCCCATTCCGCTGTTCACCGGCGACGAGCTGCCCATGCTGGTGAGCTGGCTCGACTTTCATCGCGGGACGCTGGAGGTGAAGTGCGCCGGGCTCAGCGACGAGCAGGTCCGGCGCACCGCCGCCGCACCCTCCTCACTGACCCTGCTCGGCCTCGTCCAGCATCTCGCCGAGGTCGAACGGAACTGGTTCCAGCGGGGAGTCGGAAAGCTGGACGTGCCGTATGTGTACGGCGAGGAGACCGGGTATCCGCTCTCTCCCGAGCGGGGGCTCGACGAGGCGCTGGCCGACTGGCGGCGGGAGGTCGAGCGGGGGCGTGAGGTGATCGCCGGGCTGCCGGGGGACTTTCCTGTGCGGGTTCCCGACGGGGCCATGAAGGGGGTCGAGGTCAGCCTTCGGTGGGTGCTCATTCACATGGTCGAGGAGTACGCGCGGCACAACGGGCACGCCGATATCCTGCGGGAGGGGATCGACGGGGTCACCGGAGCCTAGGGCTTCAGTTCCTCCAGCAGGCGGTCCACGTCCTCTTCCGTGTTGTACAAGTGGAACGACGCCCTCAAGTTCCCCGCCCTGCTGGAGAGTTGAACACCCTTCTCCGCCAGCTCGCCCTGCCGGTGGCCCAGTTCGGGGACGGATACGATCGCCGAGCCCGGCGCCGGCAGCACCCTGCACCCCAGCTCCGCGACTCCGGTGCGGAAGCGGTCCGCCAGCGCGGTGTTGTGGGCGTGGATCTCGGACACGCCCAGTTCTTCGACGAGTTCGAGGGACGGGCGCAGTGCCGCGTAGTTGAACAGGGCGGGGCTGATGTCGAACCGGCGGGCGGAGCCGGCGAGTTGGGTGACCGGGCCGTAGCAGCTGTCCCAGGGGCGTTCGCCCGCGACCCAGCCGGCCAGGAGGGGCGTCAGGCCGCCGAAGTCCTCCGGGACGGTCAGGAACGCGGTGCCGTGCGGGCCGAGCAGCCACTTGTAGGTGACCGCCGCCGTGAAGTCGTACGCGGCCGCTTCGTACGGGAGCCAGCCCGCCGCTTGGGAGAAGTCGACGTAGGTGCGGGTGTTGTGGGTGCGGGCCGTCTCCCGCAGGGACTCCAGGTCCGCCACGCGGCCGTCCGCCGACTGGGCCGCGCTCACCGCGACCAGGTCCGTGCCGGGGCGGATCGACTCGGTCAGGCGTTCCAGGGGGACCGTGCGGACCTTCAGGTCTCCCCTTACGTGGAAGGGGTTCAGGACCGACGTGAAGTCGCCCTCCGCCGTGAGGACTTCGGCGCCCGGGCGCAGCGACGCCGCTATCAGGCCCGTGTGCGCCGCCACCGACGTACCCGTCGCCACCCGTTCCGCCGGGACGCCCGCCAGTCTCGCGAACGCCCTCCGCGCCGCCTCCACCTCCTCGAACGCCGCGTCCAGCGGGCGGCCCTCCGACCGCACGCTCACCGCCTCCCGCAGGGCGGTGGCCGAGCGGGACGGGAGGAGGCCGTTGGACGCGGTGTTCAGGAAGGTGGTGGCGGGGGTGAACTCGGTGCGGACCAAGGTGGCGAAGGGCGTCATACGTCCACTGTGGGTGACGGTGCGTGGTCGCGTCCATCGCACATTGCTACCGTTTATCGGGTAGCGGCGCTTATCTGCCAAGCGGCGCCCGGCCCCTGGGGGCGGTTACCTCGCCGGCACCTCGCAGCCGTCCGGGCCGCACGCCTCCGCCTCCGGCGAGTCGATCAGCTTCAGCGGGGACTGTTCTCCCCAGGCCTGGGTGAGGGCCTGCGTGAAGACGTCCGCCGGCTGGGCGCCCGAGATTCCGTACTTGCGGTCCAGTACGAAGAAGGGGACTCCGGTCGCGCCGAGCTGTGCGGCCTCCTGTTCGTCCTCCCGTACCGCTTCCGCGTACGCCTCCGGGTCCGCCAGGACCTTCCTCGCCTCCGCCTCGTCCAGGCCCGCCTCCACCGCCAGCTCGATCAGGCGGTCGTCACCCTCCGTGTACACCGAGCGCTCCTCCGCGAAGTTGGCCCGGTAGAAGATCTGGAAGAGGTCCGCCTGTTTTCCGTGCTCCTTCGCCAGGTGCAGGAGTCGGTGCATGTCGAAGGTGCTGCCGTGGTCCCTGCCCCTCGTGCGGTACGCCAAGCCCTCCGCTGCCGCCTGCGTGCCGAGGTTGTCCTCCGCCGCCTCCGCCTGGGCCTCGCTGATGCCGTACTTCTTCGCGATCATCGGGATCACCGGGCCGGTGTCCGTCTTCTCCCGGCCCGGGTCCAGTTCGAAGGAGCGGTGTACGACCTCCACCTGGTCGCGGTGGGGGAAGGCTGCCAGCGCCTTCTCGAAGCGGGCCTTGCCCACGTAGCACCAGGGGCAGGCTATGTCGCTCCAGATTTCGACGCGCATGTCTCTACTCTTTCGGGGGGTGTGGGGGCGGGGTGCCTCCCTGGGCGTGAACGTTCGATCTGTCGGGTTCATTCCCCGGCCTCTGCGCGTGCGAGGCGCGGTTCGATGCCTGCGGCGGCCTGCCCGGCCCGGTGGGGGCTTGTGTAGCGCCTTCTGCTCGTCGTGGGGCGGGGACCCGGCGGGGGGTGTCCCGTCCTCGGTCCGGCGGGGCTCCCCGTTCATAAGAGCCCTATTTTCACGCCGGACGCTGCGGGCGGGACACCCCCCGCCGTGTCCCCTTCCCGCCGTTCGCGGCCCTCTCAGCTGCCGTCCCTCAAGTCCTTCGGCCAACTCTCGCGGTACTCGATGTTGTCGAATGTCACCACGCACTGCTCGCCCATCGGCGACTGCGTCAGGAAGCCGATCAAGGCCCTGCCTGTTTGCTCTTCGTCCGCCAGGGTGAAGAAGCGGACGAAAGTCCAGTGGGTGCCGTTTTTTGAGGCGTGGAAGGCGAAGGCCCTGCCTGTTCTGCTGAGCCTTAGCCAGAGGGAATTGCCTTCTGTGGTGAAGGAGTTGGCGTCGTCGGAGTGGCCCCTTGTCACCACTGAGCAGACGGTGGGGATGTCCGGGGAGTATTCGAAGCAGAGCTTCGCCCATGCCTGTTCGGCCACGTGGACGTACAACACCCCGGCGTCGAACGTGGACTTGAAGTCCACCGTCACCCTCGCGATGAGCTGGAAGTCCCCCTCCGGTGCCCCCAGGAGCC
Source organism: Streptomyces sp. AMJ-169 (assembly GCF_055597585.1). Lineage (NCBI taxonomy): Bacteria > Bacillati > Actinomycetota > Actinomycetes > Kitasatosporales > Streptomycetaceae > Streptomyces > Streptomyces sp. AMJ-169. The sequence continues at coordinate 85,622 of NZ_JBVLTJ010000006.1, forward strand.
TCGGGGCGTCGGAGACCGACTCCAGGGACTCCCCCGTGGGCGGGACGAAGCGGTCCTGGCGGGGGCCCGCCCAGCCGGTGAGTACTCCGTCCTCGTACGTCCAGTGGCCGTCGGGGCCGTACGTCCGCAAGGGGAAGGGCAGTTGGGGGATCGTGAGGTCCATGGACGGACACTCTAGGGCGCATCCGCGGACGCGGCAGGGCGCGCAACCCCGGTCAGCCCAGGAGCTGCGCGCCCAGCTCTCTCGTCCTAGCGCTCCAGCGCGCCGTTGAACCTGCGCGGCAGACCCAGCTCGTTCTCGTCCCGCAGTTCCAGCGGGAGAAGGGCGGTGGGGGCGTTCTGGTAGGCCACCGGGCGCAGCCAGCGCTCGATTGCCGTGCCGCCTACGGACGTTGAGGTGGACGTCGTCGCGGGGTACGGGCCGCCGTGGTGCTGGGCCGCCGCCACCGCCACGCCGGTGGGCCAGCCGTTCACCAGGACGCGGCCCGCGAGCGGGGTCAGTTCGGCGAGGATGCCGGCGCCCTTGCCCTCGCCCGCCGCCTCGGCGTCGGAGAGCTGGACGGTGGCGGTCAGGTTGCCGGGGAGGCGGGAGAGGACGGCCTTGACCTCGGTGTCGTCGGCGTAGCGGGCCACGACGGTGACGGGGCCGAAGCACTCCTCCAGGAGGAGGTCGTGGGCGCCCTCGGTGGCGAGGTGGGCGGCGGGGACGGTCAGGAAGCCTGCGCTGACCGTGTGTTCGCCGCCCGCGCCGGGGGTCACCGGGCTTTCGACGTCGGGGAGTTCGGCTCGTTCGGCGACGCCGGCGATGAAGTTGTCGCGCATGCGGTGGTCGAGGAGGACGCCGGCGTCGGTGTCGCTGACGGCCGCCGTCAGGGTCTTCACCAAAGTGTCGCCCGCGTCGCCCGCCGGGACCAGGACGAGGCCCGGCTTGACGCAGAACTGGCCCACGCCCATGGTCATCGAGCCGGCCAGGCCGGTGCCGATGGCGTCGGCCCGTTCGGTGGCGGCGGCTTCGGTGACGACCACCGGGTTGAGCGAGCCGAGTTCGCCGTGGAAGGGGATCGGGACCGGGCGGGCGGCGGCGGCGTCGAAGAGGGCTCGGCCGCCCCGGATGGAGCCGGTGAAGCCCGCGGCGGCGATCTGGGGGTGCTTGATCAGTTCGAGGCCGGCCTCGAAGCCGTGGACGAGGCCGAGGACCGCTTCGGGGATGCCGTGTTCGGCCGCCGCGCGGCGGATGACCTTGGCGACGAGTTCGGAGAGGGCCGGGTGGTCGGGGTGGGCCTTGACCACGACCGGGTTGCCCGCCGCGAGGGCGCTCGCGGTGTCGCCGCCGGCGACGGAGAAGGCGAAGGGGAAGTTGGAGGCCGAGTAGACGGCCACGACGCCCAGGGGGACCTTGTAGCGGCGCAGGTCGGGGATGGGGGGCGTGGCGGTGTCGTCGGGGTGGTTGATCACGACGTCGAGGAAGGCGCCTTCGTCGACGATGCCGGCGAACGCCCTGAGCTGGTAACAGGTGCGGGCCAGCTCGCCGTTGAGGCGGACCGGGCCGAGGGCGGTCTCCGCGTCGGCGGTCTCCACCAGGGCTTCCTTGGCGGCTTCCAGGCCGGCGGCGGCCGAGCGCAGGAAGGCCGCGCGGACGGTGCGGTCGGCGAGGGAGGCGCGGGCGTCGAGAGCGGCGCGTACGGCGGCGTCGACCTCCTGGGGTGTCGCTTCGTCGGCGACCTGCTCCCGCTGCTTCCCGGTTCGGGGGTCGACACTCCAGACTGGTGCTGCTGCCACCGGGGGTCCCTCCAACAAGTCGTGCCGCGGGTGTCCTGTCGCCATCAGGGGTGTTCGATATGCTGAACACTGTCTCTGATGGTGAATATGCTGTTGGAGACTATAACTTCAGCTTCTCGTCGAACGAAGGGGTCACAGTCGATGTCGGCAGGCGAGACGGGGGGCGGGGCGCAGGTCAAGTCCGCGGTGCGGACGGTCGAACTGCTGGAGTACTTCGCCGGCCGGCCCGGGATGCACTCCCTCGCGGCGGTCCAGGAGGCCGTGGGCTATCCGAAGTCCAGCCTCTACATGCTGCTGCGCACCCTGGTCGAGCTGGGGTGGGTCGAGACCGACGCCACCGGGACGCGGTACGGGATCGGGGTGCGGGCCCTGCTGGTCGGCACTTCGTACATCGACGGGGACGAAGTGGTCGCCGCCTCGCGTCCCACCCTCGACCGGCTCTCCGACGACACCACCGAGACCATCCACCTCGCGCGGCTCGACGGGACGAACGTCGTCTATCTCGCCACCCGGCAGTCCCAGCACTACCTGCGGCCCTTCACACGCGTGGGGCGGCGGCTGCCCGCTCACTCGACGTCCTTGGGCAAGGCCCTGTTGTCCACTTATACGGACGAGCAGGTGCGCAAGATGCTTCCGGAGACGCTTCCGGCGCTCACCGAGCACACGATCACCGATCGGGAGAAGCTCATCGAGGAGCTGCACCAGATCCGTGAGCAGGGGTTCGCCGTGGACCGCGAGGAGAACACCCTGGGGCTGCGCTGCTTCGGGGTCGCCATTCCCTATCGCACGCCCGCGCGGGACGCCATCAGCTGCTCGGTGCCGGTCGCGCGGCTGACTCCGGCGCATGAACAGATGGTCAAGGACGCGTTGTTCGACGCCCGTGATCGGTTGACGCTCGCGACGCGCAGACTCTGAAGCCGCGCGGCGGCTCCTGTCCGTTCATGAAAGCCTGCTGTCCATTCATGAGCGTCTGATGAGAAATGTGGACGGACGGGAACTTTCGCATCCGCCGTATTCGTCTATCTGTTCGCCATGAACAAGACGATCAGGCGTACCGCCGTCTTCACGCTGCTGCTCGTGTTCGCCCTGCTGCTGCGGGCGACATGGGTGCAGTTCTACGAGGGCCAGGCGCTCGCGGACGACCAGCACAACCGGCGGAACGCCATCGAGACCTACTCGGAGCCGCTCGGGAACATCATCGTGGCCGGAAAGGCGGTCACGGGTTCGGCGCAGACCTCGGGCGACCTGAAGTACAAGCGGACGTACACGGACGGCGAGCTGTACGCGGCGGTGACCGGCTACGCCTCGCAGGCCTACGCGCCCACGCAGCTGGAGGGCATCTACGCGGACCTCCTGAACGGCACGGACACGCGCCTGAAGACCGCGATGGACACCCTGACGGACACCCGCGCGACCCCGGGCGATGTGATCACGACCATCGACCCCGCCGTCCAGAAGGCCGGGTACGACGCCCTGGGCGGCAAGAAGGGCGCGGCCGTCGCGATCGACCCGGCCACCGGGAAGATACTCGGGGTCGTCTCGACACCCTCGTACGACCCCTCGACGCTGACGGACGCCAACACGGCAGGCTCGGCCTGGAAGTCGCTCAACGCCGACGCCGACAAGCCGCTCACCAACCGCGCGCTGCGCCAGCCGCTGCCGCCGGGGTCCACGTTCAAGCTGGTCGTGGCGGCTGCCGCCCTGGAGGACGGGCTGTACGGCGACGTCGACGCCAAGACCGACAGCCCGAACCCGTACACCCTGCCGGGGACGACCACGGTGCTGGCCAACGAGAACGCCTCGGCGCCCTGTGCTAACGCCTCGATACGGGTGGCGCTCCAGTACTCCTGCAACAACGTCTTCGCGCACATGGCCGTGCAGCTCGGGCAGGACAAGGTGCGGGCGATGGCGGAGAAGTTCGGGTTCGACGACGAGTCGCAGGACGTGCCCGTGCGCGCGTACGCCAGCGTCTACCCCAAGGGCATGGACGAGGCGCAGACCGGTCTCTCGGGCATCGGGCAGTTCGACGTGACGGCCACGCCGTTGCAGATGGCCATGGTGTCGGCGGCGATATCCAACGGCGGCAAGCTGGTCTCGCCGCACATGGTGTCCCAGATCACCGACGGCAGCGGCAACGTCCTGGAGAACTACGACAAGCAGGCCGGCTCCACGCAGATCGTCAGCTCCAGGACCGCCGAGCAGCTCCAGTCGGCGATGCAGACGGTCGTCCAGGACGGCACGGGGTCGAACGCGCAGATCAGCGGGGCGACCGTCGGCGGCAAGACCGGTACCGCGCAGCACGGCGAGAACAACAGCAAGACGCCGTACGCCTGGTTCACGTCGTACGCGAAGGCCGGGGGCAAGGAGGTCGCCGTCGCCGTCATGGTCGAGCAGTCCGACGCGGCGCGGTCCGAGGTCAGCGGTAACGGGCTGGCCGCCCCGGTCGCCAAGGCGATGATGGAGGCCGCTCTCAAGGGGTAGCGCCTGGGGCGGGCCCGCCGTTCCCCTGAGGCTGGGCCCGTCGTTCGAGGCGCCCTGCGGTATTCGAAGTCCCGTACGGAATCCGTCAGTCGATCGCTGCTACGCTTCCACACCTCATCCCGGTGATCTCCCCGGCGCGTCCGCATGTCATACACATGACACACGCACGGAAAACGCCCCGTGAAGCGCCGGTCGCCGAATCCGTCGCACCGAGAAGAGGTCAGCCCGTGGGCACAGTCGTCGACGACGCCGCCTCCGTGGAGTTCCATGCCTTCTTCGACCGCCACTACGCCGAACTGTCGCGTCTCGCCTACCTGTTGACCGGTGAGGCGGACACCGCGGACGACCTCGCCGCGGACGCGCTGCTCGCGCTCTGGCACCGCTGGGACCGGGTGCGCGCCGCCGATCACCCGGTGGCCTACGCCCGGGGCGTCGTCGCCAACCTGGCCCGTACGAAGATCCGCAGCGCCGTGCGGGAGCGGCGCCGGATCGCACTGTTCTGGTCGCAGCGCGAGGAGAAGACCGAGAACCCGGACGTGGCCGGGGTGGTGGACGTACAGAGCGCGCTGCGTAGACTTCCGTTCCGCAAACGCGCCTGCGTCGTGCTGCGGCACGCTTTCGACCTCTCCGAGAAGGACACCGCGCTCGCGCTCGGGGTCTCGGTCGGTACCGTGAAGAGCCAGACCTCCAAAGGGATGGCCGAGTTGCAGAAGCTGCTCGGCGCGCAAGCCGTTCCGCAACGGGTGCACGCCGTCGCGGGCAGACCAAGGAGTTCGGGGCAGCGGGCCTCCGAGCCCGCCGGAAGGGACAGATGACGATGCGGCGGGACGTGCACGACGAACTGCGCGCCCGGCTGCACGAGGCGGCCGAGGCGCACGAACCCGACCGGGCACGCATGCTCGCCCGGGTCGAGCGGGGCCTGAGCGCCGCCCCCGAGGAGGGCCGGCGCGGGCATCGGGCCACCCGGCCCGCCGTGCTCGGGTGGGCGCGGATCGTCGGGGCCACGGCCGCCGTCGCGGGCATGCTCGCGGTGGGCGGGTACGCGGTCGCCTCCGCCGTCAAGGGGGACGGGCCCGCCGCCCAGGAGACCGTCGCGGTGTCCCCCACGCCGGAAGAGATGCCCGACGCCACCAGCCGGCCCCGCGACTCCCTTTCCCCCGCGCCGAGTTCCGGGGGCGGTACCGGCAAGTCCCAGGAGCGGCCCACGCCTTCGGCCAGCGTCTCCGCCTCTCCGGCGCCCGGCCCCAGTGCGCCGGCTTCCGCCGCCGGGCGGGAGGACGGGCCGCTGTCGTCGGACGGTTCCGTCGATCCGCACAGCAACGAGTTCTGGGCGCAGAGCGACATCACGCTGAAGACCTCCGCCGAACTCACCGCGCTCACCGTCCAGTTGAAGGTCGCCCAGACCGGCGGGGTCACCTCGACCGGGGCGTGGCGGTCGCTGCCCGAGGACGACTTCACCTTCACGCTCGCGGAGAAGGACGGGTTCGTCGTCTATACGTGGGTGTTGAAGGACGGGCGCACGGTGTATCCGGGTGAGTGGGTGTTCGCGGGGCAGTACGACCATGAGCGGGGCGGGCGGGACGCGGGGGGCGATGTGTACGCCGTGTCGGGGACCGCTGGGGGGAAGGGGCTGGCTGTGGGGGGTGGGTTCGGGGGCTCGTAGGCCCCCTCTTCCCTCAGTTCATCGCCGTCCCCAGTGTCGTCACCCCCGTGGTGAGGAATTCCGTCTCCGGGAGTGAGCCGTCGGCCCGGCGGGGGCCGTATGCGGCGCTCGCGTCCGTCGACGCGAATTTCGGGGCCGGCGTTCCGCTGTTCCAGCTGTTGGCCGCGCAGACCGTCGACTTGCTCAGTTTCTCCGCGCCGTTCGCGTTGTTCACCGCCAGGTTCCTGGCCAGCCTCGCCTTTCCGGTGGCGAAATAGAAGCCGGTCTGTTGGTTGGCGTACGCGGTGTTGCGGTTCAGGACGATCGCGCCGGTGTTGGAGTTCTCGGTGAATCCGTTGAGGGTGTTGTCCCAGGCCGCGTCGTTGTTGACGACGTGGGCCACGGAGGCGCCCCCGCCGCCCAGCTTGAAGCCGTTCCCGTTGCCCTCGAAGGCGGAGTCGTTCCAGCGGTTCTTGCCGTTGCCGAAAGCCCAGCTGTGTTCGACGGTGACGGGGGACGAGAACTGCCAGAGGTCGAGGCCGTCGTCCGAATTGTTGTAGAGGCGGGCACCGGTGACTTTGTTTCCCGTTCCCGAGCCGAATTTGATGGCGATCCCGTCGGCGTTCTGGCCGTGTCCGGACGGGTCGTAATTGCCGTAACTGTCCAGGTTCTGGACGAGGTTGTTCATGGTCTTGTCGCCGCGCAGGGTGAATCCCGAGTCACCGTTGTCCGCGGTGACCAGGTTCTTGAAGATGCCGCCGGTCGACGAGGTCGCCACGAAGCCCTGGGCCGGTGAGTTCTGGAACGTCATGTCCTGGACGGTCCAGTAGCTGCCGTAGATCCCGGCGAGCCAGGAGCCGGCGGGCAGCTTGGAGCCGTCGACCTTGACCTTCTCGGTGCCGTACGGCTTGAGCGTGATGCGGGCCGAACTCGTGCCGCTGGCCGTGGACTTGAGGGTGGCGGCCGGGGTGTAGGTGCCGCCGCGGACCTGGATGACGGTACCCGCCGCCGCGTTTCTGACGGCTGTCTCCAGCTGGGCGGTGGTGGACACGGTGACCGTGGTGCCGGCCGCCTGGGCGCCGCCGTTCGACAGGCCGAGCCAGACGCCTCCGGCGCCGGCGGAGAGGGCGACCGCGGCGGCGATCGAGAGGGTGCGGGTCCTGCGGTGGCGTCCGGTGCTGAGGCGCACGGGGCTGAGGCGCACAGGGCTGAGGCGCACGAGGCTTCCTTTCCTCGGGTGTCACGAACAGCGACAGGTCGCCGCACCAGCCGGAAAGGTTGCCGCCGGATCAGAAGGATCGAAAGTTTCGCACCCCCCGCTGATCGATTGACGCACGCGCCGGAGCTGGTGAAACTCCGAGGGCGCCCTTGATCCCCGATCACCCCGGAGCACCGCCCGTGACCCAGTACGCCGGCTATCTCTTCGTCTACTTCACGGGCGACGCCACCCCCGACGGCGAGCGGCCCCGCTACGCCCTCAGCCGGGGCGACGACCCTTTGCACTGGCGGGAGTTGAACGCGGGCGCCCCCATCCTGACGTCCCCCGAGGGCACCGGCGGAATACGCGACCCGTTCGTCGTCCGCTCCCCCGACGGCGAGCGCTTCTACCTCCTCGCGACCGACCTGCGCGTCCACGGCGACGGCGACTGGGACCGCCACCAGCGCCACGGCAGCCGCTCGATCCTGGTCTGGGAGTCCACCGACCTCGTCCACTGGACCGACCGCCGCCTGGTCGAGCTGGCCCCGGCCGGCGCGGGCAACGCCTGGGCGCCGGAGGCGGTTTGGGACGATTCCCTCGGCGCGTACGTCGTCTTCTGGGCGTCCCGGCTGTACGACGACCCCGGGCACGCGGGGGCGTCGTACAACAGGATGCTGTACGCGACGACCAAGGACTTCCGGACGTTCGGCGAGCCGCAGGTCTGGCACGACCCGGGGTACTCGGTCATCGACTCCACCGTCCTCGCGCACGAGGGGACTTACTACCGGTTCACCAAGGACGAGCGGGATCCGGCGGCGAGTTCGCCGGGGTCGAAGTTCATCACCGTCGAGAAGTCACGGGAGTTGACCAGTACGTCGTACGAACTGGTCGCCGACTGTGTCGGGGCCGGGGTCGTCGATCAGGGTGAGGGGCCGATCGTGTTCGCGGCCAACTCCGGTGAGAAGTGGTACCTGTTCATCGACGAGTACGGCGGGCGGGGGTATGTGCCGTTCGAGAGCGTGGACTTGGAGTTGTGGACTCCTTGCTCGGACTACCGGCTGCCCTCAAGTCCCCGGCACGGGACGGTCGTTCCGGTGACGCGGGAGGAGTACGAGCGGTTGCTGGCCGCTTATCCGGACGGGCCCGCGTCCGTCGTCGATGTGACCGTCGCCGGGCAGCGGGGGTGGGCCGTCGTCACGGAGGCCGCCTCGAAGGTCGTGCTGCCCATGGAGCCCGATGCCGAACTCGGCTCGCTCGCACCGGAGTTCACGGTCGGGGCGGGGGCTTCGCTGGAGCCCGCGTCCGGGACCGTGCGGGACTTCCGTACGCCGCAGATCTATACGGTCGTCGGGGGTGACGGGGTGCGGCGGGAGTGGTCGGTCGAGGCCGTCGCCGTGCGCGGTCCGCTGCTGCCGGGGCTGCACGCCGATCCCGATGTGCATTTCCTCGACGGGAGGTACTGGATCTATCCGACCACCGACGGGTTCGAGGGGTGGGGCGGGACGCGGTTCACGGCGTACTCCTCGCCGGACATGGTGAGTTGGACGCATCACGGGGTGATTCTCGACCTGGAGACCGATGTCGGCTGGGCGAGCAAGTACGCGTGGGCGCCGGCCGCCGCCGGGCGGGACGGAAAGTTCTACTTCTACTTCTGCGCCGAGCAGCAGATCGGCGTGGCCGTCGCCGACTCGCCCGCCGGGCCGTTCCGGGACGCGCTGGGCGGGCCGCTCGTGGCGCGGGACGCGTTCCCGGGGCAGATGATCGATCCGGCGGTGTTCACGGACCGCGACGGGACGTCGTATCTGTACTGGGGCAACATGCACGCCTACGTCGTGCCGTTGGGCGCGGACATGGTGTCGTTCGATCCGGCCGAGGTGCGGGAGATCACCCAAGGGGACTTCCGCGAGGGGTCGTTCGTGATCGAGCGGCAGGGGACGTACTACTTCATGTGGTCCGAGGACGACACCCGCAGCGAGGACTATCACGTGGCGTACGCGACGGGTCCCTCGCCGCTGGGGCCGTGGACCGGGCGGGGGACGATGCTCGCGAAGCGGCCCGAGTACGGGATTCTCGGCACCGGGCATCACTCGGTGGTGAACGCGCCCGGCACGGACCGGTGGTACATCGTGTACCACCGGTTCGCGCTGGAGGGGCCCGGACGGCCCGGGGGTGACGGCACGCACCGTGAAGTGGCCGTGGACCGGCTGGAGTTCGGGCCGGACGGGCTGATCAGGGTGGTGGTGCCGACGCTGGGGTCGATCGAGCCCGAGGGGGCGTCAGCGGACGTCGGCTGACTTCAGCCGGCTTCAGCTCACGAAGTACGTCGGGTTCGGCAGCTTGAACGCCTTGTCTGCGTAGCCGCCTTCGAGGTCGGAGTACTGGTCGCCGAAGTTGGCGACGATGTCGTAGCCGAGGTCCTCGATGTGCTTGCGGGTGCCGGACTTGTACTGCACGGTGGTGCAGTTCCAGGTGCCCGGGGTGGCGCAGCCCGCCAGGTAGGACGGCGGGTTGGCCTTGTCCTTGAGGAACATGTGGGCGGCGTCGAGGTTGACGTCGGCGCCGGTCTTCTTGAGGTTGGCGACGGCGGCGGCGCGCTGGGCCTCGCTCAGGCCGGAGTTGTAGAAGACCTCGACGCCCTTGGCGGCGGCGTAGCGGACCAGTTCGGCGCTGCCGAAGACGCCGGGGCGGTCGGCCTTGTTCACGTAGTCGGCCCAAGTGGTGCCGTTGTACGTGTAGTTGGTCTTCTTCTCGTAGTCGAGGCTGAGCAGCAGCGTGTCGTCGATGTCGAAGACGACCGCGGGCTTGGACCCCTTGTGGTGACCCTTGCGGGCCGCCTGGTCGATCTGCTTGCGGGCGGCCTTGTCGACGGCCGCGAGGTCCTTGGCGTACTGGCTGTCCGGGGACGCCTGGTAGACGCCGTTCGCGTCCAGGGTGGTGCCGTAGTAGGTGTCGATGTCCTTGACCAACTGCCCGATGTTGTAGGGCTCGTGGGAGGAGTCGACCGTCGACTGGTGGGCGGTGGCCGCACCGGCGCCGTACAGGACGGCGCCGGTGAGGGCACAGGCCGCGGCGGCTGCCGCGAGGCGCAGAGACTTTTGCATGAGACGTTTTCTACGCGCGTCACCCGGGCGGGCGCGAGACCCGTTGCCCGATCGAGATCTCCCCCGCGGCAAAGAACGGGTCAAGCGCCCTGTGCCGGGGTCAGTCCATGGTGGCGCCGATGGTGGCGCTGCCCGTCGTCAGGAACGTGGTGGCGGGCAGAGTGCCGCTGGAACTACGGGAGTTGTACGTCGACGAGGCGTCCGTGGAGACGAACGCGGGCGTCGAGATGCCGGAGTCCCAGTTGTTGCCGGCCGAGGTCACACTGGAGCCCTTGCTGACCTGGCCGCCGCCGTTGCCGACGGCGAGGTTCTTGCCGAGCTTCGCGGCGCTGGTCGCGAAGTAGTAGCCCCACTTGCTGTTGGCGTAGGACGTGGTCCGATTGACGACGATGGCACCGGTGTTGGAGTTCTCGGTGAACCCGTTGCCCGAATTGCCCCACGCGGCCGAGTTGTTGACGACGTGGGCGACGGTGACGCCGTTGCCGCCGAGCTTGAACCCGTTGCCGTTGCCCTCGAACGCGGAGTCGCCCCAGCGGTTGACGCCGTTGCCGAAGGACCAGCTGTGCTCGATGGTGACCGGCGAGGAGAACGACCACAGGTCGATGCCGTCGTCCGAGTTGTTGTACAGCCGGGCGCCGGTGACGAGGTTGCCGGTGCCGGAGCCGAACTTGATGGCGACGCCGTCCGCGTTCTGGCCGTGCGTCGCGGCGTCGTAGTTGCCGTAACTGTCCAGGTTCTTCACGGTGTTGTTGACCGTGTTGGCCCCGGTGAGGGTGAAGCCGGAGTCGCCGCCGTTGATGGTCTTGACGTTGTTCCAGTTGGTGCCGGTGCAGGACTGGCAGACGACGGCGCTGTCCGGGGAGTTCTGGAACGTGATGTTGGAGACGTTCCAGTACGACGCGGTCAGCTTGAAGATCCAGGAGCCGGCCGCCATGGAGGACCCGTCGATCTTCACGGTCTCCGAGCCGTACGCGGTGAGCGTGATCGGCGCCGAGGAGGTGCCGTTGGCCGTGGACTGGAGGGTAGCCGTCGGGTAGTAGGTGCCGCCGCGGACCTGGATGACGGTGCCGGCGGTGGCGTTCTTGATGGCGCTGGTCAGGTCGGTCGAGTTGCTGACGACCACCGTCGCCGCCTGGGCGGACCCGGGCAGGGCGACGGCGAGCCCGGCACCGAGTGCGAGGGCTGCGAGAGCGCTGGGAACGGTACGACGAGACATGGAGTGCGGTCCCTTTCGTCGTGTGGGGATGGGGAGTTGGGGCTGATCTGGTGGTGCCGTTAGTGCTGCTGGTGCTGTTGGTGCTTCTCGGGGCGCCAGTCCCCGAGGTAGGTACGCGGGGTGTGTACGACCGCCTCCGCGTCCGTCAGTAGCGGCCGGTTCTCCGGCGCCGAAATCACCGCTCCGGGGCCGGAGTTGGCGTACTCGCGAAAGCGCATCGCCTGCCACGGGTAGGCGTCGCGCATGTTCGTGTACGGGGCCGCCGCGTCGATGCCGGGGCCGATCCAGGTGTCCCGAACCACCAAGGAGGGCCAGGCTGTTGTCTCGTAGGTGGGCACCCAGGGGCGGGCCAGTTTGTACGCCGCCGGCTCCGCGCCCGAGGTGATCCGGCCGCGCACGGCGAGGAAGCCGTAGGGGTTGGCGCGGGCGGTGGCGGGGGCGAAGACCATGCCTTTGGGGGTGAAGCCGACGTCCCGCTGGAGGGTGTGGAACCGGCATCCGTCGAAGACGGCCCGCGCCCGGCCGAAGACGAAGTCGACGTCGCCTTCGAGGTAACAGCGGTGGTAATACTGCCGGTTGAAGGCGTCCAGGGTCGTCGTGTCCGCGAACAGGGTGTCCTGGTGGGCGAGGAAGCGGACGTTCTCGGCGTGGGTGCGGTCGCCCGTGAGGCAGGCGGCGACCGCTTGGGTGCCGGTGATGTCGGGGTGGTCGGCGCGCAGCCAGTCGTTGGCGAGCGTCAGGTCGCGGAGGGTCAGGCCGGGGGCGGCCGAGGTGAAGGTGGCGGAGCCCGCTGTGCCGTAGGTGCCTGAACCATCCGGTTTCTGGGTGCCGTTGGCGTTGTCGTGGACGATGACCGCGGCGCGGGGGTCGGGGGTGGCGCCTCGGATCGTCAACTCGGCTTTTTCGGCGGGGATGTCGACGGTTTCGCGGTAGGTGCCGGGGTGGATGACGATCGTCCAGCCGGGGGTGTCGGCGCGGTCCACGGCTGTCTGGACGGAGTCGCCGGGGTGGACGTGAGTAACTCGGTTTCTGGGGGCGGCGGTTGCGGGGGTTGCCGCGGCCGTCAGGAGTCCGGCGGCTGCGAGGAAGGTGCGGCGGCTGAGGGAGTTGCGCATCTCAGCGCACCTCCGGTTCCCAGTCGCCGAGGTACGCGGCCCGGGTCGCCGACTCGGCCTGGGCGGCGGTGAGTTGGGGCCGGTACTGCGGGGCGGTCACGACCGCGCCGGGGCCGGTGTTGCGGTACTCGGCGAACCGCTGCTGCTGCCAGGGGTAGCTGTCCGACATGTTCGTGTAGGGGGCGACCGCGTCGATGCCGGAGTCCAGGCGGGTCTCGCGGACGGTGAGCATCGGGCGGGCGGTCAGGTCGGAGCTGGGCACCCAGGGGCGGGCCAACTTGTAGGCGGCGTCCGGGGCTTGGCTGCTGACGCGGCTGCCGGTGACCAGATAGCCGCGCGGGTTGGCGCCGGCCGTCGAGGGCGCGAAGACGAAGCCGTACGGCGGGGCGGCGAGGTCCGTGCGGTCGAGGGTGCGGAAGTGGCAGCGCTCGAAGACGGCGGTGGCGCGGCCGAAGACGAAGTCGACGTCGCCCTCGATATAGCAGTCCGCGAAGTACTGGCGGGCGAACGCGGTGAGCGCCAACGTGTCGGCGTACAAGGTGTCTTGGTGGCCGAGGAAGCGGCAGTGGTGGAAGGCGCTGCGGTCGCCCTGGACCTTGATGGCGACCGCCTGGGTGCCGCTGATGCCGGGGTGGTCGGCGCGCAGCCAGTCGTTGGCGAAGGTGAGGCGGTGGGCGGTGAAGCCGGCTGCCTGGACGGTGGTGGTGGCCGAGCCGGTGGTGCCGTAGGTGCCGCCGCCGGGTCTGGGGGTGCCGGCCGCGTTGTCGTAGACGATGACCGTGGCCTGCGGGTCAGTTGCGGCGGCGATCCAGGTCATGCCGGCGCGGGTGGCGTCCACGGCGACCGTCTCCCGGTAGGTGGCGGGGGCGAGGACCAGGGTCCAGCCGGTGCCGGTCGCGGCGGCGACGGCCGCGGCGACGGTGGTGTGGTCGCCCTGGCCGGCGGGATCGACGTAGAGGGTCTGCGGGGTGAGGCGGGCGGCGGGGGTGCCGTAGCGGCCGAACGGGTTTGTGTGGTGCGGGTGTTGGCGGGTGGCGTGCGCGGGGGTGGTCACGAGGGCGGCGGCCGTGGCGGCGGTCGCCGTGAGGAACCCGCGTCTGGGGAGGGGGAGTTGGGGGGAGGGCATGCGGGGTGCTCCTGCGGGGGTGGGGTGCCGGGGCGGTGTGCAGGACCGCCCCGGCGGTCTTGGGGTGCCCACTTCGGTGCGAAGTGGCTTGCGGTGGAGCCGAGTTCACGTCGGCGCCGGGTGCTGCGTCAGCGCAGTCGCCCCGCGCCCGCGCCGACGGCGACGATCAGCGGGACCAGGCGCGGCGGGTCGACCTTCGTGCGCAGGGTGGGGGTCCAGCCGGCGCCGGACTGGAGCGTCTCCTCGGGGATCTGCGCGTTGTGGACGGCGATCAGGTCGACGAGGCGGCCGTTGACGTAGTTGTCGGCGGCGGTGAGCGGCGCTTCCTTCCACTTCTTCAGGATCTGCCCGGCGGAGATGCCGGCCGGGATCGTGAACGCGTTGTGCTCGGCGACGAGTTGGGACTCCATGCCGACGCCGTAGCTGTAGATGTAGCCGTCGCTCGCGATGAAGTGGTTGTTGTAGGAGTCGACTTGGCCGAACCGGACCCGCGGCGCGCGCTCCAGCAGGTTCTGGAAGAGGTTGTGGTGGAAGGTGACCTTCAGATGCCCCCGGTCACCGGCCGCGGTGGCGGCGCTGTCGCTGTTGCCGATCAGGATCGTCTTGTCGTGGTCCTTGAAGACGTTCCAGGAGGCGGTCACGTAGTCGGCGCCCCGGACGATGTCCAGCTGCCCGTCGTGCTGTTGGTACAGCATGCCGAAGTAGACCGGCGCGGCGCTGTCGGGGTGGTCGCCGTCGGTGAACGTGTTGTGGTCCAGCCAGACGTGCGTGGAGCCGTAGACGACCGCCGAGTCGTACTCGGAGTTCCAGTTGCCGGTGGTGCCGTCGGTCGGGTCCCACTGGGGGAAGCAGTCGACGGGGCCTTCGAAGGAGAGGTTGCGGACGATGACGTTGTCGACGGCCTTGATCTGGAGGCTGGCGCCCTTGAACCCGGCGTCCTTGCCGATGCCGACGATCGTGGTGTTCGCCGTGACGTTCGCCTTGATGTACTTGTCCTGGTTGGCCATCGAAGCCCTGCGCAGCCCCTCCGGACTGTCGGCCGGTTCGGCGCTCAAGTCCTTTTCGTAGCCCCAGACTTGGGGGTCGTACGTCGTGAGGTAGTCGGCGAGGCTGTAGCCCGGGACCTCGAAGTCGGCGCAGCTCTCGCCGTCCGCGTCGATCGTCCCCTTCACCTTGATGACCTTGGGAGCGCTCCCGCCGGCGGCGAGGGCGGCCTTGAACTCGGCCCAGGTGGTGACCGTATAGACGTGGTCGGCGTCGGCGGCGGAGCCTCCGGTGGTGCCGGTTCCGTAGGCGGCCCAGCCGTCGTTCGCGGGGAGCGTCTGGCGGGTCAAGTCGGGTTTGGGGATGGTGTGTTGGGGCTGGGCCTGGGCGGCTACGCCGGTCAGGGAGAGGATCAGGGCGGTGCAGCCGAGGAGTGCGCCATAACGTCGAGTGTTGTCGTGATCATGACACTTCTGCATGTGCATCGTGCGCTCGCCTTCTTTCGGGAAGAGGGACGTGCTGTTATTCGGCGGTGCCTTCGGGCCAGGTGATCCAGGACTCCGGTATCTGCTCTTCCAGACGGCACACTTGACGCTTCGCCAGAACCCTTGTGCGCAGCAGCTCCCGCACCACCAGGCGGGCGACCGCGATCGCGCCCGGCGGGTTGAAGTGCGTGTTGTCCTGTTCCGTGGCCGTCCAGTTGAAGTACTTCTTCGTCTCCTCCACCCCGAGCTCCTGCCACAGCGCGAGCGACAGCGCCTGGAGGTCGAGCAGCGCCACACCTTCGTCCGCCGCGAGCGCCCGCATGGCCGCCGGGTACTGCCCGTGCGTCGGCACGGCGTTCCCGGCGGTGTCGAACCTGCGGCGCTCGACGGGGGTGGCGAGAACGGGCCGGGCGCCTTTCGCGCGGGCGCCGTCGAGGTAGCGGCGGAGGTAGTCCTGGTAGGTCGTCCAGGGCTCGGTGTAGCGGGCGGGGTCCTCGGTCTTTTCGTCGTTGTGGGCGAATTGGACGAGGAGGAGGTCGCCGGGCCGGATCACATCGAGAATGGCGGCGAGGCGTCCTTCGTCGAAGAAGCTCTTGGAACTCCGGCCGTTCATGGCGTGGTTGGCGACGGTGAGGGTTTCGGTGAGAAAGAAGGGGAGGGCCATTCCCCAGCCGGTTTCGGGGGCGGCGGAGGAGTATTTCTGGGCGGCGGTGGAGTCGCCGGCGATGTAGAGGGTGCGGTGGGGGGAGGCGTGAGCGGGGGTGGCGAGGAGAAGGAGGGGTAAGGCGGCAAGGCCGGAGGCGGTGACCTGCCGACGGCTGAGGGTCATACCGAAGCCTTTCAAGAGAGGGTTCAGTTTTTAAGGGGCGCGGGGCTGTATCAATTTGCGGCTCCGCCGCGTGGGCGCGACCAGCCAGGGACGGCCTGCACCCTGCGACGTACAGGCCACCCCAACGGCGATACTCAGAACCCCTACCCCTTCTGCTGATTCCACTCAGCCTGAGCCGCGTTCAACTCCTCCGCCAACTTGTCCAGGAAGTCCTTGGAACTCATCTTCCCCAACAACACCTTCTGAAAGTTCGGCTCATTCTCAGCCTTGGAGATGCTGTTCCAGTCAGGCAAGTAGTACGGCAACTGCACGATCTTCGTGGACCCGTCGGTCAACGCGGCAGCGGCCAGTTTGGTCGGCTCCGCCTGCTGGACCCACGCGTCCCCGGCGGCAGCCGTATTCGCCGGCACCTGCCCGGCCGCTTTGTTGAACTTTGAGTTCTCCGCCTTGGACAGCGCGAACTCGATGAACTTCCAGGCGGCCTCCTTGTTCTTGGAGGACTTGAACACCCCGAGCCCGTCGACGGGGTTGGAGACCTGGACTCGCTTTCCGTCGGCGGCGGTGGGAAGGGGAATGCCGCGGAACTTGTCGGCGCCGAGCGCTTTCACGTGGTCCTGGTACGAACCGAGATTGTGGTTGAGCATCCCGATCGTGCCGGAGTCCCACTGCGCGACCATCTTGGTGAAGTCGTTGTTGAGGTCGGCCGCGGGGGTGACCTTCTTGTAGAGCCCGGTGTACTTCTCCAGGGCCGCCACGTTCTTCGGGTCGTTGACGGTGGTCTTGTCGCCGTTCCAGAAGGACGCGATCTGGGACTGACCGTACATCGCGTCGAGCGCCTGGGCAATGGAACCGGCGCCGCCGCGGATGGTGTAACCGAATTCGTTCTTGCCGGAGTTCGTGAGCTTCTCGGCGGCCGTGTAGAAGTTGTCCCAGGTCGTCGGCGGCTGGAGGCCCGCTTTCCGGAACAGGTCGGTGCGGTAATAGAGCACGCCGTTGTTGGCGGAGGTCGGTATGGAATAGAGGGTGTCGTCGCGGCCCCCGGCGGCCTTCAGCGAGGCGACCATGTCTTTGTTGAGCTGACTGCTCAGGGCGGAGCCGGCCAGCCGGTCGTCGAGGGGGTCGAGTACGTTCTGCGCGGAGAAGCCGGCGAGCATGGCCGCGCCGACCCCGCCGACGTCGGGGAGCCCGCCGCCCCGGATCGCGGTGTCGACCTTGGACTGGTACTCGGTCGCGGCGATCCCGACGTACTCGACCTTGATGTCGGGGTTGGCCTTCTCGAAATCGGCGATGATCTCCTTCCAGATGTCGGTGCGGACACCGCCGTTGTTGTCCCAGAAGAGGATCTTCCCGGTGCCGCTGCCCTCGGCGCCGTCGCCGCTCGCGCTGCCGTCGTCACCGCAGCCGGTCGCGGTGAGCGCGAGCACCGAGCCGAGGGCAACTGCCGTGACAGTACGGCCGGTTCTGCGGTTCCTGGATCTTCTGAACGTCATCGGTCAGCTCTCTTTCCAGTAGGTGCGGGTGTACTGCGGCGCCCAGCCGTCGGCGCCGCTCATGCCGGTCCACGGGGTGGACTTGACCGCGGCCGGCAGTTCGACGATCCTCGACCCGGTGATCAGGACGCTCCCGATCCGCTGCTGCGGTCCGGAGAGGCGGGCCAGCAGGGCGGGTACGGCCGCCGCCGGGTCGAGGTGGTACGGGTAGAAGGCGCGTGGCTCGAAGGCGGTTCCCCAACTGTCCGTGCGGCCGCTGGTGTTGTGCAGGATCGAGCCGCGTTGCACCAACTCGGCGGTGGCGTCGGCCTGGTAGGGGTGCTGGACGCCGTCGTAGTAGCTGTTCTCGATGACCATCTTGGTGTGGCCCCGGGACCAACTGCCGTACGTCCAGACGGGATCGCCGTCGGCCACCGGCGCGGAGAAATAGTTGTTGTAGAGGTGGGCGTAGGCGCAGTTGTCCGCCGAGGGGTTGCGCTGTTTGGTGCCCTCGAACCAGTTGTGGTCGATGGTGATCTGGGTCAGGACGTCCGGTGTCCAGCCGATCCCGAACGCCTTGTTGTGGCTGCGGAATTGGTTGTAGGAGACGGTGATGTACTGGCTGTTCTTGCGGATGTCGAGCAGCCCGTCGCCCATGTGCTGGAGCCGGTTGTGGTCGATCCAGACGTGGTCGGCGGTGTCCATCTGGATGGCGTCGAAGTCGTTGGTCTTACCGTCCCAGTCGCCCTCGACGTAGCTGTCCCGGATCGTCAGGTTGCGGATGATGACGTTGCTGGTACCGGAGTTGAGGTGGAGTTCGCCGTGGACGATCTCGCCGGTGTCGCCGACGCCGATGACGGTCTTGTCGGAGGCGACGACGATGTCGGAGCCGAAGGGTTCGACGGCGATCGAGCCCTGGACGCGGATGATGTACGGCTCGGGCGCGGCGGCGTATCTCTTGAGTGCGGCCTGGTCGGTGACGGTGACGACCTTGCCGCCCGCGCCACCGGTGGTGCCGCCGGCGAGGGAGGCGAAGCCGTGCGGCTCGTCCGTCCAACGTGCTGCTTCCGTAAGGGAATTGGTGGCCTGGGCGTCGACCGTGCCGATTCCGAGCGCCGCGATCAGGGCGGCGAGCGCGGCGAGGGCGAGTCCGCGCTTGCTCGGGAAGTGCGTCATTGCGGCTCCCAACAGGCGTGCGGGGCAAGGGGGTTAGAGCGGGGTGATGCGGAAGCGCGTGAACACCCCTGCTCCCGCGTGGCCGTTGCCCTCGGGGGCGAGGGCGAACAGGCCGAGGAGGGCGCCGACCCAGCGCCAGGGGGTGGCGGCGAAGACGGGGCCGGAGGGACGCGGTCCCGCGCCGAGGTCGTGGAAGAAGCGGCAGCGGGCGCCCGCGCCGATCTCCACGCGCAGCCTGACCCGGCCTTCCGGCGCCAACTGCGGGTGTGCGGCGTCGCGTTCGCGTTCGGCGGTCGTCTCGGCGAACCGGTGCACGAGGTGGACCGTCCCGTCGGTCCCCCGTTGCAGTCCGATCCAGCTGAACGCGTCGCCGAGCACGGCGAGTCCGGCTCGCGCGCCCGACTCCTCGCTGGGCAGCCGTAGTTCGACTTCAACGGCGGAGGGGATGCCGGGCAGCCGCTGGGTCAGGACGCTGGGGAGCGTGCGCAGGTCGTGGGCGTCGGCGGTGCGTACGCAGGTGAGCCGCAGTCCGTCGCCGGAGTGCTGAGTGGCCCAGCCGTCCTGGGGGTTGGCGGTCCAGGCCCACTGCCGGCCGAAGCGTCCGCCGGGGAAGTCGTCGTCGGTGGCGGGCGCGGCGGGCGGCTGCGGGGGCAGGGCGGGGCGGCGGTGTACGGCGACGGGGGTGCCGTCGGCGCCGAGGACGGGCCAGCCGTCGGGGGCCCAGCGCATGGGCTGGAGGTGAACGACCCTTCCGTAGGCGCCGCGTTGCTGGAAGTGCAGGAACCAGTCCTCGCCGGCCGGGGTGCGCACCCAGCCGCCCTGGTGGGGTCCGTTGACGTCGGTCGCGCCCTGCTCCAGGATCACTTTCTCCTCGTACGGGCCGAAGAACTCCCGTGCGCGGAAGGCGCCTTGCCAGCCGGTGCCGACGCCGCCTGCCGGGGCGAGGATCCAGTACCAGCCGTCGTGGCGGTAGAGCTTGGGGCCTTCGAGGGTGAACCATCCGGGGATGCGGTCGCCGTCGACAACGACCTTGCCCGCGTCGAGAAGTGACGTGCCGTCAGGGTGCATGCGGTGGCCGGTGAGGCGGTTCTTCACGCCGGAGCGGGACTTGGCCCAGGCGTGCACGAGGTAGGCCTCGCCGGTCTCGTCGTCCCACAGCGGGCAGGGGTCGATCAGGCCCTGGCCGGCCTTGACCAGGTGCGGGCGGCTCCAAGGGCCTCTGATCTCGGGGGCGTTGACCTGGAAGATGCCTTGGTCGGGGTCGCCCCAGAAGATCCAGAAGCGGTCGTCGTGGTGACGTAACGCCGGTGCCCAGACTCCGCAGTCGTGCCGGGGTCTCCTGAACTCCGAGGCGGGTTCGAGGAGTTGGAGGGCGTGGCCGACGAGGGTCCAGTTGACGAGGTCGCGGGAGTGCAGCAGGGGGAGGCCGGGGGCGCGGCCGAAGCTGGAGGCGGTGAGGTAGAAGTCGTCGCCGACCCGGATGACGTCCGGGTCGGACCAGTCGGCGTTCAGGACCGGGTTCTCGTACATCCCGGGGTCCGCGTCCGGGTTCTCGTACGCGTCCGTCACCGGCCGACCGCCTTCCGCACCAGGGCCGTCGCCCCGTCGTGACCGCCGTGGGCCGCGCCGGGGCGGCCCACGACGCGCAGGGCGGGAAGGCCGGGATGGCCCAGGTGTCCGGGAGCGGTCATGTGGTCACCTCTTTCGGCGGGGCCCCCGGTGCCTTCCGCGGGGCCCAGGGCGCGCCCAGTTCGGAGTAGAGGCAGAGGGAGTCGGCGGCTTTTTCGACGAGTTCGTCGATCCCGGGAACCACGCGGCGGTCCTCGCCGTTCAGGAGATACCAGGCGTTTTCGGGCAGCTGGGCGGGGTCCGGGGCGGTGCGGATGGCTTCCACGGCTGTCATGAAGGCGCCGGTGGAGTCGGGAGGCGCGAGAAGGGAGGTGTGGTCCGTCAGGTGATCGACGAGGTTGTGGAGTAGGTCGGTGCGGCCGTACTCGTACTCCTGCGGCCCGTGGCCGGCGCGCTGGAGGAGGACGCGGTCCTGCTTGTACCAGTAGGTGATGCGGCCCCGGCTGCCGTGGACGAGGACGTACGGCTCGCCCGGCCGCTCGGCGCAGAGGGTCGCGGCGACGGTGACGGTGTGCCCTTGAGAGGTGGTGATGCGCAGGCAGGAGGTGTCGTCGGACTCGATCGCGTTGGCGTGGAACAGCTCGGTCTCGACCGTGCGGACGTCCTCGGCGCGGGTGGCGCCGGCGAGGGCGAGCGCGGTGGCGACGGCGTGGGCGAGGGGGTTGGTGAGGGCCCCGTCGATGACGTCGGTGCCGTCGAGGCGGCGCTTGCCCGCCCAGGGTGCGCGCCGGTAGTAGGACTCGGGCCGGGCCCAGGCGCCGGCTCCGCCCACCCCGGTGACCTCGCCGATCGCCTGGTCGGCGAGGAGTTTCCGGATGGCGGGGACGGCGTGCGAGCCCAGCGACTGGAAGCCGATCTGGCAGGCGACCCCTGCGGCGGCGACTCCGTCGGCCATGCGGCGGAACTCGGCGTAGGACGGCGCCGGCGGCTTCTCCAGGAGCAGGTGCACGCCCCGGCTCGCGGCGGTCAGCGCGAGGTCGGTGTGGGTCGGGATCGGGGTGCAGACGACCGCGATCCGGGCGCCGGTCGTGTCGAGGAGCGTGCCGAGGTCGGGTGACTGCTCGGGGCTGCCGAGGCCCTCGGGGAGTTCGTCCGGGGTGAGGGGGTGCAGTTCGCAGACGCCCGCGAGGCGGACGATGCCCTTGTCCTGGAGCCGGCGGATGTTGTCCAGGTGCCAGCGGCCGTGGCCGCGGGCTCCGGCGAGGACGATGTCGATGGTCATGGCAGCCTCCCTGCACCGGCGCTCCTGGCGGCCTTCCGGTCGGCCGCCCGGGCGCTGTCGATCTCGGTGTGCAGAGTAGGCGCCCAGCCGGCGTCGGCGGCGAGGGCGCGTTCGCCGCTGCGGCCGGTGTCGCGGGCCTCGGCGTGGGCGGGGAGCGGCAGTACGGGCGACTGGGCTGTCACCACACCAACTTGACGGAGTGTCATCCCTTCACCGCCCCCGCGCTGAACCCGGTGATGAGCCATTTCTGGATGAACGCGAACACGATCACGACGGGGACGGCGGCGATGATGCCGCCGGCGGCGAGGGCGCCGAGGTCGACGCTGTCGGCGCTCATCAGGGTGTTGAGGCCGACCGGGATCGTCTGCTTGTCCTGGTTGTTGAGGAACATCAGGGCGAACAGGAAGTGGTTCCAGGAGTGGACGAACGCGAAGGAGCCGACGGCGATGATGCCGGGCCGCAGCAGCGGCAGGACGACGATGCGGAACGCGGTGAACCGGTTGCACCCGTCGACCCAGGCCGCCTCCTCCAGCGAGTAGGGCACGTTCTTGATGAAGTTGCTGATCAGGATCATCGACAGCGGCAGCTGGAAGACGGTCTCGGCGAGGATGACACTGCCCAGCGAGTTGATCATCTTCAGGTTGGCGAAGATCTCGAAGAGCGGTACGAGCAGCAGCGCGCCCGGCACGAACTGCGAGCACAGCAGGGCCAGCATGAACCCGCGCTTGAGCTTGAAGTCGAAGCGCGCGAGGGCGTAACCCCCCGCCAGGGCCACGGCGGTCGTCATGACGAGGGTGGCGACACCGACGTACACGCTGTTCTGGAAGTAGGTGCCGAAGCCGCGTTCGCTCCACACCTTCTCGAAGTGGTCGGTGGTGGCCGGCCAGGGCACGAGCGAGGTCGAGCCGGCCGGGCGCAGCGCGAACAGCAGGATCCAGTAGAAGGGGACGAGGGTGAAGACGAGGTAGACCGACAGCGGCAAGTAGAGCTGCCAGCGCGGTACTTCGTCCCAGGCGCGGCGGTGTTTCACCGGGCGCGGCGGCTCGGGCGGGCGGCGGCGCGCGGGGGCGGCGGTCGCCGGTGTGGCTTCCTCGGTGATCACTTGGACTCGCCTCCGAACTTGCTCAGCCGCAGATAGACCATCGAGCAGAAGAGGAGGATCACGAACGCGACCGTGGTCAGGGCGGACGCGTAGCCGAAGTCATGTGATTCCACGCTGGTGTTGGCGATGTAGAGGGGCAGGGTGGTGGTCTCCCCGGCCGGTCCGCCGCCGGTCAGCGTGTAGAGCAGGTCGACGTTGTTGAACTCCCAGACCGCGCGCAGCAGCGTGGAGAGGATGATCGCGTCCTTGAGGTGCGGCAGGGTGATGTGCCAGAACTGCTTGATACGGCTGGCCCCGTCGACCTCGGCGGCCTCGTACAGGTCCTTCGAGACGGACTGGAGGTCGGCGAGGATGAGGATTGCGAAGAACGGCACCCCGCGCCACAGATCGGCGACGACGGCCGCCGGGAAGACGGTCGAGGTGTCCGAGAGCCAGCTCGTCCCGTACGAGCCGAGGCCCATGTCGGCGAGGTAACGGGTGATCCCTGTCTGGGAGTTGTAGAGCAGCACCCAGATCGCGGAGGTCAGCACACCGGACACGGCCCATGGCGAGAAGACCAGTGCCCGGCCCAACGCCCGCCCCGCGAAAGACTGGTTGACGACGAGCGCCAGCGCGAGCCCGAACAGCAGCTGGAGGCCGACCTCGACGAACACCCACTTCGCGCTGAAGACGAGCGTGTCCCAGAACTGCGGGTCGTCGGTGAAGATCTGGGTGAAGTTGCCGAGCCCCGCGAAGCCGTCGCGCCAGGGCTTGGTGGGGTTGAAGTGCTGGAGGCTGTAGTAGAAGACGCTGAGCACCGGGTAGGCGATGAACCCCAGCATCAGCAGGGCCGCCGGCGCGATCAGCAGATACGGCAGCCTGCGCGGCGTGGCGGAGGCCCGGCGCCGCCGGTCCGGTGCGGGCGGTTTCGCCACGGCTGCGGCTTGGGCCATGACTGGTCTCCGTTCGTGTACGTCGACATGGCGGTAAGCGCTTTCCTCACCAACATGCGTGTGCCTGGGCGTACTTGGCGGTGCGGTGGTGTGCGGTGGCCGTGCGGTTGCTTCAGCCGGCGTACGGGTCCTGGACCTTGCCGGGGCGCGCGAGGAACTCGAAGTCGCAGCCGGTGTCGGCCTGCGTGATCTGCTCGTTGTAGAGGGCGCCGTAGCCGCGTTCGTAACGGGTGGGCGGGGGCGTCCAGTCGGCCCGGCGGCGCGCCAACTCGTCGTCGTCCACGTCGAGTTGAAGGGTGCGGGCGGCGACGTCCAGGGTGATGGTGTCGCCGGTGCGCACCAGCGCCAGGGGGCCGCCGACGTACGACTCGGGGGCGATGTGCAGGACGCAGGCGCCGTAACTCGTGCCGCTCATACGGGCGTCGGAGATGCGGACCATGTCGCGCACGCCCTGCTTGAGCAGGTGGTCGGGGATCGGCAGCATGCCGTACTCGGGCATACCCGGGCCGCCTTTGGGGCCTGAGCCGCGCAGGACCAGGACGCTGTCGGCGGTGATGTTCAACTGCGGGTCGTTGATGGTGCGTTGCATGGTCCTGTAGTCGTCGAAGACGACCGCGCGGCCGGTGTGTTTCAGCAACTGCGGTTCGGCGGCGATGTGTTTGATGACGGCGCCGTCCGGACAGAGGTTGCCGCGCAGTACGGCGACCCCGCCCTCGTTCGCGACGGGGTTGTCGCGGGTGCGGATGACGTCGTCGTTGTGGACCTGGGCGCCCGCCAGTTGCTCGCGCATCGTGTCGTGGGACGCCGTCGGCCGCTCCAGGTGGAGCAGGTCCGGGATGCGGGAGAGGAAGCCGGGCAGGCCGCCCGCGAAGTGGAAGTCCTCCATCAGGTAAGTCCGGCCGCCGGGGCGGACGTTGGCGAGGACGGGGACCGTGCGGGCGATGCGGTCGAAGTCGTCGAGGGTGAGCTTGACGCCCGCGCGGCCCGCCATCGCGATCAGGTGGATCACGGCGTTCGTCGAACCGCCGAGCCCGAGCACGGTCGTCACCGCGTCCTCGAACGCCTCGCGGGTCAGCAGCTCGCTCAACTTCCGGTCCTTGTGGACCAGTTCGACGATCGTCAGGCCCGCCTTCGCCGCCATGCGGTCGTGTCCGGAGTCGACGGCCGGGATGCTGGACGCGCCCGGCACCGTCACGCCGAGGGCCTCCGCGGCGGCCGTCAGCGTGGACGCCGTCCCCATCGTCATGCAGTGCCCGGGCGATCTCGCGAGGCCGTTCTCCAGCTCGCCCAGCTCGCAGTCGCCGATGAGTCCGGCGCGCTTGTCGTCCCAGTACTTCCACATGTCCGTGCCGGAGCCCAGGACTTCGTCGCGCCAGTGCCCCGGGAGCATCGGCCCCGCCGGGACGAAGACGGTGGGCAGGTCGGCCGAGGCCGCGCCCATCAGGAGCGCCGGGGTCGTCTTGTCGCAGCCGCCCATCAGGACCGCGCCGTCGACCGGGTACGAGCGCAGCAGCTCCTCGGTCTCCATCGCGAGGAGGTTGCGGTACAGCATGGGGGTGGGTTTCTGGAACGTCTCGCTGAGCGTCGAGACGGGGAACTCCAGCGGGAATCCGCCGGCTTGCCACACCCCGCGCTTGACGGCCTGCGCGCGGTCGCGGAGGTGCACGTGGCAAGGGTTGATGTCCGACCAGGTGTTGAGGATCGCGACGACCGGCTTGCCGAGGTGCTCCTCGGGGAGGTAGCCGAGCTGGCGGGTGCGGGCGCGGTGACTGAAGGAGCGGAGACCTTCGGTGCCGTACCACTGGTGGCTGCGGAGGGATTCGGGGGGTCTGCGGGAGGCGGGCGAACTTGCGTCGGCCGTACCGGAGTTGCCCAAGTCGGCTTCCGGCACACCGGAGTTGGCCATGCCGGCGGCGTTCATATCGACCACCCCGCCGCGATCGCCGCGACCTCCGCCCGTTCCTCCTCCGGCAGTACCCGGCTCGGCGGCCGTACGTCCCGGCGGCACAGGCCGAGTGAGGCGAGGGCCTCCTTGACGACCGTGACGTTGTCGGCGGAGCCGTTCGCCGCGCGGAGTTCCTCGAAGCGGCGGATCTGCTCCCAGACCTTCATCGCGCCCGGGTAGTCCCCGGACCGCAGCGCCTCGATCATGTTCAGCGAGACGGCGGGGGCGACGTTCACGAGTCCGGACGTGAACCCGGTGGCCCCGGCCGAGAAGTACGACGGCGCGTACGGCTCCGCGAGCCCCGCGACCCACACGAACCGCTCAAGTCCCGCGTCACGGGCGAACCCTGAGAAGCGGGCGGCGTCCGGGACGGCGTACTTGACGCCGATCACGTTCGGGCAGACGTCGGCGAGTTCGGCGAGCCGTTCGCCGCGCAGCTGCGGATTGCGGACGTAGGGGACGACGCCCAGTTCGGGGACGGCCTCGGCGATGGCGCGGTGGTAGTCGACCCAGCCGGCCTGGGCGACGTAGGGGTGGGCGGGCTGGTGGACCATCACCATGTGGGCGCCGAACTCCCGTGCGTGGCGCGCGGATTGAACGGCGCTGCGGATGTCGTGGCCGACGCCGACGAGGACGGCGGCCCGGCCGCCCGCCTCGTCCAGGGTCAACTCCGTGACGGACCGCCGCTCTTCAGGGGTCAGCGCGTAGAACTCGCCCGTGTTCCCGTTGGGCGTAAGGGTGTTGATCCCGCCGTCGAGGAGGCGGCGCAGCAGTGCCCGGCAGGCGGGCTCGTCGACGTTGCCGTCCGCGGTGAACGGGGTCACCGGGATGGCGACGACGTCGGCGAGGGCCGCGCGCTGGGTCTCGAACGCCACGTTGCTCATTCCTGACCTTCCTGTGCCGGGGAGGCGGGGACAGCCGCTGATTGAGGGAACGCCCGCTCCACGAACGACCCGATGTGCGCGTGCAGCGCCCGTGCCGCCCCGTCCGCGTCGCCGGCCAGCGCGAGCCGCAGGATCTCGCGGTGCTCGCCGGCCTCGCGCTCCCAGGAGGGCGAGGCGGCCCAGGCGACGGCGGAGACGAGGGCGGCCTGGTCGCGGACCTCGTCGAGCATCCGGCCGAGCAGCGGATTGCCGCAGGGCAGATAGAGGGCGCGGTGGAACTCCCGGTTGGCGAGGGAGCGTTCGGCGGTGTCACCGGCGGCGTCGGCGCGGGCGAGGGCGGCGCGGGCGGCGTCGAGGGAGGCGGCGCGGCTCACCGTCCGGCGCAGCGCCTCCGGTTCGAGCAGCAGCCGTACGTCGTAGATCTCGCGTGCCATGTCCGCGTCCACCATGCGCACCGTGACGCCCTTGTACTGGCTCATCACGACGAGCCCGGTGCCGGCGAGGGTCTTGAGCGCCTCGCGCACGGGTGTCTTGGACACCCCGAAGTGTGCGGCGAGTTCGGTCTCCACCAGCGCCTGACCGGGCGTCAGCTGCCCGGCGAGGATGCGGCGTTTGATCTCCTCCAGGACGTACTGCGTCCGGGACGGGATCGGCGTGGGCACAGAGGTCATGCGCGCCTCTCGGAAGTCGCGTATCTGATCTCACGTATCGCGTCTCATATATGACGTACGAGGTATGACGGGTTGAAGGTAGGAGGGGGGCTGTGTTTCGTCAATGCTTCTGACAGGGAACGGCAGTTGAGGAAACGGAATCCCGTCCGCCGCTCGGGCCTCCCGCAGGTGGCGGCCAAGTCCCGTTCAGAAGCGGAAAGTTGACCCTTCCCTGGCCATGCGGGTCGGCCCGCCGAAGGCGATCGTCGCGCGCCCGGTGGCGTCCTCGCGGGTCAGCGTCGGCCCCACATGGGTGACGAGGAGTTCCCGCACCCCCGCCTTCCGCGCCGCCTCCCCCGCGTCCTCCGGCGTCAGGTGCACCTGTTCGCCTTCGCGATGCCGGTCGATGTCCGCCTCGCACAGGAACACGTCGGCGCCGGAGGCGAGTTCGGTGAGCGCGGCGCAGGGGCCGGTGTCCGCCGAGTAGGCGAGCACGCTCCCCTGGCACTCGGCCCGCAGCCCGTACGTCTCGGTGTCGTGCCGCACCGCGCGGGCGGCGAGGCGCAGGTTCCAGTGCCGGACGAGCAGCCCGTCGTACAGCGGCCGGAAGTCCAGGATGCCGCTGAGGAACCGGAGGTCGGACCGCCCGAGGAACCCGGCGACGCGCAGGGCGCAGTCGCGCGGCGCGTACACCGGGATGGGCGCGGGCGGCGTCATCCCGCCGAACGCGAACGCGTACACGGCGGCGAGCAGATCCGCGCTGTGGTCGGCGTGCAGATGACTCACCCAGATCGCCGAGAGCCGGCTCGGATCGGTGTGCCGTCGCAACTCGGCGAACGTCCCCGGCCCCGCGTCCACCCACACCTCCGCGCTCCCCCCACGCAACAGATACCCCGAACAGGGCCGATCCGGCGCGGGATGCGGCGAGGAGGTCCCGAGGACGGTGAGACTCAGGGGCATGCCGTCGAGCGTAGGCATCAACTGCTTTGGGGCGCAGGGGGATGGGGGGATCTACGTCGGCCGCCTACCGCCCGCCCAACACCCCCCGCACCACCCCCAGATCTCTCTCCGAAGCCAACCCCGCGTGATACAGCCGCAGTTCCGTGGCACCCGACTCGCGCGCGCGGGTGATGTCCTCGGCGAGGGTCTCCGGGTGGCCCCCCATGCCGGAGACGATGCCGAAGTTGGCGGCGATCACCGCGGCCGTGCCCGTTTCGGTGAACGGGGTGAGGAGTTCGGGGCCGCCCGCGCAGGGGACGACGACCCCGTCGGCGACCGACAGGATGTGGGCGGGGTCGACGCCCGGGTTGGCGCCCACGTGGTACGTCACCGGGTCGGCGTGCAGGAGGACTTGGAACCCTTCGGGGGCGGCGGCGCGTACGGCCGTGACGGCGGTTTCCTGGAGGGTGCGGGCGCGTTCGTCGCGCCATGCGCGCGTGCGGGCGGCGTTGTCCGCGCCGAGGAGTTTTTCGACGCCCGTCCAGCCTTCGGTGTCGGGCGCGCCCTGCCAGAGGGGTTCGAGGGCCTGGCGTACGGCGGCGGCGAGCGCGTCGGGGTCGGCGCCTTCGGCGGCGTAGCCCTCGCGGCAGACGGCGCAGAAGCAGAGGGCCATCAGGTACATGCCGGCGTCGCCCAGGGGGACGCCGGCGGTCTTGTCGTGGGCGTGCAGGTGCTGGAGGCCGTACCAGCCGAGGGACTCGAGTTCGGTGCCGCGCGCGCCGGGGCGTACGGCGGCCTCGGCGGCGAGGTCGGTGAGGTAGGCGCGGGTGCCGGGCTGGGCGATGCAGGGGGCCCAGGGGTAGCGGTCGCCGTAGGCGTTGACGACGGACGTGCCCGGGTGTTCGGCGCCGAGGCGGGAGTTGTGGGCGAGGACGACCCACGTGTGGACCTCCAGGCCGGCCGCCGCGAGGGCCTGCGCGGCGGCCCCGAAGGCGTCTCCTGGGGCCCAGGAGCCCGCCGGGTAGGGCTGGAGGGTCCGGCCGCTCCAGCGGCCGTCAGGCGGGTACAGGACGGCCGCGTGCTCGGCGGTGACGATGCGGTGGGCGGGGTGACGGGGGGTCAAGGCGCGGGTGGAGTGGTAGGCGGCGGCCAGGGTCACCTGCTCCACGCCGAGGCCGGCGATGCGGTCCGGGGCGGCGGGATCGCCGTTGACGTCCCAGGGGTAGACGAACGTCGACGCCTTCACTTGTCCTCCTCCACCAGCGCGTGTCCGCGCTCGATCAGCTGGGCGAGCCGCTTCACATGATCCTCGCCGGGCTCGTGCAGCGGCGGGCGGACCTCCCCGACGTCGAGGCCGCGCAGCCGCACCCCGGCCTTCACGAGGGAGACGGCGTACCCGCGCCCCTGCGCGCGCAGTTCGACGTACGGGCGGAAGAAGCCGTCCAGGAGGCGGTGCGCCAGGGCGTCGTTCCCGGTGCGCAGCGCGCGGTGGAAGGCGTTCGCGAGGTCGGGCGCGAAGCAGAACACGGCGGAGGAGTACAGGGTGACGCCGAGCGCGCGGTAGGCGAGCTGGGTCTGCTCGGCGGTCGGCAGCCCGTTGAAGTACAGGAAGTCGCCGGGGACTTCGGTGCGTACGGCGCTGACGATGCGCTGCATGAGGTCGAGGTCGCCGACGCCGTCCTTGAGGCCGACGATTCCCTCGGTGCGGGCGAGCGCGACGACGGTCTCGGGGGTGAAGACGGCGTTGTCGCGCTGGTAGACGATCACCGGGAGGGGGGTCGCTGCGGTCACCTCGCGGTAGTGGCGCAGCAGGCCCTCCTGGGCGGCGACGACGAGGTAGGGCGGCAGGACGAGCAGCCCGTCGGCGCCGGCGGCGTGGGCCGCGCGCGCGTAGCGGACGGCGATCCTGGTGCCGTAGCCGACGCCCGCGACGACCGGGACGCGCCCTTGGGCCGCTTCGACGGCCGCGCGGACGCAGGCCTCGTACTCCTCCGGGTCGAGCGCGTGGAACTCCCCGGTGCCGCAGGCGGCGAAGACGGCGGCGGCGCCGGCCTCGACGCCCTGGCGGACGTGGGTCCGGTAGGTGTCGAGGGCGAGTTCGCCGTCGGGGCCGTAGGGCGTGACGGGGAAGAACAGCGGCCCGCTGGGGACGGTGAGTCGGGCGGCGAGAGGGGCGGTCGGCACGGGCTCTCCCTGGCAGTAAGGAATGTGGTCACGCTTCTGATCTGTGTACACATCCATGAACACGACCACCCTAAGGAGCCCCTTCCCCGCGGGTCAAGCTGGCGACGGCGGCTCAGGACACGGATTCCCCGGTGTCGCATCCCCTTGACGGAGAACGGCGGGGATCCTTAGCTTGTCCAAGAATGTGAATCACGATCACGCATGCGGTCGCCCTCCCGGGACGGCCCGTGCAAGCCCCGAGGAGACCCGAGGATGCCCGCTCCGCGCACCGTCCTGCTCACCGGCGCCGCCGGCGGCCTCGGCACCCTGATGCGGGGCCTGCTGCCCGGGTACGGCTACGAACTGCGCTCCCTGGACCTGCTCCCGGTGGCGGGCGACCCCGGTGCGATCACCGCCGACCTCTCCGACCGGGCGGCCCTGCGCGAGGCCGTACGGGGCGTCGACGCGATCATCCACCTGGCGGGCATCTCCCTGGAAGCCTCTTTCGAGAAGATCCTCAAGGCGAACATCGAGGGCACCTACCACTTGTACGAGGCCGCCCGCGCGGAGGGCGTGCGCCGGATCGTGTTCGCCTCCTCCAACCACACCGTCGGCTACACCCCGCGCCCCCAGGGCGACGACCCGCTGATCCCGGTGGAGACCCGGCACCGCCCGGACACCTTCTACGGCCTGTCCAAGTCCTTCGGCGAGGACCTCGCGCAGTTCTACTGGGACAAGCACGGCCTGGAGACCGTCTCCGTACGCATCGGCTCCTGCTTCGCCGAGCCGAGCAGCGTGCGCATGCTGTCGATCTGGATGAGCCCCGCCGACGGCGCTCGCCTCTTCCACGCCGCCCTGACGGCCGAGGAGGTCGGCCACACGGTCGTCTACGGCTCCTCCGCCAACACCCGCCTGTGGTGGGACCTCACCTCCGCGCGGGCGCTCGGTTACGACCCCCAGGACGACTCCGAGCCGTACGCCGAGAAGCTGATCGCCGAACAGGGCGAACTGCAAGAGGGCGACGAGGCACACGCCTACCTGGGCGGCGCCTTCGTGACGGACCCGCCGATCTGGCCGTACTGAACAGCGGTCCGAACAGCCACGCGCGCGCGGGCGGGCACCGAACGGGCCCGCCCGCCGGCCTGTCCGGGCACGCCCCGCGCCCGCTCCCCCGCCGCTCACAGCGACCTCGCAGGTCCGCGCGCGGGCGCGGGGCGGGGGAAACGGGCCCGAACGGGCCGCATCGGGCGTGCAAGAGGCCTGGTCAGTGCCGCACCCCGGCGGTAGAACTTCCTGCGTGGGCCCGAACGGGCAGCCGGCGGAAGGCGGGTGACGGTCATGGAGGCGGGCACGGCGGAGGAAC
The DNA here is from genome assembly GCF_055597585.1 of Streptomyces sp. AMJ-169. Taxonomy (NCBI): domain Bacteria; kingdom Bacillati; phylum Actinomycetota; class Actinomycetes; order Kitasatosporales; family Streptomycetaceae; genus Streptomyces; species Streptomyces sp. AMJ-169. Next base: position 117,052 of record NZ_JBVLTJ010000006.1, read on the forward strand.
GCCGGCGCGAGATCGTACGGCTGGCGCGCGCCGGCGGTTCGGTCGAGGTGAACGCCCTGGCGGCCGAGCTGGGGGTGGCCAAGGAGACCGTACGGCGCGATCTGCGGGCCTTGGAGGACCACGGGCTGCTCCGGCGTACCCACGGGGGCGCCTACCCCGTGGAGAGCGCCGGTTTCGAGACGACGCTGGCGTTCCGGGCGACCAGTCACGTGCCGGAGAAGCGGCGGGTCGCCGCGGCGGCGGCCGGGCTGCTCGGGGACGCGGAGACGGTCTTCGTCGACGAGGGCTTCACCCCGCAGCTGATCGCGGAGGCGCTGCCCAGGGACCGCCCGCTGACGGTCGTCACGGCGTCCCTGCCGGTCGCGGGCGCTCTCGCGACGGCGGACAGCGTCTCGGTGCTGCTGCTGGGCGGACGCGTCCGCGCGGGCACGCTCGCGACCGTCGACCACTGGACGACGAAGATGCTGGCCGGGTTCGTCATCGACCTCGCCTACCTGGGCGCGAACGGCATCACGCGCGAGCACGGCCTGACGACCCCCGACCCGGCCGTCGCCGAGGTCAAGGCGCAGGCGGTGCGCGCGGCCCGGCGGACCGTCTTCACGGGGGTGCACACCAAGTTCGGGGCGGTCAGCTTCTGCCGGTTCGCCGAGGTGAGCACCCTGGACGCGATCGTGACGAGCACCCTGTTGCCGGCGGCCGAGGCGCACCGGTACTCACTGCTGGGGCCACAGGTCCTGCGGGTCTGACCCACCGAAACACACCTCTAGGGGGTCCCGCTTCCCTCCACGCATGCCTGCCGCATCCCATATGAACCGATAAATCCTGGAGCGTCCCATGCGCATCCCCGGCAGAGGAGCCCCGCTCTCCATGGCCGCCCTCCTCCTGCTGTCCGGCTGCTGGACCGGCGCGGGCGGCGCCGGTTCCGGCGGTGACTCGATCAACGTCCTGATGGTCAACAACCCCCAGATGACCGAGCTCCAGAAGCTCACCGCCGATCACTTCACCAAGGAGACCGGCATCAAGGTCAGTTTCACCGTCCTCCCTGAGAATGACGTCCGCGACAAGATCAGCCAGGATTTCGCCAACCAGGCCGGCCAGTACGACGTCGCGACCCTGTCCAACTACGAGATCCCGATCTACGCCCGCAACGGCTGGCTGCACGCGATGGACGGCTATCTGGCCGCCGATCCGTCGTACGACGAGCAGGACGTCCTGAAGCCGATGCGGGAGTCGCTCACCGGGGACGACGGCAAGCTGTACGGGCAGCCCTTCTACGGCGAGTCGTCGTTCCTGATGTACCGCAAGGACGTGCTCGCCGCGCGCGGGCTGACCATGCCCGCGCGTCCGACCTGGACCCAGGTCGCGGACATCGCCGCGAAGCTGGACGGCGCCGAGCCCGGCATGAAGGGCGTCTGCCTGCGCGGGCTGCCCGGCTGGGGCGAGCTGATGGCGCCGCTGACGACGGTCGTGAACACCTTCGGCGGCACCTGGTTCGACAAGGACTGGAAGGCCCGCCTCGACTCCCCCGAGTGGAAGCAGGCCGTTTCCTTCTACGTCGGCCTGGTCCGCGAGCACGGCGAGTCGGGCGCCGCGCAGTCCGGGTTCGCCGAGTGCCTGAACAACATGACGCAGGGCAAGGTCGCCATGTGGTACGACGCCACGTCGGCCGCCGGTTCCCTCGAAGCCGCCGGATCTCCCGTGAAGGGCAAGGTCGGTTACGCCCTCGCCCCCGTCGAGAAGACCGCCGCCTCCGGCTGGCTCTACACCTGGGCGTGGGGCATCCAGCACGCGTCCCGCAACGCCGACAAGGCCTGGAAGTTCGTGTCCTGGGCGTCCGGCAAGGGGTACGAGCAACTGGTCGGCGAGCAGATCGGCTGGGCGAACGTCCCTGCGGGCAAGCGGAGTTCGACGTACGCGAACCCGGCGTACCGGCAGGCCGCGGCGGCGTTCCAGGAGGCGACCCGGGAGTCCATCGAGGCGGCCCGCCCGAACGACCCCGGGGTGCAGCCGCGGCCCGCGCCCGGCATCCAGTTCGTCGGCATCCCCGAGTTCACCGATCTGGGCACCAAGGTCTCCCAGGAGATCAGCGCGGCCATCGCCGGCCGCCAGTCCGTCACCTCGGCGCTGCGTAAATCCCAGCGGCTCGCCGAGCAGATCTCCGAGGAGTACGAGGGCCGATGACCGCCACAACTCCCGCCCTGGCGAGACCCGTTCACCAACACACGCTCCGACCATCGAAGTTGCGGGCCTGGGCCACCCGGGCGCCGCTGCTGCCCGCCCTGGTCTTCATGATCGTCGTCACCCAACTGCCTTTCGTGGCCACGGTGGTGATCTCGTTCTTCGACTGGAACGCCCTCTACCCCAAGGCCCGGCACTTCACCTGGTTCGGCAACTACCAGCAGGTCCTGACCGACCCGGACCTGCGCCGCTCGGTGGGCACAACCGTCCTGCTGACGGCGGCCGTCGTGCTCGCCAGCCTGGTCCTCGGGCTCGGGCTCGCGCTGCTGCTGGACCGGCCGTTCCGGGGCCGGGGTGTCGTACGGACGCTGCTCATCGCGCCTTTCCTGGTGGTGCCGGTGGCCGCCGCGCTGCTGTGGAAGCACGTCCTGTACAACCCCGAATACGGGCTGTTGAACGGGCTGTTGCACTACGTCGGCGGGCCGCAGCCGGACTGGATCTCCGGCACTCCGCTGCTCGCGGTGGAGGCGGCGCTGGTGTGGCAGTGGACGCCGTTCATGATGCTGATCCTGCTCGCCGGGCTCCAGAGCCGCGACCGGGAGCAGATCGAGGCCGCGCGCGTCGACGGGGCCGGGGACTGGCAGGTGTTCCGCCATCTCACGCTGCCGCATCTGCGCCGCTATCTCGAACTCGGGGCGCTGCTCGGCTCGATCTACATCGTGCAGAACTTCGACGCCGTCTTCACCCTCACCTCCGGCGGCCTCGGCACCGCCAACCTGCCGTACACCGTCTACCAGACCTTCTACCAGGCCCACGAGAACGGGCTCGCGTCCGCCGCGGGCGTCCTCGTCGTCATCGGGTCGCTGCTCATCGCGACGCTGGCGCTGCGCGTGGTGTCGTCCCTGTTCCGCGAGGAGGTGGCGCGCGCGTGAACGCCGTACGCGGCAAGGGACTCGGGCTGCTGGCCTGGTTCGCGGGGGTGGTGTTCTTCCTGCCGATCGCGTGGATGGCGCTGACGTCGCTGCACTCGGAGGCGGACGCGGCGGCCAACCCGCCTTCTTTCACCGCGCCGTTGACGCTGGACGGCTACCGGGAGTTCTTCGGCGTGGGCGGGGGCGCGAGCCCTTGGCCGGCGCTTATCAACTCGGCGGTGGCGTCGGTGAGTTCGACGCTGCTGGTGCTGCTGCTCGCGCTGCCGGCGGCGTACGCGCTGTCGATCCGGCGGGTGCGGAAGTGGACGGACGTGCTGTTCTTCTTCCTGTCGACGAAGCTGCTGCCGGCCGTCGCCGGGCTGCTGCCGATCTATCTGTTCGCGAAGAACTCGGGCCTGCTGGACAACATTTGGCTGCTGGTCCTGCTCTACACGTCGATGAACCTGCCGATCGCGGTGTGGATGATGCAGTCGTTCCTGGCTGAGGTCCCGGTCGCGGTCATCGAGGCCGCGCGGGTCGACGGGGCGCGGCTGCCGACGGTGCTGGCGCGGGTGGTCGCGCCGATCGCGCTGCCGGGGATCGCCGCGACCGCCCTGATCTGCTTCATCTTCAGCTGGAACGAGCTGTTGTTCGCACGGGTGTTGACGGGGGTGGTCGCCGAGACCGCGCCCGTGTTCCTGACCGGGTTCATCACCAGCCAGGGCCTGTTCCTGGCGAAGGTGTGCGCCGCGTCGCTCGTGATCTCCCTGCCGGTGCTCGCCGCGGGGTTCGCCGCCCAGGACAAGCTGGTCCAGGGCCTGTCGCTGGGAGCCGTCAAGTGAGGCGCGCGAGCAGCGAGTTGGGAGCCGTGAAATGAAGGCCGCCGTCATCGCGTCCGTGGGCCGGGCCGTCGTCACCGAGGTGCCCGACCCCGCTCCGGGCCCGCGCGACGTCGTCGTCGAGGTCGCCGCGTGCGGGCTGTGCGGCACCGATCTGCACATCCTCCAGGGCGAGTTCGCGCCCAAGCTGCCCATCGTGCCGGGCCACGAGTTCGCGGGTACGGTCGTGGAACTCGGTTCCCAGGTCACGGAGTTGACGGTCGGCGACCGGGTCGCCGTCGACCCCTCGCTGCACTGCCACGAATGCCGCTTCTGCCGCGCCGGCCGGGGCAACCTCTGCGAACGCTGGGCGGCGATCGGCGTGACCACACCCGGCGGCGCGGCCCGCTACGCGCTCGCCCCGGTCGCCAACTGCGTACGGCTGCCCGAGCACGTGCGCACCGAGGACGCGGCGCTGATCGAACCGCTGTCCTGCGCGGTGCGCGGCTACGACGTGCTGCGTGCGAGGCTCGGCGCGCATGTGCTGATCTACGGGTCGGGGACGATGGGCCTGATGATGCTGGAGCTCGCCAAGCGGACCGGCGCGGCGAGCGTCGACGTCGTCGACATCAACCCGGACCGGCTGGAGACCGCGCGGCGCCTCGGTGTCTCCGCCGCCGCCCCGGACCCCGACGAGCTGGACCGGCCGCAGGGCTGGGACGTCGTCGTGGACGCGACCGGGAACGCGGCGGCGATCCAGGACGGGCTCGGGCGGGTCGCGAAGGCGGGGACGTACCTCCAGTTCGGGGTCGCCGACTACGCGACCCGGGTGAGCATCGACCCGTACCGGATCTACCACCAGGAGATCACCATCACCGGCTCGATGGCCGTGCTGCACAGCTTCGAGCGGGCGGCGGAGCTGTTCGCGAACGGGGTGCTCGACCCGGAGGTGTTCATCAGCGACCGGCTGCCGCTGGAGCGGTATCCGCAGGCGCTGGAGCAGTTCGCGCAAGGGGTGGGGCGGAAGATCGTCGTGGTGCCGTAGCCGGGCGGCGGGGTGAGGGAGGACACACTTTCGAGTGAAGGCGAGACGGATACACGGGTAAGGGAACGGCAAAGTGGGTTCGTTCGTTCACCCGGCATGACCGCTATGACCCCCGGCTCGAACATCCCCCTCCCCGTCGCACGCGTGACGGTCGACGTCAGCGCCCCGGTGCGGCTCGACGTCTCGGGCCTGCTGCTCACCGCCGACGGCAAGGTGCGCTCCGACGACGACTTCATCTTCTACAACCAGCCCGCCGGCCCGGGGGTGACGTACCGCTCCGGCGGCGGCTCGGCCCCCGACGCGATCCAGGTGGACACCGCCGCGCTGCCCCCGGGCATCGAGAAGATCGTCGTCACGGCGAGCCCCGACGCGACAGGACAGACCTTCCAGGGCGTCGAGCCGACGGCGACGATCCGGGGGGCCGACGACAACGCCGTGATCGCCACGTTCACCCCGCCCCAGCTGGGCGCGGAGACGGCCCTGGTGATCGTGGAGATCTATCTGCGGGGCGGCGCGTGGAAGGTCCGCGCGGTGGGGCAGGGGTACGCCGACGGGCTCGCCGGGATCGCGACGGACTTCGGGGTGACGGTGGAGGAACCGGCGCCCGCAGCGCAGACACCGACGCCCGCCGCTGCGGCGCCGACGCCCGCCGCTCCGGTGGCCGCTGCTCCCGTGGCCGCTCCCCCGATGCCGGCGACCCCTCCCCCGGGCGCGGGGAAGATCAACCTGGACAAGGGCCGCGTCAGCCTCCAGAAGAACCAGACCGTGTCCCTCGTCAAGGGCGGCCGGCCGCTGCTCGCCCAGGTCAAGATGGGGCTCGGCTGGGAGCCCGCCTACCGGGGCCGTGACATCGACCTCGACGCCTCGGTCATCGCCTACGGCCCCCAGCGCAACCACATCGACAGCTGCTACTTCGGCAAGCTGTCGATCCTGAACGGCGCGATCAAGCACTCCGGCGACAACCTCACGGGCGAGGGCGGGGGTGACGACGAGGTGATCGTCGTCGACCTCGGCCGTATCCCCCAGGAGGTCACCGGCCTGGTCTTCACCGTGAACTCCTTCTCCGGCCAGAAGTTCACCGAGGTCGCCAAGGCCTACTGCCGCCTCCTCGACGCCGCCACCGGCGAGGAGCTGGCCCGCTTCGACCTGACCAGCGCCGAGGCGCAGACGGGGGTGATGATGGCGAAACTGGTCCGGCAGTTCTCCGGGGAGTGGGACATGACGGCGATGGGCGACTTCGTGAAGGCGCGGACGGTACGGAACATGGTGAAGCCGGCCGCGCAGGCGCTCTGACGGCGCCGTAGGAGCACTCGGCGGGGGGTGCGGCTCTTCACGGGGACCGCAGCCCCTCCACCAGCAGCGCCACGTAGCGCCGCATCAGCGTGCCGTCGTCCTCATGGGCGAGTCCGGCGGCCGTCGCCACCCCGTGGGCCAGGCGCAGGATGTCCACGGCCGACACATCGGCGCGCACACAGCCCGTGGACTGCGCCGACTCCACCAGCCGGCCGGCGGCGGACAGCATCCGGGTGCCGCACTCGTTGACGGACACCTCCCGCCCGTCGGTGACCGCCGACCCGAGCAGGGCCCGCATGCCGCGCATCTGGAGCGTGCCGACGCAGAGCTCGTTCAGCCACTCCACCAGCGCCTCCCCGGGCGCCAGCGCCTCCCCCAGCGCGTCGGCGCGCACGGCGAACGCCTCGATCCGGTCCAGGTAGGCGGCCTCCAGCAGGGCCTGCCGGGTCGGGAAGTGCCGGTACAGCGTGCCGGAGCCGACGCCCGCGCGCTTGGCGATGTCGTCGAGGGACGCCTGCTCGCCGTACTCGCCGAACGCCTCGGTCGCGGCCTTCAGCAGTCGCTCGTAGTTGCGCCGAGCGTCCGCGCGCATGGGCTTGACCTGCGTCATCGAGTCTCTCCTTGCGAGCGGGCGCCTCGCTGTACCTTATCGGGACCCTACGCGGCCGCTCTAGAACAGCGCGCTGTACGCGTTCAGCGCGGGCTGGCCGCCCAGGTGGGCGTAGAGGACGGTCGCGTCGCGGGCGATCTCGCCCCGGCCCACCAGGTCGATCAGCCCCGCCATCGACTTGCCCTCGTACACGGGGTCGGTGACCATGCCCTCGGTGCGGGCGGCGAGGCGCATCGCCTCCAGGGTGGGTTCGTCCGGGACGCCGTACACGCCGCCGTGGTAGCGCTCGTCCAGTTCCACGTCCGCCTCGGTCAACTCCCGCTTGACGCCGATGAGTTGGCCGGTGTTGTGGGCGATGCGGGCGATCTGGGTGCGGGTCGCGGTGGGCTTGGCGGAGGCGTCGACGCCGAGCACCCGGCGCGGGCGGGCGCCGGACTCCTCCAGGGCGGCGAACCCGGCGACCATGCCGGCCTGCGTGGAGCCGGTCACGGAACACATGATCACGGTGTCGAAGAAGACACCCAACTCCCGTTCCTGCTCGGCGACTTCGTACGCCCACCCGGCGAAGCCGAGGCCGCCCAGCGGATGGTCGGAGGCGCCCGCCGGGATCGCGTACGGCTTGCCGCCGCCCTCCTCGACCTCGCGCAGCGCCAGCTCCCAGCTCTCCTTGAAGCCGATCCCGAACCCGGCCCGCACCAGCCGTACGTCGGCCCCGGCGAGCCTGCTGATCAGGATGTTGCCGACCTTGTCGTACACGGCGTCCGGCCAGTCCACCCAACTCTCCTGCACCAGCACGCACTTGAGCCCGGCGCGGGCGGCGACGGCGGCCACCTGGCGGGTGTGGTTGGACTGCACCCCACCGATCGACACGAGCGTGTCGCACCCTTGCGCGAGCGCGTCGGCGACCAGGTACTCCAGCTTGCGCGTCTTGTTGCCGCCGTACGCCACACCGGAGTTGCAGTCCTCGCGCTTGGCCCACACCGCCGCCCCGCCGAGATGCGCGGTGAGCCGCTCCAGCTTGTGCACCGGGGACGGGCCGAAGAGCAGCGGGTAACGCTCGTACGAGGAAAGGGACATGGGGTTTCCTTCCGTGCTCGGGGGATCAGCTCGCGCAACGCCGGTTCGGGAGGCGCCTGTTCGGAAAGCGTCGGGTCAAGGGGCCACGGTCCGGCGGGAGTCGGCGCTCAGGGAAGGTCCACCAGCTCTTCGAGGCCGCGCCAGATCTCCGCCGTGATCCGGACCGCCGCGTCGACGTCCGCCGCCGCGCACGCCTCGATCAGCCGCTCGTGCAGCCCGGCGGAACGGCAGTTGCCGCCCTGGCCGAAGCGGCGGCGCTCCAGGCGGCGGATCAGCGGGGTGTAGCGGGCGACGGTCGCGGCGGCGGCCCGGTTGCCGGCCACCCGGACCAGTACGGCGTGCAGCTCGTCGTCGGCGAAGAGCGCGCCGTCGACGTCCCCCGCGCCGACCGCGCGCGCGAACCGCACGTTGGCGGTCCGCATCTCCTCGATGTCCGCGCGGGTCAGGCGGGTTACGGCGATCCGCGCGGCCAACTCGTGCATCGCGCCGACGACCGCCGCCGCGTCGCGCACCTCGCCCGCGACCACCGGGGTCACCCGCGTATAGCTCTGCGGCTTGCTCTCCAGCAGCCGTTCGTCGACGAGCCGCGCGAACGCCTCGCGCACCGGCGCCCGCGACAGGCCGAGCCGCTCGGCGAGTTCGGCGTCGCGCACGACCGTGCCGGGCTCGATCTCCCCGGCGACGATCGCGTCGCGGATGGCGGTGTAGGCGCGCTCCCTGAGGAGGGTGCGGCCGACGGGGCGGAGGGCTTCCATGATTGAAATGTTAGATGTCAGTCACCCTTCCGGACAAGGGCGGCGCCGTCGGCTTCAGGAACCCCAGGGCCAGTCCGCGTCCCGCGCCCGCTCCAGCAAGGGCACCATCCGGAACGCCGCGTCCGAAAGCCCCCCGAACGTATGCCGGTTGCTGTTTCCCGCAGGTCCGTGCCCGGCCCGGTAGCCGGCCAGGTTCCAGGTGTAGACCGGGACATGGGGCGGGATCTGCTGCGTCGGGTCGCCCTGGAAGCTGTACTGGTACTGCTCGTCGGTGACGATCAGCACCCGGTCCTGCCCCCGGTAGTGCGAGCGGACCGCCGAGACGGTGTCGGTGCCGCCGAGGCTGCCGAACCGGTCCAGGATCCTCAGCACCGACTCGCCCGCGCCGAACTCCAGCCGCCTGCTGGTCGTACCGAACTCCACCAGGTCCGCGTCCTGCGCGCGCAGCGCCAGCGCCGTGCCGAAGATCGCCGCCGCGTCGGCCCGGTTCAGCTGCGAGCGCTCCGACAGGCGGTCCCACATCGAGCCCGAGCGGTCGACCAGGACGAGGGTGCGGCCGGGCAGCGCGGGCACGTTGGCCAGCGCGTGGCCGAGCGCGCGCTCCAGCGGGTACGCCCAGCGCAGCGAGGGCGCGGTGCGGTGGGCGGCGAGGTAGCGGAAGGGGAACTGCCGTGCGCGGGCCACCTCTTCGGGGTCGCTGATCCGGTCCGCGACGCGCCGCGCGACCTCGTCGGAGACGCCGGCCTCGTCGAAGTTGCGCAGGTTGCGCAGCAGCGCCATCAGGCCCATCGACGGGATGACCGCCTCCCAGGCCGCCTTGTCCATCGGCCCCTGGAGCCAGCCCGCCAGCGCCTCCCACGTCATCCCGGCCGCCGCGAGCCGTTCGGCACCGCCCGGCGAGGTGACGACCGCACGCCGGCGCTCGACCGGCAGATCCATCAACTCCCGGTGCGCGAGCAGCACTTGGGCCGAGGCGGGCGGCACTGCTGCCTCCGGGTGGTGCCGCCGGTCCAGCGCGTACCGGAACAGCTCCCCCTGCCACGGCTTCGCCGGGTCCGGTGCCGCGTGGACCAGGTTGAGGATGTCGCCGAAGCGGTATCCCTTGGCCGAAGTGTCGTACTTCAGCAGCGACTTGGGGTGATAGAGCCGCCGTACGGCGTCGGCGACGCCGCGCTTGACCGGCTTGGGGAGGTTACGGCCGTGCGCCGCCGTCCAGTACGCGATCAACTCGCCGGGTTCGTCCGGGCGTTGCAGCACCAAATCGATGACCTGCCGGTTCGAGGGGCCGTCCGTGGCGCCGGCCGCGAGGCGGGCGTGCACGTATTCGGCGGCGCCGGCCACGGCCACCGTACGGAGGTTGCCCTCCCCGCGCAGCCACCCGAGGAGACCTGCGGTCCACTCGGCGTCGGTGACCGCCAACTTCCGTACCAGCTCGGAGAATCGGTTGTCCCGGTCGGTGGCCGACTCGTAAAAGGTCTGCTGGGAGACGAAGTTGGCGACCGCGAGCAGAAAGAGTTCGGACCGCGCGTCCCGTTCGTGCCCCTTGCCGCCTTCGTAGGTGCGCAGGGTGCGGCCCGTGGTGGACACGGGAGAGGCGGGGCGGGGTCGCGTGGCGCGGGAGTTGAATCTGGACATGGCGAATTCCCCCCGGAATTCGGTGAGTTGCGAGGGGAGACACAGCGTGGCAGGCGCCCCCGACGAGGGGGGCGGCGGACAAAGCTGCGCCTCCCGAGATCAAGTCGGCTGCGGTGTCGGGTTCTTTGGAAGAAGTAACCGCCGCCTGCGCACCGGGAGGTGCGTGCTTTCGTGGGCTCACTCTATGCGGGGCCCGGCCGGAGGGGCGAGGGGATTTATGCGCGGGTGCGTTGCCGCTTCCATGGGCCCCTGATCGCCAGGGTGATTCCCGGGGTCTGGATGTTCGCGTACAGGGTTCTGCCGTCGGGGGCGAACGTGACGCCCGTGAACTCGCTGTATTCCGGCGCCTCTTCGGTGCCGATGTTGAGTTCGTTGCGGGCGATCGGGTACGTGCGGCCGGAGTCGGTCGCGCCGAAGAGGTGCTGGGCGCCCTCGCCGTCCTCGGCGATGACCAGGCCGCCGTAGGGGGAGACGGTGATGTTGTCGGGGGCGTCGAAAGCGGCGTCGGCGGACCGGTCCGGGTCGCCGCCCAGCAGGAGTTTCAACGTCAGGGTCCGCCTGCGGGGGTCGTAGAACCAGACCTGGCCGTCGTGCCGGGCGGGGCTCTCCGCGCGGGCGTACGACGAGACCAGGTACGCGCCGCCGTCCCCCCACCACATGCCCTCCAGCTTGCGCGCACGCGTCACCTCGCCGGAGGCGAACTGCTTGCGCACCGACACGGCCCGCGCGTCCCGGTCGGGGACGGGCACCCAGTCGACGCCGTACACCGTGCCGGTCCGCGTCGCGCGGGAGAGGTCGTCGATGTGCCGGCCGCCGGAGTCGAAGCACTTGAAGGCCTGGAGGAGCCCGGCGTCGGCGGGGAGGGCGCGCAGCCGGCCGGGGCCGTGGCGGAAGCCGGGCGGCGGGGTCCAGCGGTAGAGCAGGCCGTTGGGGTTCGCCGCGTCCTCGGTGAGGTACGCGTGGCCGCGCTTGGGGTCGATGACGACGGCCTCGTGCGCGTAGCGGCCCAACGCCTTGACGGGGACGGGGTGTTGATTGGCGCGGCGGTCGGCGGGGTCGACCTCGAAGACGTAACCGTGGTCCTTGGTCATGCCGTTGGCGCCGGCCTTGTCCTCGGTCTCCTCGCACGTCAGCCAGGTGCCCCAAGGGGTGCTGCCGCCCGCGCAGTTGGTGGCGGTGCCGGCGAGGCCGACCCACTCGGCGTGGTGGCCGTCGGGGCGGATCTCGACGACCGTGCAGCCGCCGGCCGCCGCCGGGTCGTACACCAGGTCTTCGGCGAGCGGGACGGGGTGCGGCCATCGTGAACGGGGGCCGCTCAGCTCGTGGTTGGTGACGAGCAGGGTCGTGCCGCGCGGGCCCGCGAAGGCGGCGGTGCCGTCGTGGTGGGAGGGGGTGCTCTCGCCGGACTCCAGCGTCGTCCTGCCGGCGCGGGTGAGGACGCGGTACGTGAAGCCGGCGGGGAGGGCGAGGAGGCCGGCGGGGTCGGGGAGGAGGGGGCCGTAGCCGACGCCGTTGCCGTAGGCGGGGTTCTCGACGCCGAAGGAAGCGTCGCCGGCCGAGGTGTCCCCCGCCGGAACGCCCCCGGCCCGGGCGCCCCCAACTGGAGCCTCCCCAGCCGCAGTCGACGTCTCCGTCAACGCCAGCGCCTGCGGTGCCGAGGCCAGCACCTCCACGCTGCCCGCGAGTACGACCGAGGCGCCGGTGAACGCGAAGTCCCTGCGGGTGAGCGGCATGTCGGCTCCTGGGGCGGACGAGGAGAGGCGGGCCTCAGTGCACCGTCACCGTCCCTTGCCGGTCTGAACGGGGTCTGAACGAGGGGGGACCTGCGGGGCCACGCGCGGACGAACACCTGTTCGCCGCGAGCCGCACCCTGGCCGGCCGCCAAGCCCTCGGGCCGCCGCCACTCCCGCCCCGCCGCCTCCCCGCCCCCTCAAATCCCTTGCTGCGACCGAGCCTTGAACGCCGCCTTTCGGGCTTCCTTCGCCACCCTCTTGTCCGGGTGCAGCCGGCCCATCGCCTCCAACACGTCCGCCGTCGCCGGGTGCTCCACCCGCCAGGCCGCGTCGAAGAACCCGTCGTGCTGGGCGGCCAGCCCCTCCACCAACGCCTGCAACTCCTCCGAGTTCCCCTCCGCCGCGAGCTGGGCGGCGACCGTGTCGATGGTCAGCCAGAACACCAGCTCCTGGGAGGGCGCGGGGACGTCGGCGGCGCCCAGTTCGCTGAGCCACACCCGGGCCAGCCCGCCCAGCTCGGGATCGTCGAGCACCTCGCGGACGGCGGCCTCGGCCTGCCCGCCGACCAGGGACAGCGCCTGCTGGCAGCGCAGCCGCCGCAGCGGCGCGTCCTCGTCGGTGCCCCGCGCCGCCGCCAGCAACTCCCTTGCCGCGCCCAGCGGTTCACGCCGGTCCAGCCACAGCCCGGTCTCCGCCAGCGCCGCCCGGGGACCGTACCCGGCGGTCCCGTCGAGCAGCGCGTCGGCGCCCTTGTCCGCCAGCTCCCCGATCGCCGGCGCCGCGATCCCGGCCTCCAGGATGCGCGCGCGGATGCCGTACAGACCGAGCGGCGTCAGCCGGACCATGCCGTAGCGGGAGACGTCGGTGTCGTCGAGCGGGCCGGAAGCCGGGCCGGAGCCGACATCCACACCCGAGCCCAACTCCGAGGCCGCACCCAAACCGGAGCCCGCGTCCAGACCGGCGTCGACGCCCACACCCGAATCCAAGTCCAGCTCCGCATCAGAAGCCGGGCCGCCGACACCCGAGTCCAGCTCCACACCCCCTCCAACCCCCGCATCCCCCGAATCCCCCTCCTCCTCCAACAACCCCTCATCCACCGGCCGATACTCCACCAACCCCACCGGCTCCAACAACCGGAACTGATCATCCAGCCGCATCATCGCGTCCGACACCTGCTCCAGCATGTCGTTCGTCGGATCCATGTCCCCGGGGACGATCATCGACGCCGCCAGCGCGGGCAGCGGTACCGTCCCGTCGCCCGGCCCCTCCTCGCTGACCGTCAGCAGATACAGATTCCCGAGCACCCCGTCGAGGAAGTCCGCCTCGGCCTCGGGGTCCCACTCCAGCTCGGAGAGGTCGACCCGCCCCTCCTCGTCCATGCCGTCCATCAGCGCGTCGAGGTCGGGCGCGGCGGCGTCGGCCAGGACCGTCTCCAGCGCGGCGAGCCAGATCGCGAGGACGTCGTGCGGCGAGCCGCCGGTGAGGACGGCGAGGTCGGCGCCGGTACGGACGGTCCCGGCCTCCTCGTCGTCGATCTCGATCAGCCCGACATCGACGGCGACCCGCCACGCGTCGTCGGTGAGATCGATGGCCTCCTCATAAGCCGACCCGGAGTAAGCCGACCCGGAGTAAGCCGCCTCGGAATGAGCCGACCCAGCCCCAGCCACCCCGGCCTCAGCCACCCCAGCCCCAGCCACCCCAGCCCCGCTCCCCCCAGCCCCGGCGCCCCCAGCCCCGATCAGCCCCAGCGCCTCCGCAGCCGCCCCCAACTGCTCCTCGACCAGCCCACCCCCCGCATCCACCCGAGCCCCCGGCCCCGCCCACCGCGCGAGCCGTACCGCCCGCTCCAGCACGGGCGCGGACAGCGCCGCCCGCGCCAGCTCCGCTTCGGGGGCGAGCCGCACGGGCGGCAGGGGGGAGATCTCTGACATCGGTGTTTTCTCTCCTAGCGAGCACCCGGGCGAGCACCCGGCGGCCGTACAGCTCTCACTGAAGCGTAGAACCGAAGCGTAGACGGGTTTCCCCCCACACCGCCCGGTTCATCTGCACGCCGGCCCCCGTACATGGCCTGAACCTTGACAACTGGCTTGATCAACCTGGAGATTGACGCGCGTAGAAACAAGGGGAGCAACGGTGAAGAATCGTTCACCTTGTCTACGCGCGTCAGGCGCCCCCACTCGCCCGGCCGTCCCGCACGTGTCCGTACACACCCCTGTACACCCTGTACGCCCCGGAGGGATCACTTGCCCAGCAAGTCGTCCGCGCGTCTCGCCGCGCTCACTGTCGCCGCCGCCTGCTCGGCCGCGTCCACCATCGTCCTCGTCTCGCCCGCGCACGCGGACTCCGTGCGCATCCACGACATCCAGGGCACCACCCGCCTCTCCCCGTACGCCGGCCAGAAGGTCACGGACGTCCCGGGCATCGTCACGGGCATCCGCACCTACGGCTCCTCCAGAGGTTTCTGGATCCAGGACCCGAACCCGGACGACAACCCCGCGACCAGCGAGGGCGTCTTCGTCTTCACCAGCTCGGTCCCGAAGGGCGTCGCGGTCGGCGACTCGGTCACGGTCACCGGCATCGTCTCGGAGTACGTGCCCGGCGGCACCACCTCCGGCAACCAGTCGGTCACCGAGATCACCAAGCCGACGACCACGGTCCTGTCCAGCGGCAACGCGGTGCCGGCCCCGGTCGTCGTCGACGCGAAGTCGGTCCCGGCGGTCTACGCGCCGGCCGGTGACACGGCGGCGAACGGCTCCATAAACGCCCTGCCGTTGCAGCCGAAGAAGTACGCCCTGGACTACTACGAGTCTCTGGAGGGCATGAACGTCCAGGTCGCCAACACCCGCGTGGTGGGCGCCACCGACCCGTACACCGAGCTGTGGGTCACGGTGAAGCCGCGCGAGAACGACAACCGCCGCGGCGGCACGGTCTACGGCGCGTACGACGCCCAGAACACCGGCCGGATCCAGATCCAGTCGCTCGGCGCGACGGCGGACTTCCCCGTCGCGAACGTCGGCGACTCGCTGACCGGTACGACCGAAGGGCCCCTGGACTTCAACCAGTTCGGCGGCTACACCCTCGTCGCGAACAAGCTGGGCACCCTCAAGAGCGGTGGTGTGCAGCGCGAGTCGACCCGCAAGCAGGGTCGGGACGAGCTGGCGGTGGCGACGTACAACGTCGAGAACCTGGACCCCTCGGACACCACGTTCGACGCGCACGCCGCCGCGATCGTGAACAACCTGAAGTCGCCCGACATCGTGTCCCTGGAGGAGATCCAGGACAACAACGGCGCCAAGGACGACGGCACGACGGCCGCCGATGTCACGGTGAACAAGCTGATCGACGCGATCGTCGCGGCCGGCGGCCCGAAGTACGACTGGCGTTCGATCGACCCGACGAACGACACGGACGGCGGCGAGCCCGGCGGCAACATCCGCCAGGTCTTCCTCTTCAACCCGCAGCGGGTGTCCTTCACCGACCGCGCGGGCGGCGACGCCACGACCGCCGTCGAGGTCACGAAGGTCCGCGGCAAGGCCGAACTGACCGTCTCCCCGGGCCGGATCGACCCGGCGAACGACGCCTGGAAGTCCAGCCGCAAGCCGCTCGTCGGCGAGTTCGTCTTCCGCGGCAAGACCGTCTTCGTCGTCGCCAACCACTTCAACTCCAAGGGCGGCGACCAGGGTCTGACCTCGCAGTACCAGCCCCCGGTCCGCTCCTCGGAGGTCCAGCGCCACCAGCAGGCCACGCTGGTCAACGCGTTCGTCAAGGACGTCCTCGCGGTCCAGAAGAACGCCGACGTCATCGCCCTCGGCGACATCAACGACTTCGAGTTCTCCGACACCGCGAAGCTCCTGGAGAGCGGCGGCGCCCTGTGGTCGGCCGTCAAGTCCCTGCCGGCGAGCGAGCGTTACTCGTACGTCTACCAGGGCAACACCCAGGTCCTCGACCAGATCCTGATCAGCCCGTCGATCCGCCGCTCCTGCGGCTTCGACTACGACAGCGTGCACATCAACTCGGAGTTCCACGACCAGATCAGCGACCACGACCCGCAGGTCCTGCGCTTCAAGCCGTAGCCCTAGCAGGTCAGTTGGACGACGGCCCGGCCCTCAGTCTCCTGGGGGCCGGGCCGTCCCCGCGTACGCCGGGGTCAGTACAGCCGATCGGTCCGCCAGTGAATTCGCCGCGAAGTGGAGGAAGTTGACGACGACGATCGCGGGCGCGACGATCGCCGGGGCCTTCGGGAACACCGGCTGGAGCGACAGCGCGAGCACGATCGCCGTGACCCCGTTCTGCTGCCCCAGCGCCAGCAGCACCCGGTCGGCCCGCTCCAGTCTCCGGGTCAGCACCGTCGACACCAGCGCGTGGGCGGCGAACGCGGACGCGCCGAGGATCAGCCCGTACACGAAGTCGACGCCCCCGACGAGCAGCATCCCCAGCAGGAACGCCGCGACCGCGTATGCCCCTTGGGTCAGCCGGCCCAGCATCCGGCGCAGGGTCCCGGGCCGCAGGAAGAGCCCGGCGGCGGCGACCCCGAGCATCAGCGTGAACGCGGCTCCGGTGACCAGCACCCCTGCGGTCAGGGCGACTCCGGTCACTTCCGCGAGCCGGCCCCGCAGCCGTCGTACGAGCAGCCAGAGCACTCCTGCTCCCGCAACGAGGGCCGCGTTCCAGCCCAGTTGGGCCGCGTAGCCGCCCGCCGAGCCGCCGAGGCCCTGGCCGTGGGCGAGGAGGGGGACCGTGTAGGCGGTGAGCAGGACGGTCACCGGGTCGTCGAAGGACGCCCACACCGACAGGATGTTCTTGGCGCGCGGCGACATCCGGGAGGAACCGCGCAGGGCGGCGACCGAGAGGGGGTCGATCTGGGCGACGGTGATGGCGAGGATCGTGTACGAGCGGTCGGTCAGCGCGAGCCAGAGGGCGCCGGCGATCAGCGCGGCCTTGGCGACGACACCGACGGTCACGGCGAGCACCAACAGGCGTACGTCGTGGCGGACTTCGCGCGGTTCGATGTCGGCGGTGGAGCCGTACAGGCCGACGGCGAGCAGCAGCATCGTCAGAAAGAGATACGTACGGGAGCCACTGGCGTCCCCCGCCACCGCCCCGCTCGCCCAGCCGGCCGCGAGGAGGGCGAGGAGGAGGGCGAGACGGGCCATCTCAGAGGGTCGCCGCGCGAAGGCTCGCCCCAGAGAGCCGGCCCGACTCGGCGGCCCCCGTACAGAGGCTCACCCCAGCGGCGGCCCCCGTACCGAGGCTCGCCCTCAACAGCCCGCCCACCTCAGCGCCCCGCCGCGAGAATGCGCCGTACTTCCCCCGCCAGGACGTTCATCCGCTGGTCGGCGTGGAAGACGCGGTCCTGGTGGAGGGTGACGCCGAGGAGGAAGGGGCCGTCGCCGACGACCGAGTAGAAGAGGGCGCCTTCGTCGACGTCGAGGACGGTCCGGGTGAGTTTGCCGGGCAGGACCGCCTTGAGGGAGTGGTTGAGGCGGGCGACGACGAACGGCAGCCGCTGGGCGATGTCCTGGTAGCGCTCGCGCCGCCCCTCGCGGGAGATGTTGCGGAAGTACGGGGAGAGCTGGGCGAGTTCGAGGACGTCGGCGCAGAGCGAGCCGGCCGGGTCGACGTAGGCGAGGTAGTGCAGGTCCTCGACGGAGAGGGCGCCCGCGCACTCGGTGAGGATGCTCTCGGGGTCGGGTCCGACGGCCCCGGAGCGGTCGGTGTGCAGGGCCTCGGCCAGCTCGGTGGGGGCGGCGGGCTGCGAACGGGGCGGCGGGGGCGGCTCTTTGGGGACGTCCTCCTCGAACCCGCCGTAGTTCAGGCCGCGTTGGCGCAGGGTCTCGGCGTAGCGGGTGGCGAGGCGGGCCATGGCGCGGTCGCCGGGCTCGTCGTGCTCGGCGCCGAGGGAGACGCCGGTGAGGTATTCGCCGGGGCGGACGTAGTAGTGGAAGACGGCGGCCTCGCCCAGGCGCAGCACCGTGCGGATGAGCCGGCCGCTCTCGGCGGGGCGCAGGGCGCGGTCCATCCGGCCGAGCAGGAAGTTCAGTTGACGGCCGACGCGGATGTAGAGGTCGCGGTCGGCGGGGGCGTCGGCGGCGACCGCGTCGAGGATGTCGGCGGAGTAGTTGTAGACGCCCCGGTGGTAGGCGGCGACGTGGTGGAGGCCGTGCGGGTCGAGGGTGTCGGCGCACATCTCGATGAAGTCGTCGCTGGCGGCCGTGACATGGGCCGCACGGTGGCGGGCGGGCGTCACCACCGAGGTGCCTCGGGGGTCGAGCGGGTTCGGGTCCACCGTGCCTCCTCAAGCGCCGCCTGGGCCGAAGCCGGTGCGGAACAGGTCGGGTTCAAGTGCCTCCATGCCTTGGCAGAGGGCGCGGCCGAAGGGGCTCCCGGGGTCGGGCAGCCGCCCTTGTCCGAGCCGCTGCGCGGCGACGGGGTCGTAGGGCAGATCGAGGATGGTTCTTACGGGCAGTGTGTCCCTGGAACGGGTGGTTCCAACCCCGTTCGACCGACTCTGGCCGGGAAGCGGTCCTTTCGGATCGGACCTGTTGGCCACATATCCGGCGAGTTTCCGCTTCAGCCCCGCCCGCTCCAACTGTTCGACCAGCGCGCGCAGTTCGGGGCGGGCGCGGCCGTCCGGCGGGCCGACGAGGAAGAGGAACTCGACGGTCTCGCACAGCCGCCGGGTGAGCGGGCTCCAGCCGGGCCCGCAGTCGACGAGGAGGCATCCGGCGAGCTCGGCGAGGCGTTCGGCGGCCTTCCCGACGGTGCCCACGAGATCGCGCGCCCCGGCGAGCGCGGAGCTGCCGGGTCCGCGCACGGCGAGGAGGGTCATGTCGCCGGTGCGGCTGCCGCCGGGCGAGCGCAGGTCCTGGAGGCGGCACTGGACGGAGCGGTGGGCGAGGTCGACCTTGCGGTCGAGGACGTACCCGGCGAGCCCGCCCCCGTCGCCGCCGGCGGGCCCGTACTCGTCGCCGGGCGCCTGCCAGGCCCTGAGCAGCGAGGTCAGTCCGGCGGTGCGCAGGTCGGCGTCCATGAAGATGACGGTCTGGCCCTTGGCGCCGGTGCCCGCGTCGATGACGGCTCCGGCGGCGACGGTCACCAGGCTCGCGCCGGCCCGCGCCCAGGGCGACAGCACGGCCGCCGACCAGGGCTGCCCCCACTCTCTCGGCTCCCTCATCCTCATACGCCTTTCCTGGGCCCGCTGTCGGAGATCTTCAACTGATGCCCGGCGAACGCCTTCTGACACTCGATCAGATGTACGGGACATCGAGGTCGATCTCGATCCGGGCGGCCCCGGTCGCGGCGGCGTCGTTCTCTCCGGCGCGGGCCTGGCTGTCCTGGAGGTTGGTGGCGGCGAAGCCGGTGAGGGGGTGGTGGTCGCCGCAGCGGACGCGGAAGCGGTCGTAGGTGCGGTGGTCGAGGGCGAGGGCCTGGGCCGACTCCCCGGCGTAGACAAGGGCGTTGGCGTGGTCGAGGGCGGCGATCAGGGTCAGCGGGTGGTCGGAGCCCAGCGCACCGGCCAGGCCCCGCCAGCCCTCCCCGCTCAACTCGGCGGCCTCGTCGGGGAGTCCGGCGCTGCGGCGGCACAGGGCGAGGTTCGTCTGGGCGATGTGCCGGAAGGGGTGGTCCTCGTCCCAGCGGGTGTACCACTCCAGGGAGTCGGCGGCGAGCCGGCAGGCCTCGGTGTGCTCGCCGAGCAGCCGCAGGTCTGCGGCCAGCGCCAGTTGGGCGGCGAGGCGTTCGTGGTGGCCGGGGCCGGCGTAGGCGTGCCAGCCGGCCATGGCGTCGGCGTCGCACTTGCGGGCGGTGCGCAGCCGTTCGGGGGCGCCCCGGCCGGTGCGGCGCAGGGTCGCGGCGAGCGCGCGGGCGGCGTAGAGGGTGACGGGGTCGGCGGGCCCGATGCGTTTCTCGGCCTCCCCGGCGGCCTGCCGCAGCTGGGCGAGTGAGGTGGCGTAGTCGCCCGACTCCCGGTAGCGGCAGCCGAGTTGGACGGCGAGGCTCCAGGTCAGCTCGTGGTCGGCGCCGAGGACGCGGCGGCAGCGGTCGAAGGTCTCGCGGTGCAGGTCGAGGGCTTCGGCGGTCATGCCGACCATGGCGAGGGAGAGGCCGAGGTTCATGAACGCCATGAGGGTGTACGGGTTGTCGGCGCCGAACACGGAGGTGAGGATGTCGGCGGTCGACTGGTCCTCGGCGAAGGCCTCCTGGACCTGGCCGAGGGCGCGCAGTTCGGCGCCGCGTCCGGTGGCGCTGCGCAGGGTGTGCGGGTGTTCGAGGCCGAGCGTGCGGCGCAGTCCGCGCAGCGCGCGGTGGTTGAGCTCCTCGGCGGCGACGAAGCGGCCGGCGTCGCGGTGGACGTTGCCGAGTTCGACGGCGAGCCGCAGCAGCAGGACGTCGTCGGTGTCCTGGACGCGGCCGTGCCGGGCGCCCCAGGTCTCCAGGAGCTGTTCGGCGAGGGCGCGGGCGCGCTCCAGGCGGCGGGCGAGGCGGCGGTGGCGGACCTGGCCGACGAGCCAGCGCCGGACGTCCGCGTCGTCGCCGCCGGCCGCGCCGCTGGCGTCGATGTGCAGGTCGAGTTCGGTGTGCAGCGGGCGGTGGCGGGGGTCGTCGGACTCCTGGTCGGGCGGGGCGAGCCGGGCGAGGACGCGCTGGGCGGCGGCGCGGGAGGCGGCGAACTCCTCCTCGGTGAGGCTGTCGCGCAGGAAGCTGAGGCCCATGGGGTCGCCGACGACGCGTCCGACGCCGTAGTCGACGCGGGCGAGGGCGCGTTCGGCGAGCGCGTTGAAGGCGCGTCCGGCGGCCTCGGGGGTGGGCTGTTCGGCGCCTTCGGGGCGGACCCATTCGAGGGCGGCGGGGCTGCGCAGGAGCTTGAGGGCGGCGCCGGTGCCGGAGAGGTGGGCGAGCAGCAGCAGGAACCGCTCGGCGAAGGGGTGGTCGGCGCGCAGCGACTCCATGGAGACGGCCCAGGTGGCGTACGCCTCGGCGGGGTAGCCGAGTCCGGCGGCCGGGCGGGTGCGGGCGGTCATGGCGGCGGTGTACGCGGCGACGGCCTCGGCGCGGGGCAGTCCGGTCTTGGCGATGTAGGCGGCGGCCTGGTCGACGGTCTGCGGGAGGAGTCCGCAGACGGCGAGGATGTCGCGGGCGAGCGGGGCGGGCAGTCCGGGCAGCTGGACGCGCAGCTGCTGGACGGCCTCGTCCTCGGTGGGCATGCGGACGGTGAACTCCCGTGCCTGGGCGTTCCATTCACCGTTGTCGGAGGTGATGAGGACGTGGCTGGAGCCGCCGCCGGGGAGCAGTCCGGCGAGGTCGGCGGGGCGGCGTACGTCGTCGTAGACGAGGAGGAAGCGGCGGTCGTCCTCGTGGCCCGCGGCGAGCGCGGTGAGGGCGGCGGTGACGGCGTCGTTGGCGTCCGCGCGGGTGACGCCGAGGCGTTCGCCGAGGGCGGCGAGGGCGTCGCGGACCGTCTCGGCGCTGCCGGCGTGGATCCACCAGATGACGTCGTAGTCGGCGGCGAAACGGTAGCTGAACTCCAGGGCGATGCGGCTCTTGCCGACGCCGAGCGGTCCGGTGAGGACGGCGGGCAGGGCCGGGCGGCCGGGCGGGAAGGCGTCGCGCAGTTCGTCGATGACGCTCTCGCGGCCCTGGAACGTGGCGCCCCGGGGCGGGATCTCCCAGATCCGGGGCTGCCGGCCGGGGAAGCGCGCCCCGCCGGCGGCGGCCGCCGGGCGGGCCTGGGCGCGGGCGCCGAAGTGCTCCAGGAGCAGTTCCTCCGCCTCGCTCTCCCCCAGGTTTTGCAGATGCGGCCCGCGCAGATCGCCGAGCGGCGGCCGCACCCGCGTCTCCTCGACCCGCACCGCGACGACCGGGTCGGTCCGGTCCCCGGTGCCGAGCCGGCCGGCGGCGGCCCGCAGATGCTGTTCCATGACGGCGTCGAGGGCGGGCGCGGACTGGAGGGCGGGGGAGACGACGAGGATGACGTACGTCGGTTTCGGCGCGGCCGGCGCGCTGTCGTCGTGTTCGGCGGTGGTCTCGCAGCTGATGCCGGCGCGGGCGAGGACGGCGCGGATCCAGTCGGCCCACAGCCGGTCGGGCGCGGCGTGCACGATGCGCGCGGTGGGCGGTCCCGGGGTGCGTACGGCCTCGAACAAGTCGGCGAATTTCAGGCGGAGTTCTTCCCTGACGGGCCGGACCGCCGAGACCTTGCCGCGGCTGATCTCCTGCGCGATGCGCTTGTAGGCGTCGAGCTGGTAGGACTTGGTGCCGGGCTGGAGGGTGAAGGGGACGAGGGTCTCCTCGTAGGCGAAGGCGGGGTGGTGCGGGACCTCGACCTGCCCCCAGTACTCCTCCAGGGTGCCGGCGGCGAGCGGGGCGACGAGTCCGGCGAAGCGCCGCTCGACGTAGGCGCGGCGGCGGGCCGCCTTCACGGGTTCGGCGTGCTCGACCCGCATGGGCACGGGGAGGATACGGATCTCCCGCCGGGTCTCGCGGGCCTGCTGGTGGATCTGCTGGGCGACGCCTGCGGTGCCCTCGATGGACTGGCCGCTCAGGTTGAACCCGGCGACGACGGTGTCGGGCAGCCACAGCGTGCAGATGCCCGCGTTGTCGGAGTGCCCGGTGCGGCTGTCGATGAGGACGTAGTCGTAGGGGCCCGCCTTCAGCCGCTCGCGTAAGGTCCCGACGAACCGTTTGCCCTGGCCCTCGCCGTAGAAGCCGGCCCAGTCGAAGCGGGCGACGCGCTCGCTGTACTCCTCGTTCTGGGTGCCGGGGCCGAGGAAGTCGATGAAGCCGGGGGCGCGGAAGTCGTCCCAGCGCAGGGTGTCGCGGTGGGCGAGGACATCGGTGTGCGTCAACAGCAGCTCCTGCAACCGCTGTTCGAACTCGTCCTCGGCCAACTCCGCGTCGAGCAGGGCCTCCACGTCCCGGCCATATCCCTGGATCAGGTCGACGACGCCCGAACTGCGGGCCAGGTCGGGGTCGTTGAGGAAGGGGTGGAAGAAGCGGTGCAGTCCGGGGGACTCCAGGTCCCAGTCGACGACGAGGACGCGGCTGCCCTCGGACGCCAGGATCCAGGCGACGTTGGCCAGGGCCATCGTGCGGCCCACGCCTCCTTTGTAGGAGTAGAAGGTGACGACGGTCGCCGGCTCACCGCCGGGCTCGGCGCCGGCCGGCGGCTCCGGGTCCACGCTGCTCATCGATGCTGCTCCACATGTTCGCGTCAGCCATGCGGCCCGCGGAGGATGGGACGCTCACCGTCCTCCGGGGAGGAGAACCACGATCTGGTGCGGCGAGGCGAGTCGGTACGTTCGGTCGCGGCCCCTGCCGGGGTCTTCCGCTGTGGTGTTCCGCTGCGCCCGCTGAGCCACGGTACCGGTACGGGCGCAAGGTGCACATCCCATCCGACAGCAGTCGTACGGGACATAGCCCGGAATGGGGTGAGGTAGCCGACATCGTGCGGCGTCATCGCGGGCGGGGTGCGGTCGGCGGCGGCCAGGACGCGGTCGGCGACGCTGCGCAGGACGCGCAGATAGCCGCCGCGCGCGGCCGGGTCGCGGATCAGCTGGCCGACGCCGCGGCGCGGGTAGTCGCCGCCGGCCGCGCGGGTGAGCCGGGCGGTCTCCTCGACGAGCCGCGCGGGTAACCCGGCGTTGTGCCACACCACCCCGACGGGCGCGGCGGAGGCGTCCCCGGTGCGGTGCAGCCGCCAGTTCAGCCGCTCCTGGAAGACCGAGAGGTCGTAGCTGCACGAGGGGCTGCGGAAGTACTCGCGGGAGTAAAGCACCACCAGGCAGCGGCAGTTCATCACCGGGCCCTCGGGCGGCGGGCCGAGCGCGAGGTCGGTCGGCCGGTGGTCGGCCAGCACGCCGTCGACGCCCGCCGCCCGGCCGGTACGGCCCCGGATCTCGGTCTGGAGATCCGCGTGGAAGTCCTCCACGTCCCGCCGGCCCGCTCCGCCGACCGCATGGCTGACGAAGAAATACGGCACCATGCTCGCCTCCCCCCTCGTCCCGCCCCAGGCCCTTGCTGCTCCACCGCTCAGCGCAACGGCTCTACCCCGGCGGGCACTTCCATGGTAGTGAGATTGTCCCCGTCTGTAACGGGTTCCCGGCAGCTGTTCACCATCGCGAGCAGACTGCCGTTCAGCCGTTCGGTCACATGCCCGACGAACTCCCGCAGATCCCCGCAGTAGCACGACGGATTGTCGAACCCGTTCTCCACCCGGTACCGCTGCACCCGCAGCCCGCCGCCGCAGACGTGGACGACGGGACAGTCCCGGCATCCGGCGCACAGCCCGTCGGCCCCGGCCCGCTCGGCGGCGAACCCGGGGTGCGCGGCGGCGGCGTCGAACCCGCTCGCGTCGAGCCGGTACCCGGTGTGCGCGGCCCCCTCGTGCACCGCTTTGAGGATGTCGTTCTGCTCGACACTCCCGTCCGGCTGCACGACGACCACGTCGGCGCCGCCGACTCCCCACACCTCACTGGCACTTCGCCCGCCCAGCAGCACATCGACCAGCGCGTCGAACAGCCGCACGGACACTTCCCGCACGGGCGCGTCGAACCACCGGTCGAACACGGCCGCGAGCCACCGCGCGTACGGCGCCCCCGGCGCGGACGACCGCCCCGGCGGCGGGTGCTGCCAGGTCGCCAGCGGCAACAGCAGGTCCAGCACCGGGGGTTGCTGCGCGAGCAGGGCCTCGTAGGTGGCGACCGGGTCGGCCCGCAGGTCGACGGTGCAGAGCAGACCGGCGTACAGGGAACGGTACTTGGGGGTGCGCAGCAGCTCCAGCGCGCGCAGGACGTCGGCGTGGGACCCCTGCCCCGAGGCGCGCCGGCGACGGCGGTCGTGGGTGGCGCGCTCGCCGTCGAGGCTGACGCCGACCTTGATGCCGTGCTCCAGGAACAGGTCGAGGCAACTGGCGTCCAGGAGTGTGCCGTTGGTCTGTACGGCGAGTTCCAGGGGGACGTCGTCGAGGCCGTGCCGCCACTCCTCGCGGAGGGCGGCGGCGAAGTGGCCGATCCTGCGGGGGCCGGCGAGCAGGGGTTCGCCGCCGTGCAGCATGACGCGCACGCGCGGGGGGCGGTGGCGGCGGGCGTGCTCGGCGATCCGACGGACCGTCAACTCCCTTGTGGCGTACGGCATCGCGCGCGGTTGCGTGGACCAGCCGGTGTCGCGCAGGGCGTAGACGTAGCAGTCGGGGCAGGCCAGGTCGCAGCGGGCGTGGAGTTTGACGACGAACTGGGAGAAGGAGGGGGGTGCGGGGGTAAGTGGTAACTCCCGTATGCGGGGCCTCGGTTCAGACCGCACTGTGCCACCTCGGGGCGGGCTCCGGGGCGGGGCGACCACGCCGTAACAGGGCCTCGACCACGGCGGAGCGTGGGAGGCCGGCGAGGTGGGCGGCGGGGAGGGCGCGGGCCAGCTCTTCCAAGAGTGGGAGCGCGGGCGGCGTTAAGTCGCCCGGCGGCTGCCCCGGGCCGCCGCTCT
Source organism: Streptomyces sp. AMJ-169 (assembly GCF_055597585.1). Taxonomy (NCBI): domain Bacteria; kingdom Bacillati; phylum Actinomycetota; class Actinomycetes; order Kitasatosporales; family Streptomycetaceae; genus Streptomyces; species Streptomyces sp. AMJ-169. The sequence goes on from NZ_JBVLTJ010000006.1 coordinate 142,580, forward strand.
CGGTTCTCGTCGTCACCCTCACGCCCCTTCCCCCCTGCTAAAGTCCGGGACTCGTGAGACGTCGGCGAATACCCACTCCGTACGCCTGACGCGTGCCCCGTACGCCCGACGTGTGCGCCCGTCCGGCACCTTTCACTGTACCCAGGGCGGTCAAGTAAGCCTATCCTCAAGGCATATGGGGCGGCAGTCTGCGAGGGGCGCGTGGATCAGGACCCGACTGTCAACTACTTCTACACCAGTTGCACCCGCAACGACGGCTGGCCTTCGCTGAGCCGCTTCCACGCCGATCTGGAGTACCGCCTCAAGGCCCAGGAGGGCCTGTGGGTGGCCGGTGTGCTGGGCCCGCAGCCGGGCTCGGGGCCGGTCCTGGAGAGCGCGGTGACGCGGGTCGGCGCGCTGGTCGCGCTGTACTCCCCGGACTACTTCCGCGACCGTGACTGCGGCCTGGAGTGGGCGGTCTTCCGCCGCCGCATGTCCCACCAGGAGCTGACCTCCGCCGCCGACGTCGCCGCCTGCCTGATCCCCCTGGCGTGGAAACCGGTCACGGCCCGCCCCCGGCGCACACCGGCCCCCTGGCGCCCGGCCGAACTGTCCGACATGGACTCCCCGGCCTGCCGGCTGTACGACCGCGAGGGCCTGTGGGGCCTGATGAGGTCCCAGCGGCCCGAGGCGAACGACCTGTACTTCACGCTGATCGGCCTGCTCGCGCGGCGGATCGCCCAGGCGCGGTCGGTGGGCCTGCCGTCCTTGGACGCGGCCGAACTCCCCACGCTGGAACCGGCGTTCGGGACGCACACGTCACCGGTGCGCAGGCCTGCGGCGGTCGGCGCGGGAGTCTCCGCCGCTCCGGGCGGCGTCAACTCCCCTCCCCCGCACACCCCGTTGCCCCGCTCGGTCGCCATCAGCTACGTCGGCGCGGACCAGCCCTGGGCCGACTGGATGGAGGAGGTCCTGACGGCCGACGGCGGCGCCGAGGTCGAACAGGTGCGCTGGCGGACGGAGTTGGAGTCGCTGTCGGCGGCCGTGGCGGAGGCGCGGCGCAGTGCCGAGGTGGTGATCGTGGTCTTCTCGCGCAGCTATTTCGCGGCCGGGGCGCGGGACCCGTACCAGTGGGAGGAGGTGTTCGTCGGCCGGGACGCGTGGAATCTGATCACCGTTCAGATCGACGCGGAGCCACGGCCGTTGCTGGTGCGGCAGGGGGTTCCGGTGACGCAGCTGGGCGGTTCGGGGGATCTTCAGGCGGAGCGGTTGCGGGAGCTGGTGCGGGAGCCGGGTCCGGTGGTGCCGGGGCAGCGGGAGAGGGAGGGCCGGTGACGGTTCCACCACCGCGTTCGGCCACGGACCCGCCGCCGGTGTCGAACATCCCTGATCTGGGGCTGCCGTTCGTGGGCCGGGACGAGCCGATCGCGGAGCTGCTGCGGCTGTTCTCGCGGTACGGGCACGTCCTGCTGCACGACGAGGCCGCCGGGGTCGGCTTCGGCAAGACGCAGATGGCGATCGCCTACTGCCGCCGTTTCACCCGCCGTTACGACGTGGCGTGGTGGTTCTCCTGCGGGCGCGAGACCGACGACGCCCGCCTGGTCGACCGGATCGAGGAGCAGCGCGAGGCGCTGAGAGCCGCGTACGAAGCGGCCCTCGGCACCGAGCCGGCCGGCAGACCCGACGGCAAATGGCTGTTCGTGTACGACGACGTCTGCGACCCCGACCGCATCTACGAGCACTTCGCCCCCGGCACCGGACACCGCCTGGTCACCTCCCGCGCCCCGGGCCGCACCTGGGGCGAGAACCGGCTCGAACTCGGCGGCCTGAGCGCGACGGTGGCCGAGGCGCTGCTCCTGGAGGGCGCCCAGGAGCAGCTCACCGGCGAACAGGCCGAGCACCTGGCGCGGCGTACGAACGGCCACCCCGGCGCCCTCCTCGCGGTCGCCGACGGCGTCAACAAACTCGGCTACGAGAGCTACTTGGCCCTCCTCGGCTCCGTCCCGCACACCCGCACCCCGCCGCACGGCATACCGGCGCTCACCCGCGCCCCCGGCACCCCGCTGGACGAGACCGACAAACGCACCCTCATCGAGGCCTTGTTACGCTCCCCGGTAGGCGGCACCCGGGAGACCTACGACCTGTGGCTCGAGTCGATCCGGCTGTCGATCAAACCGGTCCAGCTCACCCCCAGGAGTGATGGCGGGACACTGCGCAACCGCATGATCGCCATCGTCAACTTCGCCCTCGCCCAGTCCTCCGCACAGGTCCTGTCCGCCCTCGCCGCCGCCCTGGAGGAACAGGGCGAGCACGAGGCGACGGCCACCGTGCGGCGGCTGGTCGACAAGGGAGTGGCGGCGTGGAACGGGCATCGGCCACGATGAGCGGTCACCGGGGCCGCAGCGCGGGGAGGACGACATGACCCAACCACCCTTCTTCTTCACGAGTTACGCCGAACGCCGCGCCGACAGCGACCTCGTGGAGCGCTTCCACGCCCGCCTGGAGGTCGAGGCCCAGATCAAGCGGGGCCGCTCGGCGCCGCACGAGGGTTTCCTCAACACCGGTTCCCTGCGCCTCGGCCAGGGCTGGCGCCGCAGGATCGGCGAGGCGCTGGGCCGCACCCGCTACCTGGTGGTCCTGCTCACCGACGACTACCTGACCAGCCCGTGGTGCGCCCGCGAATGGGCGGTGGTCAGCGCCCGCGCCGCCCGCTCGGCCGACGACCCGGTCGCCCTCCTCCCCCTCCTCTGGACCCGCCCCACCCGCGAACTCCCCAAGGAGATCGCCGACTTGCAACTGCGGATGCGCTCCCTCGGCCTCACCTACCCGGACACCTGCCTGGTCGACCTGATGCGCGAGGACCCGAGGGCGTACGACAGTTTCGTCATCAGTCTCACGGCCCACATGGTGGAGTCGGCGGTGGCCGAACTGCCGGAGATGGACTGGGAGTCGGCGGCATACCACCGGCCGGCGTTCGGGCTGCCGGCGCCGGAGGAGGAGCAGGCGCTGGAGGAGGAGCAGCCGCTGGAGGAGGAGCAGCCGCCGATACCGACTCCCGTACCGGCGAGGCCAGTTGGCCAACCGGCGGCTCAGGTACCCGTGGCCGTCCTGGAGCCCCCCGCCTTCACCCCGGCCGACAAACGCACCCTCGTCGACGCCTACGTCGACTCCGCCATCTCCGGCACCCGAGAGACGTACGAACTCTGGCTGGAGTCCGTACGCATGGCGATCGCCCCGGTCCGGCTGGCCCCGAGCACGGACTCCGGAACCCTGCGCAACCGCGTCCTCGCCCTCCTCAACTTCGCCCTGAAACAAGGGACTCCGCACGTCCTGCGGTCCTTCGCGCAGGCGCTGGAGGACTTGGGGGAGGACGAGGCGACGGCGGAGGTACACCGGCTGACGGAGAAGGCGGCGGGGAACTGGGGGCGGGGGTAGCCGAGTTGAGCAACCAGCCCTGAAATAAGCCGGGTTGGACAACTGGCCCTGAAATAAGCCACGTCGGACAACCGGCCGGAGCCTCAGCCGTCGGTCAGGGTGCGGTCCAGAAGGGGAAGCAGCCGATCCCAGTGCCGCTTCAGCCCGGAGGCGCTGAAAGCGTCGGTGTCAGCCATGGTTCCGGCAGCCGGGTAGGGCAACTGGCCCAGGGAACAGCCCAGTTGCCCCACCCGAGCCGCGAACACGGCAGCCCTCCCCCCGAATTCAGCCCCCGAACACCCCGTCCAGCCACTTCTGCCACCCCGCCCCGACGGCCTCCCCGTCCCCGCCCCCGAACTCATGCACGCTGACCGCGACCGGCGCCCCCCAGCGCCCCCGCCCGAAGAACCGGATGAGCGCGCTGTCGGTGCGCAGCCCGATGAACTCCGGTGTGCGGTAGTCGAGTACGGCGGGGAAGTCACCGGGCCCGTGGACGGTGAGGAGATCCTCCCCCGTCTTCTCCCCGACCCCCAGCGCCCGCGCGAGGACACCGACGGCCTCCGGGGTCGCGGAGGCGGCGGGCGCCTGGGCGGCGGCGAAGGTGACCGGGCGCGGGGCGAAGTGGACCAGGTACGCGCGCAGGGTGTGCAGATAGAAGTCGGTGTGGAGGCTGGCCCCGTCGTACTGGGTGTCCCAGTCGTCGGTGAAGATCCCGCTGTGCACGTACCGCACCCACGCCCGCCGGCCCTCGTCGCGCGGCTCGACGGTGTAGTCGAGCTGGTTGAGGGACTGGGTCGGGATGCCCGGGTTCTCGCTGCGGTTGGTGTAGCGGTGCGGCGGGTCCCAGGCGGTGACGGCGGAGCCGAAGGGCCCGGCGCCGCCGACGCGCGGCTCGGGCGGGTCCATGGGCCACAGATAGGCGCCGGACGCCTGCGTGACGGCGTCCCACACGTCCTCGGGGCGGGCGTCGACCTCGAACTCCCGGATGACTTCGAACTCTTTCGACATGACGGACTCCTCTGAACTCAGCTGTCCGGCGCGGCGTCGTCCGCGTCGGGCTTGACGGTGGGATGGAGGGCGACGACGATCCGGTGATCGCGTCCGCCGGCGGCGCCTGGGGTGTCGTACTTGTGCATCAGGGCGGTCACGCCGGCCGTCAACTCCTGGACGAACGCGGCTCGTTCGGCGGCGGAGGCGAAGCGGACCTCGCCGTCCAGGGCGTACGTCGCGAGCCCTTTGCCGGCCTTCGCCGCGCCCCCGATCAGCCGCCCGACGTCCCGCACGAGCCGCGCGCCGAGCGCGAGCAGCCAGCGGGCGGAGAGCTGGTCGCGGAAGCGGTCCGGGTCGGGCTGCACCTGGGCGAGGGCGAGCGGCGAGATGACGTACGACGCGGCGGTCGCCCGCATCAGCCGCTCGGTGACGTTCCCCTTGCGCCGCTCCCCGGCCAGCTCGACCAGCCCGTGCCGCTCCAGCGCCTTGAGGTGGTAGTTCACCTTCTGCCGGGGCAGCCCCACCTGCCCGGCCAGCATCGCCGCCGAAGCGGGCCCCGCGGCGAGTTCGGCCAGCAGCCTCGCCCGTATGGGGTCCAGCGAGGCGGCTGCGGCCTCGGGGTCCTCGATCACGGTCACGTCCAACATGGCTCCACCGTCCCACCGAAAACTTTTTTTGTCCAGGCGGATGGATTTTTCGGTGGAGTGTGCAGCAGTACTAACCAATACCGCTTAGAAAATGTAAGTGGAGCTTCACCGTCGCCGCGCCGAGACTACTCCCATGACCTCCACGACACCCCCGTTCGGCCGGGCCCTCTGCGCGATGATCACGCCGTTCACGGAAGCCGGTGAGCTGGACCTGGACGGCGCCCAGCGGCTCGCCGCCCGGCTGGTCGCCGAGGGCTGCGACGGGCTCGTCCTGTCCGGTACGACCGGCGAGTCCCCGACGACCTCCGACGCCGAGAAGTCCGCGCTGCTGCGGGCGGTCCGGGACGCCGTCGACGTCCCCCTGCTGACCGGCGTGGGCACGGCCGACACCCGCCACACCGCCCGCCTGACCGAGGAGGCCGCCCGCTCCGGCGCCGACGGGGTCCTCCTCGTCACCCCGTACTACAGCCGTCCGCCGCAGGAGGCGGTGGCGGCGTACTTCCGCGAGATCGCCGACGCGAGCGAACTGCCCGTCATGCTCTACGACATCCCCGCCCGCACCGGCACCCGCATCACCCCGGACACCCTCCTCCACCTCGCGGACCATCCCCGGATCGTCGCGGTGAAGGACTGTTCGTACGACTTCCTCGGCGTCCAAAAGGTGCTGGGGCGCAGCGAGTTGGCGTTCTACACGGGCTGCGACGAACACGTGCTCGCGCTGTACGCCGTCGGCGGTACGGGGTACGTCAGCACCGTCGCGAACGTCGTGCCCCGCCAAGTCCGTTCCGTCATCGACCTGTTCGACTCCGGCGACACGGCGGGGGCGGCCCGGGTGCAGCAACGCCTCACGCCGCTCATCGAGTTGATGATGGCGTCGGGGCTGCCGGGGACGGTGACGGTCAAGGCGCTGCTGGCGGAGCTGGGGTGGCCGGCGGGGGTGGTGCGGGGGCCGTTGGTGGGGGCGGGGGTCGAGGTGAGGGAGGGGTTGCGGGCGGCGTACGAGGTGCTGTGAAGCTGGGGCACGCGCAGAGAACTCGCGCCGGCGTCGTACGCGAAAGCGCCCCCACCGGCCAGGAGTTGGTCCGGGGAGGGCGCTTCTGTGGTGCGGGCAGCCTCAGTTGTGGCTGGTTGTGGCTAGTTGTGGCTGTGCAGGATCTCGTTCAGGCCGCCCCAGACCGCGTTGTTCGGGCGGGCCTCGACCGTGCCGGTGACCGAGTTGCGGCGGAAGAGGATGTTGGAGGCGCCGGAGAGTTCGCGGGCCTTGACGATCTGGCCGTCGGGCATCGTGACGCGGGTGCCGGCGGTGACGTACAGGCCCGCCTCGACGACGCACTCGTCGCCGAGCGCGATCCCCACGCCCGCCTCGGCGCCGATGAGGCAGCGCTCGCCGATGGTGATGCGGACGTTGCCGCCGCCGGAGAGCGTGCCCATCGTGGACGCGCCGCCACCGATGTCCGAGCCGTCGCCGACCACGACACCGGCGGAGATACGGCCCTCGACCATGGAGGTGCCGAGCGTGCCGGCGTTGAAGTTGACGAAGCCCTCGTGCATGACGGTCGTGCCCTCGGCGAGGTGCGCGCCGAGCCGGACGCGGTCGGCGTCGGCGATGCGGACGCCCTTGGGGGCGACGTAGTCCGTCATGCGGGGGAACTTGTCGATGGACGTCACCTGGAGGTGCAGTCCCTCGGCGCGGGCGTTGAGGCGGGCCGTCTCGACGTCGTCCACGGCGACCGGGCCGAGGGAGGTCCAGGCGACGTTGGCGAGGTGGCCGAAGATGCCGTCCAGGCTCTGGCCGTGCGGCTGGACGAGGCGGTGGGAGAGCAGGTGCAGACGCAGGTAGGTGTCGTGCGCGTCGACCGGCTTCTCGGCGAGCGAGGAGATGACCGTACGGACCGCGACGACCTCGACGCCCCGGCGCGGGTCCGGGCCGATCGCCTTGGCCGCGCCCGCGCCGAGCAGTTCGACCGCTTTGCCGGCCGACAGCCGCTCGGTCCCGGCGGGGCCGGGCTCGGCGACGAGCTCGGGGGCGGGGAACCAGGTGTCGAGAACGGTGCCGTCGGCGGCGAGGGTGGCAAGACCCGCGGCCACCGCGCCGCCGGTACCAGGTGCAGTCGTGTCGCTCATGAGAAAAACCTAACCGCCCTGCCCCCACAGAAGCGAACCGGCTGCTCGGTGTCTCAGGAAGCGGGCGGGGGTATCGGGGGGCGGGACACGGCGGGGGGGGCCATGGGCATCGGCGCTGGCGGGGGCCTTGGGCGAGGGCGGGCGCGGAACCGATCGGCGGTCGTCGGCAGGCATCGGCGGGCGCCATGACCGACGGCGGGCGCGGAACCAATCGGCGGTCGTCGGCAGGCCCAGCAGGCATCCCGCGAGCCGAGCGCCTTGGCCAACGGCTGGCACGAAACCGAACGATGAGCGCCGACAGACCCAGCAGGCGCCATGACCAACGGCGGGCGCGGAACCAATCGGCGGGTATCGGCAGGCCCAGCGGGCATCCCGTGCGAGCCGGACACCTTGACCGGCGGCCGACGCGGAACCGATCAGTGGACGTCGGCGGGCCCGGCGCCTTGCCGGCGGCGGGCGCGCGCCTCAGTCCCGTCCGGCAGCCGCCCCGCGCCGTCCGCCCGGACCGCGCGCCCAGCAGCCGGCCCGCGCCGCACCCCCGCACCGCCCCTCAGCCACCCCCCACCACCCGCCCCAACATCTCCCGCGCATACCCCTCGTCATAAGGCACCCCCGTCAGCAGTACCTGAAGACAGATCCCGTCCATCAGTGCGACGAGTGCGCGGGCGGTCTCCGGGTCGGTGTGGTGGGCCAGCAACTCCCCCACCCCGTCGGCCCATTCGGCGGCGACCGGGCGCAACGCGGGCTTGCGCAGGGCCGCCAGATACAGCTCGTACTCCAACTCGGCTCGCTGGCCGTCCAGTTGCAGCCACTCGCCCAGTAACACGGCCAGTCCTGACGCAAGTTCGCTCCCCGGCCCCCACAACTCCGCCCGCCCCGCGAGCATTTCCCCGAACCCCTCCCCGGCCTGCCGCAGCGCGGCGACCATCAGGTCGTCGAGGGTCGCGAAGTGATACGTGGTGGACCCCAGCGGGACATCCGCCTCGGCGGCCACGCTGCGATGGCTGAGCCCGGCGAGCCCCTTCTCCCCGACGACCCGCAGGGCCGCGTCGATGAGCCGCTGGCGCCGCCCGGGGTCGTACCGGCGTACCACGGTCAGTGCGCCCCGCCCAGGTTCAGCACCACCACTCCCCCGACGATCAGCAGAATCCCGGCGACCTTCGTGAGCCCGAGGCCCTCACCGAACAGCGTGAGCCCGATGAGCGCTATCGTCGCGGTCCCGACGCCGGACCAGATCGCGTACGCCGTCCCGATCGAGACGGTCTTCAAGGTCTGCGCGAGCAGCGTGAACGACACCACGTACCCAAGGCCGGTCACCAGCGAGGGCCACAGCCTGCTGAACCCGTCGCTGTACTTCATGGCGGTGGTGGCGATCACCTCGGCGAGGATGGCGCCGGCGAGCGTCAGATATCCCATGTGTACGAGCGTACACATACACACAACGGCCAACGGGACATGGCGCGTTGTGAACGCGCGTTGAGAAAGCGTTATCGAACGGGACCACCGAAACGAGTGCTCCCTGGTCACGGGGTCCACTACTGTTTCACCATTCACACACCGGGCCACCGCATTCGCGGCCCCGTCATGGGCGCCGCTGGAGGATCAGCGCATGCCAGACAACTCGCCCCGGCCCTCCCAGGAACAGCCCTGGGAGAACGGCTGGACCCCGGACGCCTCCCGCGCCCCCGGCACCCGCCGCCTCTGGCTGGCCGGAGTGCTGGCGGTGGCGACGGTCGGCGCGTGCATCACGGCGATATCCGTCATGGACAAGGCTCCGCAGGTCAAGACGGAGGCGAAGCCCGAGACGAAGTCCGCCGAGGAGGCGGGCCCCGGCCTGATCTCCTTCGCCAGCCCCTCCCCCTCCGACCACGCGGCGGCGGCCGGCGGGACGGGCAAGTCGGCCCAGAACGAAGGCAGTTCAGCCAGCCCCAGCCCGTCACCGTCCTCGGCGCCGCCGAAGCCGGACCAGCCCGCGGCGGGCGGCGCCGAGTCGTCCCCCACCCCCGCGGCCACCCCTTCCCCCGCCGCCCCGAAGCCCCCCGCCCCGCCCGCCCAGGACTCCTACGAACGCTCGATCCGCTCGGTCAACTACCCCGACCGCTACTGGCACGTGAGCCGCGGCTTCATCAAGCTCGACAAGGCCGGCGGCTCCGAGTTCCGCGAGGACGCGACGTTCACCGTGGTCCCCGGCCTGGCCGACGACTCCTGCTTCTCCTTCAAGTCCGCGACCGGCGCCTACCTGCGCCACAGCAACTTCGTCCTCAGATCCGCCTCGAACGACCACACCCCCCTCTTCCAAAAAGACGCCACCTTCTGCTCCCGCCCCTCCACCTACCCGGGCGCGGTCATGCTCGAATCCATCAACTACCCGGGCCGCTTCCTGCGCCACAAGGACTTCCAGCTCCGCCTGGACCCGTACCAGAACTCCGGGCTGTACCAGGCGGATTCGGCGTTCCGTGTGGTGACGGCGCTGGACTAGCCGGCCCCCGCACACATACGCCCCCACACGAAGAAGGGCGAGGTCCGCAAAGACCTCGCCCTTCCCCGTACCCGACAGACAATGCCCGGCGGACAATCTCAGACGTTGAACCCCAACGCCCTCAACTGGTCCCGCCCCTCGTCCGTGATCTTGTCCGGACCCCACGGCGGCATCCACACCCAGTTGATGCGGAGTTCGTTGACCAGGCCGTCCGTCGCGGACTTGGCCTGGTCCTCGATGACGTCCGTCAGCGGGCACGCCGCCGAGGTCAGGGTCATGTCGATCGTCGCGATGTTCGCGTCGTCGATGTGGATCCCGTAGATCAGACCCAGGTTGACGACGTCGATACCCAGTTCGGGGTCGACGACGTCGTACAGCGCCTCGCGGAGTTCTTCCTCCGACGCCGGCTTCATCTCGACAGTCTCGGTCATACGCTCTTCGCCTCCTCCGCGAAAGCTTGCGCCGTCGCGTCCTTCCAGGCCATCCAGCTCAGGAGGGCGCATTTCACACGGGCCGGGTACTTGGAGACCCCGGCGAACGCGACGGCGTCCTCCAGGACCTCCTCCATCGCGTCGTCGGGCTCGATCCGGCCCTTGGACTGCATCAGCTCCAGGAAGGTCTCCTGGATCTTCTGGGCGTCCGCGAGCTCCTTGCCGACCAGCAGCTCGTTCAGGACGGAGGCGCTGGCCTGGCTGATCGAGCAGCCCTGGCCCTCGTACGACACGTCCGCGATCCGCGTGCCGTCGTACCTCACCCGCAGCGTGATCTCGTCACCGCACGTCGGGTTGACGTGGTGCACCTCGGCGTCGCCGTCCCGAAGACCACGCCCGTGCGGGTTCTTGTAGTGGTCCAGGATGACTTCCTGGTACATGGAGTCCAGCTTCACGAACAGCCCCTCAGCCGAAGAAGTTCCGTACGTGCTCCAGGCCCTCGACCAACGCGTCGATCTCGGCGGGCGTGGAGTACAGATAGAACGACGCTCGCGTGGTCGCGGGAATTCCGTACCGCAGGCACACCGGGCGGGCGCAGTGGTGGCCGACCCGGACCGCGATGCCCTGCTCGTCGAGGACCTGGCCCACGTCGTGCGGGTGGATGTCGCCGAGGGTGAAGGAGATCGCCGCGCCCCGGTCCTCGGCCGTCGAGGGGCCGATGATCCGCAGATCCGGCACCGCCGTCAGCCGCTGGACCGCGTACTCCGTCAGCGCGTGCTCGTGCGCCAGGATCTTGTCCATGCCGATCGCGTCGAGGTAGTCGATCGCCGCGCCCAGGCCCACGGCCTGCGCGATCGGCGGCGTCCCGGCCTCGAACTTGTGCGGCGCCGGCGCGTACGTCGACGAGTGCATCGACACGGTCTCGATCATCTCGCCGCCGCCGAGGAAGGGCGGCAGGTCCTCCAGGAGTTCCTGGCGGCCCCACAGCACCCCGATCCCGGTCGGACCGCACATCTTGTGACCGGTGAAGGCCACGAAGTCCGCCTGGAGCGCCTGCACGTCCAGCGGCATGTGCGGCGCGGCCTGCGAGGCGTCGACGCAGACCAGCGCGCCGACCTCCTGCGCACGGCGGACGATCGCCTCGACCGGGTTGACCGTACCGAGGATGTTGGAGACCAGCACGAAGGAGACGATCTTCGTCTTCTCGGTGATGATCTCCTCGATGTTCGACAGGTCGAGCCGGCCGTCGTCGGTGAGGCCGAACCACTTCAGCTTCGCGCCCGTGCGCTGCGACAGCAGCTGCCAGGGGACGATGTTGGAGTGGTGCTCCATCTCCGTGATGACGATCTCGGTGTCGGAGTCGACCCGGTAGGGGTCGTCCGCCCAGCCCAGCATGTTGGCGACGAGGTTCAGCGACTCGGAGGCGTTCTTGGTGAAGATCACCTCGTCCCGCGAGGGCGCGTTGATGAACTCGGCGACCTTGTCCCGCGCGCCTTCGTACAGCGCCGTGGCCTCCTCGGCGAGCACATGCACACCGCGGTGGACGTTGGCGTTGTGCTGCTCGTAGTACTCGGAGAGCACGTCGATCACCTGGCGCGGCGTCTGCGAGGTCGCCGCGTTGTCCAGGTACACGAGCTTCTTGCCGTCGTGCAGCACCCGGTCGAGGATCGGGAAGTCCTTGCGCAGTGCCTCGGTGTCGAGAAGGCCCGGCAGCTGTGTCACTCGGATGCGCCACCCTTCGTGTACGCCTCGTAGCCCTCGTTCTCCAGCTTGTCGGCGAGCTCGGGGCCGCCGGACTCGACGATCTTGCCGCCGGCGAAGACGTGGACGTGGTCGGGCTTGATGTAGCGCAGGATGCGCGTGTAGTGCGTGATCAGCAGCGTGCCGACCTCGCCGGTCTCGCGGACGCGGTTGACGCCCTCGGAGACGATCCGCAGCGCGTCGACGTCGAGGCCGGAGTCGGTCTCGTCGAGGATCGCGACCTTCGGCTTGAGCAGTTCGAGCTGAAGGATCTCGTGCCGCTTCTTCTCACCGCCGGAGAAGCCCTCGTTCACGTTGCGCTCGGCGAAGGCGGGGTCCATGTTGAGGCGCGTCATGGCCTCCTTGACCTCCTTGACCCAGGTGCGCAGCTTGGGCGCCTCACCCCGGATCGCGGTGGCGGAGGTCCGCAGGAAGTTGGAGACCGAGACGCCGGGGACCTCGACCGGGTACTGCATCGCCAGGAACAGGCCCGCGCGGGCGCGCTCGTCGACGGTCATCTCCAGCACGTCCTCGCCGTCGAGGAGGACGGTGCCGCCGGTGATCGTGTACTTGGGGTGGCCGGCGAGGGAGTACGCGAGGGTGGACTTGCCGGAGCCGTTGGGGCCCATGATGGCGTGCGTCTCGCCCTGCTTCACGGTCAGGTCGACGCCCTTGAGGATCTCCTTCGTGGCGTTGTCGGCCTCGACGGTGACGTGCAGGTCTCGGATTTCAAGCGTTGCCATGGATGCCTCAGGACTCCTGGGTGAGGGAGACGAGCACGTCGTCCCCTTCGATCTTTACGGGGTATACGGGGACGGGGCGCGTCGCGGGGAGCCCGGACGGCTTCCCGGTGCGCAGGTCGAACGCGGAGCCGTGCAGCCAGCACTCGATCTGGCAGTCCTCCACCTCGCCCTCGGAGAGCGAGACGTTCGCGTGCGAGCAGATGTCGTGGATCGCGAACACCTCCCCCTCGGTCTGCACGACCGAGACCGGCGTGCCGTCGAGTTCCACCCGGTGCGGGGTGTCCTCTTCCAGCTCGCTCAGTCCACAGGCGCGTACGTAGGCCATCAGACCGTGGCCTCCAGCTCGGCGTCGATCTTCTCCAGCAGCCGGGACTCGATGTCGGGCACGCCGATCTGCTGGACCAGCTCGGCGAAGAAGCCGCGCACGACCAGGCGGCGGGCCTCGTCGGCGGGGATGCCGCGGGACATCAGGTAGAAGAGCTGCTCGTCGTCGAAGCGGCCGGTGGCGGAGGCGTGTCCGGCGCCGACGATCTCACCGGTCTCGATCTCCAGGTTCGGCACGGAGTCGACGCGGGCGCCGTCCGTGAGGACCAGGTTCCGGTTCATCTCGTACGTGTCGGTGCCCTCGGCGCGGGCCTCGATCAGCACGTCGCCGATCCAGACGGCGTGCGCGCCCTCGCCCTGGAGCGCGCCCTTGTAGACGACGTTCGACTTGCAGTGCGGGGTGTTGTGGTCGACCAGCAGCCGGTGTTCCTGGTGCTGCCCGGCGTCGGTGAAGTACAGCCCGAACAGCTCGGCCTCCCCGCCGGTCCCGGCGTAGGCGACCCGCGGGTGCAGCCGTACGACGTCGCCGCCGAAGGTGACGACGACCGACTTGAAGCTGGCGTCGCGGCCGACGAGGGCGTTGTGCTGGGCGATGTGGACGGCCTTGTCGTCCCAGTCCTGGACGGAGACGACGGTGAGCTTGGCGCCGTCGCCCAGGATGTAGTCGACGTTGGCGGCGAGCACGGCGTCACCGGTGTGGTCGATGACGACGACGGCCTCGGCGAACGCGCCCAGCTCGATGAGCTGCTGGCCGTAGGCGACCCCGCCCTCGCCGTGCACGGCGATCCGGATGGGCTCGGTGAGGACCGTCTCCTTGGGGACGGTGACCACGCCGGCCTGCTCGAAGGAGGAGTACGCCTGGGCGGCGACGCGGTCGACCGGGACGGCGGCCTTGCCGAGCCGGGCGTCGTCGCGGCCGACGAGCTCGACGGTGACGCCCTCGGGGGCCTGGACGTCGACCTTGACGCCCTCGCCGGTGGCGGTGGCGGTGCCGTCGTGCAGCCCGCGCAGCCGCTCCAGCGGGGTGAACCGCCACTCCTCCTCGCGGCCGTGCGGGACCGGGAAGTCCGCGACGTCGAAGGAGGGCGGCGCGCTCATCCGCGTGGCGACCGTCGACTCGGCGGCCACCGCGATGGCGCCGGCGGTGGTGGAGCCCACCGGGGAGTTCTGAGCCTCAGCCATGGCTGTCGTAGTGCTCACTTTCTTACGCTTGGTATGACTACTTCGAGGGCGCCGGGATTCGGGGGCGGCTTCGGTCAGCCGACCGAACCCTCCATCTGGAGCTCGATCAGCCGGTTCAGCTCCAGCGCGTACTCCATCGGCAGCTCCTTCGCGATCGGCTCGACGAAGCCGCGCACGATCATCGCCATCGCCTCGAACTCCGACAGACCCCGGCTCATCAGGTAGAAGAGCTGGTCCTCGGAGACCTTGGAGACGGTCGCCTCGTGCCCCATGGAGACGTCGTCCTCGCGGACGTCGACGTACGGGTAGGTGTCCGACCGGGAGATCGTGTCGACCAGCAGCGCGTCGCACAGCACGTTCGACTTCGAGCCCGGGGCACCCTCACCGATCTCGATGAGCCCGCGGTAGGAGGTACGGCCACCGCCGCGCGCCACCGACTTGGAGACGATGTTGGACGACGTGTTCGGCGCCATGTGCACCATCTTCGCGCCCGCGTCCTGGTGCTGGCCCTCGCCCGCGAAGGCGATGGAGAGCGTCTCGCCCTTGGCGTGCTCGCCCATGAGGTAGACGGCCGGGTACTTCATCGTCACCTTGGAGCCGATGTTGCCGTCGACCCACTCCATGGTCGCGCCCTCGTAGGCCACGGCCCGCTTGGTGACCAGGTTGTAGACGTTGTTCGACCAGTTCTGGATGGTCGTGTACCGGCAGCGCGCGTTCTTCTTGACGATGATCTCGACGACCGCGGAGTGCAGCGAGTCCGACTTGTAGATCGGCGCGGTACAGCCCTCGACGTAGTGCACATAGGCGCCCTCGTCGACGATGATCAGCGTCCGCTCGAACTGGCCCATGTTCTCGGTGTTGATCCGGAAGTAGGCCTGGAGCGGGATCTCGACGTGCACGCCCGGCGGGACGTAGATGAAGGAGCCGCCCGACCACACGGCGGTGTTCAGGGAGGCGAACTTGTTGTCGCCGACCGGGATGACGGTCCCGAAGTACTCCTTGAAGAGCTCCGGGTGCTCCTTCAGCGCGGTGTCGGTGTCGAGGAAGATGACGCCCTGCTCCTCCAGGTCCTCACGGATCTGGTGGTAGACGACCTCCGACTCGTACTGGGCCGCGACGCCCGCGACGAGGCGCTGCTTCTCCGCCTCCGGGATGCCGAGCTTGTCGTAGGTGTTCTTGATGTCCTCGGGCAGGTCCTCCCAGGACTCCGCCTGCTTCTCCGTGGAGCGCACGAAGTACTTGATGTTGTCGAAGTCGATGCCCGAGAGGTCGGAGCCCCAGTTCGGCATGGGCTTCTTCTCGAACAGGCGCAGGCCCTTGAGGCGCAGCTTCGTCATCCACTCCGGCTCGGACTTCTTGGCCGAGATGTCCTTGACGACGTCGTCGCTCAGACCGCGCTTGGCAGCCGCACCGGCCGCGTCGGAGTCGGCCCAGCCGTATTCGTACTTGCCCAGGCCCTCAAGTTCGGGGTGGGCAGTCTCCGTGGTCATGCGGGGTTCCTCCCGGCGGTGCTTGCTGATGCGTGGTGGGAAATCTTGGGAATGAACGTCGTGCACACGCCGTCGCCATGGGCGATGGTCGCCAGCCGCTGCACATGTGTGCCGAGCAGCTCGGCGAAGATCTCCGTCTCCGCCTCGCACAGCTGGGGGAACTGTTCCGCGACATGCGCCACGGGGCAGTGGTGCTGGCACAGCTGCTCACCCACGGGCGCGCTTCGCGCCGTAGCAGCGTACCCGTCCGCCGAGAGGGCCTTGGCCAGCGCCTGGGCGCGCTTCTCGGGGGCGGCGCCGGCGATCGCCTTGCGGTAGGCGGCGGCCTGCGCGGCGATCCGGGCCCGCGCGAACGCGGCCACGGCGTCCTCGCCGCCCTCGCGCTCGGCGATCCAGCGCAGGGCGTCGACGGCGAGCTTGTCGTAGGACTGGTCGAAGGCGTCCCGGCCGCAGTCGGTCAGCACGAACACCTTGGCCGGACGGCCCCGGGTGCGCGCCCCGTAGACGCGCCGTTCGCGCGCCTCCACGACGTCGTCGGCGGCCAGCGCGTCCAGATGCCGGCGCACTGCGGCCTGGGTGAGACCGAGCCGGCCGGCCAGTTCGGCGACGGTGGAAGGGCCGTGGTCGAGGATCGAGCGCGCGACGCGGTTGCGGGTCGACCGCTCTCCGGTCGCCAGCTCCTCCTGCGGGGCCTCACCGACGTTTTTCACAACGCCATTGTTGCGTAATTCTTTTTGGCCGTGCAAGCCGCGTCCGCGCCTTGAACGGTGCCTTGCATCACTTAGGCATACCTAATCTGACCTGCGGAAATGATCATGCGTAAGAATACGGCCACCCCCGGGCACCGCCGCCCCGCTCGCGTCCCTAGACTCGTTCCCCATGCGAGATGAGCCTGTCGTCCAGGTCCGGGCCCTGGTGAAGCGGTACGGCACGAAGACCGCGGTGGACGCCCTCGACCTGACGGCCCACGCGGGCGTGACCGCGGTCCTGGGACCCAACGGGGCCGGGAAGACCACCACGATCGAGACCTGCGAGGGGTACCGCAAGGCCGACGCGGGCACCGTCCGCGTCCTCGGTCTCGACCCCGTCGCCGAGGCCGCCGCCCTGCGGCCCAGAATCGGCGTCATGCTCCAGTCCGGCGGCGTCTACTCCGGCGCCCGCGCGGACGAGATGCTGCGGCACGTCGCCAAGCTCCACGCCCACCCCCTGGACGTCGACGCCCTGATCGAACGCCTCGGCCTCGGCTCCTGCGGGCGCACCGGCTACCGCCGGCTCTCCGGCGGCCAGCAGCAGCGGCTCGCGCTCGCGATGGCCGTCGTCGGCCGCCCCGAGCTGGTCTTCCTGGACGAGCCGACCGCCGGCCTCGACCCGCAGGCCCGCCGCGCGACCTGGGACCTCGTGCGCGATCTGCGCGACGACGGCGTCTCCGTCATCCTCACCACCCACCACATGGACGAGGCCGAGCAGCTCTCCGACGACGTCGCGATCATCGACGCCGGCAAGGTCATCGCCCAGGGCTCCCCCGAGGAACTCTGCAAGGGCGGCGCCGAGAACACCCTCCGCTTCACCGGCCGCCCCGGCCTCGACGTCGCGTCCCTGCTGAAGGCGCTGCCCGCCGACTCGGCCGCCGAGGAACTGACCCCCGGCGCCTACCGCGTCACCGGCAAGATCGACCCCCAGCTCCTGGCCACGGTCACCTCCTGGTGCGCCCAGCACGGAGTGATGCCGGACCGCATCTCGGTCGAACGGCACACGCTCGAAGACGTCTTTCTTGAGCTGACCGGCAAGGAGCTGCGTTCGTGACCGCCACCGGCACCTACACCCCGAGGCCCGGCGCGGCCCCCCTCCCCCGCATGATCGCGGCGCAGGCGGCGCTGGAGACGAAGATGCTGCTGCGCAACGGCGAACAGCTGCTGCTCACCGTCGTCATCCCGACCCTCCTGCTGGTCCTCTTCAGCTCGGTCGACGTCGTCGACACCGGCAAGGGCAAGTCCGTCGACTTCCTCGCCCCCGGCGTCCTCGCGCTCGCCGTGATGTCGACGGCCTTCACCGGCCAGGCCATCGCGACCGGCTTCGAGCGCCGCTACGGCGTCCTGAAACGGCTCGCCTCCTCCCCGCTGCCCCGCTGGGCCCTGATGACCGCGAAGACGGCGTCGGTGCTGGTCACCGAGGTCCTGCAAGTCCTCCTCCTGACCGTCATCGCCCTCGCCCTCGGCTGGTCCCCGCACGGCGATCCGCTCACCGTCCTCCTCCTGCTGATCCTCGGCACGGCCGCCTTCTCCGGCCTCGGCCTGCTGATGGCGGGCACGCTGAAGGCGGAGGCGACGCTGGCGGCGGCCAACCTGGTCTTCCTGCTGCTCCTGGTCGGCGGCGGCGTGATCGTCCCGCTCGACAAGTTCCCGCAGGCGGCCCAGGACGTCCTCGGCCTGCTGCCGATCTCGGCACTGTCGGAGGGGCTGCGGGACGTCCTCCAGCACGGGGCCGGGGTGCCGTGGGGGAACCTCGGGATCCTGGCGGTGTGGGCGGTCGCGGGCCTCGCGGCGGCGGGCCGCTTCTTCCGCTGGGAGTGACCCCCTCCTCGTACAGGACCCACCCCTCGTGAATCCATGCACAAGCGGTCTCCTACGATGGTCCGCGTGCCAAACGTGACCCGCGCCGATGCCGTAGCCGCCGTGCGCAACCCGCTCGCCTTCATCGCCGCACGCTGGACACCCGACCCACGGACGGTCCAGCGGGCGGCCCTCGCCGCGCTCGTCATGTCGGTGGTCATCGTCGTCACCGGCGGCGCCGTCCGCCTGACCGGCTCCGGCCTCGGCTGCCCGACCTGGCCCAAGTGCACCGACGACTCGCTCACCACGACCACCGCGATGGGCTTCCACGGCGCCATCGAGTTCGGCAACCGGATGCTGACGTACGTGCTGTGCGCGGCCGTCGGCTGGGCCATCGTCGCGGCCCGCTCCGAGAAGCCGTACCGCCGCTCGCTGACCCGGCTCGGCTGGGCGCAGTTCTGGGTGGTCATGGGCAACGCGATCCTCGGCGGGATCGTCGTCCTGGTCGGCCTGAACCCCTACACCGTCGCCGCCCACTTCCTGCTCTCCTCGGCGCTGATCGCCGTCGCGACGGTCATGTGGCAGCGCACCCGTGAGGGGGACCGGGCGCCCCGGCCGGTGGTCGGCAAGGCGGTGCGGCAGCTGGTGTGGTCGCTGGTCGTGGCGTGCGCGCTGCTGATCGCGGTCGGCACGGTCGTCACCGGCGCCGGTCCGCACGCGGGCGACTCCAGCGAGGTCGAGCGCATCCCGCTCGACTGGGAGACGATCGCCAAGCTGCACGCCGTCCTGGCGTGGATCGTGGTGACCCTGACCTTCGCCCTGTGGTTCGTCCTGAAGGCGGTCGACGCCCCGAAGAGCACGCTGGCGAGGACCCGGGAACTGTTCCTGATCCTGCTGGGCCAGGGCGTGATCGGCTATGTCCAGTACTTCACGAACCTCCCCGAAGCCCTGGTCGGCGCCCACATGTTCGGGTCCACGGTGACGTGGATCTGGACGCTGAGGGTCCTGCTGTCGCTGCGGGAGCGGGAGCATGACGCGGGCGAGGCACCGCTCACGGAACAGGAAGCCGCTCCGGCACGGGCCTGAGGCCCGAACCCCAGCCGCTTCAGAGCCCGTACACCCGCCGCGCGTTCCCCTCCGCCAGCATCCCCGCCACCCGCCGCGCGTCCCCCATCGACCACGCCCCCTCGGCGGCCCACCCGCCCAGCACCCGCGTGACGGCCTCCCGGAACAGCCGCGCGGCGACGACGTGCAGCTCCGGCAGGCCCCCGGCGCCGCTGGAGTACAGGACCTTGCCGAAGGGGGCGAGTTCCAGGAGTTCCGCGAGGACGGCCGCCGCGCGGGCGCCCGTGCGCAGGAGGGCGGCGCCGGAGTCGGCGTAGACGTGGGGGAAGCGGGCGGCGAGGTGGGCCGCCTGGCGGTGGTGGGGGTAGCCGTGGAGCAGGACCAGGTCGGTGCCGAGGCCCGCCGTGGCCGCCATGAAGTCGGTGAGGCGGGCCGGGTCTGCGGCCGGGCCCGTGTGCAGTTGCAGCGGGCGGTTCGAGGCGACGGCGATCCACAGCAGGTGCCGTAGCAGCACGGGGTCGGTCAGCGCGCCGCCGGCCCGGCGGGCGGCGAGCCAGCGGCCGGCCGCGCCGCGCACCTCGCCGGGGCCCGGCGGCTGGCCGGGGACGGCGAGGCGGGCGCCCGCGACGGAGGTGAAGGCGACGGCTCCGGCGCCGTGCACCGCCGCCGCGAGGTTCGCCAGGAACGACTCGACCGTCCCGGACGTGTCCGCGACCTGCTCGGCCAGCGGTTCGAGCCGGACCACCTCCCGCGCCTCGGCCCCCGCCAGCGCGGCCAGTTCGTCCGGTCCCGTCAGCTCGCCCGGCGCCCCCGCGTCGACCAGGTACGTCGTCACCCCCGCTCCCCGCAGCAGCCTGCGCCCCGCCTCCGGCACGCCCAGTTCCCGCCGTCTGGCCAGATAACGCGCGGGCGCGCAGTGGGATTCCAGGCCCAGCAGCGGCGGGCACCAGCGGCGTAGCGCGAAGCCGGTCTGGGTGTCGAAGAGGGTCGTGCCGGAGGCCGGCGGGCCCAGGTCGCGGGCCAGCTGGGCCTCGAAGGTGCCCAGGCCCAGCTCGGTCCTGAGGACGCCGTGGCAGTACTGGTCCACCAGGGACGGGGTGTCGATCAATCCGGGCTCCCTGCGGTGCGGCTGTGCGCTGCCTTACAGGGGTTAACGGGAGAGGGCGGGGTAAGTCGCGGGCAGTCGTACAAAAGACGCGCCGCCCTCTGGCCCAGGGTTCAGCCGCCGATCTGGATCCCGGCCATCCGCTTCCACTCGTACGCCCCGGTCTCGACCTTCGCCGCGAACTCGCCGTCGAACTCCTCGTGGCGGGTGACGCCGGACTTCTCGACGGCCTTCTCGGCGGCGGCGCAGGAGGTGGCGACCAGGTTGCCCCAGGTGCCGTCGGCGCCGACCAGGGCGATGCGGGCGCCGCGTTCGCCGATGTAGGCGATCTGGCCCTCGGCGCCGCCGTGCTCCTTGGCGAAGGCGCCGATCTGCTTGGCCAGCTTGGCCGCCTGGCGCTCCAGCTTGGTGTCGGCCTTGGTGGGGGCCGTGGTGTCTGCCATGGCCCCGATGCTACCGACGGGTAGGAGACGGCGGCAATGTGCGCCAGGTCATCCTCACGCCGGGGTTCAGCGCAGGAACGGATCCACCGCGACCGCGACGAACAGCAGCGACACATAGGTGATCGACCAGTGGAACAGCCGCATCTCCTTCAGCTTGCCGCCCGTCACCTCGGCCTTGGCCCGGTTCTGGAGCGCGTGCGCCTCCCACAGCCACCAGCCGCCCCCCGCGAGGGCGACGACGGTGTAGAACCAGCCGGTGTACCCGAGCGGGGTGAGCAGCAGGGAGACGCCGACCATGACCCAGCTGTAGATGACGATCTGCTTGGCGACCGTCTTGTTGGAGGCGATCACCGGCAGCATCGGCACACCCGCGCGCGCGTAGTCCTCCTTGACCTTCATCGACAGCGGCCAGTAGTGCGGCGGCGTCCAGAAGAAGATGACGAGGAAGAGGATGACCGGCGCGAGCGAGAGCGAGTCGGTGACCGCGCTCCAGCCGATCAGCACCGGCATGCAGCCCGCGATGCCGCCCCACACGATGTTCTGCGCGGTCCGCCGCTTGAGGATCATCGTGTAGACGACCACATAGAAAAGGAGCGCCCCGAGGGAGAGCCAGGCGGACAGCCAGTTGACGGCGAGGCCGAACAGGAGGGTCGAGCCGATCGCGAGGGTGATGCCGAAGGCGAGGCATTCACGCGGCGAGACCATGCCGGTGACCAGGGGGCGCTGCGAGGTGCGGTCCATGAGCGCGTCGATGTCGCGGTCGATGTACATGTTCAGCGCGTTCGCACCGCCGGCCGACAGATAGCCGGCGAAGCAGGTCAGCAGCACCAGACCGAGGTCCGGGACCCCCTGCTGCGCCAGGAACATCACCGGAACGGTGGTGATCAGCAGCAGCTCGATGATCCTCGGCTTGGTCAGTGCCACGAACGCCATGACTCGGGCCCCGGACGGCCGGTGGACCGGGCTCTGGCTCGCACCGATTACCCCCGCTGGACGGGATTCGACGGCCGTCACGCACACCCCTGACAGAGACATCCCAGCAAGCCCGACCGTGTGAAGTACCGGTAAAGGCCCGCGCGTACCACGCCACTGTAGACGTTGCCCATACGTCGCCCTCCGAGGGGGGTCGGGTCGTGTTGGCACCGGCCCCGGGGGTGCGCGCATGAGTCGTACGGAAGCTCGATTGAGCAGTCGGATGAGCGGGGCCGTATTCAGATGCCAAGACCCCCTCGCCGCGGTCGGGAGGCGGATCTCCGGAAGGCCCGTCAGTCTGGAATGAACCGGAGAAACCGCACGTACTTACGGGGGTAGGCTCGACAGCGCCGGTGGGCCCGGAGCCCGCCCGCGAACCGGTGGGCGCGTGCCCGCACAGCCGGTAAACGAACATGTGGAGAGGAGCCCTGACCCAGGGTGAGCACCAAGCCGACCACCACAGACCTCGACTGGACCGAGTTGGACCAGCGGGCCGTCGACACCGCCCGCGTCCTGGCCGCCGATGCCGTACAGAAGGTCGGAAACGGCCATCCGGGAACGGCGATGAGCCTGGCCCCGGCCGCCTACACCCTCTTCCAGAAGGTGATGCGGCACGACCCGGCGGACGCCGACTGGGTCGGGCGCGACCGCTTCGTGCTGTCCGCCGGGCACTCGTCGCTGACCCTCTACACCCAGCTGTACCTGGCCGGCTTCGGCCTGGAGCTGGACGACCTCAAGGCTTTCCGGACCTGGGGCTCGAAGACCCCGGGCCACCCGGAGTACGGCCACACGACCGGCGTCGAGACCACCACGGGCCCGCTCGGCCAGGGTGTCGCCAACGCCGTCGGCATGGCCATGGCCGCCCGCTACGAGCGCGGCCTGTTCGACCCCGAGGCGCCGCAGGGCGAGTCGCCCTTCGACCACTTCGTGTACGCGATCGCCGGTGACGGCTGCCTCCAGGAGGGCATCTCCGCCGAGGCGTCCTCCCTCGCCGGCCACCAGCAGCTCGGCAATCTGATCCTGCTGTGGGACGACAACCACATCTCGATCGAGGGCGACACGGAGACGGCCGTCTCCGAGGACACCGTCAAGCGGTACGAGGCCTACGGCTGGCACGTCCAGCGGATCGCCCCGAAGCCGGACGGCGACCTGGACCCGCACGCGATCTACAACGCGGTCGAGGCCGCGAAGAAGGTCACGGACAGGCCGTCGTTCATCGCGATGCGCTCGATCATCGCCTGGCCGGCCCCGAACGCGCAGAACACCGAGGCGGCGCACGGCTCGGCGCTCGGCGACGACGAGGTGGCCGCCACCAAGCGCGTCCTCGGTTTCGACCCGGCGCAGAGCTTCGAGGTCGCGGACGAGGTCATCGCGCACACGCGCGGCGCCCTGGAGCGCGGCGCGCAGGCGAGGGCCGAGTGGGAGAAGTCGTTCCAGCTGTGGCGCGACGACAACCCGGAGCGCGCGGCCGAGTTCGACCGGATCGACGCCGGCGAGCTGCCCGCGGGCTGGGAGGAGAAGCTCCCGGTCTTCGAGCCCGGCAAGGGTGTCGCGACCCGCGCGGCCTCCGGCAAGGTCCTCCAGGCGCTCGGCGCGGTCGTCCCGGAGCTGTGGGGCGGCTCGGCCGACCTCGCGGGCTCCAACAACACCACGATCGACAAGACGTCGTCCTTCCTCCCGGCGGACAACCCGCTGCCGGAGGCGGACCCCTACGGCCGCACGATCCACTTCGGCATCCGCGAGCACTCCATGGCCGCGGAGATGAACGGCATCGCGCTGCACGGCCACACCCGTATCTACGGCGGCACGTTCCTCGTGTTCTCCGACTACATGCGCAACGCGGTCCGGCTGTCCGCGCTGATGCACCTGCCGGTGACCTACGTGTGGACGCACGACTCGATCGGCCTCGGCGAGGACGGCCCGACCCACCAGCCGGTGGAGCACCTGGCCGCCCTGCGCGCGATCCCGGGCCTGAACGTCGTGCGCCCCGCCGACGCCAACGAGACCGCGATCGCCTGGCGCGAGATCATGCGCCGCGGCAAGCGCGAGTACGGCGTCTCCGCGCCGCACGGCCTGGCGCTGACCCGGCAGGGCGTGCCGACGTACGAGCCCAACGAGGACACCGTCAAGGGCGGGTACGTGCTCTTCGAGGCGTCCTCCGGGGCCCCTGAGGTGATCCTGATCGCGACCGGCTCCGAGGTCCATGTGGCCGTCGCCGCGCGGGAGTTGCTGGAAGCCGAAGGCACGCCGACCCGGGTGGTGTCCATGCCGTCGGTGGAGTGGTTCGAGGAGCAGACCCCGCAGTACAAGGAGTCGGTCCTGCCGGCCGCCGTCAAGGCGCGGGTCTCGGTCGAGGCCGGGATCGGGCTGACCTGGTACCGGTACGTCGGCGACGCCGGACGTGTCGTTTCCCTGGAGCACTTCGGCGCTTCGGCCGACGGCAAGCTGCTCTTCGAGGAGTTCGGGTTCACTGCCGAGAACGTGGCTTCCCAGGCGCGGGAATCGCTCGCCGCCGCTCAGCGCTGACGCTCATATACGAAACGTAGGAGATGTAATTCCATGACGGACGCACTCAAGCGCCTCTCCGACGAAGGCGTCGCGATCTGGCTGGACGACCTGTCGCGCAAGCGGATCACGTCCGGCAACCTCGCCGAGCTGATCAGCGAGTCGCACGTGGTGGGTGTCACCACCAACCCGTCGATCTTCCAGAAGGCGATCAGCAGCGGCGACGGCTACGAGCAGCAGCTCACCGACCTCGCGGCCCGCAAGGTCACCGTCGACGAGGCGATCCGCATGATCACCACGGCCGACGTCCGCGACGCCGCCGACATCCTGCGCCCGGTCTTCGACGCCACGGACGGCCAGGACGGCCGCGTGTCGATCGAGGTCGATCCCCGCCTCGCGCACGAGACGAAGGCGACGGTCGCCGAGGCCAAGCAGCTCGCGTGGCTGGTCGACCGCCCCAACACCCTGATCAAGATCCCGGCGACGAAGGCGGGCCTCCCGGCCATCGCCGAGGTCATCGGCCTCGGCATCAGCGTCAACGTGACCCTGATCTTCTCGCTGGAGCGCTACCGCGAGGTCATGGACGCCTACCTGACCGGCCTGGAGAAGGCCAAGGCCAAGGGCATCGACTTGGCCGGCATCCACTCGGTGGCCTCCTTCTTCGTGTCCCGCGTGGACACCGAGATCGACAAGCGCCTGACCGCGCTGGGCACCGACGAGGCCCTCGCCCTGAAGGGCAAGGCGGCCCTCGCCAACGCCCGCCTCGCCTACCAGGCGTACGAGGAGGTCTTCTCTTCCGACCGCTGGACGGCCCTGGAGCAGTCCGGCGCCAACAAGCAGCGCCCGCTGTGGGCGTCGACCGGCGTGAAGGACCCGGCGTACAAGGACACCCTGTACGTCGACGACCTGGTCGCCCCGAACACGGTCAACACGATGCCGGAGGCCACCCTGGAGGCCACGGCCGACCACGGGCAGATCACCGGCGACACCATCCGCGGCACCTACCCCCAGGCCCGCGCCGAGCTGGACGCGGTGGAGAAGCTCGGGATCTCGTACGACGACGTCGTGCGGCTCCTCGAGGACGAGGGCGTCGAGAAGTTCGAGGCGTCCTGGAACGACCTGCTCACGTCCACCGAGGCTGAGCTCAAGCGCCTCGCCCCTTCGGAAGGCTGATGCCACTTGTCGAGCAGCAACCCGCTGCGTGACCCGGCAGACCGGCGGCTCCCGCGTATCGCGGGGCCGTCGGGCCTTGTCATCTTCGGTGTCACGGGCGACCTGTCCCGTAAGAAGCTGATGCCCGCCGTCTACGACCTCGCCAACCGGGGTCTGCTGCCGCCGGGCTTCTCGCTGGTCGGGTTCGCCCGCCGCGAGTGGGAGCACGAGGACTTCGCGGCCGAGGTCCATGACGCGGTCAAGGCGCACGCGCGCACGCCGTTCCGGGAGGAGGTCTGGCAGCAGCTCATCCAGGGGATGCGCTTCGTGCAGGGCACCTTCGACGACGACGACGCGTTCGAGCGGCTGCGCGCCACCATCGAGGAGCTGGACAAGGCGCAGGGCACGGGCGGCAACTTCGCCTTCTACCTGTCGGTGCCGCCGCGCGCCTTCCCGGTCGTCATCCAGCAGCTGAAGAAGCACGGCCTCGCCGACCAGTCGGGCGGCTCCTGGCGGCGCGCGGTCATCGAGAAGCCGTTCGGCCACGACCTGAAGTCGGCGGAGGAGCTGAACAAGGTCGTCCACGAGGTCTTCGCGCCCGACCAGGTCTTCCGCATCGACCACTACCTGGGCAAGGAGACCGTCCAGAACATCCTGGCGCTGCGCTTCGCCAACACGATGTTCGAGCCGATCTGGAACCGGTCCTTCGTGGACCACGTGCAGATCACGATGGCCGAGGACATCGGCATCGGCGGCCGGGCGGGCTACTACGACGGCATCGGCGCGGCCCGTGACGTCATCCAGAACCACCTGCTCCAGCTGATGGCGCTGACCGCGATGGAGGAGCCCGCCTCCTTCGACGCGGACGCGCTCGCCGCCGAGAAGACCAAGGTGCTCGGCGCGGTGCGGCTGCCGAAGGACCTGGGCCGCGACACCGTGCGCGGCCAGTACGCGGCCGGCTGGCAGGGCGGCGAGAAGGTCATCGGGTACCTCGAAGAGGACGGCATCGACAAGCAGTCGAAGACCGACACCTACGCGGCGATCAAGGTCGAGGTCGACAACCGCCGCTGGGCGGGCGTCCCCTTCTACCTGCGCACGGGCAAGCGCCTGGGCCGCCGGGTCACCGAGATCGCGGTCGTCTTCCAGCGCGCCCCGCACTCCCCCTTCGACTCGACGGCCACGGAGGAGCTGGGCTCCAACGCGATCGTCATCCGCGTCCAGCCCGACGAGGGCGTCACGGTCCGCTTCGGCTCGAAGGTCCCGGGCACGTCGATGGAGATCCGGGACGTGTCCATGGACTTCGCGTACGGCGAGTCCTTCACGGAGTCGTCCCCGGAGGCGTACGAGCGCCTGATCCTGGACGTCCTGCTGGGCGACTCCAACCTCTTCCCGCGCACGGAGGAGGTCGAGCTGTCCTGGCGCATCCTCGACCCGATCGAGGAGTACTGGGACAACCACGGCACGCCCGCGCAGTACCCGGCGGGCACCTGGGGCCCGGCCGAGGCGGACGAGATGCTCGCACGCGAGGGACGGAGCTGGCGCCGGCCATGAAGATAGACCTCACGGACACCAACTCCAGCAAGATAAACAAGGCGCTGGTCGAGGGCCGCCGCGCGATCGGCACCCCGGCCGTCGGCATGGTCCTCACCCTCGTCGTCGTCACCGACGAGGAGAACGCCTACGACGCCCTCAAGGCCGCCGACGACGCCTCGCACGAGCACCCCTCGCGCACCCTGGTCGTCGTCAAGCGCGTCTCCCGCTCCCCGCGCGAGCGGGCCGCCTCCCGGCTCGACGCCGAGGTGCGGGTGGGCGTGGACGCGGGCACCGGCGAGACGGTGATCCTGCGGCTGCACGGCGAGATCGCCGACCACGCCCAGTCGGTCGTCCTGCCGCTGCTGCTGCCGGACGCGCCGGTCGTCGTGTGGTGGCCGGTCAACGCGCCGCTCGACCCGGCGGGCGATCCGCTGGGCGCGCTGGCGCAGCGCCGGGTCACCGACACGTTCGCGGCCGAGCAGCCGGTGCGCGAACTGGGCGTGCGCGCCAAGGCGTACGCGCCCGGCGACACCGACCTGTCCTGGACCCGCATCACGCCCTGGCGCTCGATGCTGGCCGCCGCGCTCGACCAGGTCACCTGGAAGGTCACCGGGGTCGAGGTCGAGGGCGAGGAGTTCAACCCGAGCTGCGAGCTGCTGGCGATGTGGCTCGCGGACCGGCTGGCCGTCCCGGTGAAGCGGACCCTGTCGGCGGGCCCCGGCCTGACGGCGGTACGGCTGACGACGGACGGCGGGCCGATCACCCTGGACCGCGCCGACGGTTCGCTGGCCACCCTCTCCATCCACGGCCAGCCGGACCGCGCGGTCGCCCTCAAGCGGCGCGAGACGGCCGAGCTGATCGCGGAGGAGCTGCGCCGCCTGGACCCGGACGACACGTACGCGTCGGCGCTGCGGTTCGGGGTGGAGCGGCTGAACACGTCGGTGACGGCGGTGACTTCGGCGTTCCCGGCGCCGGCCGTCTCGCGGCGGCGGGAGCTGGGGGCGGCGGATCCGGTGGCGGTCGCGCCGGTTTCGCGGGAGGCGCAGTCGCCGGCTGCCTCAACTCCCCCTGTTGCTCCGGCTGTTCCGGCCAAAGGAGCAGGCGTCACCGGAACCGGAGGGCTCGCCCCGAGTGCTCCCCCCGCTTCCCCGGCGCCTGCGAAAGCTCCCGCACCTCCCGCACCGCAAGCGGCGGCGGGGCCGGTGAAGGAGCCGGCGCCGGTCAAGGACGAGCCGCCGGCGAGAAAGGCGATCTCCCCATGATGGCACCCCAGTTGGTCGTCCACCGCGACAAGGACCTGATGGCCCAGGCCGCGGCGGCCCGGCTGATCACGAAGATCGTGGACGCGCAGTCCTCGCGGGGCACGGCGTCGGTCGTCCTCACGGGCGGCCGCAACGGCAACGGCCTGCTGGCGGCGCTGGCTGCGGCCCCGGCGAAGGACGCGATCGACTGGTCGCGGCTCGACCTGTGGTGGGGCGACGAGCGTTTCCTCCCCGAGGGCGACCCGGAGCGCAACGTGACGCAGGCGTACGCGGCGCTGCTGGACTCGGTCCCGGTGGACCCGTCCCGCGTGCACGCCATGCCCGCGTCGGACGGGGCGTACGGGAGCGACGTGGAGGCGGCGGCGGAAGCCTACGCCGAGGAGCTGGCGAAGGCGGTGGTGCCGGAGAACCACGCCAAGGTGCCGTCGTTCGACGTCCTGATGCTGGGCGTCGGTCCGGACACCCACGTCGCGTCGCTCTTCCCGGAGCTGCCCGCGGTGCGGGAGACGGCGCGGACGGTCGTCGGGGTGCGCGGCGCGCCGAAGCCCCCGCCGGTGCGGACCACGCTGACGCTCCCGGCGATCCGCGCGGCCCGCGAGGTGTGGCTGCTCGCGGCCGGCGAGGACAAGGCGGAGGCGGCGGCGATCGCGCTGTCCGGCGCGGGCGAGATCCAGGCCCCGGCGGCGGGCGCGTACGGCCGTACGCGGACGCTGTGGCTGCTGGACCAGGCGGCGGCCTCGCAGTTGCCGAGGTCGCTGTATCCGCCGGCAACCGCCTAGCGGTACAAGCGTTTTGGGCCCCCGTCAGTTCTGACGGGGGCCCAAAGTGCTTACGGAGCCAGGGAGTTGGCGTGACCGTCCCCAACTCCGGCTGATCTCGGCGGAGTTGAGGCAGGGGTTGGGGCAGAGGGCGGGGCTAGATCTCGCCCCGGAGCTTGGCGAGGGCTTCGGCGAGGATCGCCTCGCCGTCGGCGTCGCTGCGCCGCTCGCGGACGTACGCGAGGTGGGTCTTGTAGGGCTCGGTGCGGGGCGGTGCGGGCGGGTTGTCCTGGTCCTGGCCGGCCGGGAAACCGCAGCGGGGGCAGTCCCACGTGTCCGGGACCTGCGCGTCGCTGGCGAAGCTCGGCTGAGTCTCATGCCCGTTGGAGCACCAGAAGGAGATGCGCAGTCGGGGCGCGGACTCGCCCCGCTCGGCCTCGCCCATCGGCCCCGCCCCGACCCGGCTTCCTCGGATCGCGTTGCCACTTGCCACGGTCGTAACTCCCTGCGTGATGGTGCCGCGAAGCGAGTCGGCGTTTCGCTTCATCGCGAGCGCCTTAGTCTACGTAAGGCCCAACGCGCGTCCAGTGATTGGAGTTACCGCCCCCACAACAAGACGCAAGCCCCATGATAGGCCGCACCCAGGGGCGCGTACCGAACATGGGGCCTTACGTGCGTCATGTGCGTACGGCGTCAGCTGGTCGTCTTCATCAGGATGCCGAGGACGACGATGCACGCGAACCAGAGCAGACCGATCACGATGGTGATGCGGTCGAGGTTGCGCTCGGCGACCGAGGAGCCGCCGACGGAGGACTGCATGCCGCCACCGAACATGTCGGACAGGCCGCCGCCCTTCCCCTTGTGCATCAGCACCAGCAGCATCATCAGCAGGCTGAAGACGATCAGGGCGATGGAGAACCCCAGAACCACGGCTGGACCAACTTCCTCGGATTCGGACGATGACGGGGACCGTGTCCGCTTTCAGGCTGTCCAAATTCATGGACACGATCCCCGCAAGGGTACGACGGATCGCGCCTAGGGCCTACTCACTGGTCCCGGAAGCGCACGATCTTGACGAACTCGTCGGTGTCGAGGGAGGCCCCGCCGACCAGCGCGCCGTCGATGTCGGCCTGCGCCATGATCTCGGCGACATTGCCGGACTTCACCGAACCGCCGTACTGGATACGGACCTTGCCGGCCAGCTCCGCGTCGTACAGCTCGGCGAGCTTGGCGCGGATCGCGGCGCAGACCTCCTGGGCGTCGTCGGCGCCGCAGACCTTGCCGGTGCCGATGGCCCACACGGGCTCGTAGGCGATGACGATCGTCTCGGCCTGCTCGGCCGGGAGGTCCTTGAGGCCGCCCTCGACCTGGGCGAGGGTGTGCGCGACGTGGTCGCCCGCCTCCCGCACCTCCAGCTCCTCGCCGACGCACATGATCGGGGTCAGCCCGTGCTTGTAGGCCGCCTTGACCTTGGCGTTGACGATCTCGTCGGTCTCGGCGTGGTACTGGCGGCGCTCGGAGTGGCCGATGGCCACGTACGTGCACTTCAGCTTGGCGAGCATCGGGCCGGAGATCTCGCCGGTGTAGGCGCCGGAGTCGTACGCCGAGATGTCCTGGGCGCCGTACTTGATCTTCAGCTTGTCGCCGTCGACCAGGGTCTGCACGGAGCGCAGGTCGGTGAAGGGCGCGAGGACGGCGACCTCGACGGCCTCGTGGTCCTTGTCGGCCAGGGCGAAGGCGAGCTTCTGGACGTGGGCGATGGCCTCGAGGTGGTTGAGGTTCATCTTCCAGTTGCCCGCCATCAGCGGCGTGCGGGTGGTCATGGGGGTCAGTCCTCCAGTGCGGCGAGACCGGGGAGCGTCTTGCCCTCCAGGTATTCGAGGGAAGCGCCCCCGCCGGTCGAGATGTGTCCGAACGCGTTCTCGTCGAAGCCGAGCGTGCGCACGGCGGCGGCGGAGTCTCCACCGCCGACGACGGTGAATCCGTCCGAGTCGATGAGGGCCTGGGCGACCGCCTTGGTGCCCGCGGCGTAGTCGGGGTGCTCGAAGACGCCCATAGGACCGTTCCAGAACACGGTCGCGGCGTCGGCGAGCCTGGACGCGTACAGTTCACCGGTCTTCGGGCCGATGTCCAGCCCGAGCTGCCCCTCGGGCATCCGGTCCGCGTCGACGGCGGTGTGCTCGGTGGGCGCCTTGGCCTTCAGGTCGGGGAAGCCGGGGGATACGACGACGTCGACCGGGACGACCAGCTCGACGCCCAGCTTCTGCGCGCGCTCCAGGTACTCGGTGACGGCCGGGATCTGGTCCTCCTGGAGCAGCGAGGTGCCGACCTCGTGGCCCTGGGCCTTGAGGAAGGTGAAGGCCATGCCGCCGCCGATGAGGATGCGGTCGGCCTTGCCGAGCAGCTGGTCGATGACGGCGAGCTTGTCGGAGACCTTGGAGCCGCCGAGCGCGACGACGTAGGGGCGGGCGACGTCCTCGGTGAGCTTCTTCAGGACGCCGACCTCGGTGGCGATGAGGTAGCCGGCGTAGTGCGGCAGCCGGGCCGGGAGGTCGTAGACGGAGGCGTGCTTACGGTGCACGGCGCCGAAGCCGTCGCCGACGTAGACGTCCGCGAGGGCGGCGAGCCGGTCGGCGAACTCGCCGCGCTCGGTGTCGTCCTTCGCGGTCTCGCCGGCGTTGAAGCGGAGGTTCTCGACGACGGCGACCTGGCCGGGCTCCAGGCCGTCCACCGCGGCGTGGGCGGCGGGGCCGACGGTGTCCTGGGCGAAGGCCACGGGGGCGCCGAGGAGTTCACCGAGCCGCTCGGCGGCGGGCAGCAGCGAGAACGCGGGGTCCGGGGCGCCCTTGGGGCGGCCGAGGTGCGAGGCGACGACGACCTTGGCGCCGGCCTCGGCGAGGGCCCGGACGGTCGGCAGGACGGCGCGGATCCGGCCGTCGTCGGTGATCAGGCCGTCCGCCAGCGGGACGTTGAGGTCGGCGCGGACGAAGACACGCTTGCCTTCCACTCCGGCGCGCAGGAGGTCGTCGATCGTCTTCATGAGGTCTCCAGGTCGTACGGGTGCGGTGACGTGCGGCAGGGCCCGGGCAGCGCCTCTTCGCTTGCTGCCCGAGCCCTGCGGCTCACATCTGTGCGGTGCCTTGCCTGTGTCAGGCGGTGATCAGAGCTGGCCGCCGACGAAGACCGTGAGGTCGACGAGGCGGTTGGAGTAGCCCCACTCGTTGTCGTACCAACCGAGGATCTTCACCGAGGTGCCCTCCTGGACCATGGTCAGGGAGGAGTCGAAGGTGCAGGAGGCCGGGTCGCTGACGATGTCCGAGGACACGATCGGGTCCTCGGTGTAGAACAGGATGCCCTTGAGGTCGCCGTCCTCGGAGGCCTTCTTGAACGCGGCGTTGACCTCGTCCTTGGTGACCTCGCGCTCCAGCTGGACGACCAGGTCGGTGGCGGAGCCGGTGGGGACCGGGACGCGCATCGCGATGCCGTCGAGCTTGCCCTTGAGCTGGGGCAGGACCAGGGCGGTGGCCTTCGCGGCGCCCGTCGTGGTCGGGATGATGTTCTCGGCGGCGGCGCGGGCGCGGCGCAGGTCCGAGTGCGGGAAGTCCAGGATGCGCTGGTCGTTGGTGTACGCGTGGACCGTCGTCATCAGACCCTTGACGATGCCGAAGTTCTCGTCGAGGACCTTCGCCATCGGGGCCACACAGTTGGTGGTGCAGGAGGCGTTGGAGATGACGTGGTGGTTGGCCGCGTCGTACTTGTCCTGGTTGACGCCCATCACGATGGTGATGTCCTCGTCCTTGGCCGGAGCCGAGATGAGGACCTTCTTGGCGCCGCCCGCGATGTGCTTCTCGGCGTCGGCCTTCTTCGTGAAGATGCCGGTCGACTCGATGACGATGTCGACGCCCAGCTGGCCCCACGGGATGTCGGCGGGGTTGCGCTCGGAGAGCACCTTGATGGTGTGACCGTCGACCGTGATGGTGTCTTCGGTGTGCGTCACCTCGGCCTTGAGGCGGCCCAGGATGGTGTCGTACTTCAGCAGATGTGCGGTGGTCGCGGTGTCACCGAGGTCGTTGACAGCCACGATCTCGATGTCAGCACCCTGTTCCAGCAGCGCGCGGAAGTAGTTGCGGCCGATGCGGCCGAAGCCGTTGATGCCTACGCGGATCGTCACGAACCGATCTCCTCGTTGGTGCGCCGGCCTTCGTTGCCGGCGAGCTGTGTTTGGGATGTCCCCGACCAACCCCGACCCTACCTCTCCCGGAGGGCGGCAGTGACATCGAGTCGGGCCATACACGGCGAGGCTGCGCGTACCTGACGGTAGGGGGCGTTCTCTCTCAAATGATCCGGGGGGCTGTCCGATGAGCGGGGGTGTGGGAGGGGGTGTGGGAGGGGGCCTCGGTGGGGGGCTCGTGGGGGGCAGCAAAGAGGCGTCGTTCACGGGTGAACGACGCCTGTACGCCCCGGTGTTGGAGCCTTCCGGTGGGTTCTCTCAGCCCGCCAGGTTGTCCGCCATCTCCTCGCTGATGTTGGCCTCGGTGCCCGGGACCCCGAGGTCGGACGCTCTCTTGTCGGCCATCGCGAGCAGCCGGCGGATGCGGCCGGCGACGGCGTCCTTGGTGAGCGGGGGGTCGGCGAGGGCGCCCAGTTCCTCCAGGGAGGCCTGCTTGTGGTCCATGCGCAGCCGGCCGGCAGCGGCGAGGTGCTCGGGGACCTCCTCGCCCAGGATCTCCAGCGCGCGCTGGACGCGGGCGCCGGCGGCCACGGCGGCGCGGGCCGAGCGGCGGAGGTTGGCGTCGTCGAAGTTGGCGAGCCGGTTGGCGGTCGCGCGGACCTCGCGCCGCATCCGGCGCTCCTCCCAGGCCAGCACCGACTCATGGGCGCCGAGCCGGGTGAGCAGCGCGCCGATCGCGTCGCCGTCGCGGACGACGACCCGGTCCACACCGCGCACCTCGCGGGCCTTCGCCGCGATCGACAGCCGGCGGGCGGCGCCGACCAGTGCCAGGGCAGCCTCGGGGCCGGGGCAGGTCACTTCGAGGGAGGAGGAGCGGCCCGGTTCGGTGAGCGAGCCGTGCGCCAGGAAGGCGCCGCGCCAGGCGGCCTCGGCGTCGCAGGTGGCCCCCGAGACCACCTGCGGCGGCAGCCCCCGGATCGGCCGGCCCCGGCCGTCCACGAGCCCGGTCTGCCGGGCCAGCTGATCACCGCCGGCGACCACCCGTACGACGTAGCGCGAGCCTCTGCGCAAGCCCCCCGGAGCCATCACGATCAGCTCGGAGCTGTGGCCGAAGATCTCCAGGATGTCCCGCTTGAGCCGGCGGGCCGCCATCGCCGTGTCCAGCTCCGCCTCGATCACGATGCGCCCGCTCACCAGGTGGAGGCCGCCCGCGAACCGCAGGATGGCGGAGACCTCCGCCTTCCGGCAGCAGGTCCGGGTGACGGGTAGCCGGGAGATCTCGTCCTTCACCGCTGCCGTCATCGCCATGGGCCGATCCTTCCATGCATCCGAAAAATACGGTCGTACGCGGCGGCCAGCAGCTCCGGATCATGCCGCGGAGTCCCGTCCGTGCGGGCCACCGGCGCCAGCTCGACCGCGGCCCCGAACGGTTTGGCGGCGTCGGTCAGCAGGGCACGGTCGGGCACGGCGGCCTCGTCGGCCAGCACCACGTCCAGGGCGAGTTTAGGGGCGTGTCGCCCCAAAACCTCCAAATGACGCTGCGGTGAGAAGCCATCGGTTTCCCCGGGCTGCGGGGCGAGATTCAGCGAGAGCACCCGGCGCGCCTTGGTCTCCGTGAGCGCCGCGAGCAGCTCGGGCACGAGCAGGTGCGGCATGACCGAGGAGAACCAGGACCCGGGGCCGAGGACCACCCAGTCGGCGTCCCGCACCGCCTCCACGGCCTCGGGCACGGCCGGCGGGTCGTTCGGCACGAGGTGCACCGACTGCACCTCGCCGGGGGTGAGCGCGACGGTCGCCTGGCCGCGGACGGTGTCGACGTCGTCGGGCCGCTCCGGGTCGTGCCCCTTGACCAGGGCCTGGAGCTCCAGCGGCACCGCCGACATGGGCAGCACCCTGCCGTGCGCCCCGAGCAGCTTGCCGACCAGGTCGAGCGCCTGGACATGGTCGCCGAGCTGCTCCCACAGGGCGACGATCAGCAGATTGCCGACCGCGTGCCCGTTGATCTCGCCCTGCGACTGGAAGCGGTGCTGCACGACCCGCGCCCAGGTCTGCCCCCAGTCGTCGTCCCCGCACAGCGCGGCCAGCGCCTTGCGCAGATCGCCGGGCGGCAACACACCCAGCTCGTCGCGGAGCCGCCCGCTGGAGCCGCCGTCGTCGGCGACGGTGACGACGGCGGTGAGGTCGCCGGTGATCCGGCGCAGCGCGGCGAGCGAGGCCGACAGGCCCATGCCGCCGCCGAGGGCGACGACCTTGGGCTGGGCGCCCCGGCGGCGCGGGCGCGCCCCGCGCACCTCACGCGCCTCGCCCCGCCCGCCGGCCGCCCCCCTGCGCAGCCGGCCCAGCCGCGGAGTACGTCCTGTCATTCCCGTCCCATGTCCCGGTGCACGACCACCGTCTCCACGCCCTCGGCCGCGAGCCGCGCGGCGAGCTTCTCCGACATCGCCACGGACCGGTGCTTGCCGCCCGTACAGCCGACCGCGATGGTCACGTACCGCTTGCCCTCGCGCCGGTAGCCGGCCGCGATCAGCTGGAGCAGTTCGGCGTAGTGGTCGAGGAACTCCTTGGCGCCGGGCTGGTTGAGGACGTACGCGGCGACCTCCTCGTTGAGCCCGGTGTAGGGGCGCAGCTCCGGGACCCAGTGCGGGTTGGGCAGGAAGCGCATGTCGACGACGAGGTCGGCGTCCACGGGGAGGCCGTACTTGAAGCCGAACGACATGACGGTCGCCCGCAGTTCGGGCTCCTCCTCGCCGGCGAACTGGGCGTCCATCTTGGCGCGCAGCTCGTGGACGTTGAGGCTGGAGGTGTCGATCACCAGGTCGGCGTCGCCGCGCAGTTCGCGCAGCAGCTCCCGCTCGGCGTCGATGCCGTCGACGATGCGGCCGTCGCCCTGGAGGGGGTGCGGCCTGCGGACCGACTCGAAGCGGCGCACGAGCGCGTCGTCGGAGGACTCCAGGAACACGATCCGCCGGGTGACGTGCTTGGACTCCAGGTCGGCGAGGGATTCGCGGAGGTTGTCGAAGAACCGCCGGCCGCGGACGTCGACGACGACGGCGATGCGCGCCACGTTGCCCTGCGAGCGGGCGCCCAGCTCCACCATGGTGGGGATCAGGGCGGGCGGCAGATTGTCGACGACGAACCAGCCCAGGTCCTCCAGGCACTTGGCGGCCGTGGACCGGCCGGCGCCGGACATCCCGGAGATGATCACCAGCTCGGGGATGGCCGCGTCGGGGACGCCCGGCGTGGATGTGTCGGTACTCACCTGTGCTCCGTCTTTCTGGGGTTCCTGCTCGGTCATGTCTCGTGCCCCCGTTCCTCTTCTTCCATGATCTCTCCCGTGGCTGTGTTCACCGCGGGAGCCGCCGGGGCCGCGCCGGCGAGGGCCGCGGCGACGGTTTCGGCCGTCTTACGTCCTATGCCCGGAACCTCACAGATCTGGTCGATCGTTGCGGAACGCAGCTTTTTCACCGAGCCGAAGTGCTTGATCAGGGCCTGTTTGCGGGTGTCCCCGAGGCCGGGCACCTCGTCCAGCGGGCCCGCGCGGAAGCGCTTGGCCCGCTTGGTGCGCTGGTAGGTGATCGCGAAGCGGTGCGCCTCGTCGCGGACGCGCTGGAGGAGGTAGAGGCCCTCGCTGGTGCGGGGCATGACCACCGGGTCGTCCTCACCGGGCAGCCAGACCTCCTCCAGCCGCTTGGCGAGGCCGCACACCGCGATGTCGTCGATCCCGAGCTCGTCCAGCGCTCTCCTGGCCGCGGCGACCTGCGGCCGGCCGCCGTCGACGACGAGGAGCTGGGGTGGGTAGGCGAACTTCTTGGGGCGGCCGGAGTCGTCTTTGAGGGCGTCCAGGGGGGGCAGGTCGTCATCGGTCGCGTCGGTGGCTGTGGCGTCGGTGGCGTCCCACTCACCGGTGCGCTCCTTCTCCGCGAGGTAGCGGCGGAAGCGGCGCGTGATCACCTCGTGCATGGACCGGACGTCGTCCTGCCCTTCACCGTGCCAGAGTTGCGTGTCTCCGACACGACCCTTGATCTGGAAGCGGCGGTACTCGCTCTTGCGGGCCAGCCCGTCCTCGAAGACGACCATGGAGGCGACGACGTCGTCCCCCTGGAGGTGGGAGATGTCGAAGCACTCCACGCGCAGCGGGGCACTGTCGAGCCCGAGGGCGTCGGCGATCTCCTCCAGGGCGCGGGAGCGGGTGGTGAGGTCGGAGGCGCGCTTGGTCTTGTGCAGCACGAGGGACTGCTGCGCGTTGCGCGCGACCGTCTCCATGAGGTCCTTCTTGTCCCCGCGCTGCGGGATGCGCAGGCTGACCTGGGAACCGCGCCGCGCGGCGAGCCATTCCTGGACGGGCTCCACGGGCTCCGGAAGTGCGGGAACCAGCACCTCCTTGGGCACCGCGTCGCCGGTCTCCTCGCCGTAGAGCTGCTGGAGGGCGTGCTCGACGAGCCCGGCGGTGGTGACCGCCTCGACCTTGTCCGTGACCCACCCGCGCTGTCCGCGCACCCGGCCGCCGCGGACGTGGAAGATCTGCACGGCCGCCTCCAACTCGTCCTCGGCGACGGCGATCAGGTCGGCGTCGGTCGCGTCGGCGAGCACGACCGCGTTCTTCTCCATGGCCTTCTTCAGGGCCTCGATGTCGTCACGCAGCCGGGCCGCCCGCTCGTACTCCATCTCGTCGGCCGCGGCCACCATCTGCTTCTCCAGCCGGCGCAGGTACGTCCCCGTACGGCCCGTCATGAAGTCGCAGAACTCCTCGGCCAGCGCGCGGTGTTCGTCGGCGGAGACCCGGTCCACGCAGGGGGCGGAGCACTTGCCGATGTAGCCGAGCAGACAGGGCCGCCCGGTGCGGGAGGCGTTCTTGAACACGCCCGCCGAGCACGTCCGTACGGGGAAGACCCGCAGCAGCAGGTCCACGGTGTCGCGGATCGCCCACGCGTGCGCGTACGGGCCGAAGTAGCGCACGCCCTTCTTCTTGTGCCCCCGCATCACCTGGACCCGGGGGTACTCCTCGTTCATCGTCACCGCGAGGTACGGATAGCTCTTGTCGTCCCGGTACTTCACGTTGAACCGGGGGTCGTACTCCTTGATCCAGGAGTACTCCAGCTGGAGCGCCTCGACCTCCGTGGACACCACGGTCCACTCCACCGACGCCGCCGTCGTCACCATCGTCCGCGTGCGCGGATGCAGGCCGGCCAGGTCCTGGAAGTAGTTCGCCAGCCGCTGGCGCAGGCTCTTGGCCTTCCCGACGTAGATCACCCTGCGGTGCTCGTCACGGAACCTGTACACCCCCGGGGAGTCCGGGATCTCACCCGGCTTGGGGCGGTAGCTGGAGGGATCGGCCATACACCCCACCCTACTGGCGCCCACTGACACTCCGACGGCCCCGCGGACAACACACGGACCGATCTCCGCGATCTTCTCCCCCACGGTCCGCCGGACGCCCCCGGGCCGCACCCCGATCAGGTCACGGACCCCGCTCCGGCGCCCTGTCCCCGCCGCGTTCCGGTCACTTCACCGCCGCCCCTCCACCCCCTCTGGTCCACCCCGTCACCGTGCTCCCCCTTGGCCCCGCCCCCTCCGGGCCCCGCCGGTCCCCGGGGACCCGACTCGGCCACCCGCCGGACAGCCCCTGCCCAAGGTGTTGTCGGGGCTAGGTCAACACGCTTCAATGCGGGGGAACTCGGGGCCGTGAACGGCTCCGTACAAGTGAACCGTAGGGAGAGGGAGAAGGCCGCCCGGCGCACGCCGGACCGGTCCCGAACCACACGCGAACGGCCTGACCAGCCGTTGTTTCACAGAAAGGCCCCTGCATGCCGCACGCCACACAGCACGCGGAAGCATCCGGCGCAGCCGCGGAACTGGACACGGCCCTGCGAGGCGGCCCCTTCCACGTCGCCCTGCGGGCCGCGATCGCCGCGCGCGGACTGCCCTTGCAGCGCGTCCAGCACCATCTCTCCCGACATGGCGTCAAGGTCGGCGTCACCAGCCTGAGTTACTGGCAGCAAGGCGCCCGCCGCCCCCAGCGCCCCGAGTCCCTGCGCGCCGTCCGCGCCCTGGAGGAGATCCTCCATCTGCCCGAGGAGTCCCTGATCCGGCTGCTCGCGGAGGCCGAGGACGACTCCCCGGTCCACGGCCGGCCCGCGACCCGCTCCTACCGCGCCCTCCTGCACGCCACGGACGTCATGGAACGCCTCCTCGCCGAACTGGGCTCCCCGTCCGACACCGGCCTGCACACGCTCGGCCACCACGAGCGCGTCCGCGTCGGCGCCCACCGCGAGCTCCTCAGCCGCGAGTCGCACCACATCGTGCGCGCCCACCGCGACGGCGTCGACCGCTTCGTCGCCGTCCACCACGGCGATCCCGGCTGCGTCCCGGACCGGATGACCGTGCACGCCCTGGAGAACTGCCGCACCGGCCGCGTCCTGCGCCACCACGACACCGGCATCCTCGTCGCCGAACTCCACCTCGGCACCCGGCTGCACCCCGGCGACACCTGCCTCTTCCGGTACGCCGTCGAGGACGGCACCGCCGGGGCGTCCCGCGAGTACGCCCGTGACGTCAACCTCGCGGGCGGCCAGTACGTCCTCCAGGTCCAGTTCGACGACCTGGCCCTCCCCGCCCGCTGCCACCGCTTCACCCAGCACTCCCCCGCGGCCCCCCGCACAGGCCGCCGGCCGCTCACTCTCACCGGCCACCCTCACTCGGTCCATCTGGTGGAGCCCCGGGTCCGGACGGGGGTGGTGGGGATCGGGTGGGATTGGGATTGAGGGGCGGGGAGCCGGACTCCGGGAGCGGACGGGCCGGCATTTACCGTCCCCCGCCGGATGGGATACCTTCCCGGCCGTACCCGACCTCGCGGTCCCGGGACGGGGGCCAGCCGCAGGAGTCCCCGGGGAGCCGCCCTTTCAGTCCCCACCCCCGTCCGCCAGAGAGGAACCGCCCCGTGATCGTCGTCACCGGTGAAGCCCTGATCGACCTGGTCCCCCTGGGACCGGGTGCCCTCGCCGGGCTGCAACCGGCGCTCGGGGGCGGGCCGTTCAACACCGCTGTGGCCCTGGGCCGGCTCGGCTCCCCCGTCTCCTTCCTCTCCAGGGTCTCCACCGACGCCTACGGCGAGGCTCTGCTGGACGGGCTGCGCACGGCGGGCGTGGACGTCTCCCCCGTGCAGCGCGGCCCCGAGCCGACGACCCTCGCCGCGGCCACGCTCGCGGAGGACGGCTCGGCCGCCTACTCCTTCTACGTCGGCGGCACCGCCGACCGCCTCTTCTCCGCGCCCGCCGAACTCCCGCACGGCACCCGGGCGATGGCGTTCGGCACCTGCTCGCTGGTCCTGGAGCCGGGGGCGAGCGCCTATGAGGAGCTGATGCGGCGCGCCTTCGCCGAGGGCCTGTTCACCCTGCTGGACCCGAACATCCGGCCCGGTCTGATCGAGGACCCGGACGCCTACCGGGCCCGCTTCCACAGCTGGCTGCCCCATGTCTGCCTCCTCAAGCTCTCCGAGGAGGACCTGCTGTGGCTGGGCGCCACCCCGGCCGAGCTGCTGAAGGCGGGTCCCGCCGCGGTCGTCGTCACACACGGCGGGGACGGGATGAGCGCCTTCACCCAGATCGGGAAGGGGTACGCGGTGCCTGGGGAGGAAGTCGACGTCGTCGACACCATCGGGGCCGGGGACACCGTGAACGCGGCGCTCCTGCACGGACTTTCGCAGCTGCACGCCCTCTCTCAGGACGGGGTGACCACCTTGGGCCGCGACAGCTGGCTCCGGCTGCTGGGCTTCGCGGCCCGGGCGGCTGCGCTCACCTGTTCCCGCGCGGGAGCGGAGCCGCCGTACGCCGCGGAGCTGGGCGAGGGCTTCTGACCGAGGGGGCTGCCGGGGCGGGGCCGGCTTCTGTTTCGTCTCCACTGTGCAGTTGCCAAGGTGCGCCCGGTCCCGCGATGCCGTCCGCCTCACCGCAGATCCGGTCCGGTTACAGGCGCAACGAACGGCGCCTCGCGGACAGTTCCCGCGAGGCGCCGTTTTTCTGCGAACTTTTCCGGTTTTTTCTGGACGGACCTGTCGAACCGTCAGCAGGCCCCGTATCTCAGGCCTTGCGAGCCCTCGGCACCTTCTTCGCGGGCGCCGCCTTCTTCACCGCCGAGCCGGTCTTCGCCGCCGCGCTCTTCACCGCCGCGGCACTCTTCTTCGCCGCCGTCTTCCGCGGCGCCCGCACCGGCGCCGCGTCGCTGATCCGGTCGGCGCCGAGGATCTCGCGCAGGAATTTGCCGGTGTGGCTGGCCGGCACCCCCGCGATCTCCTCCGGCGTGCCCTCGGCGACGACGAGGCCGCCGCCCGCGCCGCCCTCGGGACCCATGTCGATGACCCAGTCGGCGGTCTTGATCACGTCGAGGTTGTGCTCGATGACGATGACCGAGTTGCCCTTGTCGACCAGGCCGGCGAGGACCTTGAGCAGCTTGCTGATGTCCTCGAAGTGCAGACCGGTCGTCGGCTCGTCGAGGACGTAGACGGTGCGCCCCGTGGAGCGGCGCTGGAGTTCGCTGGCGAGCTTGACGCGCTGGGCCTCGCCGCCGGAGAGCGTGGTGGCGGACTGGCCGAGGCGGACGTAGCCGAGGCCGACGTCCTTGAGGGTGTTGAGGTGCCGGGCGATCGCGGGGACGGCCTCGAAGAAGCCGGTCGCCTCCTCGATGGGCATGTTCAGGACCTCGGCGATGGACTTGCCCTTGTAGTGGACCTCCAGGGTCTCCCGGTTGTACCGGGCGCCGTGGCAGACCTCGCACGGGACGTAGACGTCCGGGAGGAAGTTCATCTCGATCTTGATCGTGCCGTCGCCCGCGCAGTTCTCGCAGCGGCCTCCCTTGACGTTGAAGGAGAAGCGGCCGGGCAGATAGCCGCGGACCTTCGCCTCGCTCGTCTCGGCGAACAGCTTGCGGACGTGGTCGAAGACGCCCGTGTACGTGGCCGGGTTGGAGCGCGGGGTGCGGCCGATGGGCGACTGGTCGACATGGACGACCTTGTCGACGAGGTCGTCGCCGTCGACCCGGGTGTGCCGGCCGGGGACGTTCCTCGCGCCGTTCAGCTCGCGCGCCAGGTGCGTGTACAGGATGTCGTTGACCAGGGTCGACTTGCCCGATCCGGAGACGCCCGTGATCGCCGTGAACACGCCGAGCGGGAAGGAGACGTCGATGTCCTGGAGGTTGTTCTCGCGGGCGCCGCGGACGGTGAGCTGCCGGCCGGGGTCGCGGGGGCGGCGGACGTCGGGCAGCGGGATGGCCTTGCGGCCGGAGAGGTACTGCCCGGTCTGCGACTCGGTGTTGTCGAGCAGCTCCTTGAGGGAGCCGCTGTGGACGACCTTGCCGCCGTGCTCCCCCGCGCCGGGGCCGATGTCGACGACCCAGTCGGCGACCTTGATGGTGTCCTCGTCGTGCTCGACGACGATGAGGGTGTTGCCCATGTCGCGCAGTCGGACGAGGGTCTCGATGAGCCGGTGGTTGTCGCGCTGGTGCAGCCCGATGGACGGTTCGTCGAGGACGTAGAGGACGCCGACGAGGCCGGAGCCGATCTGGGTGGCGAGGCGGATGCGCTGGGCCTCGCCGCCGGAGAGCGTGCCGGCCGCGCGGTTGAGCGAGAGGTAGTCGAGGCCCACGTCGACCAGGAACCGCAGCCGTTCGTTGACCTCCTTCAGGACGCGCTCGGCGATCTTCTTGTCGCGGGCGTTCAGCTTCAGTTCGCCGAGGAAGTCGGCGCAGTCGCTGATGGACATCCCGGAGACCTCGGCGATGGACTTCCCCATCACGGTGACCGCGAGGACGATCGGCTTGAGGCGGGTGCCCTCACAGGTCGGGCAGGGCACCTCGCGCATGTAGCCCTCGAAGCGCTCGCGGCTGGCGTCGCTCTCGGACTCGCTGTGCCGGCGCTTGACGAACGGGACGGCGCCCTCGAAGGGGGTCGTGTAGACCCGCTCGCGGCCGTACCGGTTGCGGTAGCGGACCTCGATCTGGGTCTTGTGGCCGTACAGCAGGGCCTTCTTGGCGCGCTGCGGGAGTCCGGCGAAGGGGATGTCCGTGCGGAAGCCCAGGGCGTCGGCGAGGGCCGTGATGAGGCGGCCGAAGTAGTCCTTGGTGTGGCCGTGGGACCAGGGGTGGATGGCGCCCTCGTCGAGCGACTTGTCCTCGTCGGGGACGATCAGCTCGGGGTCGACCTCCATGCGCGTGCCGATGCCGGTGCAGTCGGGGCAGGCGCCGAAGGGCGAGTTGAAGGAGAAGGAGCGCGGCTCCAGTTCCTCGAAGGACAGGTCGTCGTACGGGCAGTACAGGTGCTCCGAGTACATGCGCTCGCGCTCGGGGTCGTCCTCGGCGAGGTCGACGAAGTCGAGGACGACCATGCCGCCGGACAGGCCGAGGGCGGTCTCGACGGAGTCGGTGAGGCGGCGCTTGGCGCCCTCCTTGACCGTGAGGCGGTCGATGACCACCTCGATGGTGTGCTTCTCCTGCTTCTTCAGCGCGGGCGGGTCGGAGAGCTGGACCGTCTCGCCGTCCACGCGCGCGCGGGAGTAGCCCTTGGTCTGGAGGTCGGCGAAGAGGTCGACGAACTCGCCCTTGCGCTCACGCACGAGCGGCGAGAGGACCTGGAAGCGGCTGCCCTCGGGCAGGGCGAGGACCTTGTCGACGACGGCCTGGGGCGACTGGCGCGAGATCGGGCGGTGGCACTGCGGGCAGTGCGGCTTGCCGATGCGGGCGAAGAGCAGGCGCAGGTAGTCGTACACCTCGGTGATGGTGCCGACCGTGGAGCGGGGGTTGCGCGAGGTCGACTTCTGGTCGATCGAGACGGCCGGGGAGAGGCCCTCGATGAAGTCGACGTCGGGCTTGTCCATCTGGCCGAGGAACTGGCGGGCGTACGAGGAGAGGGACTCCACGTAGCGGCGCTGGCCCTCCGCGAAGATCGTGTCGAAGGCCAGGGAGGACTTGCCCGAACCGGACAGGCCCGTGAAGACGATGAGCGAGTCACGGGGCAGGTCGAGCGAGACGTTCTTCAGGTTGTGCTCGCGCGCGCCACGGACGATGAGACGGTCGGCCACGCCGGTCCGCACCTTTCTTGAGAGAAGTGACAGGGGCGGGGCCCCCGTCTTTCTCAGACTAGGGGGAGCCACTGACAACGCCGGTCGGATTCACGGGTTGCAAACAATCCCCGACCATCCAGCATGCCCGACGCCTGCAAGCGACCATATCGCACACGAATTCGATTTACGGCGCTCCAGAACCGCCTTCACCCGAAGGTGTGACGGGACTAGGGTCGGCACCATGACCGATCACGTGCGTGACCTGGCATCTGTACGGGACGCGACCGAGCGGCTGCTGACCGCGGTCGCCGCACTGGACAACGCGGCGGCGCCCGAACCGTCACGGCTTCCCG
The DNA here is from genome assembly GCF_055597585.1 of Streptomyces sp. AMJ-169. NCBI lineage: Bacteria > Bacillati > Actinomycetota > Actinomycetes > Kitasatosporales > Streptomycetaceae > Streptomyces > Streptomyces sp. AMJ-169. Next base: position 187,039 of record NZ_JBVLTJ010000006.1, read on the forward strand.
GCTGGAGCCGCGGCCACGTCCTCGCCCATCTCGCCCGCAACGCGGACGCCCTCGCGAACGTCTTCGAGGGCCGCCCCATGTACCCCTCCCCCGAGGTCCGGGACGCCGACATCGAGCGCGACGCCCCGCGCGCCCTGGCCGTCCACCTCGCCGACCTGCGCGACAGCCACGCCCGCTTCCTGGCCGCCACGGCACTCCCGGCGGACTGGTCGCGCGCGGTGGAGCTGCGGGGCGGCGTCAGCGACATCGCGGACCGCATCCCGTTCCGCCGCTGGGCCGAGGTCGAGCTGCACCACGTCGACCTGGGCATCGGCTACACCCTGAAAGATCTCCCCCAAGAATTCACCGAACGCGAGATCACGTTCCTCGCCGAGCGGTACGACGGTCTGCCCGGGGTCCCGCCGACCCGGCTGACGGACGGCACGCGCGCGTGGCGCCTCGGCCGCGCCGCGGACGCCCCGGAGGTCACCGTCACCGGCTCGGGCGCCGAACTGCTCGGCTGGCTCTCGGGCCGCCCCGAGGGGCCGGGTCCGGTGGCCGACGGCGGCCTGCTGCCTGCTCTGCCGCCGCTATAGGCTGCCGCCATGACGTACAGCGGACAGGTGACGGTCGGCGGCCCGGCGGACGTGCACGAGCTCAAGGACCTGATGATCACCAAGATCGCGGTCGGCCCGATGAACAACAACGCCTACCTGTTGCGCTGCCGCGCCACCGACCAGCAGCTGCTGATCGACGCGGCGAACGACGCGCACACCCTGCTCACCGCGATCGGCGACGACGGCATCGCGGCCGTCGTCACGACGCACCGGCACGGTGACCACTGGCAGGCGCTCACGGAGGTCGTGGCGGCCACCGGCGCGCGCACGTACGCGGGGCGCGCCGACGCCGAGGGCATCCCGGTGGCGACGGACGTCCTGGTCGACGACAGCGACGTGATCGAGGTCGGCCAGGTGCGGCTGACGGCACGCCACCTCGTGGGCCACACCCCGGGGTCGATCGCCCTCGTCTACGACGACCCGCACGGGCACCCGCACGTGTTCACCGGCGACTGCCTGTTCCCGGGCGGGGTGGGCAACACCCGCCAGGACCCCGAGGCGTTCGCGAGCCTGATCCACGACGTGGAGACGAAGATCTTCGACGCGCTGCCGGACGAGACCTGGGTCTACCCCGGCCACGGCGACGACACGACCCTGGGCGCCGAGCGCCCGCAGCTGCCGGAGTGGCACGCGCGCGGGTGGTGACCCGGGCAGCCTGAACCCGCGGCGACAGACTCACCGGAGCAGGGGCGCGCACCCACCCGTACGCGCCCCGTGTGAATCGCTCACACACTCCGGGGCGCCGCGCGCGCTCCCCCTGCGCGCGCCGGCGCGGTGAACTGATGACGGCCCCGCGCGGGATGACGGCTCCCGCTCGGTACGGGCCGCCGGTCTCACCGCATTCCCCGCCCTCGACCGGCGGCCCAGGCCACTCCCGCGCCCCGTACCCGCGCGGATGTTCACACGGCCGCAACACGACTTCCCGCTATACGGACAACTGCTGGCGTGAACTGGACAAACGCCCTCTTTCACTGTCACTCTCCCGCCATGTCTGCTGCCCTCCGTGTACCGCGCCGTGCCGCCACGGCCGCCGTCGTCGCCCTCCTCGCCACCGCCGTGGGCTGTGCCCCGCAGCCGGACGAGAAAGCCGCCGCGAGCCCGTCCGGCTCCTCGACGGGCGCGGCGTGCGCCAAGGGCGCGCTGGCGACCACGACGTCCGGCAAGCTGACGGTCGGCACCGACACGCCCGCCTACGAGCCGTGGTTCAAGGACGACAAGCCGTCCAACGGCAAGGGCTTCGAGTCGGCCGTCGCCTACGCCGTGGCGCAGCAGCTCGGTTACGGCAAGAGCGCCGTCGTCTGGCAGACCGTGCCGTTCAACAAGGCGTTCGCGCCCGGCGTGAAGACCTTCGACTTCGACATCAACCAGGTGTCCATCAGCGCCGAGCGCAAGAAGGCCGTCGACTTCTCGTCCGGCTACTACGACGTCCGCCAGGCCGTGATCGCGCTGAAGGGCACCAAGGCGGCGCAGGCGAAGAGCGTCGCCGACCTCAAGGGCCTCAAGCTGGGCGCCCAGGTCGGCACGACCAGCCTCCAGTACATCCAGGACGTGGTGAAGCCGACCCAGGAGGCCGCCGCGTACGCCGAGAACAGCCAGGCCAAGTCCGCGCTCCAGAACAAGCAGGTCGACGCCATCGTCGTCGATCTGCCGACCGCGTTCTACATCACCTCCGCCGAGGTCACCGACGCCACGATCGTCGGCCAGTTCGAGAACCAGGGCGCCGCGTCCGAGCAGTTCGGGCTGGTCCTCGACAAGGGCAGCGCGCTCACCCCCTGTGTGACGGCCGCCGTCGACGCCCTGCGCAAGGACGGCACGCTCGCGAAGCTGGAGCAGCAGTGGCTGTCCGACGCGGTCGACGCTCCGGTGCTCAAGTGACCGTCACGAAGGAAGAGCCCAGGGACGACGCCTACGTCCCCTCGGAGCGCCGCCTGGAGCGTGAGCGCTACAAGCGCACGCGCGCGCGTAAGGCGACGGCGATCGCCGCGCTGTCGACGCTCGTCGTCGGGGTGGCGCTCTACCTGGTCGTCGTCAACGCGCCGGGCTGGGAGCGCACCAAGGAGACGTTCTTCGACGGGCAGTACGCGCGCGAGGCGCTGCCCAAGGTCCTCGAAGGGCTGTGGCTGAACCTGCGGCTGCTGGTGGTCTGCGGCGCGGCCGTCCTCGTCCTGGGCATGCTCATCGCCATCGCGCGCACGCTGCGCGGCCCGGTGTTCTTCCCGCTGCGGGTGCTCGCGGCGGCCTACACGGACTTCTTCCGCGGGCTGCCGCTGCTGATCAACCTGATGATCGTGGTCCTGGGCGTCCCCGCGCTGCGCCTCCAGGGGGTGACGGTCGATCCGGTGCTGCTGGGCGGTACGGCGCTGACGCTGACGTACTCCGCGTACGTGGCGGAGGTGTTCCGCGCGGGCATCGAGTCCGTGCATCCCTCGCAGCGCGCGGCGGCGCGTTCCCTGGGGCTGACCCGGCGGCAGGCGCTGCGCCATGTGGTGCTGCCGCAGGCGGTGCGCCGCCAGGTGCCGCCGCTGCTGAACGACCTGGTGTCGCTCCAGAAGGACACCGGCCTGGTCTCCATCGGCGGCGCGATCGACGCCGTGCGCGCGGCGGACATCATCGTGGGGCGCAGCCTGAACTACACGCCGTACATCGTCGCGGGGCTGCTCTTCGTGGCGCTGACCATCCCGATGACCCGGTTCACGGACTGGGTGACGGCCCGGATGGACCGGGAGCGGTCCCAGGGAGGTACGACATGAGCGACGCGCCGGTGCTGCGGATGGAGGCCGTCCGCAAGACGTTCGGCGGGTCCGTCGTCCTCAAGGGCGTCGATCTGGAGGTCGCCCCGCACACCGTGACGGCGCTGATCGGTGCCTCCGGGTCCGGGAAGTCGACGCTGCTGCGGTGCGCGAACCTCCTGGAGGACATCGACGACGGGGCGATCTGGCTGGACGGCGAGGAGATCACCGACCCGCGCGCCGACCAGGACGCGGTACGGCGCCGGATCGGCGTGGTCTTCCAGTCGTACAACCTGTTCCCGCACATGACGGTCCTGGAGAACATCACGCTCGCCCCGCGCCGTGTGCACGGCGTGCCTCGGGAGGAGGCCGAGGGGCGGGCCAGGGAGCTGCTGGAGCGCCTCGGGCTGGGCGGGAAGGCCGCCGACTACCCGGACCGGCTCAGCGGCGGCCAGCAGCAGCGTGTGGCGATCGTGCGGGCGCTCGCGGTGCGGCCCCGGCTGCTGCTCCTCGACGAGATCACCGCCGCGCTCGACCCGGAGCTGGTGGGCGAGGTCCTGAACGTCGTGCGCGATCTCAAGGGGGACGGCATGACGATGGTCCTCGCGACGCACGAGATGGGCTTCGCGCGCGAAGTCGCCGACCAGGTGTGCTTCCTGGACGGCGGCGTCGTCCTGGAGCGCGGTGACTCCGAGCGGATCTTCGGGGATCCGCAGGAGGAGCGGACGCGGCAGTTCCTGCGGCGGATCGTGGAGGCGGGCCGGCTGTAGGGAGCCCTGGGGGCCTGTGTAAGGGGCGTTCTTCATGGCTGACGCCCCTTACACAACCAAGCCCTTCTGCAATCAAGCCCCTCTACACAGCCGGGCCTCCTACCCCCTCACGCCCCCGCCAGCGCGGCGACCCGCTCCACCCCGAAGACGTACCCCTGGACCCCGCACCCGGCGATCACCCCGTCCGCCCGCAGCGACACGTAGGAGTGGTGCCGGAACGACTCGCGCTGGTGGATGTTGGAGATGTGCACCTCCAGGACCGGCAGCCCGTCGCAGGTGTTGAGGGCGTCCAGGATCGCCACCGAAGTGTGCGAGTAGGCACCGGGGTTGATGACGATGCCGCAGTGGTTCAGCCGTGCCTCGTGGATCCAGTCGACCAGTTCGCCCTCGTGGTTGGACTGCCGGAAGTCGGCCGTCCCCCCGTGCGCGGCGGCGGCCTTGACGCACAGTGCCTCGACGTCCGCGAGCGTGTCGGAGCCGTAGATCTCCGGCTGGCGCTGCCCCAGGAGGTTCAGGTTGGGGCCGTTGAGGATCATGATCGGGGCGTTGGCCAGGGTGCGGGGCACGGTTCCTCCGGTCCGTTCGGGGCGGCCCAGGACGAGGCCGCCGCTCGGCCCCCGGTCTATCACGCCTCCCTTGTCCGCCCGCCGGCCGGAAAGTGCGCCCCTGGCGCTCCGCGCGCCGCCGTAACTCCTGGTGATCGCGCCCAGTTGACCTGATATGCAGCCTTTACGCACCGTCAAGGTCCCTTCGATGCGCCGGCTAGCGATGGCCTCGCTCGTGGGGACGGCCATCGAGTTCTACGACTTCTTCGTCTACGGCACGGCAGCCGCGCTGGTGCTGGGCCCCTTGTTCTTCCCCGCGTTCTCGCCCCTGGCGGGCACTCTGGCGGCGTTCGGGACGCTCGGGGTGGGATTCGTCGCCCGGCCCCTGGGGGCGATGCTCTTCGGGCACCTGGGGGACCGGCACGGGCGGCGTCCGGTGCTGGTCGTCTCGCTGCTGCTGACCGGCGGCTCCACCGTCGCCGTCGGCTGCCTCCCGTCGTACGCCTCCCTGGGGATGGCCGCTCCGGTGCTGCTGGTGGCGCTGCGGTTCCTCCAGGGGCTGGGGCTCGGCGGGGAGTGGGGCGGGGCGGTGCTGCTGGCGACCGAGCACGCGCCGGCCGGGCGGCGCGGCCTGTGGGCGAGTTTCCCGATGGTCGGGGCCGCCGTGGGGTTCGTCCTGGCGAACGGTGTGATGACGGCGCTGACGGCGACGCTGACCCGGGAGGAGTTCGCGCTCTGGGGCTGGCGGGTGCCGTTCTGGACCGCCGCGGTGTTCACGCTGGCGGGGCTGCGGCTGCGGTCGTCCCTGGAGGAGAGTCCGCGTTTCCTGGAGATCGACGACCACGCGCGCGTGCCGTTCGTCGAGCTGCTGCGCCGGCACGGGCGGCAGGTGCTGCTGGCGGCGGGCGGGGTGGCCTGCGCGTACGCGGTGTACTTCACGGCGACGACCTGGTCGCTCGCGTACGCGACGGAGCGGCTCGGGGTGAGCCGTACGGTGATGCTGGTGTGCGTCACGTCCGCCGTCGTCGTCGTGGGCGTCCTGACGCCGCTCGCGGCGCACTTGGGCGACCGGTTCGGGCGGCGGCCGATGTGTCTGGCCGGGTGCGCGGGGATGGCGCTGTGGATGGCGCCGCTGGTCGCGCTGCTGTCGACCGGCGAGCCGCTGCTGATGTTCCTCGGCGTCCTGGGGGCGCTGCTGGCGTGCGGGACGGTGACGGCGGTGGTGGCCTCGTATCTGCCGGAACTCTTCGAGCCACGGGTGCGTTGTACGGGTGCGGCGGTCAGTTACAACCTCGGCGGGGTCCTCGGGGGCGCGCTCACCCCGATGGTCGCGACGGCGCTGGCGCAGGGCGCGGGGCGGGTGTCCTGGGGCGTCGGCGGGTATCTGAGCGCGCTGGCGGTGCTGAGCCTGGGCTGCTTCGCGCTGCTGCCGGAGACACGCCCGGCGCCGGTGGCGGCCCCGGAGCTGAGCGGTTCGCCGGGCTGATCCGGCTGCCGGGCCGATCCGGCTAGGGGTTGATGGCGAGCTCCAGATAGGCGGCGAACAGCACGAGGTGGACGCCGCCTTGGAGCGGCGTCGCCCGGCCGGGTACGACCGTCAGGGAGCTGACGGCGACGGTCAGCGCGAGCAGCACCATGTGGGTCGCGCCGAGCCCGAGGACGAGCGGCCCGGACAGCCAGACCGACGCGAGCGCGACCGCCGGGATGGTGAGCCCGATGCTCGCCATGGCGGAGCCGAGGGCGAGGTTGAGGCTGGTCTGGACGCGGTCGCGGCGGGCGGAGCGCAGCGCGGCGATGGTCTCCGGGAGGAGGACGAGCAGGGCGATGACGACGCCGACGACGGCGTGGTGCAGCCCGGCGGACTCGACGCCCGACTCGATCGTCGGCGAGACCCCTTTGGCGAGGCCGACGACGCCGATGAGCGCGAGGCCGAGCAGTCCGAGGCTGATCAGCGCCGTGCGGGAGCTGGGCAGTTCGGCGTGGTCGTCGGCCGTGATGACGTGGCCTTCCCGGGTGAGCGGCAGGAAGTAGTCGCGGTGGCGTACGGTCTGGGTCGCCACGAACAGGCCGTACAGGATCAGCGAGGACAGTGCGGCGAAGGTGAGCTGGACGGCCGAGAACTCGGGTCCCGGCTTGCTGGTCGTGAAGGTCGGCAGGACGAGGCTGAGGGTGGCCAGGGTCGCGACGGTGGCGAGGGCGGCGCCGGTGCCCTCGGGGTTGAAGACGGCGAGGCCGTGCCGCAGCGAGGCGGTGAGCAGGCACAGGCCGACGATGCCGTTGCAGGTGATCATGACGGCGGCGAAGACGGTGTCCCGGGCGAGCGTGGAACTCTTGTCGCCGCCGTCCGCCATCAGCGTGACGATCAGGGCGACCTCGATGACCGTGACGGCGACGGCGAGGACCAGCGAGCCGAAGGGTTCGCCGACGCGGTGGGCGACGACCTCGGCGTGGTGCACGGCCGAGAGGACCGCTCCGGCGAGGACCAGCGTGACCAGGGCGACCACCCACCCGGGGAGGTCGCGCCCCCAGGTGAACACCAGCAGGACGACCGACAGCACCGGTACGGCCGTCGTCCAGTGCAGGGGGAGCGCCCGAGACCCAGTGATCATGCAGCGATCGTCGCAGAGCCCCTATGGACCCGCATTACGGCCACAAACGGTCACGCGGCGATCAGGAACGTGCTCACGAAAACAAGAGCGGTGCCCGGCGTCGTCCTCGCCGGGCACCGCTCCCCTCCGACCCGAGGATCAGCTGGTGACGCTGTCCTTCTCGGCTTCCTCCCGCGCCGAACGGGCCGCCTCGGCCGCCGCCTGCTTCTTCGAGGCCTGAAGGCTCGTGATCGTCGTGACGATCAGAACGGTGCAGATGACGCCAAGGGAGACGGGGATGCCGATCTCGGGGACATGGACCCCGGACTCGTGCAGGGCGTGCAGCACGAGCTTCACGCCGATGAACCCGAGGATGATCGACAGGCCGTAGCTGAGGTGGACCAGCTTGCGCAGCAGGCCGCCGATGAGGAAGTACAGCTGGCGCAGGCCCATGAGGGCGAACGCGTTGGCCGTGAAGACGATGTACGGGTCCTGGGTCAGGCCGAAGATCGCGGGGATCGAGTCGAGGGCGAAGAGGACGTCGGTGGTGCCGATGGCGAGGATGACGACCAGCATCGGGGTCATGACCCGCTTGCCGTTCTCCTGGATCCACAGCTTCGTGCCGTGGTAGCGGTCGGCCACGCCGAAGCGCTTCTCGACGGCCTTGAGCAGCTTGTTCTCCTCGAACTCCTCGTCCTCCGCGTCGGCGCGCGCCTCCTGGATGAGCTTCCAGGCGGTCCAGATCAGGAAGGCGCCGAAAATGTAGAAGACCCAGGAGAAGCTGGCGAGGATCGCGGCGCCGGCGGCGATGAAGATCGCGCGCAGGACCAGGGCGATGAGGACGCCGATGAGCAGGACCCGCTGCTGGTACTGCGAGGGGACCGCGAACTTCGCCATGATCAGGACGAAGACGAAGAGGTTGTCGACGCTCAGCGACTTCTCGGTGATGAACCCGGCGAAGAACTCGCCGGAGGCCTGCCCGTCCCCGAAGACCGCGAGACCGAGGCCGAAGAGGCCCGCCAGGGCGATCCAGACGACCGTCCAGATGCCGGCTTCCTTGATGGACACGTCGTGCGGCTTGCGGCCGATGAAGAAATCGACGGCGATCAGGGCACTGAGGCCCACGATCGTGAGGACCCACAGGGTCGCGGAAACTTCCATTGCTGCGCCTCCGGCTACGTAACGGCATGAACTCAGCGTCGTCGCGCTGCCGGAGGTCTCTTCCACCCAGGATGGGCCGGCGCCCCGGGATCAGGCCTGATCCGTATTGACGGGTACGCCGCAGTCGACGGGGAATACTCCCCTCCGTACGGAAAACAGTACCCCTATCCCCAAGAAAAGGTAAAGGCCCAAGCGAAAGAAAGACCAAACTCGCAGGTCAGAATGGCTTTACCTTTCCTTGATACGGGCCTCGGCGACCTGCCCGAGCACCCGCTGGAGCACCTGGCTGCCGGGCGGCACCAGCGCCGGCTCGTACGTCCACGCGTGCCCCACCCACGGGTCGGCCAGATGGTCCTCGGGCACCGGCGTCAGCCGCAGCAGGGAGCGCCACAGCGGGTCCAGCAGCGGGCCGTACGCGGCGGCGTCCTCGCGGTCGGCGACCAGCATCAGGTGCACGCCGACGTCCGGGCCCTCGTCGGCGAGATAGCGCAGCTGGTTCACCGCGCGGTCGTCGAAGCCGTGCGGGAAGTCGTTGACGAGCAGCAGCTGGGGCGCGGTGTCCAGGCCCGGCGGCAGCGCGTCGGGCGCGCCGCCGCGCACCGCCATCTGCACCAGGTCGACCCGCTCCGTGAGCCGCCCCAGCACCTGCGCCACCCCGGCCGCGCCGGCGGCGGGCGGCGCGGCGAGCACGCCCGCGCGCACCAGCGGGGCCAGGGCCGCGGCCCCCGCGCCCGCCGGGTCGACGACGTGCACCCCGAACCCGCCCGCCGGATGCGCCGCGAGCAACCGCGCGGTGTGCGCGACCGCCGCGTCCAGAGCGAGCCGGCGCACCTCGTCGCCGTCCGCCAGGGAGTCCAGTCCTGACGCCCCGCCGTCGATCCACAGACCGCGTTCCAAGGGCAGCTTGACCAGCATGGGGATGGCCAGTTCCGCGCTCTCCGGCAGCCGCAGCTCCCCGAGCCGCACCGCCATGGGCGCCTCCCCGGGTACCTGATAGCCGTGCCACACCGGGTTGTCCCAGCGCGCGTAGGGCGCCGGCAGCGCGGGCTCGACGACCTCGGACTCGGCGGCCAGCTGGGCCAGGTCCCGGTCGAGCACGTCCCGCGCGCGGTCCATCAGTTCGGCGTGCCGCGCCCGGGCCGTCTCCCGCGCGGAGTCCGCCTCCCCGCCGACCCTGCGCCGCGGATCCGCCAGCGCCGCGTCCAGCTCCCGCTCCATCCGCCCGTCCGCGAAGTCGACGGCGCCGCGATAAGCCGCCACCGACCGCGCCAGATCCTCGAACATGCCCCACACCTGGTTGTAGAGCCGCTCCTCCATGGACCACCCGTTCGCGTCCCCGGCGACCGGCACGACGGGCGGGGCCGGCGGGACGGGAGGGGTCGTACGGCGGCCGGGGTGGGTGTAGTCGACCGGGGCGGACGGTCCGCTCGCGGACGCCCCCTGAGCGGGCTCAGGAGCCGCGTACGGGCCTCCCGGGGCGCCCAGGGCAGGCGAGGCCGGCGGAGGCGTCTGCTGGGGCGCCTGGGCGTCGTACGGGCCCGTCGGCCGCTGGGCGGCTCCCGGGATGCCCGCCTCCTGGCTGCTGTACGCCGTGCCGGGGGCGTGGAAGCGGTCCGGGGCCGGGATCTGGCCGGGGACGGTGGGGGCCGCGCAGTCGTGGATCGCCGCCGCGAGTTCACGGGCCTGGGGCAGGCCCTGGTCCGTGAGGAGTTCCGCCAGACCGCCGGAGTAGCCCTGGCCGACCGCGCGGACCTTCCAGGTGCCCCGGCGGCGGTACAGCTCCAGGGCGACGACCGCCGACTCGGTGTCCAGGCCGGTCAGGGTGAAGGTGGCCAGGTCGGTGCCGTCGGGGGTGGTGACGCTCACGTAGGGGGCGGCGACGGAGCCGAAGCGGGGCGGGCCGCCGGCGGGGAGGGCCAGCAGGATGTGGACACGGTGGGCCGTGGCCGGTACGGCGTCCAGGTCGACGGCGAGGCGGTGGCGCACGGCCGCGGTGCGGGGGACCTCCAGGCCGGGCAGGGCCGGGGCGCCGGGGTGGGCGACCTGGCCGGCGGCGCGGACCCGGCCCTCCTCGTCGCCGAGGGTGGCCCCGGCCAGCACCGGTGTGCCGGCCGAGACCCTGATCTCCAGGCGGACCTGGGAGAGCGGGACGTTCTGCCCCCGCGTCAGCTCGGCCGTCATCGCCTGTCCCCCTGTGGTGCGTGTGTTGTTGTGGTGGTGCCCCGGTCCCTCTCGGGAAGGCCGGTCAGAGGACCGGCAGGATCGCGGGCATCAGGTCCTGGAAGGTGCGGCCGTTGGCCGGGGTGCCGATCGCGGTCATCGACCAGCCCTGGCCGACGCGGTGCACCTTCGCCATGACCTGGGCGGTGAACGCGCCGCCGCCCGCGAGCGTGTAGCGGGCCAGCTCCTGGCCGTTGGTCTCGTCGACCAGGCGGCAGAAGGCGTTCTCGACCTCCTGGAAGGTCTGCCCGGTGAAGGAGTTGACGGTGAAGACGATCTGGTCGACATGGACCGGCACGCGCGAGAGGTCGACGAGGATCGCCTCGTCGTCACCGCCCTGGCCGACGCCGCCGACCAGGTTGTCGCCCGTGTGCCGGACCGAGCCGTCGTCGCTCACCAGGTGGCGGAAGAAGACGACGTCGACCGGCTGCTTGTCCGCGAACAGGACGGCGGACGCGTCGAGGTCGATCTCCCGGGTGCGGCTGCCGAAGAAGCCGCGCCGGGGGGCCGCCTTCCAGCCGAGACCCATCCGCACCGCGGTCAGGCTGCCTCCGTCGTTCTTCTGAAGGCTGATGGCCTGGCCCTTGGACAAGTTGACGGTCACGGGCTGTTTCCCCTCTCGAACTGCCTTGACGCGGTTGTCCTGAACCCTACGCAAGGGCACTGACAGTGCCGTACCCGCGCGGGTGTTTTGTGTCGGTCCTGCAACACAGCCGCCGGCTCAGGCCAGACCGGCCTCCTTCATCTGGCGCAGTTCCTTCTTCATCTCGGAGACCTCGTCGCGCAGCCGGGCGGCGACCTCGAACTGGAGGTCGGCGGCGGCGGCGCGCATCCGCGCGGTCATCTCCTCGATCTGCCCGGCGAGTTCGGCGGCGGGCCGGTCGGTCGGCACGGCCTCCTTGGCCTTGCCCTTCTTCGCCTTGGCCCCCTTGAGGGACTTGTCGCCGAGGGCGGGCACGGGCGCCTTGGTGCCCCGGCCGTCCTTCTTCGCGCGGTAGCCGCTGCCGAGCAGCTGCTCGGTGTCGACCTCCTCGCGGGCGATCTGGGCGACGATGTCGTTGATCTTCTTGCGCAGCGGCTGGGGGTCGATGCCGTTCGCCGTGTTGTAGGCGACCTGCTTCTCCCGGCGCCGGTTGGTCTCGTCGATGGCCCGCTCCATCGCCGGGGTGATCTTGTCGGCGTACATGTGGACCTGGCCGGAGACGTTGCGGGCGGCGCGGCCGATGGTCTGGATGAGGGAGGTTCCCGAGCGCAGGAAGCCCTCCTTGTCGGCGTCGAGGATCGCCACCAGGGAGACCTCGGGCAGGTCGAGGCCCTCGCGCAGGAGGTTGATGCCGACGAGGACGTCGAACTCGCCGGCGCGCAGTTCGCGCAGCAGCTCGATGCGGCGCAGGGTGTCGACGTCGCTGTGGAGGTAGCGGACCTGGATGCCGAGTTCCAGGAAGTAGTCGGTGAGGTCCTCGGCCATCTTCTTGGTGAGGGTGGTGACCAGGACCCGTTCGTCCTTCTCGACCCGGCCGCGGATCTCGTGCACCAGGTCGTCGATCTGGCCCTCGGTGGACTTGACGACGATCTCGGGGTCGATGAGGCCGGTGGGCCGGATGATCTGCTCGACGACGCCGTCCGCGCGGGACAGCTCGTACTTGCCCGGGGTGGCCGACAGGTAGACGGTCTGGCCGATGCGCTGCTGGAACTCCTCCCACTTCAGGGGGCGGTTGTCGAGCGCGGAGGGGAGGCGGAAGCCGTGGTCGACGAGGGTGCGCTTGCGGGAGGCGTCGCCCTCGTACATGGCGCCGATCTGGGGGACGGTGTTGTGCGACTCGTCGATGACGAGGAGGAAGTCGTCCGGGAAGTAGTCCAGGAGTGTGTTGGGCGGGGAGCCGGGCTCGCGGCCGTCGAAGTGCATCGAGTAGTTCTCGACGCCGGAGCAGGAGCCGATCTGGCGGAGCATCTCCAGGTCGTACGTGGTGCGCATGCGCAGCCGCTGGGCCTCCAGGAGCTTGCCCTGCTTCTCCAGTTCGGCGAGGCGTGCGCCGAGCTCCTTCTCGATGTCGTTGGCGGCGCGCTCCAGGCGTTCGGGTCCCGCAACGTAGTGGGAGGCCGGGAAGACGTACAGCTGCCGGTCGTCGCTGATGATCTCGCCGGTGAGCGGGTGGAGCGTGGACAGGGCCTCGATCTCGTCGCCGAACATCTCGATGCGGACGGCGAGTTCCTCGTAGACGGGGAAGATCTCGATGGTGTCGCCGCGCACCCGGAAGGTGCCCCGGGTGAAGGCGAGGTCGTTGCGGGTGTACTGGATGTCGACGAAGCGGCGCAGCAGTTCGTCCCGGTCGATCTCCTCGCCGACCTTCAGGGGGACCATGCGGTCGACGTACTCCTGGGGTGTGCCGAGGCCGTAGATGCAGGAGACGGAGGCGACCACGATGACGTCGCGGCGGGTGAGCAGCGAGTTCGTCGCGGAGTGGCGCAGCCGCTCGACCTCCTCGTTGATCGAGGAGTCCTTCTCGATGTAGGTGTCCGACTGGGGGACGTACGCCTCGGGCTGGTAGTAGTCGTAGTACGAGACGAAGTATTCGACCGCGTTGTTCGGCAGCAGTTCGCGGAACTCGTTCGCCAGCTGGGCGGCCAGGGTCTTGTTGGGGGCCATCACCAGGGTGGGGCGCTGGAGCTTCTCGATCATCCACGCGGTGGTGGCGGACTTGCCGGTGCCGGTCGCGCCGAGGAGGACGACGTCCCTCTCACCGGCCTCGACGCGCTTGGCGAGCTCGGCGATGGCCGCCGGCTGGTCACCGCTGGGCTGGTAGGGGCTGACGACCTCGAAGGGCGCCACCGTACGTTCGATGCTGGAAACGGGCCGCATGTCATCCACCGTACGACCCCGCACTGACAACAGCGTCCGATCAGGGGTTTTGTGCGGCTCAGCGGTTCTGCGGGGTGCGCTCGCCGAGGTGTGCGGCGCCGCGCCGGGTGCGCAGGCGGGGGTGGCGGCCGGGGTGTCCGGCGGCGGGGTGGGCGGGGACTCCGGGCTTGTGCTCGGCGGGGGGCACGGCGGGTCTGCCCATGACCATCAGGGGGTCGAACATGACGAGGACCCCGGCGACGGCGAGGAAGGCGAGGGGGCCGATCAGCATGGGCGCGAGGAGGGAGGCGGGCGTGTCGGCGGAGCCGTCGGCGCCGGGGTGGAGGTGGACGCTGAGGCCGGCCATGCCGGTGTAATGCATGCCGGTGACGGCCAGGCCCATGACAAGGCTGGCGCCGATGCTCCACCACAGGCCTCTGACCCGGCCGGCGGCCCACAGGGCGGCGGTGGCGGCGGCCATGGCGATGGCGACGGAGGCCGCGACGGAGGCGGTGCTGTACTCCAGCTGGGCGTTGAGCTCCATGCCGGCCATACCCAGGTAGTGCATCGAGGCGATGCCCAGGCCGGTGACGGTCCCTCCGGTGAACAGGGCCGTCCCGGAGGCGCCCTTGTAGCCGACGATGAAGATCCCGACGCCGACCATGAGGATCGCGACACCGAGGCTGGCGTAGGTGATCGGCTTGTCGTACCGGATGGGTGCGCCGTGGACGGTGAAGCCCATCATGGCGATGAAGTGCATGGTCCATATGCCGGAGCCCATGGCGGCGGAGGCGAGGGCCAGCCAGCCGGGGCGCCAGGAGTGGGCGACGAGCAGCGCTCTGGTCGTGCAGCGCAGTCCCAGCGCACCACCGAGGCAGGCCAGCACATAGGCCACCAGCGGGGTGACCAGTCCGTAGCTGAATCCGTCGACCGTGCCCTGCATGCGCGGCTGCCCTTCCGCCCCTGTTTGTTGACTTTCCTGGAATGCGCCCCTTCCCGTGGACCGCGCGAGCGGTCAGGGTCGACGCAGAGAGTATGACCCTCACCGGAATGGTCGAACGATTTTCCGGCAAAGAAACACGCCTCTGCCCCACTTGTGCGCCAGTGGTGAGCGCCTGCGGGCAACTCCATTCATTGTGTGGCCATCCGGCGTCCCCTCCGCGGTCCTCCCACGAATGTCACAGTGAATACTTACGTGGTCACAAGAAGCGAGGGAGTACGCATGTACGCGCGCGTAGTTGTCGCCGCGGCCGCCTCTGTGGCCGGTGCCGCGGCGCTCCTGATGGCGCCGGTCCAGGAGGCCCAGGCGGTGAGCCGCCCCTTCCCCGCCGTCATCGGCCATCGGGGGGCCTCCTCCCAGGCCCCCGAGAACACCCTGGCCTCCGCCGACAAGGCGGCCCAACTGGGCATCGGCTGGATCGAGAACGACGTGCAGCGCACCAAGGACGGGGAACTCGTGGTGATCCACGACGACACCCTGCGCCGTACGACGAATGCGGCCAAGATCTTTCCGGGCCGCGCGCCGTGGAAAGTGAAGGACTTCACGGCGGCGGAGATCGCGAAGCTCGACGCGGGCAGCTGGTTCTCACAGGCTTACGCGGGCACGCGCGTACCGACCCTGAAGCAGTTCGTGAATCGCCTCGAACACAATGGTCAGAAGCTCCTTCTGGAGATCAAGAACCCGCAGCTGTATCCGGGGATCGAGCAGCAGATCGTCAAGGTGCTCGGCAACGAGGGCTGGCTGGACCGGGCGCATCTGACGAGCCGCCTGGTGGTGCAGAGCTTCGACGCGGAGAGTCTGAAAACCGTCCATGACCTGCGCCCGGCGGTGCGCACCGGCTACCTGGGCACGCCGACGGAGGCCGAACTGCCCGCCTACGCGCGGTTCGTCGACCAGGTCAACCCGGCGTACGGCGGGGTGTCGCAGAGCTGGGTGGCGGCGGCGCACAGCGTCCGGGGGCCGCACAACGCGCCGCTGAAGGTGTTCGTGTGGACGGTCGACGACGCGGCCACCGCGCGCACGGTGCGCGGGTACGGCGTCGACGGGATCATCAGCAACAAACCGGACGTCGTGCGGCGGGCGCTGTACTGGTACTGATCCGGCGTTGTCAGTGCCGGGCCGTACCGTGAGGGCATGAGCGGTGTCGGGGAGTCCGGGGAGCAGGTCGTGTGGGCCGTCGTCGGCAGTGGCGTCGGTCCACTGCTGCTGGCGGCGACCCGCGCGGGGCTGGTGCATGTGGTGTTCCACGCGGAGGGCGCGGTGCGCGGGCGGGCGCTGGAGCGGCTCGGGGAGCGGCTGGGGAGTCTGCCCGTGGAGGCGCCCGGGTCGGCGGCGCTGGCGGAGCCGGTACGCCAGCTGGAGGAGTACTTCGCGGGGCGGCGGCGCCGGTTCGCGCTGGCGCTGGACTGGTCGCTGGTCACGGGGTTCAACCGGCAGGTGCTGCGCGAGCTGGCGTCAGGGGTGCCGTACGGGGCCGTAGCAGGCTATGGGGAGCTGGCGCGGCGGGTGGGGCAGCCGAGGGCGGCTCAGGCGGTGGGGGTGGCGATGGGGGCCAATCCGCTGCCGGTCGTGGTGCCGTGTCACCGGGTGGTGGAGAGCGACGGGGGGATCGGCGGGTTCGGGGGCGGCCTGGAGACGAAGCGGAGGCTGCTGGCGCTGGAGGGGGTGCTGCCGGAGCCGCTGTTCTGACCGCGTCTGGGCGCGGGGTGGCGGGTGAGACGTGTGGTGTTGTCCGTCATGTCCCCGCAGGGTGGCGGGCTCCACAGGGCGCAAGGGTTTGACCAGGGGCCGCGACCGCCAGAGATGAGGTCAGGAGCGACCTAGAGGAGGCGGGCCCGTGGTGCTGGCGGTGTCGGAAGAGGTACGGGAGGCGCTCGCGGCGCGGCGGCCCGTGGTGGCGCTGGAGTCGACGATCATCTCGCACGGGCTGCCCCGGCCGCGCAACCTCCAGGTGGCGCGCGAACTGGAGGACGCCGTCCGCGCGGAGGGCGGCGTACCGGCGACCGTGGCGGTGCTGGACGGGCTGCCGCATGTGGGGCTCGACAAGGAGCAGATCGAGCGGATCGCCAATGAGGACGTCCGCAAGCTGAGCCACCGGGATCTGCCGCTGGCGGTGGCGGCCGGGGTGAGCGGGGCGACGACGGTGTCGGCGACCGCGCAGCTGGCGGCGCTGGCCGGGGTGCGGGTGTTCGCCACCGGCGGGCTCGGCGGGGTGCACCGGGAGTGGACGCTCACCCAGGACGAGTCGGCCGACCTGGGGCTGCTCGCGCGAACGCGGATCACGGTGGTGTGCGCGGGCGTGAAGTCGATCCTGGACGTGCCGGCGACGCTCCAGCGCCTGGAGACGCTGGGTGTGGCGGTCGCCGGGTACGGCACGGACCGCTTCCCGGGCTTCTACCTGTCGGACTCCGGCCACCCCGTGGAGTGGACCCTGGAGACGCCCGGGGCGGTCGCGGAGGTGATGCGGGCCCAGGACGCGCTGCGGACGCCGCCTTCGGCACTGATCGTCGCCAACCCCGTGCCCGAGGAGCGGCAGTTGGATCCCGCGCTCCACGCGCGCGTGCTCGCCGACGCCCTGCGCGCATGCGAGGAGGCGGGCATCAAGGGGCAGCAGGTCACCCCGTTCCTGCTGGGCTACCTGGTCCGGCACACCGACGGCGCGTCCCTGGAGGCCAACCTCGCGGCCGTGGGCGGCAACGTCCGGCTGGCCGCGCGGATCGCGGCGGCCTGGGCCGAGGGCTGAGCGGCCGTGGCGGGCGGCGGGGGGCTCCTGGTCGTCGGGGACGTCGTGACGGACGTGGTGGCCCGTTACGCGGGCCCTGCGGCGGCCGGTACCGACACCGCCGCCGCGATCTCGACCCTCCCGGGCGGCGCGGGCGCCAACGTGGCGTGCTGGGCCGCCCATTGGGGCTGCGCGGACGTACGGCTGCTGGGCCGGGTCGGGGCGGATTCGGCCGCGTGGCACGAGCGGGAACTGGCCGCCCACGGGGTACGGCCGCTCCTGGTCGTCGATCCTGAGGCGGCCACCGGGACGGTGATCTGCCTGGTCGACTCCGCGGCGGGGGCCGAGCGGACGTTCCTCACCGACAGCGGCGCCTCGCTGCGCCTGTCCCCCGGCGACTGGTCCGACGCCCTCCTGGACGGCGTCGCCCGGCTGCATCTCTCGGGCTACCTGCTGTTCTCCGCCACCGGCCGCGCCCTGGTGCGTACGGCGCTGACGGCGGCCCGCGCGCGGGGCGTTCCGGTCAGCCTCGACCCCGCGTCGGCCGGTTTCCTCACGGAGCTGGGCACCGCGCGGTTCCTGGAACTCGTCGACGGCATCGACCTGTTGCTGCCCAGCCGTGACGAGGCGTGCCTGCTGACGGGCCTGCCCGACACCGCCGACGCGGCGGCCAAGCTGAGCCTCCAGGTAGCGCTGGTGGTGGCCAAGCAGGGCGCGGAGGGGGCGGTGGTGGCACGCGGCGGCGAGATCCTCGCGCGCGTACCGGCCGTCGCAGCGCGGGCCCGGGACACGACGGGGGCGGGGGACGCGTTCACGGGGGCGTTCCTGGCGGCGCTGTCGTCCGGCGCGGACGCGGAGACGGCGGCGGGCGAGGGGTGCCGGGCGGGGGCACGGGCGGTGGAGGGGGTGGGGGGCCGGCCACCGGGGGTTTGAGGGGTGGGGTTCGGCGGGAGGGGCGCGCTGGGAGGCGCGGGCGGCCTTGGGCGGTGGGTGCCGCTGTCCGCGCGGGCGGCCTCGGGCGAGGAGGCGTCCCCGGGCGGTCAACTGCCCCCGGCCGGGCGGGCGTATCCGGCGGGCCAAGGCATCGTCAGCCGCGCGGGCGCCCCGGCCGAAGAGCCGCCCCGCGCGGGCAGCGCCCAGCCGCGCACGCGACCGTGGACGGAGGGCGCGGCAGGTCAGGAAATTGCGGTACAGGCCCCAGCCGCGCACGCGCCCGCGGCCGAGCGCCCCCGCGCGCATCACCCCTTCCGCCCCCAAGCCGAGATCATCGGTGCCGTGGCCAAATCCATCCCTCCGGAGGCGATGTTGGCCAGGTGTCGGTCGATGTCCTCGTCGGTGGCGAGGCCGGCGGCGGTGAGGGCGGGGCGGAGATGGCGGACGGTGGCCGACTCCAGGGCCGCGCAGGCGGGGGACGTGACGGGGAAGTAGGCGTCGGCCTCGACGCGTTGGAGGCCGGCCTCGCGCAGCAGGCGGGGCAGTCGGCGGCCATAGGCGAGGTCGGCGCCGCGCTCGGCGAGCAGGGTGCGGAAGGCGTGCCGCAGCCGGTTGGCGAGCTGCTGGGCGGGGCCGTGCTCGTCGGGGCAGATCAGCGGCTGGAGGGCGGGGTCGGCGTCCTCGATCAGGAGCCGGCCGCCGGGCCGCAGCGCCTTGATCATCGAGCGCAACGCCCGGTCCCGGTCCGGGACATGGACGAGGACGAGGCGGGCGTGGACCAGGTCGAAGCCCTCCCCCGGCGGCTCCTCGGCGCCGACGTCGTGGACACGGACCTCGACGGGCCGGGCGGCGGAGGCGAGGTGGGTGGTGTCGAGGTCGGTGGCGAGCACCCGGCCGGTCGGGCCGACCTTCTTGGCCAGCCAGGAGACCACGGAGGTACCGCCCGCGCCGACCTCCCAGCAGCGCCAGCCGGGTCCGATGCCGAGGCCTTCGAGGTGACGGAAGGTCGTGGGGTCGAAGAGGGTGGCGAAGGCGTCGAAACGCTCGCCCGCCTCGGCCCGCTGGTTGTCGAGGAGATACCCGTCGGTTCGCGTCATGAGGTGATCATCCCATTTATCCGGGTTGTCGAGGGAGGCCGACGCGACCGTTTTCCACAGGCGGGAACAAAGCGGAATGCCGGTTTTCCACAGGCCTTACCCGTCGCATACGTCCGGCTGGCACACTGGCGGGCCAGACGAACGGATCGGCGCAAAGCGGGAAGAGCCGGGGAGGAGAGCCGTATGACCATGGCGGGAAATCTGCGGAAGGTCACCGGCCTGGGCAGGGTCGGGGGGCTGCGCAAGGCGGTGCGGCTGGCACGCAAGGTCGCGCGGGTCGACCTCAGCCATCCGGCGCGCTCACCGCTGGGTTCCTCGGTGGTCAACTGCGTGGCGTACGAGGACGGGGTGCGCGCCCCCGCGGCCGGGGACCTGGTGGACACGGTGGAGCGGGTCCGCAAGCAGAAGCACGGCTTCGTCTGGCTGGGGCTGCACGAGCCGACGAACGCCGAGTTCGCGGGCATCGCCGAGCTGTTCGACCTGCATCCGCTGGCGGTGGAGGACGCGGTCGAGGCCCATCAGCGGCCGAAGGTCGAGCGGTACGACGAGACGCTGTTCGCGGTGTTCAAGACGGTCTGTTACGTGGAGCACGAGCAACTGACCGCGACCAGCGAGGTGGTGAGCACCGGCGAGATCATGGTCTTCGTCGGCCGGGACTTCGTGATCACCGTCCGGCACGGCAGGCACGGCTCGCTCGGCCCTCTGCGCGAGGGCCTGGAGGCCTCCCCCGCGCAGCTCGCCAAGGGCCCTTCGGCGGTGCTGCACGCGATCGCGGACCATGTCGTCGACGACTACCTGGCCGTCACCGACGCGATGCAGGCGGACATCGACCAGGTGGAGACGGACGTCTTCACCGACGAGGGCGGGCGGGCCGACCCGGGGCGGATCTACCAGCTCAAGCGGGAGCTGCTGGAGCTGAAGCGGGCGGTGGTGCCGCTCGGCCGGCCGCTGCTGGAGCTCGCGGACCGGCCGGCGCGGGTGATCGAGCCGGAGATACAGGCGTACTTCCGGGACGTCGCCGACCATCTCCTGCGGGCCACCGAGCAGATCGCCGCCTTCGACGAACTGCTGAACTCGATCCTCCAGGCGCATCTGGCGCAGGTGTCCGTCGCGCAGAACGAGGACATGCGCAAGATCACGGCGTGGGCGGCGGTGATCGCCGTGCCGACGATGGTGTGCGGGGTGTACGGCATGAACTTCGACCACATGCCGGAGCTGCACTGGACCTACGGATACCCCCTCGTCCTCGGGCTGATAGCCGTCGTCTGCCTCTCCCTGTACCGGGGCTTCCGGCGCAACGGGTGGCTGTGAGGGGCGCTCAGTGCGGGCCGGGGCCGGTCCGCGCGTAGACGCTCTCCGTCCAGGTCGCCAGCTGGCTCGCGGTGAGGTGCTGGGCCAAGTCGGCCTCGCTGATCATGCCGACGAGGCGTTTGCCGGCGATCACCGGGAGCCGGCGGATCTGATGGCCCTGCATCTCCTGGAGGACCTCGCTGACGTCGGCGCCGGCGTCGATCCAGCGGGGGGTGCCCTGGGCCATCTCGCCGGCGGTCACCTTCGCCGGGTCGTGGCCCATGGCCACGCAGCCGACGACGATGTCGCGGTCGGTGAGGATGCCGCAGAGCCGTTCGTTCTCGTCGCTGATGGGCAGGGCTCCGACGTTCAGGTCGCGCATCAGCTGGGCGGCGCGGTCGAGGGTCTCGTGGGCGGGGATCCACTGCGCACCCCGGTGCATGATGTCTCCGGCCGTGGTCATGGACGGCCTCCCTTGCCGGACGGCCGGCGCGGCGCGGGGGGCGTCACTGTCCCGGCGGGATCCATTGTCGCCGGGGGGTGGAGGGGGCGCACCTTCCCGGGAGGGCACCTCCTGGGGGGCGCACCTTCCCGGGGCGGGGCGAAGCCGGGCGGGCCGCACCGGCCAAAGAAGGGCGCGCCGAGCGGGAGGGCACGCCGGGCTCATCTCGCAGAGCGCTCGGCCCTTCGGAACCAGGCCGGCCGCTCCAAGCCCGCATCCGAAGAAGCTCAGCCCTACCGGAAGCCCTCCCGAAAGCCCTCCGGGAAGCCCCCCCCTCCGGGAAGCCCCCTCTCTGGGAAGCCCTCTCCCGGAAGCCCCCCCGGGGGGTCAGCCCTCCCCGCCGGCGTTCCAAGCAGGATGCCGTGGATCGTCGGCCCGGATCAGGACATCGGCGGCCGTCGCCGGATCGGTCTCGGCGGCGTAGCGCTCGTACGCGGGCAGGGTCCACTGCTCGGCGTCGGGGGTGCGGCGGCGCAGGGCGGGCGGGGAGAGCTGGAGGTGGACGGTCAGGTCGAAGGGGAACCAGTGCCGCAGGAGGAGGGGGCCGTGCAGCAACAGGAAGCCGCCGGGCGGGAGCCGGACGTACGGGCTGCGGGTGGCGCGGTCGGTCGCCGGGTCCCACAGGTCGGGCAGGACACGTCCGTCGCCGCCGGGTTCGAGGGGGCCGAAGACCTCCCGCCACAGCGCGCGGGTGTCGAACCAGCCGTCGTAATAAGCGTCCGCGTCATGGTGGCCGTGCTCGAAGCGGACGGACGCGGGGCGCAGGAAGCCGTGTGTGTCGACCGTACGGGACGGCCGCCCGCGTACCCGCAGCGCGTCCGCGACCCGTGCCGCCAGCTCGCCCGGCCGCGCGGCCGGGGCCCCGTCGAAGGCGACCCTCGGCCAGGGGCTGCCGTCCGACGGCTCCAGTCCCGCCAGCCGCTCGGCCAAACAGCTCACCGAGCCGGTCCCAGGTGATCGCTTCGAGTCGCACAGGGGTCATGATGCGGCAAGGGGGTGAGGGCTCGCGCAGGAGGTCCGCCCCTCAGCCGCCGCCCCCGCCCGCCGACGCACCCCAACACCCGCCTGCCCAGCCCCGGTTGACCGATCCCCACCGGCGTGATCCCGCCCCGCACCCCCCTGCCCACCCCCGTCGGCCGCCCCCACCGGCGTGCTCCCGCCCCGCACCCCTCCGCCCAGCCCCCGTTGCCCCCTCCCCACCGGCACGTTCCCGCCCCGCACCCTTGCCCAGCCCCCGTCGGCCGGCCCCCACCGGGGCGATCCCGTCCCGCACCCCCTGCCCACCCCCCGTCGACCGCCCCCCACCGGCGTGCTCCCGCCCCACACCCCTCCGCCCACCCCCGTCGACCGATCCCCACCGGCGCGTTCCCGCCCCGCCCCCTGCCCCCACCGGCGTGTCCCCGTCCCGGAACCCGGGCATGAAAGGCGTATGGCGGCTGGCGGGCGTTCGGGGCTGTTGGTCTTTCAGGCGGTGCGGCGGGTCTGTTGTGCCAAGTGCCGGCGGGGTCCGCTGGCGTCACTCGTGCGGGAGGAGGGGGCGCCCTGGTGTCTGGGGTGCGCGGATCTCGGGCATCTGGTGTTCCTCCCGCGCGGGGACACGGCGCTGACCCGGCGGGCGCGGGAGGAGAGCGGGCTGTCGGTGGTGGTCGTGCGGTTCGACCGGCGCAGGGGGCGGTACGAGCGGCAGGGCGTGCTCGTCGAGGAGGCGGGGCTCGCGCGGGCGGAGACCCGCTGTCTCGCGGACGCCGAGGCGCGGCGCAGACGGCGGGCGCGGGACGCGCGGCGCCGGGCCGCCGAGGACGTGCGGTTCGCGGCGGCGTTCGCGGCGGAGATACGGCGGCTGTTCCCGGCCTGCCCGGCGAACCGCGCGCAGGCGATCGCCGGGCACGCGTCGGTGCGCGGCAGCGGCCGGGTGGGGCGCAGCGCGGCCGGCCGCGCGCTGACCGAGAGCGCGGTGACCGCCGCGGTCGTCGCCTCTGTACGGCACGTCGACACCCCGTACGACCGCCTGCTGATGGACGGGGTCCCGCGTGCGGAGGCGCGGCGCAGGATCGCGGCGGGGGCGGAGACGGTGTTGGCGCGGTGGCGGGGCGGGGTGGCTGCGGTGGGGTGAGGGGTGGGCTTCGGCGGCGGAAGGGGGCTCGGTTCCGCCGAGCGGGAGTCGGCGCCCCGCGGCTGCGCAAAGCGCAACCGGCGTCGGACCCCCGTCCCCCGAACCGGAGTTGACGGATCCCGGTACTACAAGCAGGAGTTGACGTTCATGGTCCAGGGGCCGTACGCGGTGATGGCCGCAGCTGGTGTGCTGGTCTCCGGTGTGATGGCGGGGCTCTTCGCCGGTCTGTCGGTCCTGGTCGTGCGCGCGTTCGCCGCGCTGCCGGCCGCGCGGGGGGCCGCGGCGATGAACGCGGTCAACTCGGTCGCGCTGGGGCCGGTGTTCATGGTGCTGTTCTTCGGTGCGGCCGGGGTGTGCGCGGTGATCGCGGTGGTGACGTTCGTGCTGTGGCCGCAGGCGGGGCGGGTGGAGCTGCTGCTGGGCAGCGGGCTGTATCTGGCGGGGGTGTTCGGGGTGACCGTCCTGGCCAGCGTGCCGCGCGGCGAGACGTTGCTGAAGCTGGGCGCGGACTCGCCGGAGGGGGTCGCGTACTGGCCGTCCTACCTGCGGGGATGGACGTTCTGGAACCACGTCCGGACGGCGTCGGCGGGAGCGGCGGCGGTGTCGTACGTACTGGCGCTGACCTGACGAACAGAGCCCCCCGACCTGACAGGCAGCCCCCGCGAAGCGCCCCCGACCCGACAGGCAGAGCCTCGCGAAACGCCCCCGACCCGACCGCCGGCCCCCGCCCCACCCGACGCGCACCCACCCCCACCCCGTCGTATCGTGGCGAAAAAGACACCGCCCGCTGTCCGGAAAAGAACGTGGACGTGAGGTGTACGCCATGGCCGACCCCAAGGGTTTTATGCGTGCCCCCCGCCGGGAGTGGCCGCGGCGGGCGGTCGCGGAGCGGGTGCGGGACTGGGACGAGGTGTACGTGCCCGGGGCCCTGCTCCCGCTGATCGTCGAGCAGGCCGACCGGTGCATGGACTGCGGTGTGCCGTTCTGCCACGACGCGTGTCCGCTGGGGAATCTGATCCCGGAGTGGAACGACCTGGTGGCGCGCGAGGACTGGCGGGCGGCGGCCGAGCGGCTGCACGCGACGAACAACTTCCCCGAGTTCACCGGCCGGCTGTGCCCGGCGCCGTGCGAGGCGGGGTGCGTCCTGGCGATCAACCAGCCGGCGGTGACCATCAAGAACGTCGAGTGCGCGATCGCCGACCGCGCCTGGGCGGAGGGTTTCGTGCCGCCCCGGCCGCCGGACCGGCTGTCGGGGCGGCGCGTCGCCGTCGTCGGCTCGGGCCCGGCGGGGCTCGCGGCGGCGCAGCAGCTCACGCGCGCGGGCCACACGGTCGTCGTCTACGAGAAGGACGACCGCCCCGGCGGCCTCCTGCGCTACGGCATCCCCGAGTTCAAGATGGAGAAGCGCCACCTGGACCGGCGCCTGGCGCAGATGCGGGCGGAGGGGACGAAGTTCCGTACGGGGACGGCCGTCGGACGCGACGTCAGGGCGGGTGAGCTGCGGGCGCGGTACGACGCGGTGGTGATCGCGACGGGGGCGACGGCGTGGCGGGAACTTTCGGTGCCGGGACGGTCGTTGGAGGGGATACGGCAGGCGATGGAGTATCTGCCGGCGGCCAACAGGGTGTGCGAGGGGTCGGGTTCAGCTTCACCCTTGTCGGCCGGGGGAAAGCACGTGGTGATCGTGGGCGGGGGTGATACGGGGGCGGACTGCCTGGGCACGGCGGTACGGCAAGGGGCCGCTTCGGTCACCCAGCTGGACATCTACGACCGTCCCGGCGAGGCGCGCGACGAGGACGCGGACCCCTGGCCGACGTACCCGAAGCTGTACCGGCTCTCGGCGGCCCATGAGGAGGCGCGCGACCTGGAGACGGCGCCCGCGGCCGACGCCCGACTGTTCGCCGCGTCCACGCTCCGCTTCGAGGGGGACGCCGACGGGCGGGTCCGGGCCCTGCACCTCGTCGAGGTGGACGCCGCCCGCCGGCCCCTGCCCGGTACCGACCGCGCCCTCCCCGCCGACCTCGTCCTGCTCGCCCTCGGCTTCTCAGGTCCCGACCTCACCGACGGCCTGGTCGAGCAGCTGGGGCTCGCCGTGGAGCGGCGCGGCACCCTCACCCGCGCCGACGACTTCACGACCGCCGTCCCCGGAGTCTTCGTCGCCGGGGACGCCGGGCGCGGTCAGTCGCTGGTCGTGTGGGCGATCGCGGAGGGGCGGGCGGTCGCGGCGGCGGTGGACCGGTACATGACGGGAAGCTCTCGGCTTCCGGCGCCGGTGTCGGCGTTCGACCGGCCTATGGGGGTGTAGCGGACGTACGCCGCGCCGCCCGCTCCGGTGACGAGGAGGGGCGGCGCGGTCAGGTTCGGCTGTTCAAAGTAAGCAACATCAGCAAAAGTCACCCGCTCAGGAAAGGAGGAAGTCCGCCTCACCCGCCTTCGCGCCCTCGATGAACGCCACCATCTCCGCCGTGGTGTAGATCAGCGCGGGCCCGTCGGGGTCGGTGGACTGCCGCAGGGCGATCCGTCCGTCGTCGAGCTTCATCGCCTCCAGGCAGTTGCCCCCGTTCCCGCCGCTCCACGGCTTGTGCCAGCCCTCGCTGCCCAGCTCCCGCGCGGGCATGCCGTTGTAGATCCGCGGCGCGGGAGAGGGAGAGGACGTGATGCGATCCATTACAGCTCCTTGCGGAGATCCTGGAGGATCTCCTTCGTGCGATGTGCCGTAGCGGCCTGCGCCGCCATGCGGTCCATGACCTCGAGGTGGGTCGCCACCTCTTGGCGGCCGTCGAGATAGACGGCGCCGGTCAGGTACTCGCTGTAGACCATGTCCGGAAGCTCCGGCATGGCGAATCGGAACAGCACGAAGGGCCCGTAGGTGCCGGGGTGCGGCCCGTTGGCGAACGGGGCGACCTGGACGACCACGTTGGGCAGCTCCGTGCTGTCGAGGAGTTTGCCGAACTGCGCGCGCATCACCTCCGGGCCGCCCACCGGACGGCGCAGCGCCGTCTCGTCCATGACGACCCAGATCCTGGGCGCGTCGGGACGGGTGAGCAGTTCCTGGCGTTTCATCCGCAGGTCGACGAGGCGTTCGATGTCCTCGGGCCGGGTCTGGCCGATGGCACCGGACGTGAGGACGCCCCGGGCGTACTCCTCGCTCTGGAGGAGGCCGGGGACGAAGTGCGGTTCGTACTGGCGGATCATGCTCGCCGCGCCCTCCAGGCTGACGTGCATGGAGAACCAGCCGGGCAGGACGTCGTGGAAGCGCTGCCACCAGCCGGGCCGGTTGGCGTCCTCGGCGAGGTGGACGAAGGCGGCGGCCTCGTCGTCGGCGACGCCGTACGCCTTCAGCAGCAGCTGGAGGTAGGGGATCTTCAGGGCGACCTCGGCGGTCTCCATCCGGCGGATCGTCGCGGGGGCGACGCGCAGGACGCGGGCGGCTTCCTCACGCCCCAGCCCCGCGCTCTCCCGCAGGTCTTGCAGACGCCGTCCGAGGACCACCTGGCCCACGGTCGGCGCGGACCGCGGCTCGCTCACGCTCCACCTCCACCTCTGCTGAAGAACGTCCGAACAAAACCCCCGGGAACCGCCGACGACCACGTGCGGGCGCCCGGCTCCCCGGCACCGGGGTTCCTGACAGCCCTGCGGCGCCGTTCGGAGACCTGGCCGGCGGCGATCCGTACGACTACGGAGCGTGTGTACGTCGATGTACGCACACGCCCGGTACGGAAGGCGGCCGGCGATCCCAATTGGCGCCGCTCTACGTGCTGTTGCGAGCAGTGTGCCACGGCGCCTCACCGCGTCACACAGCACTCTGCATTTTTCAGAGTGACACTTGCCAAGTGTTCACGGCGGGGCGATAGTGGCAAGCGTGATTCCGTCCGCGCCCTTAGGAACAGACGCCGCCGGCCGCCCCGCCGGTCTCGGCAGTGCGCCGGGAGCAGGCCGTGACCGGGCCGCCGCGCGCCGGTTCCGGTTCGAGCTGGCCGCGCACCCGGCCTCCCCCGCTCAGGCCAGACGCCTGGTCCGGGCCCGGCTGACCGGCTGGTCGGTGGGCGAGGACACCTGCGACTCGGCCGCCCTCGTCGTCTCCGAGCTGGTCACCAACGCGATCGTGCACACCGAGAGCGGGACCGTCGTGTGCGAGCTGTACGACGGCGGCGACGTGGTGCGTATCACCGTGCGTGATCAAGGGTGCACGACGGGTGAGCCGCGCCCGGCGGCGCAGCGCCCCGAGGAGGAGCACGGCCGCGGCCTGCTGCTCATCGACGCGATCTGTAGCGCGTGGGGCGCCCAGGAGCACGGCTCCGGCCTCCTCGTCTGGGCGGACCTCCCCCGGGGTGACGCTCCGCAGGACACCGCGCACGCCGACCTCGGCTGGGGCGCCCGCCCCAAGCCCGCCCCCGAACGCCAGGGCGAGAACACGGGCACCGCCGAGGAGACGGAGAAGAAGCAGACGGCGACCCAGCACACGAGCGTCGTACGCCAACTCGCCCTCCCCCACCAGGGATTCACCGCACTACCCCACCCCGCCCCCGAGGAGCACACGCCGGTACGACAGACTGCGGTACGACAGTCCGCGCCGCGCCGCGCGGAAGGTCACCCTCAAAGTCACGTCCCGAGCCCCACCCCGGTGCACTCCCAGAATCCCCAGGGTCACCCGGCCCGTTCCGTGCCGCACCAGCGCGCGCAGAGCACGGCCGCCGACCTCACCCCCTGGCGCTCGCATCCCGCTCCGGCGCACGCCGCGTCATGGCCGCCGGAGCCGTCCGCCTCCATGGAGCAAGAGCGGAGCCGGGAGTGAGCGCCCTCTCCGCCGAAGGGCCGGTGCTCAGCATGAACACACTCGTCAGGATCGGACGCGACCTCGCGGGCCACGCCGACAAGCCGCTGCGGCTGCCCCTCCCGGAGGGCATGACCGCCCCCCTCGGCTGCGACGCCGTGGCGATCCCCGCCCGCCTGGGCCCGCTGCTGACGGCCCGGCTGCCGCGCGTGGGCTGCGTGTACGCCGACGACGCGCACTGGTGGTGGCTCGTCCCGGCCGACTCCGACTACGCCCTGGACTGGCCCGCGCCCGCGCGGTACGCGACCGGCGCGATCGTCCCGGACGCCCCGCGCACCCTCACCCTCGTCCACCGCCCCGACGGCACGCTGCCGTACACCCCGCCGATACCGCTGTACCTCGCGCTGTGCCGGCTGATGGGCGAGACACCGGCCTGGTCCAGGCCGATCAGCGCGTAAGACGACTTCGCGCCGGTACGACTTAGCCAAGTCGCCGCCGGGCGCAGCCAAGTCGCCCCGCAGCCCCCTGTGCGGCGCACGCCCGCGCACCCACCCCCTCCCCCCGCACGCCCTCCCCCACACAGGCCCCACACGCCATAGTGGCCCTCCGTGCATATGACAGCACCGTCACGCCATCGGCACCGGGGGAGGTCGGCCGTGCGCACACCGCGCGGGCAGCGAACGAAACAGACCCCGAGCGACCCACCGGACCCGCCCCCGACCCCGGACCCGGACCCGGACTCACCCCCCGGCCCCCGCCGCGTCTCCGACTCCGAACGCCTCCTCTTCGGCGGCCCCCTCAGCTACGACACCGGCTGGAACCAGCACAACGACGCCGTCCTGGCGCTGGGCCTGCGCGCCCTCCTCACCCGCCTCCCCTCCCTCCTCGCGATGAGCCTGCGCCTCGCCCGCCAGGCGGACCCCCGCGCCGCCCGGATCGTGGTCGCCGCGGAGACCGCGCGCGGCGTCTCCCAGGCCGTCGGCCTGCTCGCGACCAACGCCGTCCTGGCCCGCCTGCTGACCGGCGGCCCCATCGAGAACCGGGTCGAGGGCGCCGCCCCGGCGCTGGCCGCGCTGGCCGTCGTCCTGCTGACCGGCGCCCTGCTGCGGGCCGCGTCGACGTACGCGACCGGGCGGCTCGAACCGAAGGTCGAGCGGGTCGCGACCGAGCTGTACCTGGAGCGGGCCGCCGGGGTGGAGCTGGCGGCGATCGAGGACCACGCGTTCCACAAGCTGCTGGACACCGCGCAGTACGGCGCGGCGTCGGCGCGCCGGATGATCGGGTACGGGACGCGCGTGGTGAACGCGGTGATCTCGCTGGCCGCGGCGGCGGGCGTGCTGACGGTGCTGCATCCGGCGCTGCTGCCGCTGCTGGTCACGATGACCCTGCCGAGCGCGTGGAGCGCGCTGACCAACGCGCGCCGGCGCTACGAGTCGTTCCACACCTGGGTGCAGCACGCCCGCGCAGGACAGCTGATCGCGGGGCTGCTGACCGAGCCGGCCGCGGCGCCGGAGATCCGGGTGCACGGCGTGGGCCCGTTCCTGCTGCGGCACTTCCGGCAGATGGCGGAGACCGCGGAGGCCGAACAGGCGCGCCTGGCACGGCTGTCGGCGCGCACCGGCCTGATCGCGGCGGGCTGGACGGGCCTCGCGACCGTCGCGACGTACGCGACGCTGGGCGGGCTGCTGCTCGGCGGGGCGATGGCGCTGTCGGTGGCGGGGACGGCCGTGATCGCCGTACGCAGCGGCTCGGGGAGTCTCAACTCGCTGGTGCTGGAGATGAATTCGCTGCACGAGGAGGCGTTGTTCGTCGGGGATCTCCAGCGGCTGTACGTCGAGGCGGCCGAGCACGCGATCCCGGACGGGGGCGCCGAACTCCCGGCCGAGCCGAGCGAGATCCGCTTCGAGAACGTCACCTTCCGCTATCCCGGGGACAGTTCGCGCCCCGCGCTGGACGACGTCACCCTCGCCCTCCCGCTCGGCCGCATCATCGCCCTCGTCGGGGAGAACGGCTCCGGCAAGACCACGCTGGTCAAGCTGCTCGCCGGGCTGTACCGGCCGGATGCGGGGCGCATCCTGTGGGACGGCGTCGACGCGGCCGGCGCGGACCGGCGGCAGCTGGCGGAGCGGATCGCGATGGTCGCGCAGGACTTCAAGCGGTGGCCGTTCACCGCGAAGGTCAACGTCGCCGTCGGCCGCCCCGCCGCGCCGCTGACCGACGAACGGCTCGCCGACGCCGTCGTGCAGGCGGGCGCCGAGGACGTCGTCGGCGATCTGCCGCGCGGCCTCGACACCTTGCTGGCCCGGCAGTTCAGCGGCGGGCACGAGCTGTCCGGCGGGCAGTGGCAGCGGCTCGGGATCGCGCGGGCGGCCTACCGGCGGGGGCGGATCCTCGTCGTCGACGAGCCGACGGCCGCGCTGGACGCGCGGGCCGAGCTGGAGGTGTTCGAGAAGATCCGCGCGCTGGCGGGCAGCGGGCAGACGGTCGTACTGATCACCCACCGGCTGGCGTCGGTGCGGCACGCGGATCTCGTGCATGTCCTCGATCAGGGGCGGCTGGTGGAGTCGGGGACGCCGGAGGGGCTGCTGGCGCGGGGAGGGGTGTACGCGGAGCTGTACGGGTTGCAGGCGGAGCAGTTCAGCAAGCCGGTGCCGCTCAGAACTCGTACTCGTCATGGAACAGCACCCTCGCCTCCCCCTGCCGTCCCAAAACCGTGAGATCCAGCAGGCTGGCGGCCGAGCCGAGACCGTCGAGGCCCCGCCCGAACGCCGAGTACGTGTGGAACACCCGCTCCCGCTCCCGCAGGAAGCAGCTCACCCCCGACCGCTCCACCAGCCCCCCGTCCGCCCGCTCGACGGTCGCCTCGAAATCCCGGTTGAAGTCGTTGCCGTGGGACGAATACCAGGGCAGCACCCACCCGAGCCGCGCCTGGAACGGCAGAATGCGGGTGTAGGGCGCCCGGGAGACGACGGCGAACGCGGTGTCGCGCGCCCGCAGATGCGCGAGGTGCCCCACCTGGTCGAGGAACGCGGCACTGCTGCGGCTGCCGGTCTCCCACTCGGGCGCGAACATGAAGTGGTGCACGACGAGCTGGGCGTGCCCGGCGAAGAGATCGAGCAGTACGGCCTTGCCGTCGCCGCCCTCGAAGACGTACTCCTCCTCGACCTCGACCACCGGCAGCCGCCGCCGCTCGGCGCTCAGCGCCTCCCGCGCCCGCGCGACCGCCTCCTCCTTCGCCAGCAGCTCGGCCCGCGCGGCCACCCACTCCGCCCGCGAAACGATCTCCGGGAACACCATCGCCGAACCACTCCTCCGTGCCGCAAGGTCGTTACGGAGGGGGTGACTTGAGGGGGGTGCGGAACTCATCGCCGGGCGGGAAGATTTTTTGCGCGGCCCGCTGCCTTTTTTGCGCGGCCCCCTGCCTTTTTCGCACCGCCCGCTCACACCGCGCGCGGCAGCTCCCCGACCAGCTTCAACCGCCCCCGGTACCCGGCGAGTTCACCCAGTATCTCGTCCAGCAGCTCCCGGTGCCGCCGCCCGAGGTGCCCGGTGTCGTCGAGCTGGACGGCACAGGCGGTGATGGTGTCGACGAGCCGTTCGAGGAGGACGGCGACCTCGTCGGTGCCCTCGGTGTGGCGGGCGAGGGCGGGGTGTTCGGCGGCGGAGAGCGCGATGGAGGCGCGGGCCTCGGCGAGCGTCCGGTACGCCTCCCGCCGCAGCGCCCACCGCTCGGCGCGCGCGCCCTGCGCGAGGACGTGCGCCAGGTACTCCCCGGCGGACGCGGCGGCCAGCGCGAGCCGCGCCCGCACCTGCCCGCCGCGCTGCTGCTCCCCCGGCATCGGCAGATGCCCCACGACCAGCACGAGCACACACGCCAGCAGCGTCTCGCCGATCCGCCCGAGCGAGGCCTGCGGCTCGCCCCCGACCATCACCAGCGCGAGCACGAGGACGGTGACGACGGCCGTCTGGGCGGCGAAGTGCCGGG
This sequence comes from Streptomyces sp. AMJ-169, assembly GCF_055597585.1. Taxonomy (NCBI): domain Bacteria; kingdom Bacillati; phylum Actinomycetota; class Actinomycetes; order Kitasatosporales; family Streptomycetaceae; genus Streptomyces; species Streptomyces sp. AMJ-169. The sequence goes on from NZ_JBVLTJ010000006.1 coordinate 218,903, forward strand.
TGGCGACGGGGATGACCGCCCCGCTCAGCGCGACCAGCGCGATCAGCCCCTCGGGCCGGGGCAGGAACGCGGCGAAGGCGGCGAACAGCAGCGCCCCGAGGACGGTCCCGGCGGCCCGGGACAGCACGCGCGAGACGAGCGGCCCGAGGTCGGGCTTGACGAGGAAGACGGCGGTGGCGGGCAGCCAGTACCAGTGGCTGTGCTCCCCGTACCAGCGGGAGTGGTGCAGCGCCTGCGCGATGGCGACGCTGGCGCCGAAGCAGAGGGCGACGCGCAGCCCGTACTCGCGCCCGCCGGCCCCGAACGCGGCCCGCAGCAGATCGCGGGCGCCGCGCCGGCGGGTGTGCAGCGCGACCCCGTGCCCCTGGTCGAAGGCCTCGGCGGCGCGCAGCAGCGCGTCGTCGAGCGCCCGCAGCGCCGGGGCGGAGCGGGCGGGCGCGGGCAGCGGACCGGTGGGCGTGTTCTCCCGTACGGCGACGGCGAGCCGGCGCGGCCCTTCCGCCGCCCGCCCCGACACCGCCTCCCCGGCCCAGGCCAGCGCCGTGGCGGCCTCGGCGAGGGGCAGCGCGGCGGCGTACTGCGCGTGCAGCCGCCGCTCGGCCGCGGAACTCGCGAACCGCCGCAACCGGGGCCCGGTGAGGGCGTCCTGGGCGTGATCGAGGGCGGCGGTGAGGGCGACCCGGGCGCGCCCGGCGTGGGAACCTCCGGCCGCGTCGAGCAGCCCGGCGACGGCGTCGTACACCCCGGCGACGGCGGCCCGCTCCCCGTCGAACCGGAAGTCCCCGGCGATGGCCCCAGGCGTAGGCAGCGCGAGCCGCAGCAGAATCAGCCACCCGGCCCCGCCGAGAAACGCGACGGCCCGCACCCACCCGCTCTCCTCCACCGGCATCCCCGCCCCGATCGCGGAGGCGACGAGCATCTGCGTCCCCCCGGCGGAGGCGACGGGCCCGATGGCACTCATGCACCCCGCGAGCAGCCCGATCCCGGTCAGCACAAGGGTGAGGACGACGGCGTCGACGCGCCCGGCGACGACCGTCCCGACCAGCATCCCCCCGGCCCCGGCCAGCGCAGGCACCCCCAGCCGCCGCACCGCGGCCCGCCGGCTCCCGGGCCGGTCGTTGATCCCGGCGAGCATGGCGGCGATGGCGGCGACGACACCGAGCGAGGTCGCATGAAACGCGACGGCCCCTCCCAGCAGCGGCCCGGCGGCCAACGCCCCCCGCACCACCGCGGCCCACGGCACGGGCCCCCGCTGCGCCCGCAGCGCATGAGCCAGCCAGGGGGGAAGCACGACACGGGGACGAGGGGGCACGGGGCTCCTGCCGATCGACAATTGACGGATACCGGCGGGCTTCGTCGACCGGGGGGTGCTTCTACGGTACGGAGGGGTGGGGGTGGTTTGCGTTTCATGGAGATGAAGAAGGATGGGGTTGGCCGCCTTCTTTATGAACGCAACTCGCGGGCGGGGCCTTGCGAACGCAGCCGGCGATCGGTTCTCCAGCCGCCGACGTCTAAGCGGCCCACCCACCCATGCCGCGCCGCGTCCTCAGCGACGGCCACCGGAAAACCGCGTGCGAGGGGCCTCATCCCTGCGGATGATCAGAAGACCGAGGACCCAGAGGAGCCCGCATGATCCGCCGCAGCACCGTCCCCCACCTCTTCCCGCCTCCCACCTACTCCCACGCCTCGACCGTGGAAGCCGGGACCAGGCTCGCCTTCCTCTCCGGAGCGGTACCGCTCGACGCGGAGGGGGAGTTGGTGGGGGCGGGGGATCATGTGCGGCAGGCCGAGCAGGTGTTGGGGAATCTGGGGGAGCAACTGCGGGCGGTGGGGAGCGGGTTCGGGGACGTGGTGTACACCGATGTGTATGTGGTGAGCTCCGAGAGCGCCGTGCTGGCCAAGGTGTGGGAGGTCGTCGAAGCCTCAGGGCTCAGTCTCGGCCCGCACTCCTCCACCCTCCTCGGCGTCTCGGCGCTCGGCTACAGCGGACAGCTCGTGGAGATCACGGCCGTCGCCGTGGTCCCTTAAAACTCCCGTGACTTCACTTCAGGAGGGCCGCCCCCACCGTCTCCCCTTCGCGAGCGGCGCCGCATAACCCCCCACCCGACTCGTCGTCAGCCCCAAGGACACCAGACTCTCCGCCAGCTTGACCGCCGCCCCCACCCCGTCCACCACCGGAACCCCCAGCTTCTCCGCGACCGTCCGCTGGAGGCCCGTCATCCCTGCGCAGCCCAGCACCAGGACCTCCGCGCCCGCCGCGACCACCCGTTCGGCCGCCGTGAGGAACGCCGCCTCCGTGCGTTCCCGGTCGGTGAGTTCGAGGACGCCGAGACCGGTGCCGGTGACCGCGACGCAGTTGCGGGCGACTCCGGCCAGCTCCAGGCTGTCCTCGATCTGCCCCCGCGTCCGCTCCAGCGTGGTGATCACGCCGTAGCGGCGGCCGAGGAGGCAGGCGAGGTGGGCGGCGGCCTCGGTGATGTCGACGACGGGTACGCCGACCAGCTCCCGGACCCCCTCCCGGCCGTGCTCGCCGAAGCCGGCCAGGACGACGGCGTCGTACGCGGGACCGTCGTAGGTGCGCAGGGTGTCGAGGACCGCCGCCGCGGAGAGGTAGCTGTCCAGCCAGCCCTCCGCGGACTCCGGGCCCCAGGACGGGGTGAGGCCCGCGACGGTGGTGCCCGGGGCCGCGGCGGCCCGGGCACCTCGTACGATCTCCTCGGTCATCTCCTGCGTGGTGTTGCAGTTGGTGACGACGATCCGCACCCGCTCAGACCTCCTGCCCGGCAGGCTCGGCCCGTTCGCTCCGGCAGATCGCCATGTACAGGCCGGCGGCGAGGGCCGTGCCGATGAACCATGAGTACGGCGCCACGTCGCTGAACGTCTTCACCAGCGCGAGGACCGCGGCGACGCCGGCGGAGGGCAGGAACGCCCACAGGGCCTTGGGGTTGACGCCGTTCCGGTAGTAGTACCGGGAGCCGGGGCGGGCGTCGAAGAGTTCCTCGGTGTCGACCCGGCCGCGCTTGACCCAGTAGTAGTCGACCATGATCACGCCGAACAGCGGTCCGAGGAACGCGCCGAGGCCGCCGAGGAAGTAGTTGACGACCGTGGGGTTGGAGAAGAGGTTCCACGGCGTGACGAGCAGCGCGGCGACGGTGCTGATCAGGCCGCCGACCTTGAAGGTGATCTTCTGCGGCCAGACGTTGGCCAGGTCGTACGCCGGGGAGACGAAGTTGGCGACGATGTTGACGCCCATGGTCGCCACCGCGAACGTGAACGCCCCCACCACCAGCACCCAGGTGTTGCCGACCTTCGCGACCAGCTCGGCGGGGTCGGTGATGGCCTCGCCGAACACCTTCAGGGAACCGGCCGTGACAATGACGGATACGACGACGAAGGCCGTGGAGTTGACCGGCAGCCCCCAGAAGTTCCCGCGCCGCACGGTCTTCTGGTCCGGCGCGAAGCGGGAGAAGTCGCAGAAGTTCAGCATCAGCGTGCCGTAGGTCGCGAGGATCAGGCCGATCGCGCCGAACCACTGCCGCCACTGCTCGCCGACGGAGACCGGGTGCGGGGTGGAGGTGAGCGAGATCGACCAGCCGGCCTTGGCGAGGATCCACACCGCCAGCGCGATCATCACCAGCCAGATCGCCGGCCCGCAGAAGTCCTGGAACTTGCGCACCGACTCCATGCCCTGACTGATGATCAGCGCCTGGATCAGCCAGAGCGACAGGAAGGAGACCCAGCCCAGCGCGTCGAGGCCGAGGAAGGAGTGCCGGGTCCAGGACTCCAGCCCCGGCCAGGCCGCGAGCAGCATGACGTTGACGGCGACGGAGGCGAGGTAGGTCTGGATGCCGTACCACATGATCGCGATGACGGCCCTGATCAGCGCGGGGATGTTGGCGCCCCAGACGCCGAAGCTGATCCGGCTGACGACCGGGAACGGCACGCCGTGGCGCTGGCCGATCTTCCCCATCCAGTTCATGCCGATGTAGATGAGCACGAAGCCGGCGAGCAGGGAGGTGAACACCTGCCAGACGTTCATCCCGAGGACCAGCAGGCCGGCCGCGAAGGTGTAGTTGCCCAGGTTGTGGACGTCCGACATCCACATCGCGAAGAGGTCGAAGACCTTCCAGTTGCGCTTCTCGGCGGGCGCGAGGTCTTCGTTGACGAGGCGGGGGTCGGGGGTGAACTCGGGGGATATGCCGGTGCTTTGGGTACTTTCGGCCAATGCCACGGGGGGCTCCTGGGGACGGGGTGGCGGAGGGCGGGGGGGACTTCAGAGGGCCGCTTCAGCGGGGTTTGGTATACCAAACTGGGGTCATGCTGCTCCCGCCGAACACTTCGACCGATGTCCGTCCCGTTAAGGCTCCGTAAAAGCACCTGGGGGGGCGGGCGGGAGCGGGGGCTGCGCGGCGGGTTCGGGTGGGCTGCGCGGCGGGTTCGGGTGAGGCGGCGCGGCGGGCCCGGGTGAGGCGGCACGAGGGTTCGGGTCGGCTGCGCGGCGGGCCCGGGTGAGGCGGCACGAGGGTTCGGGTCGGCTGCGCGGCGGGCCCGGGTGAGGCGGCACGGCGGGCCCGGGTGAGGCGGCGCGAGGGTTCGGGTCGGCTGCACGGCAGGCCCGGGTGAGGCGGCACGGCGGGTTCAGGTGAGGCGGCACGGCGGGTTCAAGCGGGGCGGCGCGGCAGGTTCAGGCGGGGCTGCGCGGCCAGCTCGCGTACGGCTTTGCGGCGGCCTCGCGTACGGCCGCGTGGGGCTTGCGCGGCGGCCTCTCACGTGAGGCCGCGTGGAACCTTGCGCGGCGGCCTCACGCACAGCTGCGTACGACTCCGCGGCGGCCTCACAGGGGGCCGCGCTGAAGCACCCCCGCCGAAAGCGCTCCCCCGTCGGCGAAAATGACCCCATGGGCTCCACCACTCAGCACGCACCGGCCACCGAACCCCTCGGCGCCACCCGCGAACGCGTCCTCGGCACACTGCGGCAGGACATCATCGCGGGCCGCCTCGCCCCCGGCGACCGGCTCGTCGAACGGGAGCTGGCCGAGCGGCTGGGGGTCTCCCGGGTACCGGTGCGCGAGGCGGTCCGCGCGCTGGTGGCCGAGGGTTTCGTGCACTTCGCCTCCGCCCGCCGCGCGGTCGTCCGCCGGCTCACCGCCGCGGACGTGCACGAACTCTTCGAGCTGCGCGAGGCGTTGGAGGTCTACGCGGCCGGCCTCGCCGCGGCGCGGGCGACGCCGGCGGACCTGGCGGCGCTGCGCGGGCTGCTGACGGAGGCGGCGAGGGCGATGGAGGAGGCCGACGCCGAGGCCATCACCGACATCAACACCCGTTTCCACGACGGCATCCTGACCATGGCCGGAAACAGCCTCCTCATCTCCGTCATGGACCCGGTGGCGGGCCGCCTGCGCTGGCTGACCCACCAGAACGACGAGTGGCCCCAACTCCTGGCGGAACACCAAGACTTGTACAGGGCAATCGCCTCCGGCGACCCGGACAGGGCGAGGACTCACGCTTTGGACCACGTCCGCACGAACCATCGGTCTACTTTGCGGCATTTGTTTGGGGAGGGAGACGCCGGGGCGGCGGAGGGCGACGGGGCATGAGGGCGACGTCGGGGCTGCGGGGGCGGCAAGGTGTGAGGGGGATGCCGGGGCGCCGGGGCAGCGGGGCGTGAGGGGGACGCCCGGGCTGCGAGGGCGGCAGCGCGTGCGGGGGACGTCAGGGCCGGTGGAGAGAAGTGAGCCGAGGGGCCGGAGTCAAGGCGGACGATGCCGGGTTCGCCGCCCGCCGATCCGCGAGGGCGAATCCGCGAGGGCGTCGTACTCGGGAAGGGCGGCTGACGTGCCACCGCCCGCCGCCCCTTCCGAGTACGACGGCCCCCTCTACGCCCCCCAGCCCCGCGCGTACTTGTCCGTCGCCGCCACCAGCGCCTCCCCCACCCCCGGCGCCCCCGCGTTGTGCCCGGCATCGTCGACGAGCACCAACTCGCTGCCGGGCCAGGCCTGGTGGAGCCGCCAGACCGTGCCGAGGAGGTTGCCGAAGTCGAGGCTGCCCTGGACGAGGGTGCCGGGGACGCCGGCGAGGAGGTGCGCCTCGCGCAGGATCACCCCGTCCGGCATGAAGTGGCCGTTGCCGAAGTAGTGCGTGACCGTGCGGGCGAAGGAGTATCTGAACTCCGGGTCCTGGAACCGCTCGACGGAACGCGGCGGCGCCGGGATGATCGCCGTCTCCCAGTCGGTCCAGGCCAGCACCGCCCGCTCCCGCACCGCCGGATCGGACGACTCCAGCAGCCGGTTGTACGCCGCCGCGAGATTCCCGTCCCGCTCCCCCTCGGGCAGCCCGGCGAGAAACTCCCCGAACGCCTCGGGAAAGATCCGCCCGAGCCCACGGGTCAGCAGCCCCACCTCCGCGTCCGACCCGGTCGCCACCCCGGTCAGCACCAGCTCCGACACCACCCCGGGGTACGTCTGCGCGTACCGCAGCCCGAGCACCGACCCCCACGACACCCCCCACACCAGCCAGCGCCCGATCCCCAACTCCCGCCGCAGCAGCTCCAGATCGGCGATGAGGTGGCCGGTGGTGTTGACGCTCATGTCGGTGCCGGGGTCACTGGCCCGAGGAGTCGACCGCCCCGCGCCGCGCTGATCCAGCAGGACGATCCGATACTTCACAGGATCGAACAGCCGCCGAAAATAAGGACCGCACCCGCTCCCCGGCCCCCCATGCAGCACCAACGCCGGTTTCCCCCGAGGGTTCCCGCAGCTCTCCCAGTAGACGCGATTACCACCCCCGACTTCGAGCAACCCGTGGTCGTACGGCTCGATCTCCGGATAGAGGCTCATCCGCCGCACCTTAGCCGGGCTGCCGAACGCCGCTCACCCCGATTTCGCCGAACTCCGCCGACGCGACTCTGTTCCGCGCCCGGGATTCCGGGAACGCCGCTTGAAGCGGACGCCCCTACGGGGCAAGCGGCCCACCGGCCCACCGGCCCACCGGCCCACCGGCCCACCGGCCCACCGGCCCACCGGCCCACCGGCCCACCGAGCCACCGGCCCACCGAGCCACCGAGCCACCGAGCCACCGAGCCACCGAGCCACCGAGCCACCGAGCCACCGAGCCACCGAGATGGGAACGCCCGTCACGTCCTGGGGACACGCGGCAGCCCTGCCGCCTCCGCCGCCTCCCCCAGCACCTCCCGCAGCATCTCCGGCGTGAGCTTCCCCGTGAACGTGTTCCGCTGGCTGACGTGAAAACACCCGAACACCTCCAACTCCCCGGCCTGACCAGCCCCAGCGCCGGTCACCCCAGCCCCACCGCCGGACACCCGAGCCCCACCACCAGCCACCCCACCCACACCGAACCCCCCGCCGCCCCCACCCCGCGCCACCACCCCCACCCGCACCCCATGCCCAAACCCCGGCCTAGGCCGAGGCACCTCCCACCCCGCCCCCGCCAACGCCGGCCACACCGCCTGCCACCCGAACGCCCCCAGCACGACCACCGCCCGCACAGTCGGCCGCAGCAACCCCAACTCCTCGACCAGCCAATGCCGGCACGCATCCCGTTCCCCCGGCGTCGGCTTGTTCTCCGGCGGCGCGCAGTGCACCGGCGCGGTGATCCGCACGCCGTACAGCTCCAGCCCGTCCCCGACCCGCACGGACTCCGGCTGCGAGGCCAGCCCCACGTCATACAGCGCCTGATACAGCACGTCCCCGGAACGATCCCCGGTGAACATCCGCCCGGTACGGTTCCCGCCGTGCGCGGCCGGTGCGAGGCCGACGACCAGCAGGCGCGCGTCCGCCGGCCCGAACCCCGGCACCGGTCGCCCCCAGTACGTCCAGCCCCTGAACGCCGCCCGCTTCTCCCGCGCCACCTCCTCCCGCCAGGCCACCAGCCGAGGACAGGCCCGGCACTCGGAGACCCGCTCGTCGAGGAGGTCCAGGGGAAGCGGATCTTGGGGACGCATACGCCCACGGTAGGACGCCGACGCCGCCTTCGTAGGACGTCGGTGCCGCCGGCAGGACCCCGGCCCGCCCCCGTAGGACGCCGTCGCCACCGACAGAACCCCGGGCCCGCCCTCGCAGAACACCGACACCACCCTCGTAGGACGCCGGTACCGCCGACAGGACCCCGGGCCCGCCCCGTAGAACACCGACGCCACCGACAGGACATCGGCGTCACCGACAGGACGCCCGACCCGCACCCCTCCCCAACCCCACCCTCACCCCTGAAGCCCGAACCACCCCTCCGCCTCATACCAATGCCCGCCCTCCCGCAGATGATCCGCCACCGCCCGCTCCAGCACCGTCCGCCGCGGCAGCTCGTCCAACGGCAGCTGCGGCGACCCGAAGACGAACCGGACCGGCGTCAAGTCCTCGGGCTTCTCCGGCACATGAGCCACATCGAACCGATCCTGGAAGCGGACGATGTTGGAGTCGCCCGGCAGATACCGCCGCAACTGCGGATCCAGCAGCCAGGACCGGCAGGTAGCGACCTGATACGGCTCCTCAGGGAAGTACCGCGCGAAGAACTCCCGGGCACGGGCGAACGACCGATCGAGCAGCTCCGGACTCAACGGCCCCATGAAGTCCGGCACATGCACCCCGAGCGCCAACTCCCGCTCCCCGAGCAACGACCCGCCCTCACCGGACGCCCCGGAAACCCCAGAAACCCCGGACGCCTCAGAAGCCCCGGAAGCTCCAGTCACCGCCCCCGCCAACCCCTCCCCCACCCACCCCCGCTGAAACTGCAACCGCCCCAACTGATAAATCTCCCCATGCAGATGCATCGACAGCCACCGAGCCGTCAGAATCCCGCCCGTCCCATGCCACCGCCGATGCACGGCAACCCCCCGCCCGACATCGAGCAACGTCCGCCTGCTGACCTCGTCCGGAACCCCCCGCTCCCGGTGATAAGCCCGCGCGGCCGGCAACGCGGCGATGAACACGTACAACGGGAACCACCGCGCGAGCGCATGCGAGGCGCCGGGATGGCGCGGCAGCTCGATGCCCCCGCGAATCTCGCCCATCCGGTCGGTCAGCACGGCCACGGACCGCTCCAGAACCTCCCGCGTCTCGGAATCACCCACGACCTGCCGGGCGAGCCGCAGAGGCTCCGCGATGTCCTGATGCGGCACCCCGAGGTCGAGCATCGCCTCCACCAGTTCGTCGGCCTGCGACAGCACCGCCACGCCGTCCTCCATGAGCACACCCCGTTCCGCGAGACAAGAAGCGATTCGGCCGCTCGAAGCGGGCCTCTGGAGAACGCTACGGCCACGGAGTACGTTTCAAGAAGGAATGTGATCGAGGATGCGTACGGGCAGTGAGCCGACGACCGCGCGCAGCGCGCTGCGGATGCGCCTGTGGCTGAGCCTGTGGGGCCTGGCGTGGGCGGTCTTCGGCACGGCCGCGTTCGCCCTGGTGGGGCGGCCGGGGTGGGCGGCGGCCTGCGGGGTGCTGTGGCTGGTCGCGACCGTCGACTTCCTCGTCGTCCTGCACCACATCCACCAGGGGCCGCACTACCAGCCGGGCCGGGACGTCCCGCCCTACCGGCCCCCGGAACACCGCCACCCCTGAGCACCCCGGTACGGCGCCCTTACGTGTCGAACCGCGCCGCCTTCAGATACTCCGGATTCGGGTCCAGCGCCGCGGCGAGCCTGAAGTGACGTTTGGCCTGCTCGCGCAGCCCCCGTCGCTCATAGGTGCGCGCGAGCGCGAAGTGGGCGTAGGCGTTGTCCGGCTCCCGCTCCAGGACGATGGTGAACTCCAGCTCGGCGGGGCGCAGTTGGGCGGCGGCGAAGAAGGCTCGGGCGCGCAGCAGCCGGGCCGCGGTGTTCTCGGGGTGCGCGGCGATGACGCCGTCGAGCAGTTTCACCGCGCCGCGCGGATCCCGTGCGGCGAGGAGCTGCTCCGCGGCGCGGAAGTCGATGACGTACGTCTCCGGAGAACGTCCGGTCGAACCGCTGGTTTCGGGCACGGAAAAGTCCTTCCCTCGCTGAGACGGTTCAACGCCCCGCACGGGACCCGCTATTCCTGCGGACCCCCTGCGCACAGCCCTCTTCACTCCCCGCTCGCCCCTTCCCTGGCCCGTCCCCGAAGCCCTTCCCACACCTCCCGCACGCGCCGCTGAAGCTCCTCCAGCGGCACGTCGTTGTCGATCACCACGTCCGCGATCGCCCGCCGCTCCTCCCGCGCCGCCTGGGCCGCCATCCGCGCGCGGGCGTCCTGCTCGGTCATGCCGCGCAGCCGGGTCAGCCGGTCGAGCTGGGTGGCGGGCGAGGCGTCGACGACCACGACGACGTCGTACAGGCCCTTCAGGCCGTTCTCGGTGAGGAGGGGGACGTCATGGACGACGACGGCGTCCGGCGGGGCCGCCTCCTGGAGTGCGCGGGAGCGGGCGCCGACCAGGGGGTGGACGATCGAGTTGAGCAGCTTGAGCCTCTCGGGGTCGGCGAAGACGATCGAGCCGAGCTTCGGGCGGTCCAGGCTGCCGTCGGGGGCCAGCACCTCCTCCCCGAGTCTGCCGAACTCCTCGGCGACGGCGGCGAGTCCGGGCGTCCCCGGCGCCACGACCTCCCGCGCGATGCGGTCCGCGTCGATCAGCACGGCGCCGCACTCCACGAGCAGCCGCGACACCTCACTCTTGCCGGCCCCGATCCCACCGGTCAGCCCCACTGTCAGCATGAGCGAAAGCTTAGGGCCCGCCACTGACAGCGGGCCCTCGGGCTGTGCGTACCGCGCGGAAAGCACTCGGCCTCCAGAGGGAGGCGGGTTCAGGAAGGGCCCCTCAGCCCTCCCCCTCCCGCTCCGCGAGGAACTTCTCGAACTCGCGCCCGATCTCGTCCGCCGACGGGATGTCGACGGGCTCGGCGAGCATGTTGCCGCGGGTCTCGGCGCCGGCGACGGCGTCGTACTGATGCTCCAGCCCCTCGACCAGGGAGGTCAGTTCGGCGTCGCCCTCGCGGATCTGGCGGTCGATCTCGGTCTGCGTGCGGTGCGCCTCCGTGCGCAGCGTGTGGGCGACGCCGGGCAGGACGAGGCCGGTGGCGGCCGTGATGGACTCCAGGACGGTCAGGGCGGCGTCCGGGTACGTGGAGCGGGCGATGTAGTGCGGGACGTGGGCGGCGACGCCCAGCACGTCATGGCCGGCCTCCATCAGGCGGTACTCGACGAGCGCCTCGGCGCTGCCGGGGACCTGGGCCTCCTCGAAGGCGGTGCCGTGACCGGGGACGAGGTCCGCGCGGTTGCCGTGCGGGGTGAGGCCGACGGGGCGGGTGTGCGGGACGCCCATGGGGATGCCGTGGAAGTTGACCGACAGCCGGACGCCGAGGCGCTCCACGATCTGCTGGACGGCGGCGGCGAACCGCTCCCACTCGACGTCCGGCTCAGGGCCCGACAGCAGCAGGAACGGCGCTCCCGTGGCGTCCTGGACGAGGCGGACCTCGATGGCCGGCTCCTCGTAGCTGTGCCAGCGGTCGCGGCGGAAGGTGAGCAGCGGGCGGCGGGCGCGGTAGTCGACCAGCCGGTCGTGGTCGAAGCGGGCGACGAGCTGGTGCGGCAGCGCGTCGAGCAGGCCTTCCACGATCTGGTCGCCCGTCTCGCCGGCGTCGATGTACCCGTCGAAGTGGTAGAGCATGACAAGTCCGGCCGACTCCTGGGCCAGCGCCATGTCGACGACCGCCAGCCCCTTCGGCTCCCATGCGTACAAACCCTGCGGATCAAGCACTTGGACCGCTCCTCCTCGTGTTCACAGAGGACAACGAACGGGCGGTCCCCCGCATTCCCGTGACTGGCCGGATGCACCAGAAGACTGAAGGACCGCACCTCGAAAGGTACGGCCCTTCAGTCAACAACTACCGCTCAGTGAGCGCCGGTTGAGCGGTGAGCGGTCAGCTCTGGCCGCCCGCCAGCTTCTCGCGCAGGGCAGCCAGCGCCTCGTCCGAGGCCAGCGCGCCGGAGGTGTCCGGGCCCTCGGAGGAGTAGGAGCCGCCGGACGCGACCGGAGCCGCACCCGCCGCGTCGCCGCCCTCGGCCGCAGCGGCCTCGTCGGCCTCGCGGGACTTGATGACCTGCGCCTGGTGCTGCTCGAAGCGCGTCTGCGCCTCGGCGTACTGGCGCTCCCAGGCCTCGCGCTGGGTCTCGTAGCCCTCGAGCCAGTCGTTGGTCTCGGGGTCGAAGCCCTCGGGGTAGATGTAGTTGCCCTGGTCGTCGTAGGACGCGGCCATGCCGTACAGGGTCGGGTCGAACTCGACCGAGGCCGGGTCGGCGCCGAAGGACTCGTTGGCCTGCTTGAGGGACAGCGAGATCCGGCGACGCTCCAGGTCGATGTCGATGACCTTGACGAAGATCTCGTCGTTGACCTGGACGACCTGCTCCGGGATCTCCACGTGGCGCTCGGCCAGCTCGGAGATGTGGACCAGGCCCTCGATGCCCTCGTCGACGCGGACGAACGCACCGAACGGAACCAGCTTCGTGACCTTGCCGGGGACGACCTGGCCGATCTGGTGCGTACGGGCGAACTGCTGCCACGGGTCTTCCTGGGTCGCCTTCAGCGACAGGGAGACGCGCTCGCGGTCCATGTCGACGTCCAGGACCTCGACCGTGACCTCCTGGCCGACCTCGACGACCTCGGAGGGGTGGTCGATGTGCTTCCAGGACAGCTCGGAGACGTGGACCAGACCGTCGACGCCACCCAGGTCCACGAAGGCACCGAAGTTGACGATCGAGGAGACCACGCCGGAGCGGACCTGACCCTTCTGGAGGGTCGTGAGGAAGGTCTGGCGGACCTCGGACTGGGTCTGCTCCAGCCAGGCACGGCGGGACAGGACCACGTTGTTGCGGTTCTTGTCCAGCTCGATGATCTTCGCCTCGAGCTCCTTGCCGACGTACGGCTGGAGGTCGCGGACACGGCGCATCTCGACCAGGGAGGCCGGGAGGAAGCCGCGGAGGCCGATGTCGAGGATGAGACCACCCTTGACGACCTCGATGACGGTACCGGTGACGATGCCGTCCTCTTCCTTGATCTTCTCGATGGTGCCCCAGGCACGCTCGTACTGGGCGCGCTTCTTCGAGAGGATCAGGCGGCCTTCCTTGTCCTCCTTCTGGAGAACAAGGGCTTCGATCTCGTCACCGACGGCGACGACCTCGTTGGGGTCGACGTCGTGCTTGATCGAGAGCTCACGGCTCGGGATGACACCTTCGGTCTTGTAACCGATGTCGAGCAGGACCTCGTCCCGGTCGACCTTCACGATGACGCCGTCGACGATGTCGCCGTCGTTGAAGTACTTGATCGTCTCGTCGATCGCGGCGAGGAAGGCTTCCTCGTTACCGATGTCGTTGACCGCAACCTGCGGGGTGGTGGCGGTGGTCTCGGTGCTGCTCGTCATGTGGGAAAGGGCTCCGGTACGGACATTGAAGTCGTAGGTACTGCTACGCCGGGAGCCCGTTATCGCTCTGAAGAAGCCGGACAGCCAAAGAAACGCCCCGCCAGAGATCGGCAACGACGCCTCGAGAACCGAGGGGACATACAACAGATGCGAGCGCGCCTGCTCTGTCTGAGGTACGCAGGCCCGCAGCGCAACTTGTAGCATACGGGTGCAGCCGGACAGGGTCAATGCACGAAGACGCACACCGGGGGCGGATCGCCCCATACCCGGCGCAAGAAACGTCTCTTGAGGCCACGCAGGCCCGTGAGACCCCTTCCGTGACCCTCCCCGACGGGCTCCGCTCCGGAGAAGTTACGGAAGAGTACGACGAGGGAGCCGATCATCCAAGAGTCCACCGTTTCCGCGTACGGCCACGATGCCGATCCCGAGCCCGAGGCCACCCGGCGTGCCGCCGGGACCGCCGAGAGCGCCCGCGCCAACCGGGGCTGGTGGGACCGCAACGCGGACGAGTACCAGGTCGAGCACGGCACGTTCCTCGGCGACGACCGCTTCGTGTGGTGCCCCGAAGGGCTCGACGAGGTCGAGGCCGAACTCCTGGGCCCCGCCGAGGGACTGAAGGACCGCGCGGTCCTGGAGATCGGCGCCGGCGCCGCCCAGTGCTCGCGCTGGCTCGCAGCCCAAGGCGCCCGCCCCGTCGCCCTGGACATCTCCCACCGCCAGCTCCAGCACGCCCTGCGCATCGGCTCCGGCTTCCCCCTGGTGTGCGCCGACGCCGGCGCCCTCCCCTTCGCCGACGCCTCCTTCGACCTCGCCTGCTCCGCGTACGGCGCCCTGCCGTTCGTCGCCGACCCGGTCCTGGTGCTGCGCGAGGTGCGGCGCGTGCTGCGCCCCGGCGGCCGTTTCGTCTTCTCCGTCACCCACCCCGTCCGCTGGGCCTTCCCCGACGAGCCCGGCCCCGAGGGTCTGACCGCCACCTCCTCCTACTTCGACCGCGTCCCCTATGTCGAACAGGGCGACGACGGCCGCGCGGTCTACGTCGAGCACCACCGCACCCTGGGCGACCGCGTCCGCGACATCGTCACCGCCGGTTTCCGCCTGACCGCCCTCACCGAACCGGAGTGGCCGTCCTGGAACACCTCGGAGTGGGGCGGCTGGTCCCCCCTGAGGGGAAACCTCATCCCGGGAACGGCGATCTTCACCTGCGAACGGGACTGAACGGGACTGCGAGCGATGCATCAATTGATGCATCGGGTAGAAACACGAACTACCCGCTACCACCCCACCCGCGCGCGTAGTGCGCGTTTTCACCGCCGTACGACACTAGGCCCGTGATCCGCCACGACGCCCTAGACGCCCTCCCCGTCCGCGCCGCCCTCCCCGCGCTCGCCCGCGCTCTCGACGGGCACGGCACCGCTGTGCTGGTCGCGCCGCCGGGGACCGGCAAGACGACGCTGGTGCCGTTGGCGCTCGCCGGGCTCGTCGGGGGCGGGCCCGCGCGGCGGGTCGTCGTCGCCGAGCCCCGGCGGATCGCCGTCCGCGCCGCCGCGCGGCGGATGGCGTGGCTGCTGGGCGAGCGGCCCGGGGAGAGCGTCGGGTTCACCGTGCGCGGGGAGCGGGTCGTCGGCCCGCGCACGCGCGTGGAGGTCGTCACGACCGGCGTGCTGCTGCAACGGCTCCAGCGGGACCAGGAGTTGGCCGGGGTGGACGTGGTGGTGCTCGACGAGTGCCATGAGCGGCATCTGGACGCGGACACGGCGGCGGCGTTCCTGTGGGACGTGCGGGAGGCGCTGCGGCCGGAGCTGCGGCTGGTGGCCGCGTCCGCGACGACCGACGCCGAGGGGTGGGCGCGGCTGCTGGGCGGGGCGCCGGTGGTCGAGGCGGCGGGGGTGTCGTATCCCGTGGAGACCGTGTGGGCGCCGCCCGCGCGTGTGGTGCGGGCCGCGCACGGGACGCGGGTCGATCCGGTGTTCCTCGGGCATGTGGCGGCGGTGGTGCGGCGGGCGCTGGCCGAGCGGGCGGGGGACGTGCTGTGTTTTCTGCCCGGGGTCGGGGAGATCGCCCGGGTGGCGGGGCAGCTGGGCGGGCTCGGGGACGTGGACGTGCTCCAGGTGCATGGTCGGGCGCCGGCCGCCGTCCAGGACGCGGTGCTCGTCCCTGGCGCGCGGCGGCGGGTGGTCCTCGCGACCTCCGTCGCGGAGTCGTCGCTGACGGTTCCGGGGGTGCGGGTGGTCGTGGACTGCGGGCTGGCGCGGGAGCCGCGCGTCGATCACGCGCGGGGGCTGAGCGCGCTGGCGACCGTGCGGGCGTCGCAGGCGGCCGGGCGGCAGCGGGCCGGGCGGGCGGGGCGTGAGGCGCCGGGTTCCGTCTACCGCTGCTGGACCGAGGCCGAGGACGCCCGTCTGCCGCGTTTTCCGGCGCCCGAGATCAGATTGGCCGACCTCACCGCGTTCGCCCTCCAGACGGCCTGCTGGGGCGATCCTGAGGCCACTTCTCTGGCACTGCTCGATCCGCCTCCGGCGGGTGCGATGGCGGCGGCGCGGGAGGTGCTGACGGCGATCGGGGCGGTCGACGCAGCGGGCCGGGCCACCGAACGCGGCCTCCGGCTGGCCAGGCTGGGCCTGCACCCCCGCCTGGGCAGGGCCCTGCTGGACGGCACGGCGGCGGTCGGCGCGGAGCGGGCGGCCGAGGTCGTGGCCCTCCTGAGCGAGGAGGTCCCCCGCGAGTACGGCCCCGACCTGACCGCGGCCCTGCGCACCGCCCGCCGCTCAGGAGACGCCTACAGCGCGCGCTGGCGCACGGAGGTACGACGGCTGCGCACCGCCGCCGCACAGTTCACGCAGCCCTCAGGAAGCGCCGCCGCCCAGCCCGCAGCCCCCTCCGGCTCCTCCGGAACCGACACCCGCACCCCCACCGACGAACGCGCGGCCGGTCTCGTCACCGCCCTCGCCCACCCCGAGCGCCTCGCCCGGCTCACCGGCGCCAGCCACCTCATGCTCTCCGGCACCCGCGCCGAACTCCCCGAGGCCTCGCCGCTGCGCTCGGCCCCCTGGCTGGCCGTCGCCGTGGCCGACCGTCCCGTCGGGAAGGGCCTCGCGCGCGTGCAGCTGGCGGCGGTCGTCGACGAGGACGTCGCCCGCGAAGCCGCGGGCGCGCTGCTCCAGCGGCGGGAGGAGGTCCACTGGGCCGACGGGGACGTCGTCGCCCGGCGTGTGGAGCGGCTGGGGGCCGTCGAGTTGAGCGCGCGGCCCCTGAGGGACGCCGACGCCGGTCTCGTCCGCGCCGCGCTCCTTCAGGGGCTGCGGGTGGAGGGGCTGCGGATGCTGCGGTGGTCCGAGGGGGCGGTGCTGTTGCGGCAGCGGCTCGCCTTTCTGCACAGGCGAGTTGGCGAGCCCTGGCCGGATGTCGGTGACGACGCGCTCTACGCGCGCGTGGACGAGTGGCTGGAGCCGGAGCTGGGGCGCTGTCGGCGGGGGCAGGAGCTGCGGCGGATCGACGCCGGGAACGGCCTGAACCGGCTGCTGCCCTGGGCGTCGGGAGAAGCCGGGCGGCTGGACGAGCTGGCGCCCGAGCGGATCGCCGTGCCCAGCGGGTCACGGGTGCGGATCGACTACGGCGACCCCGCTCAGCCCGTGCTCGCCGTGAAGCTCCAGGAGATGTTCGGGCTGGAGGAGTCGCCTAAGGTCGCCGGGGTGCCGTTGCTGGTGCATCTGCTGTCGCCCGCCGGGCGGCCCGCGGCCGTGACCGCCGATCTCGCGTCCTTCTGGAAGGACGGCTACAAGGGCGTGCGGGCCGAGCTGCGCGGGCGGTACCCGAAGCATCCGTGGCCCGAGGACCCGGCCGCCGCCGAGCCCACCCGGCACACCAACGCGCGCCTCAGGCGGTGACCGGCTGCGGGGACGGCTCCCGCGCGCGCGTGGGCGGTCCCGGGCGGCGGCCGCGTGCCTCCAGCCAGAGGGCGAGGGCCAGGAGGAGGGCCGCCAGGGTCACGCAGCCCCAGGGCAGGTACGACACCAGGAGCAGCACCAGGGTGCGGTTGTGCTTGACCAGGGCGACGGTGTGCTCGACGTAGTCCTCGCGCATCTTGACGTCCCCGGCGAACGCGGTGACCTTGGCGCGGCCCCCTAGGAGCGTGCCGCCGCGCAGTTCCTCCTGGTGGATCTCCTCGCCGTAGACGGGGGCGCCGGTGACGGGTTCGACCCAGAACTTGCGGACGGTGGTGTACCAGCGGGTGGTGCCGGTGGCGGCGATCGTCTCGGGGGTGATGCCGGCGACGGGCATCGTCTTGGGCATCGGGACCCGCGTCCAGGGGACGGTCTGCTCGAAGTAGTAGACCGTCAGTCCGCGGAAGTCCTGGGTGCCCCGGTAGTGGATGGGGGACGTGGTGCGGGTCTGCGCGTCGAAGTACTCGTAGTCCCGCTTCTGCGTCAGGAAGGGCCACTTGAACTCGATGCCCTGGCGGGTCACCGGGTCGCCGTCGACCATCTCGCCGGCCGCGTGGACGGGCTCCTGGCTGTGCGCGTCGAAGATGTACCGCTCGGGCACCTTGGAGACCATCTTGCCGTCGGGACCGGCGACATAGGAGAGGCCGTCCCATACGACGACGTCGCGCCCGGTGCTCCTGCCGATCGCCTCGGCCGCGCCCACGTCGCCCTTGAGGGTCTGCACGATCGTCACCTGGGGGACCGTCCGCGCGGTCATCGTCCCGTAGTCCAGGAGGGTCGCGTCCCGTGCCTGGAGGACCATCGTCTGGTAGGCGTTCGCGGGGACCTTGGCGAGGCGCGGGAAGGCGTACCAGCGCAGGAGGGGGGCCAGGGCCGCGCAGAACACGGCCAGGGCGAGCAGGACGAGGCTGGCTCCGCGGCGCATCGCGGCCTCCTCAGGGGTGCGCGGGCACGGTCGTCAGCAGCGGCCGCGGGGACGTCCTGCCGGTGGGCGTGCCGATCGCGCCGACGGTCAGGACGAGGGCCAGCGCGGCGGCGAGACCGGCCGCCGCGGCGATCAGGGCACGCATACGGACCTCCCGGGCCTGACGGGCCGTCAGGTGGCGGCACCGTAGCAATGGGGGGCGGAGAGGGGAACAGGTACGGCGCCCCTCCTCCTACTTGAGGAGGAGCGCCGTTCGTCTATAGGAGCCTCTACAGGGGCCGCGTCACGCCGCCGGGCTCGGTGCCGCCGATCCGCTGGGCTCCGGCTCCGGTGTGGTCGTCGGCTCCGGTGCCGTCACGGTGAGCGGGACGTCGATCGTCGCCCCGCCCTCGGTGGTGACGCGCAGCAGGAACGTGCCCGTGACGTCGTCGGCGTACAGCTTCGGCAGCTTGAGCAGGCCGTTGGCGTCGGTCGTCAGGCCGGTCAGGGTGCGTACGGGCTTGCCGTCGGCGTCCTTGAAGTAGGGGCCCTGGTCGTTCGCGGCCGGGTCGAGGAGGGACTTGATCAGGGTCGCGGTGGCTGCGACCTTGCCGGCGACAGCGCCCTTGTAGGTGGCCTTGACCTCGACCTGGTCGGTGAACTCGGCGCCCGTGACGCAGGTGAGGGCGGTGTCCGTGGTGCGGGCCAGGAGGTCGGCGGCGCGGGCGGTGACGGTGGCCTTGGTGTCGACCGGGGTGAGTTCGCGGCCGATCAGGAGGGCGCGGATCGTGAACGTGCCGGTCTTCTCGCCCGCCTTGAGGGCGGGGAGGGTGGCGATGCCCTTGGCGCCGGTGACGACGGTGGCGACCTTCTCGCCGGTCGCGAAGGCGGTGTCCGTGTCGCCGACGATCGCGAAGCGGACACGGACCTTGCCGACGGGTATGCCCGTGGCGGTCTCCGCGCGGATGCCGAGCTGGGTCGCGAAGGTGTCCCCGGCCGTCGCGGTGAGCGCGGCGGCGGAGGTGGCCTCCAGGTGGTCGACCGTGTCGGTGGGGGTCGGCGGGGTGCTGGGCGGGGTCGTCGTGGGCGGCTTGGGGGTCTCCGGCGGGTTGGGCTTGGGGGTCGAGGGGGTGGACGGCTTCGGCGGGGACGACGGGGTCGTGGGCGTCGTCGGCGTGGTGCCGCCGCTGCCCGAACCCGTGCCGCTGCTGTGGGACGGGAGCGTGCCGGTGCCGTCCGGGATGGAGTGGCTGTCCTTGCGGTAGTACTCCAGCCAGGAGATGACGGTGTTGTAGTAGTCCGTCGAGGGGTTGTAGCTGAGGATCGCGCTGCGCATGCCGCTGGTGGTGTTCATGTCCCAGCTGTTGCGGCACAGGTAGTGCGCGGCGGCCAGGGCGGCGTCGTAGACGTTGTTGGGGTCCTTCTTGCCGTCACCGTTGCCGTCGCGGCCGGCCCAGGCCCAGGTGGAGGGGATGAACTGCATGGGGCCGACGGCGCGGTCGTAGGTCGAGTCGCCGTCATAGGCGCCGTTGTCGGTGTCGCTGATGTGGGCGAAGCCGACGCCGTTGAGGGGCGGGCCGAGGATCGGGGTGAGCGTGGTGCCGTTCGCGTCGACCCGGCCGCCATTGGCGTGGCCCGACTCGACCTTGCCGATCGCGGCGAGGAGCTGCCAGGGGAGGTTGCAGCCGGGCTTGGCCTGGGCGAGGGCGTCGGCGGCCTTCTTGTAGGCGTCCAGGACGGTCGCGGGGATGCCGGACTCGGAGCTGCCTATGGAGGTGCCGGTCGTCGGGCTCGTGCCCGTGCTGGGCGCCGGGTTGGGGCTGTTGAGGGGCGGCAGGTCGGTGTAGTACGGGGAGTTGCCGGTCGCGCCGCCGCCGCTCGCCTGGCCGCTCGCGGAGGGGGTGTTGTCGGCGGCGCTCTGTCTGTTCTGCGCTCCCGCGACGACGTCCGGGGCCTGTGACGCGGCGAGGGCGGCGACCGCGACGGCGGCCACGGTGGTGTTGACGGCGCCCTTGCGCAGCCTCTTACCGAAATGCGCCGACATGAAGCGAACCCCTCCCACTGGACGCCCCGGGCGTCCGTCTTCTCGACTGCTCGCCCTGTAGAGACGATCGGCGGACCGCACGGGTTGTGCGGATCTTCGCCGGACCTGTCCCCCCGCTCGCCCGTGGTACCGGTGGGTAGGGCGACGCACGCGACCCTACGACAACTTACGTTGACCCGGCACCCGTCGGGGTCGCCTTTTCACCCGTTGCTCATGTACGGCCCTGGGGAGCCCTTCGGCCTGAGTCGCGCAAGGGGCTCCCGGGACGTCAACTCCCCCGGCCGGGGCGGGCGTTCAGTGGGCCGCCGACTCCCAGTCCGCCCCGTCGCCGACGGACACGTCCAGCGGCGCCCGCAGCCGTACCGCGTCGGCCATCTCCGCGCGGACCAGCGCCTCGACCTGCTCCCGCTCGCCGGGGGCGATCTCCAGGACGATTTCGTCGTGCACCTGGAGCAGCAGCCGGGAGGTGAGGCCCGCCTCCTGGACGGCCTGGTCGACCTTCAGCATGGCGATCTTGACGATGTCGGCGGCGGTGCCCTGGATCGGCGCGTTCAGGGCCATCCGCTCGGCGGTCTCGCGGCGCTGGCGGTTGTCGCTGTTGAGGTCGGGGAGGTAGCGGCGGCGGCCGAACAGGGTCTCGGTGTAGCCGGTGGCCCTGGCCTCCTCGACGGCCCGGTGCAGGTAGTCGCGGACGCCGCCGAAGCGCTCGAAGTAGGTGTCCATCAGCGCGCGGGCCTCCCCGGCGTCGATGTTCAGCTGCTGGGAGAGGCCGAACGCGGAGAGGCCGTAGGCGAGGCCGTAGGACATGGCCTTGATCTTGCGGCGCATCTCGGGGTCGACGGAGCCGCGGTCGACGGCGAAGACCTGGGCGGCGACGGTGTTGTGCAGATCCTCGCCGGAGGTGAACGCGTCGATGAGGCCCTGGTCCTCGGAGAGGTGGGCCATGACGCGCAGTTCGATCTGGCTGTAGTCGGCCGTCATCAGCGACTCGTAGCCCTCGCCGACGACGAAGCCGCGGCGGATCGCGCGGCCCTCCTCCGTGCGCACGGGGATGTTCTGGAGGTTGGGGTCGACGGAGGAGAGGCGGCCGGTGGCGGCGACGGTCTGGTTGAACGTGGTGTGGATGCGGCCGTCGGCGGCGATCGTCTTGATCAGGCCCTCGACCGTGACGCGCAGTTTGGCCTGTTCGCGGTGGCGGAGCATGATGACCGGCAGTTCGTTGTCGGTCTGGGTGGCGAGCCAGGCGAGGGCGTCGGCGTCGGTGGTGTAGCCGGTCTTGGTCTTCTTCGTCCGGGGCAGGCCGAGTTCGCCGAAGAGGACTTCCTGGAGCTGCTTGGGCGAGCCCAGGTTGAACTCGTGCCCCGCCGCCGCGTGGGCCTCCTTGACGGCCTGCTGGACGGCTCCGGCGAACATCTGCTCCATGGCCTCCAGGTGGGCGCGGTCGGCGGCGATGCCGTGGCGCTCCATGCGGGCCAGGACGACAGAGGTGGGCAGCTCCATGTCGTGCAGCAGGTCGGCGGCGCCCACCTCTTGGAGGCGGGTGCCGAAGGCTTCGCCGAGGTCGAGGATGGCGCGGGCCTGGACCATCAGGGCGTCGGCCTCGGCGCCGTCGTCGGCACCGAAGGCGAGCTGGCCGTCGGCCGCGGCGGCGGGCTGGAGCTCGTGGCCCAGGTACTCCAGGGAGAGGGCGTCGAGGTCGAAGGAGCGGCGGCCGGGCTTGACGAGGTAGGCGGCGAGGGCGGTGTCCATGCTGACGCCGGCGATGCTCCAGCCGTGCTCGGCGAAGACCCGCATGGCGCCCTTGGCGTTGTGGAACACCTTGGGCCTGGCCGCGTCGGCGAGCCAGGCGGCCCAGGCGGTCTCGTCCGCCTCGTCGAGCTGGGCGGGGTCGAACCAGGCGGCGGGGCCGTCGGCGGTGGCCAGGGCGACCTCGGCGACCGAGCCGGCGCCCAGCGCCCACGTGTCGACGGTGGCGACGCCCAGCGTGCCGTCCGTGTGTCCGGCGAGCCAGGGGGCCAGCCCGCCCGTGCCGAGCACCGCGCCGTCGACCTGGATGCCCTCGCCCGCCGGGGCCGCCGCGTCGCTCTCCTCGCCGCCGGGGTCGACGGCCAGCAGGCGCTCGCGCAGGGACGGGTTGCGGATCTCCAGGGTGTCCAGGACCATCGCGACGGCCGTGCGGTCGTACGGGGCGCGTTCCAGGTCGGGGACCGTCTTGTCCAGCCCGACCGTGCGCACCATCTCGGTGAGGCGGCGGTTGAGCTTGACGGCGTCCAGGTGGTCGCGGAGGTTCTGGCCCGCCTTGCCCTTGACCTCCTCGACGCGCTCGACCAGTTCCGCGAAGGAGCCGAACTGGTTGATCCACTTGGCGGCCGTCTTCTCGCCGACGCCGGGAATGCCGGGGAGGTTGTCGGACGGGTCGCCGCGCAGGGCCGCGAAGTCCGGGTACTGGGCGGGCGTCAAGCCGTACTTCTCGAAAACCTTCTCCGGGGTGAACCGGGTCAGCTCCGAGACGCCCTTCGTGGGGTAGAGCACCGTCGTGTGCTCGGTGACCAGCTGGAAGGAGTCCCGGTCGCCGGTGACGATCAGGACGTCGAAGCCCTCGGCCTCCGCCTGCGTGGCCAGCGTCGCGATGACGTCGTCGGCCTCGAAGCCGTCGACCGCGAACCGGGAGACGTGCATCGCGTCGAGCAGTTCGCCGATCAGCTCGACCTGGCCCTTGAACTCGTCCGGGGTCTTGGAGCGGTTCGCCTTGTACTCCGTGAACTCCTCGGAGCGCCAGGTCTTGCGGGACACGTCGAAGGCGACCGCGAAGTGCGTGGGCGCCTCGTCACGCAGGGTGTTCGCCAGCATCGAGGCGAAGCCGTAGATCGCGTTGGTCGGCTGCCCCACCGCCGTAGTGAAGTTCTCCGCCGGCAGCGCGAAGAACGCGCGGTACGCCAGTGAGTGCCCATCCATGAGCATCAGCCGGGGCCGGCCTGCGCCGGGGCTCTTGTCGGTCTTCTTCGATGCTGTCTCTGCCACGCCCCCGATCCTGCCACGGCCCACTGACAATGCTGTGCCACCGGCCGCCGGAGGGAGCGCGGACGGGGTGACTGTCAGTGGTCCGTGGCAGGATCGAAGGACAGGCGAGAACGGCTGTGAGGAGTGGGTCCGCGATGGCGACGAAACCCCCGAAAGCCGACCCGGTCCAGGACGCGCCGGAGGTCGGAGAGCCGCAGCACGCCGCCGCAGGTGTCCCGGCGATCGGGCACAGCCTGCGGATGGCGCAGCAGCAGATGGGCGTGCGGCGCACCGCGCTCACGCTGCTGCGCGTCAATCAGAAGGACGGCTTCGACTGCCCGGGCTGCGCCTGGCCCGAGCCCGGCCGGCGGCACACGGCCGAGTTCTGCGAGAACGGCGCCAAGGCGGTCGCCGAGGAGGCCACGCTGCGCCGCGTCACCCCCGAGTTCTTCGCCGCGCACCCGGTCTCCGACCTGGCCGCCCGCAGCGGCTACTGGCTCGGGCAGCAGGGCCGCCTCACCCACCCCATGTACCTCCCCGAGGGCGCCTCCCACTATGAACCCGTCAGCTGGGAGCGGGCGTTCGCCACCGTCGCGGACGAGATCGCGCGGCTCGCCTCGCCCGACGAGGCCGTCTTCTACACCTCGGGCCGGACCAGCAACGAGGCCGCGTTCCTCTACCAGCTCTTCGTCCGCGAGCTGGGCACGAACAACCTGCCCGACTGCTCCAACATGTGCCACGAGTCGTCGGGTTCGGCGCTCGGCGAGACCATCGGCGTCGGCAAGGGCAGCGTCCTCCTTGAAGACCTCTACCAGGCCGACCTGATCATCGTGGCGGGCCAGAACCCGGGGACGAACCACCCCCGGATGCTCTCCGCCCTGGAGCGGGCCAAGGCGTCCGGCGCGCGGATCATCAGCGTCAACCCGCTGCCCGAGGCGGGACTTGAGCGGTTCAAGAATCCGCAGACCGCCAAGGGCCTCACCACCGGCGCCCCGCTGACCGACCTCTTCCTCCAGATCCGCCTCGGCGGCGACCAGGCCCTCTTCCGCCTCCTCAACAAACTGATCATCGAGACCCCGGGCGCCCTGGACGACGCCTTCATCGCCGAACACACCCACGGCTACGAGGAGTTCGCCCGGGCCGCCCGGGCCACCGGCTGGGACGGCACCCTCACCGCCACCGGCCTCACCCGCGCGCAGATCGAGGAAACCCTCCGCATGGTCCTCGCCTCACAGCGGGTCATCGTCTGCTGGGCGATGGGCCTGACCCAGCACAAGCACGCGGTGCCGACGATCCGGGAGATCGTCAACTTCCTTCTGCTGCGCGGCAACATCGGCCGCCCCGGCGCGGGGGTGTGCCCGGTGCGCGGGCACAGCAACGTCCAGGGTGACCGCACGATGGGCGTCTTCGAACGCCCCGCGCCCGCGTTCCTGGACGCCCTGGAGAGGGAGTTCGGCTTCGCTCCCCCGCGCGCGCACGGGTACGACGTCGTACGCGCGATCCGCGCGCTGCGGGACGGCGCGGCCAAGGTGTTCTTCGCGATGGGCGGCAACTTCGTCTCGGCCGCGCCGGACACGGAGGTCACGGAGGCGGCGATGCGCCGCGCGCGGCTGACGGTGCAGGTGTCGACGAAGCTCAACCGCTCGCATGTGGTGACCGGCGCCCGCGCGCTGATCCTGCCCGCCCTCGGGCGCACCGAGCGCGATCTCCAGCGCGGCGGCGAGCAGTTCGTGACCGTCGAGGACTCCATGGGGATGGTGCACGCCTCCCGGGGCCGGCTGGCGCCCGCGAGCGCGCACCTGCTGTCGGAACCGGCGATCGTGTGCCGGCTCGCGCGGCGCGTCCTGGGCGAGCGCAGTGTCATCCCCTGGGAGGAGTTCGAGGGCGACTACGGGACCGTCCGTGACCGCATCGCGCGCGTGGTCCCCGGTTTCGCCGGCTTCAACGCGCGCGTGGCCCACCCCGGCGGCTTCGCCCTCCCGCACGCCCCGCGCGACGAACGCCGCTTCCCGACGGCGACCGGCAAGGCCAACTTCACGGCCGCGCCGGTCGAGTCCCCCGAGCTGCCCGAGGGCCGCCTGCTGCTCCAGACGCTGCGCTCGCACGACCAGTACAACACCACGGTCTACGGCCTCGACGACCGCTACCGGGGCATCACGCACGGCCGCCGCGTCGTCCTGGTCCACCCCGAGGACGTCCGCGCGCTGCGTCTGGCCGACGGCGACTACGTGGACCTGGTCGGCGAGTGGAAGGACGGCGTCGAGCGGCGCGCGCCCGGCTTCCGCGTCGTCGCCTACCCGACCGCGCGCGGCTGCGCCGCCGCCTACTACCCGGAGACCAACGTCCTCGTCCCCCTGGACGCCACGGCGGACACGAGCAACACCCCGGCCAGCAAGTCGGTCGTGGTCCGTCTGGAACAATCGTCCGACTGAGCGTTTGCTCAGTGACGGCAGGGACCCGACGAGCAGGACACGACGAAACGGAGCCGCGACCCATGGGCGAGCAGCAGCACGCGCGATTCCCCCAGGACGTCATCGACGAGTACGCCGCCC
The DNA here is from genome assembly GCF_055597585.1 of Streptomyces sp. AMJ-169. Classification (NCBI taxonomy): domain Bacteria; kingdom Bacillati; phylum Actinomycetota; class Actinomycetes; order Kitasatosporales; family Streptomycetaceae; genus Streptomyces; species Streptomyces sp. AMJ-169. The sequence continues at coordinate 244,721 of NZ_JBVLTJ010000006.1, forward strand.
TCGGCATCGACATCCAAGCCCTGTTCTCCGCGGGCCACTTGGGCAACCGGATGGGCGTGGAGATCGTCGAGGCCTCGGCGGAGCGGGTCGTGGGCACGATGCCGGTGGAGGGCAACACGCAGCCGTACGGGCTGCTGCACGGCGGCGCCTCGGCCGTGCTGGCGGAGACGCTCGGCTCGGTCGGGGCGATGCTGCACGGCGGCAGTTCGAAGATCGCGGTCGGCGTCGACCTCAACTGCACCCACCACCGCGGCATCCGCTCCGGCTCGGTGACCGGCGTCGCCTCGCCCGTGCACCGGGGCCGCTCGACGGCGACGTACGAGATCGTGATCACCGACGGGTCGGGGCGCCGCGTCTGCACCGCCCGGCTCACCTGCCTCCTGCGGGACGTACGGGCGAACGAGGAGACGTCCCTGCCCGGCTGAGCCGGCGGCCCCGCCCAGCGCCCTCCCGCCCCGGCCGGAGGGCGCTTCTTCGTGTCACCCCCCCCGGGGGGGCGGAATGCGGGAATGTGGAGCTGAATGCCGGATTCCCTTTCCCAAACGTAACGCTGCGTAATAGCGACGCAATAAACGATCACGATTTCCGTGGCCGTTGAACCTTTTCCCGGTAATCACCAAAAACCCCGAGACACCTGAACGCAGCACCCGCCAGTCCTGCGGGTTCTCAGCATCCGGACGGTTCTCGAACCGCCTCGTATTACCCCTGGTCATAACAAGAGAGTCACATCCTGTTCCAGACTCTCCTCTCGGTATCCCGGACCCGCTTAGAGTCACGGCCAGTCACGGCGCGGCGGAATAGCCGGGAAGTCCCGTGCAGGGAAAGGACTGGAACGTGCGTCAACGTTCGCTCATCGCCATCACCGCCGCGCTGGCGGCGGGCACACTCACGCTCACCGCCTGCGGCTCCCGCGGCGGCAGTGATGACAAGGGCTCCGCCTCGGGCGGCACGACCGTCACCATCGGCGTCGACGCCCCGCTGACCGGTGATCTGTCCGCCATGGGCCTCGGCATCAAGAACTCCGCGGACCTCGCCGCGAAGATCGCCAACAAGCAGGAGTTCGTCAAGGGCGTCACCTTCAAGGTCGAGTCCCTCGACGACCAGATCCAGCCCTCCCAGGGCCAGCAGAACGCGGCCCAGTTCGTGGCCGACAAGAACGTCCTCGGCGTGGTCGGCCCGCTGAACTCCTCGGTCGCCGAGTCGATGCAGAAGGTCCTCGACGACGCCAAGCTGGTCCTGGTCTCCCCCGCCAACACCGGCCCGGCGCTGACCCAGGGCCAGGACTGGCAGACCAAGAAGGTCCGCCCGTACAAGTCGTACTTCCGTACCGCGACCACGGACGCGATCCAGGGTCCGTTCGCCGCGCAGTACGTGTACAACACGGCCAAGCTGACCAAGGTCTTCGTGATCGACGACAAGAAGACCTACGGGTCGGGTCTGTCGGCCACGTTCACCGCGGAGTTCAAGAAGCTCGGCGGCCAGGTCGTCGGCACCGAGCACATCAACCCCGACACCAAGGACTTCTCCGCGGTCGTCACCAAGGTGAAGAACTCCGGCGCGCAGGTCGTCTACTACGGCGGCGAGTACCCGCAGGCCGGTCCGCTGAGCAAGCAGATCAAGGCCGCCGGTGCCAAGATCCCGCTGGTCGGCGGCGACGGCATCAAGGACGACACCTTCATGAAGCTCGCGGGCGGCACCGCCAGCGACGGCGACCTCGCGACCTCCGTCGGCGCCCCCGTCGAGACCCTGGCCTCCGCCAAGCAGTTCGTCGCGGACTACAAGGCGGCCGGTTACAAGGACGGTTACTCGGCCTACGGCGGCTACTCCTACGACAGCGCCTGGGCGGTCATCGAGGCCGTCAAGAAGGTCGTCGACGACAACGGCGGCAAGCTCCCCAGCGACGCCCGCACCAAGATCACCGCGGCCATGCAGAACGTCTCCTTCGACGGTGTGACCGGCAAGGTCTCCTTCGACGAGTTCGGCGACGCCACCAACAAGCAGCTCACGGTGTACGCCGTGAAGGGCGGGGTCTGGACGACCGTCACGTCCGGTACCTACAACGGCAACTGACGCCGATCCAGCAACACGAGCCGCGCGGGGCGCTGTTCCACTGGCGCCCCGCGCGCACTCGCATCCGGCCCCGCCGGAGCACATCCGGATGCCGGATCCCCCAACCGAACCGTCTCGGAGGACATGCGGTGAACGAACTGCCGCAGCAGCTGGTCAACGGCCTGCTACTGGGAGCAATGTACGGGCTGGTCGCCATCGGTTACACCATGGTCTACGGCATCGTCCAGCTCATCAACTTCGCCCACGGCGAGATCTTCATGACCGGCGCCTTCGGCGCGCTCACGGTCTCGCTCTGGCTGCCGAGCGGCACCAGCATGTGGGTGCTGCTGCCGCTGATGCTGGCCGGGGCGATCCTCGTCTCGGTCACCGTCGCGGTGGGGGCGGAGCGGTTCGCCTACCGTCCGCTGCGCGGTGCCCCCCGGCTCGCGCCGCTGATCACCGCGATCGGTCTGTCGCTGGCGCTCCAGCAGGCGGTCTGGGCCTGGTACCCGGACGCCAAGTCCTCGCGCACCTTCCCCGAGATCGCGGGCGGCCCCTTCCACCTGGGCAACGTCACGATCCAGACCGGTGACATCTTCCTGCTGTGCGCGGCGCCGGTCAGCATGGCGTTCCTCGCGTACTTCGTGATGAAGACCCGCACCGGGCGCGGTATGCAGGCCACCGCCCAGGACCCGGACACCGCGCGGCTGATGGGCGTCAACACCGACCGGATCATCGTGATCGCGTTCGCGCTGGGCGCCGCCTTCGCCGCCGTCGGGGCCGTCGCGTACGGGCTGAAGTACGGCGAGATCAACTTCCGGATGGGCTTCATCCTGGGCCTGAAGGCGTTCACCGCGGCCGTCCTCGGCGGGATCGGCAACATCTACGGCGCGATGATCGGCGGGATCGTCCTCGGGGTCGCGGAGACCCTGGCGACCGCGTACATCGCGGACATCCCCGGTCTGGACAAGTTCGGCAGCCAGTCCTGGGCCGACGTCTGGGCCTTCGTACTCCTCATCCTCGTGCTTCTGCTGCGGCCCCAGGGGCTGCTCGGCGAGCGCGTCGCGGACAGGGCGTGAGAGCCATGACGACACAGACCACCACGCCCGAGACCCCGAGCACCCCGGTCCCCGCCGCGGGCGGGCTGATACCCCTGCCGGAGAAGGCGGGCCGCGCGCTCGCGACCGGCGGCGCCGCCCTGACGGTCGTCTCCGCGTTCCTCGCCTGGACCTGGACCGCCGACTTCCCCGGCGACCTGACGGTGTACGGCTACCCGGGCGGCCTCCAGGTCCTCGTCCTGGTCGGCGCCCTCCTGACCACCCTGTTCTGCCTGTCCTCCTACGGCGTCAAGGGCCTGACCTGGCTCACCCCCGCCGGAAGCGACGGCGCGGTCAAGTTCGCGGCGCTCGCCACCTTCGCGACCGCCTGGTACACGGCCTTGTCCATCAGCACCGAGCTCGGCGGCCTCGTCAACCTCGAACCCGGCGGTTTCCTCGCCGCGGTCGCGTCCCTCGCCGCCCTGGCCGGCGCCCTCGCGCTGCCCTTCGAACGCCCCGCCCCCGAACCCCTCGACCCCGACGACTCGGGCTGGGACCAGTTCAGGCAGCGGGCCCGGCACGCGGGGGCGACCCTGCGCGCCGCGTTCGCCGGAGGCACCCCGAAGCCGGTCGGCAAGCTCCCGGCCTACGCCGAGATCCTGATCATCGTCGGCATTCTCGCCCTCGGCCTGACCGTCTTCACCTACGGCATCGGCACCGAGTACGACGAGCTGTTCATCGGGTTCCTCATCACCACCGGGTTCGGGTTCGCCGCGCTGAACAAGTCCGGTCTCGTCGCCCAGGCCTCCCAGCTGACCGCGCGCCACCAGAACGTCACGATCTGCGGCGCGTTCCTCGCGGCGGCGGCGTTCCCGTTCACGCAGACCGACGACCAGTACGCGACGATCGGCGTCTACATCCTGATCTTCGCGACGGTCGCCCTCGGCCTGAACATCGTCGTCGGCCTCGCGGGCCTGCTCGACCTCGGGTACGTCGCCTTCCTCGGCGTCGGCGCCTACGCCTCGGCGCTGGTGTCGGGCTCGCCGAGCTCGCCGTTCGGGGTGCATCTGCCGTTCTGGGCGGCCCTGTTGGTCGGCGCGGCGGCCTCGCTGGTGTTCGGGGTGCTGATCGGCGCGCCCACGCTGCGGCTGCGCGGCGACTACCTCGCGATCGTGACGCTGGGCTTCGGTGAGATCTTCCGGATCACCGCGAACAACCTGGACGGCACCTCGGGCCCGGACGTCACCAACGGCTCCAACGGCATCTCCTCGATCCCGAACCTGAAGATCTTCGGCTTCGACTTCGGCGCGCAGCACGACATCGCCGGGTTCACGATCGGCCGGTTCGCGAACTACTTCTTCCTGATGCTGCTGATCACGGCGGTCGTGGTGCTGGTCTTCCGGCGCTCCAGCGACTCGCGGATCGGCCGCGCGTGGGTCGCGATCCGCGAGGACGAGACGGCCGCGCTCGCCATGGGCATCAACGGCTTCCGGGTCAAGCTGATCGCGTTCGCGGTCGGCGCCTCCCTCGCGGGCCTCGCCGGCACGGTCCAGGCGCACGTCACCTACACGGTCACCCCGGAGCAGTACCTGTTCGCGGGGACGATCCCGCCGAACTCGGCGTTCCTGCTGGCCGCGGTCGTCCTGGGCGGCATGGGCACGATCAGCGGACCGCTCGTCGGCGCGGCGCTGCTGTTCCTGATCCCCAACAAGCTCCAGTTCCTCGGCGACTACCAGCTCTTCACCTTCGGTCTCGCCCTGGTCCTGCTGATGCGGTTCCGCCCGGAGGGCCTGATCCCGAACCGGCGCCGCCAGCTGGAGTTCCACGAGGAGGCGGAAGCGCCCACCGTCCTTTCGAAGGCAGGGGCCTGACACCATGACGAACACGGTTCTCGACGCCCGCGGCGTCACCATGCGCTTCGGCGGGCTGACCGCCGTACGCGGAGTCGACCTCCAGGTGGGCAGTGGGGAGATCGTCGGCTTGATCGGCCCGAACGGGGCCGGCAAGACGACCTTCTTCAACTGTCTGACCGGGCTGTACGTCCCCACCGAGGGCGAGGTCCGCTACCGGGACAAGGTGCTGCCGCCCAAGCCCTTCAAGGTGACGGCGGCCGGGATCGCCCGGACCTTCCAGAACATCCGGCTGTTCGCGAACATGACGGTCCTGGAGAACGTCCTCGTGGGCCGGCACACCCGGACCAAGGAGGGCTTCTGGTCGGCCGTCCTCAGGCTCCCCGGCTTCCACAAGGCGGAGGCCGAATCGCGCGAACGGGCCCTGGAACTCCTCCAGTTCGTGGGCCTCGCGCACAAGGCGGACCACCTCGCGCGCAATCTGCCCTACGGCGAGCAGCGCAAGCTGGAGATCGCGCGGGCGCTGGCGAGCGAGCCGGGCCTGCTGCTCCTCGACGAGCCGACGGCCGGCATGAACCCGCAGGAGACGCGGGCCACCGAGGAGCTGGTCTTCGCCATCCGCGACCAGGGCATCGCCGTCCTCGTCATCGAGCACGACATGCGGTTCATCTTCAACCTCTGCGACCGGGTCGCCGTCCTCGTCCAGGGGCAGAAGCTGATCGAGGGGGACAGCGCGACCGTCCAGGGCGACGAACGCGTCGTCGCCGCCTATCTCGGGGAGCCCATCGAGGGGGCGCCCGGCGCCGACGAGGCCGCCCGGGTCGAGGCCGCCGAGGCGCACGCCGAAGAGGCCCACGCCGACCGCCCGACGGACGCCGAGCCCGGCAAGGAGAACGCGCGATGACCGCACTGCTCGAAGTGGAGGACCTGCGGGTCGCCTACGGCAAGATCGAGGCCGTCAAGGGGATCTCCTTCTCGGTCGAGGCCGGCGAGGTCGTCACCCTGATCGGCACCAACGGCGCCGGCAAGACGACGACCCTGCGTACGCTGTCCGGCCTGCTCAAGCCCGTCGGCGGACATATCCGGTTCAACGGGAAGTCGCTGAAGAAGGTGCCCGCGCACGACATCGTCGCGCTCGGCCTCGCCCACTCCCCCGAGGGGCGGCACATCTTCCCGCGCATGAGCATCGAGGACAATCTGCGCCTCGGCGCGTTCCTGCGCAGCGACAAGCCCGGCATCGAGAAGGACATCCAGCGCGCCTACGACCTCTTCCCGATCCTCGGTGAGCGGCGCAGGCAGGCGGCGGGCACCCTCTCCGGCGGTGAGCAGCAGATGCTCGCGATGGGGCGGGCGCTGATGTCCCAGCCGAAGCTGCTGATGCTGGACGAGCCGTCCATGGGGCTCTCGCCGATCATGATGCAGAAGATCATGGCGACGATCGCGGAGCTGAAGTCCGGGGGGACGACGATTCTGCTGGTCGAGCAGAACGCCCAGGCCGCGCTGTCGCTCGCCGACCATGGGCATGTGATGGAGGTCGGCAACATCGTGCTGTCGGGGACGGGACAGGACCTGCTGCACGACGAGTCGGTACGCAAGGCGTACTTGGGCGAGGACTAGAAACACGTAAGGGGCGGCCTCCAAGGAGGCCGCCCCTTACCCATGTCTAGGGCCTGTCCGGCGGATCTTGCTGGGGTCGCGGGCCCTGGCACGCGCTCCCCCAAGCTCTTCGAGCAGGGGGTACCCCCAGGCGTTGTCGTCGGTTGCCGACGTCCCCCAGCCTTCGGCCGGGAGGTGCCCCCACCGCGTCGACGCCCTCCTCCGCCTTGCAGCTGCACGCACCAGACCCCGCTCACGTGAGCTGGGCAGATCCGTCTATTTCCTCCAGCCTGATCCGCCGGACAGGCCCTAGCCCTTCGACGCCTTCTTCTCGTCCGCGTCCGCGATGACCGCCTCCGCCACCTGCTGCATCGACATCCGCCGGTCCATCGACGTCTTCTGGATCCACCGGAACGCGGCCGGCTCGGTCAGTCCGTACTCGGTCTGGAGGATCGACTTCGCGCGGTCCACCAGCTTGCGCGTCTCCAGGCGGAGGGTGAGGTCGGCGACCTCCTTCTCCAGTTCCTTCAGCTCGGTGAAGCGCGAGACGGCCATCTCGATGGCGGGCACGACGTCGCTCTTGCTGAACGGCTTGACCAGGTAGGCCATCGCGCCGGCGTCCCGGGCCCGCTCGACGAGGTCGCGCTGGGAGAAGGCGGTGAGCATGAGGACCGGCGCGATCCGCTCCTCGGCGATCTTCTCGGCCGCCGAGATCCCGTCCAGCTTGGGCATCTTGACGTCGAGGATGACGAGGTCGGGCCGGTGCTCGCGGGCCAGCTCGACGGCCTGCTCGCCGTCACCGGCCTCGCCGACGACGTCGTACCCCTCTTCCTCGAGCATTTCCTTGAGGTCGAGGCGGATCAGGGCCTCGTCCTCGGCGATGACGACGCGGGTCGTCAGCGGAGGCACGTGCGACTTGTCGTCGTCGGGCGCGTCTGCGGGCTGGGGCGACTCGGCGGTCACTTGGGCTCCTCGTTCAGGGCAGGGGTACTGCTGACAAGAGCCTACCTAGCTGCGGTAAGGTGGGGCACGGCGGGTGACCGCCGACCTTTGATTGCAAGGGGCCCCGGTAGCCCAGCGGTAGAGGCAATGGTCTCAAACACCATCCAGCGTCGGTTCGAATCCGACCCGGGGTACTTTCCTTAGAAACACAGCTTTTCGGGCATCCCCGGAGGATCATCGTCGGATGATCCTCCGTTTTCGTCTGCGGATCCTCATCCCCCGGGCCCCTACGCCTACTTGGGGCTGTCGTCCTCCCCGATGTGATGGACCCGCACCATGTTGGTCGAACCGGACACCCCGGGCGGCGAACCGGCGGTGATGACGACCACGTCGCCCTTCTGGCAGCGCCCGTGCCTCAGCAGCAGCTCGTCCACCTGGCCGACCATCGCGTCGGTGGAGTCGACGTACGGGCCCAGCAGGGTCTCGACGCCCCAGGAGACGCTGAGCTGGGCGCGGGTGGCCGGGTCGGGGGTGAAGGCGAGCAGCGGGATCGGGGAGCGGTAGCGCGAAAGCCGTCGGACGGTATCGCCCGACTGGGTGAACGCGACCAGGAAGCGGGCGCCGAGGAAGTCGCCCATCTCGGCCGCCGCGCGGGCGACCGCCCCGCCCTGGGTGCGCGGCTTGTTCGACTCGGTCAGCGGCGGGAGGCCCTTGGCGAGGAGGTCCTCCTCGGCGGCCTCGACGATCCTGGCCATCGTGCGGACCGCGCCGATGGGGTGCTTGCCCACGCTGGTCTCGCCGGAGAGCATCACCGCGTCCGCGCCGTCGATGACCGCGTTGGCGACATCGCTGGCCTCGGCGCGCGTCGGCCGGGAGTTCTCGATCATCGAGTCGAGCATCTGGGTCGCGACGATGACCGGCTTGGCGTTGCGCCTGGCCAGCTTGACCGCGCGCTTCTGCACGATCGGGACCTGCTCCAGCGGCATCTCGACGCCCAGATCCCCCCGGGCGACCATGATCCCGTCGAAGGCGGCGACGATGTCGTCGATCGCCTCGACCGCCTGCGGCTTCTCCACCTTGGCGATGACGGGCAGCCGGCGCCCCTCCTCGTCCATGATCCGGTGGACGTCGACGATGTCACGCCCCGAACGGACGAAGGACAGCGCGACGACGTCGAAGCCGGTGCGCAGGGCCCAGCGCAGATCGGCCTCGTCCTTCGCGGAGAGCGCGGGCACGGAGACGGCGACGCCGGGCAGGTTCAGCCCCTTGTGGTCGGAGATCACCCCGCCCTCGACGACGGTGGTGCGCACGCGCGGCCCGTCCACCTCGACGACCTCCAGGCAGACCTTGCCGTCGTCGACGAGGACGCGCTCGCCCGGGGTGACATCGGCGGCGAGGCCCGCGTACGTCGTGCCGCAGGAGTGGCGGTCGCCCTCGGCGCCCTCCTCGACGGTGATCGTGAAGGAGTCGCCGCGCTCCAGGAGGACCGGGCCCTCGGTGAAGCGGCCGAGTCTGATCTTCGGACCCTGAAGGTCGGCGAGCAGACCGACCGCCCGGCCGGTCTCCTCCGCCGCCTTGCGGACGCGGCGGAAACGCTCCTCGTGCTCGGCGTGTCCGCCGTGGCTGAGGTTGAAGCGGGCGACGTCCATCCCGGCGTCGACCAGGGCCTTGATCTGGTCGTACGAGTCGGTGGCGGGCCCCAGGGTGCAGACGATCTTTGCTCGGCGCATACTCCGACCCTAGGCCCTACCGGGGGGTAGTGAATTGGCCGCGTATGGCCGCTCAACAACCTTTACGTGAAAGCTTGTTGACAAAGGTTTAAGTGTGCACCCCTATGCTCCGATGAGCACCCTTCAAGGTGACAGGACGGGGTTCATCGTGAACCGGGCGGTGACCTCCGCCTCCACCCGCAGCAGCGGCGGCTCCAGGTCCAGCGGCTCGGGCGCGCTCTCCACCGCCGCCAGCTGCCGCATCGCCCGCCCGAACGCGGCCCGGGGCCGGGGCGGCTGCGCCTCCCCCGTGTCCGACAGCTCGATCAGCGCCGCGACCGCCGTCCCGAGCGCCTCGGCGTACTCGCGCGCCCGCCGGACGGCGTCCTGCACCGCCCGGGTCCGGGCCTCCCGGTACGCCGGCGAGTCGGGGCGCAGTTCCCAGGAGGGGCCCTCGACCTGGGTGAGGTCGAGGTCGGCGAGGCGGGTGGCGAGTTCGCCGAGGGCGGTGAAGTCGGTAAGGAGGGCGGTGAGATGGGTGTGGCCGTGATAGCTGCGGATCTTCTCGCCCCGGCCGCGTTCGGCGAGTTCGGGCGCGACGGAGAAGGTGCCGGAGGAGACGTGCTCGACGGCGTCGCCGTACGACGTGACCAGGTCGAGGGCAGCCGCGTTGCGGGCGGTCAGGTCGGCGAGGACAGAACGGCGGTCGCGGGCGCGGGCGGTGACGGTGATGCCGAGGCGGGCGCGTTCGGGGCCGGTCTCGACCAGGGCCTGGCCACGGACGGTGAGCAGAGGTGTGTCAGGGGTGCCGTTCGTCATGCGGTCCACTCTGGCACGTCCGATTCGGCACGTCAGGTCACCGGATCGCAACCTGCCAGACCTGTTGCCGGAGGTCATGTCCGGGTCAGAATCTACGCGCGTCGTTGACCAGTTCCCTAGGAGAGCACGACATGCCGTTGAACCGCCGGAAGTTCCTGAAGAAGTCCGCCGCGACCGGAGCGGGGGTGGCGGTGGCGAGCGCGGTGGCGGCGCCGGCGGCAGAGGCGGCCCAGCCGGTGCGGAAGAAGAAGCGCTACGCGCTGACCGTGCTCGGCACGACCGACCTGCACGGCCACGTCTTCAACTGGGACTACTTCAAGGACGCGGAGTACAAGGACGCGGCCGGCAACGCCCAGGGCCTGGCCCGCATCTCGACCCTCGTCAACCAGCTCCGCAAGGAGAAGGGCCGCGAGAACACCCTCCTCATCGACGCGGGCGACACCATCCAGGGCACCCCGCTCACCTACTACTACGCGAAGGTCGACCCGATCACCGCCAAGGGCGGCCCGGTCCACCCCATGGCGCGGGCCATGAACGCGATCGGGTACGACGCCGCCGCGCTCGGCAACCACGAGTTCAACTACGGCATCGAGACCCTGCGCACGTTCGAGTCCCAGCTGCGCTTCCCCCTGCTGGGCGCGAACGCCGTCGACGCGAAGACCCTGAAGCCCGCGTTCCAGCCGTACGTCATCAAGACCCTCTGCCCGAAGGGCGCCCCGCCGGTCAAGGTCGCGATCCTCGGCCTCACCAACCCCGGCATCGCGATCTGGGACAAGGCCTACGTCCAGGGCAAGCTGGCGTTCCCCGGTCTTGAGGAGCAGGCCGCGAAGTGGGTCCCGAAGCTGCGCTCCCTGGGCGCGGACGTCGTCATCGTCTCGGCCCACTCCGGTTCCTCGGGCACCTCCTCCTACGGTGACCAGCTCCCGTACGTCGAGAACGCCGCCGCGAACATCGCCAAGCAGGTCCCCGGCATCGACGCGATCCTGGTCGGCCACGCGCACGTGGAGATCCCGGAGCTGAAGGTCGTCAACGACAAGACCGGCAAGACCGTGGTCCTCTCGGAGCCGCTGGCGTACGCGGAGCGGCTGTCGGTGTTCGACGTCGAGCTGGTCTTCGAACGCGGGCGCTGGAGCGTCGAGTCGGTGTCGTCGAAGGTCCTCAACTCCAACACCGTCGCCGACGACCCGAAGATCACCAAGCTGCTGAGCGACGAGCACGCGAAGGTCGTCAAGTACGTCAACCAGGTCGTCGGCACGGCGACCCAGACGCTGACGACAGTCGAGGCCCGCTACAAGGACGCCCCGATCATCGACCTCATCACGAAGGTCCAGGAGGACGTGGTGAAGGCGGCCCTCGCCGGCACCTCCTACGCCGCCCTCCCCGTCCTCTCCCAGGCCTCCCCGTTCTCCCGCACCTCGGAGATCCCGGCCGGCAACGTGACGATCCGCGACCTGTCGAGCCTGTACGTGTACGACAACACGCTGGTCGCGAAGCTGATGACGGGCGCGCAGCTGCGGGCGTACCTGGAGTACTCGGCGCAGTACTACGTCCAGACCCCGGCGGGCGCGGCCGTGGACGCCGACAAGCTGACGAACGCGGGCAACCGCCCCGACTACAACTACGACTACGTGTCGGGTCTCTCCTACGACATCGACATCGCGCAGCCGGCCGGTTCCCGGATCAAGAACCTCACCTACAAGGGGGCGGCGCTCGACGACGCCCAGCAGTTCGTGTTCGCCGTGAACAACTACCGCGCCAACGGCGGCGGGGCGTTCCCGCACGTCGCCTCGGCGCAGGAGTTGTGGGCGGAGTCGACGGAGATCCGGACGCGGATCGCGGAGTGGGTGACGGCGAAGGGCGTGCTTGACCCGAAGGACTTCGCGTCGGTGGACTGGAAGCTGACGCGGGACGGCACGCCGGTTTTCTAAGTCCCTTGCGTTAGGCGGCTGTTGGGGGGATCCGGTGTTCCGGGTCCCCCTCGCGGCGGTTCAGCGGCCTTCGACCAGCGGGGTCAGCGTCTGCGGGCGGCGGGCCGCCGGGACCCTCGGCAGCGGCTCAAGTCCGAACGTGGTGAACGCCGTTCGGCTCGGCAGCTGGTACGTCTCCTTGCCCATCAGCGAGTTGAGGATGCTCGCGCTGCGCCAGGCCGCGAGGCCCAGGTCGGGCGCGCCCACGCCGTGCGAGTGGCGTTCCGCGTTCTGGACGTGGACCGCGCCGGTGACGGCCGGGTCCAGGACGAGTCTGAACTGCTCGTCGATACGCGGGCGTTCGGCGGCGTCGCGGCTCAGGAAGGGGTCGAGTCCGGCGAGGAGCTGGTCCAGGGGGCGTTCGCGGTGGCCGGTGGCGAGGACGACGGCGTCGGTGGCGAGCCGGGAGCGGGTGCCCTGCTGGACGTGTTCCAGGTGGAGTTCGACCTTCGTGGTCGCGAGCCGTCCGGCGGTGCGGACGCGGACGCCGGGGGTGAGGACGGCGTCGGGCCAGCCACCGTGCAGCGTGCGGTCGTACAGCTCGTCGTGGATCGCGGCGAGGGTGGCCGCGTCGATCGCCTTGTGCAAGTGGCCCTGGCGGGCGAGGAGTTGCTCCCTGGTCTCGTCCGGGAGGGCGTGGAAGTAGCGGGTGTAGTCGGGGGTGAAGTGTTCCAGGCCGAGCTTGGAGTACTCCATGGGCGTGAAAGCCTCGCTGCGGCCGATCCAGTGCAGCTTCTCGGCGCCGGGCGGGCGGTGGCGCAGCAGGTCGAGGAAGATCTCCGCGCCGGACTGCCCGGACCCGACGACCGTGACGTGCCCGGCGGCGAGCAGCGCCGCGCGGTGGTCGAGGTACTCGCAGGAGTGCAGCACGGGAAAGCCGGGCGCCTCGGCCAACGGCCGCAGCGGCTCCGGGACATAGGGTTCCGTGCCGACACCGAGGACGACGTTCCGCGTGTACGTCCGCCCCAGCGCCTCCGCCTCGCCGTCCGCGTCGAGCTGGGTGAAGTCGACCTCGAACAGCTCGCGTTCGGCGTTCCAGCGGACGGCGTCGACCTGGTGGCGGAAGTGCAGCCCGGGGAGGTGCTGGGCGACCCAGCGGCAGTAGGCGTCGTACTCCGCGCGCTGGATGTGGAAGCGCTCGGCGAAGTAGAAGGGGAAGAGGCGGTCGCGGGTCTTGAGGTAGTTGAGGAACGTCCAGGGGCTGGCCGGGTCGGCGAGGGTCACCAGGTCGGCCAGGAAGGGGACTTGGACCCGGGTGCCCTCGATGAGGAGGCCGGGGTGCCAGGAGAACGAGGGGCGCTGCTCGTAGAAGACCGCGTCGAGGCCGGCCAGCGGCTGGGCGAGGGCGGCGAGCGAGAGGTTGACGGGGCCGAGGCCGACGCCGACCAGGTCGCGGGGGGTCTCGGGGTCCGGGGTGGTCATGCGGGGGTGGTTCCTTCCACGAGGTGCAGCAGCCGGTCCAGATCGTCCGGCCGGGTACGGGGGTTCAGCAGCGTCACCTTCAGCCACAGCCGCCCGTCCATCCGCGCCCGCCCCAGCACGGCCCGCCCCTGCTCCAGCAACGCCCTTCTGACGTCCGCGACGTGGGCGTCGCTCGCGGACAGCGGGCGGAACAGGACGGTGCTGATCGCCGGGGTGTCGTACAGCTCGAAGCGGGGGTGGGCGGCGATGCGGCCCGCGAACTCCTGGGCGGTCGCGCAGACTTGGTCGATCAGCGCCGAAATCCCTTCGCGGCCCAGGGACTTGAGGGTGACCGCGATCTTCAGGACGTCCGGTCTGCGGGTCGTGCGCAGTGAGCGGCCCAGCAGGTCGGGGAGTCCCGCCTCCGTGTCGTCGTCCGCGTTCAGGTAGTCGGCGCGCAGGTGGAGGGCGGCGAGGTCGGTCGCGTCGCGGACGGCGAGGAGTCCTGCGGCGACCGGCTGCCAGCCGAGTTTGTGCAGGTCGAGGGTGACGGTGTGGGCGGCGCGGAGGCCGTCGAGCTTGGCCCGGTGCCGGGCGCTGAAGAGGAGGGGGCCGCCGTAGGCCGCGTCGACGTGCAGCCGCGCGCCGTGCGCCGCGCAGCGGGCGGCGATCTCGGGGAGCGGGTCGATGAGACCGGCGTCGGTGGTGCCGGCGGTGGCGGCGACGAGGGTGGGGCCCTTGAGGCGGGTGAGGGCTTCGTCGAGGGCGACGGGGTCGAGGACGCCTGCGGGGGCGGGGACGACGAGAGGCTCGGGCAGCCCGAGCAGCCAGGCCGAACGGGCGAGGGAGTGATGGGAGTTGGCGCCACAGACCAGCCGGACGCTGCCGGAGTGGGCTTCGCGGGCGAGGAGGAGGGCGAGTTGGTTGGCTTCGGTGCCGCCGGTGGTGAAAAGCGCCCCCCTTTTTTGCGGCTCGGTTCGCCTCCGGGGCGCCTGAGTCGGTGTCGAGAGCGCGACCGTGCTCGACCCTTCGGGCCTCCGCGCGCTCACCCTCTCGACACCGACGCGCCCCTTCGGCTCACTCGCCGGTGCGGTCCCGTAGACCTCATCGGCGAGCGCCCTCGTCACCCACCCCTCCAGCTCCGACCCCCCCGGCCCCTGATCCCAGGAGTCCAGCGACGGGTTCAGCACCGAAACCGCCAGATCGGCGGCGGCCGGCAACGCCAGCGGCGGGCAGTGGAGATGGGCCGCGCACAGCGGGTCCGCCGGGTCGGCGGAGGTCTCCGCGAGCGCCTGTACCAACGCCCCCAGCGCCGCAGGGTCCCCCCGCTCCGGCAGCACCTCCCCCACCGCCTCCCGCATCCGCGCGGCGACCTTCTCAGGTCCGCCGCCCGGCAGCGGGCCCCCGCGCGCCCGCGCCCCCGCCGCCAGCGCGGCCAGCACGGTGTCGAGCAACGGGCGTAAGGCGTCCGGCCCTTCGGGACCCGAAGCGAGGGGCGGCACACTCATGGATGCCTCCGGTGCGGTCGTCGAGGTCTGGCGGGAACGAGAGCCACTCCAGCTTGTCCCGAAAGAAAAGGACACGCACCGAAACCCCGGCGATCAGCCCCGAAAGGGGGACGCCCGCGCGGCGAAAATATGTTTCTACGACCCCGGCGGCGCCGCCTCCTTGACGCCACAGCGCCGCCCCGGCCCGCGCACCCCCCGGCTACACCCCCCGCACCTTCAACACCCGCGCCAGATCATCGAGTTCATCCGCCAGCCGCCTCCGCAGCGCGGGAATCGCCTCCCCCTCCGCCAGACAGGCCTCCCCGAGCCGCAGGTTCTCGGCGTCGACGGCATAGGCGGGAAACGCCCACCGCCCCACGGCCGTCGCCATCGCGGGCCCCCGCCGGGCCGCGACGGCGACGGCGGCCTCGTAGAACCGCCCCACGAACGGCCGCAGCAGCTCGGCCTGTTCGGGCTGCCAGAAGCCCTGGGCCGTGGCGGTGAACAGGTAGTTGGACAGCTCGTCGGAGTCGAACATGGCCGCCCACGCCCGCTCCTTGGACGCGAGTTCAGGCAGCGCCGCACGGCAACGCGCCGCCCCTTCCTGACCGGTTGCGGAAGGGTCGCGCACCAACTCGGCGGCGATGGCGGCCTCGCCCGTCTCCCCCAGCACGGCGAGCCGCGCCAGGATCCGCCAGCGCAGCGCGGGATCCAGCTCGGGTCCCCCCGGCACCGTCCCGTCCGCGAGCCACGCGGCGATGGTGTCGGGGTGCGCGGCGACGTCGATGAAGTGCCGGACCGCGATGAGCCGCAGGCCGGGGCTGTCGCCGTCCTCGGTGCGGCGGATGAGGTCGCGGCACAGGGAGCCGAGCGTCGAGAGGGCGGCCGGGCGCTCCTCGGGGGTCAGGTAGCGGTCGGCGAGCTGGCCGGCGAAGCCGAGGACCGCTTCGGCGAGCGCGAGGTCGGTCTCGTGCGGGAGGTGCGCGCGGGCGGTCTCCAGGTAGGCGGCGGGCGGGAGTTCACCGTCGCGCACGGCGTCGCGCAGGGCGTTCCAGACGACCGCGCGGGTCAGCGGGTCGGGCAGCCGGGAGAGTCCGGCGCGGACCGGGCCGAAGGAGTCGAAGCGGACCTTGGCGTAGGTGAGGTCGCCGTCGTTGAGGAGCAGCACCGCGGGCTTCTTGCCCAGCGGGACGGGCTCGCTCTGGGGGACGTCCAGGTCGAGGCGTTCGCGCAGGACGAGCCCGTCGCCGTGTCCGTCGTACAGCCCTACGCCGATGCGGTGCGGCCTGCTGCCGGCGCGTTCCACGGTGAGGGTGTGGGCGGCGCCGGTGCCCGCGACGACCGGGGTGAGGGTGTCGACGCCGGTGGTGCGCAGCCAGGCGTCGGCCCAGGCGTGGACGTCGCGGTCGGTGGCGGAGGCGAGGGAGTCGACGAAGTCGGCGAGGGAGGCGTTGGCGAACTTGTGCCGTTCGATGTGGGTGTTGATGCCGGCGAGGAAGTCCTTCTCGCCGAGCCAGGTCACCAGCTGCCGTAGCGCGGACGCCCCCTTGGCGTAGGAGATGCCGTCGAAGTTGAGGAGGGCGGCGGCGGTGTCGTCGACCTTCTCGGGGGCGACCGGGTGGGTCGAGGGGCGCTGGTCGGCGTCGTAGCCCCAGGCCTTGCGGGAGACGCCGAACTCGACCCAGGGGCCCTTGAAGCGCGTCGCCTCGGCCGTCGTCTGGTAGCCCATGTACTCGGCGAAGGACTCGTTCAGCCAGATGTCGTCCCACCAGCGCAGGGTGACGAGGTCGCCGAACCACATGTGGGCCATCTCGTGGGCGATGACCATCGCGCGGGACTGGCGTTCGGTGTCGGTGACGGCGGAGCGGAAGACGAACTCGTCGCGGAAGGTGACCAGTCCGGGGTTCTCCATGGCGCCGGCGTTGAACTCGGGGACGAACGCCTGGTCGTAGGAGTCGTACGGGTAGGGCTCGGTGAACTTCTCGTGGTAGCGGTCGAAGCACTGGCGGGTGATCTCGAAGAGTTCGTCCGCGTCCGCGTCGAGGTAGGGGGCCAGGGAGCGGCGGCAGTGCAGGCCGAAGGGGAGGCCGGCGTGCTCGGTGCGCACGGAGTGCCAGGGGCCGGCGGCGACGGCGACGAGGTAGGTGGAGGTCAGCGGGGTCGGGGCGGCCTTCCAGCGGCCGGCGCCGAGGTGTTCGGTGACGCCGTTGGCGAGGACGCTCCAGCCCTCGGGGGCCGTGACGGTCAGGTCGAAGACGGACTTCAGGTCGGGCTGGTCGAAGGCGGCGAAGACGCGCTGGACGTCCTCCATGAACAGCTGGGTGTAGACGTAGGTCTCGCCGTCGGCGGGGTCGGTGAAGCGGTGCATGCCCTCGCCGGTGCGCGAGTAGCGCATCCGGGCCTCGACGCGCAGTTCGTGCGCACCCGCCGTGAGGTGCAGCGGCAGCCGGTTGCCGGCCAGCGTGCCGGGGTCGACGGCGTCCCCGTCGAGCTGGACGGAGAGCAGTTCGGCGGGCTTGATCTCGACGAAGGTCTCCGCGCCCGTGCGCGCGGTGAAGCGGATGACGGTGGCGGACGCGAAGGTCTCGTCACCGGTGGTGAGATCGAGTTCGACGGCGTAGTGGTCGACGTCGAGGAGTTCGGCACGGCTCTGCGCTTCGTCGCGCGTCAGTACGGACATGCGGGCCATGCTGCCTGATCCCGCAGTCCGGGCACAGAGGCGGATCGGTACGAGCCTCTTTGTCCGCCTCTGTGAGCCCAATAGGCGCCCCCCGCAAGGGAGTTGATCTAGGAGTCGGCCGGGCCGCCGTGGGCGTCCTCCGCGATCCGCTCGTGGTGGCGGATGACCTCCGCGATGATGAAGTTGAGGAACTTCTCCGCGAACGCCGGATCGAGCTTGGCGTTCTCCGCGAGCACCCGCAGCCGCTCGATCTGGCGGGACTCGCGCGCCGGGTCGGCGGGCGGCAGCTGATGGCGGGCCTTGAGGTAGCCGACCTGCTGGGTGGCCTTGAAGCGTTCGGCGAGCATGTGGACGACGGCGGCGTCGATGTTGTCGATGCTGTCGCGCAGCCGGTTCAGCTCCTCGCGGACGGCCGCGTCGACTCCGGCGTTCCCGGTATGACTGGTCATGGTCGTCAACCCTAGTCCGTGCAGGTGAACCAGGTACCGCCGGTCCACTCCTCGTACTGCGCGGTCGCTCCTCGTACAGTGGAGACGACTGCATGGGGGTGCGGCGTGGGCAACGGCGGACCGGTCGAGCACGGCTTCCCGCACCTGGAGACGGTACGGGCGGCGGTCACGGCCCTGTACAAGCGGCTGTCGTACGACACCGTGCGCACGTTCGCCACCAGCGTGCCGCCCGTCGACGTGGCCTTCTCCGACGCCGACGACCTGCATCTGGGCGCCCAGCGGGTGGCCCGCGAGCTGGTGCGGCACTTCCGGCTGCCGGACGCGCGGATGATCGTCGGCTTCCGGACGATGGAGCACGCGGCGAGCGTCGAGCTGGCGGCGGGCCCGGAGTACTTCATCGAGCTGAACGACCGCTTCCGCACCCACCGCGAGGACATCGGCGCGGCCCTCGCCCACGAGATCATGCACGTCTACCTGCACCGCCTCGGCCTCTCCTTCCCCGGCACCCGGGACAACGAGATCCTGACGGACACCGCGACGACGTACCTGGGCGCCGGCTGGCTCCTCCTGGACGCCTACCGCGAACACGGCGAGGCCTCCCAGAAGCTCGGCTACCTGACCCCGGAGGAGTTCGGCTACGTCCTCGCCAAGCGGGCCCTGTTCTTCGACGAGGACCCGCGCATCTGGTTCACCAGCCCGCAGGCGTACGAGGCGTACGAGGCGGGCCTGGACCGGGCCCGCCTCGACGGACGCCAGCCGCCGCTGACGGCCGCGGGGTGGGCGGGCCGGCGGCGGTACGCCAGGGACCGCAAGCACGCGCACACGACCCCGCAGTACGCGTTCTCCCCGGGGACGCCGCCGCGGGTGAGCTTCCCGTGCCCGACCTGTCATCAGAAGCTGCGGGTGCCGGTGCGGGGGCGGGTGCGGGCGCGGTGCGCGCTGTGCGGGACGGTCCTGGAGTGCGACACCTGAGTCTCACAGCCGCTCCACGATCGTCACGTTCGCCTGCCCCCCGCCCTCGCACATCGTCTGCAACCCGTACCGCCCCCCGGTCCGCTCCAGCTCGTGCAGCAGCGTCACCATCAGCCGCGCCCCCGTCGCCCCCAGCGGATGCCCCAGCGCGATGGCGCCCCCGTTGACGTTGACCTTCGCCGGATCGGCCCCCGTCTCCTTCAGCCAGGCCAGCACCACGGGCGCGAACGCCTCGTTGATCTCGACGAGGTCGATCGCGTCGAGGGTGAGCCCGGTCTTCTTCAGGGCGTGCGCGGTCGCCGGGATGGGCGCGGTGAGCATCCGGATCGGGTCCTCCCCGCGTACGGAGAGGTGGTGCACGCGGGCGCGCGGGGTGAGCCCGTGTTCGCGGACCGCCCGCTCGGAGGCGAGCAGCAGCGCGGCGGCGCCGTCGGAGACCTGGGAGGAGCAGGCGGCGGTGACGGTACCGCCGTCGAGGACGGGCTTGAGGGCGGCCATCCTGGCCAGGGAGGTGTCCCGGCGCGGGCCCTCGTCGACCTCGACTCCCCGGTAGAGGACGGTCTCCCGCCGGAACCGGCCCGCGTCGATCGCGGCGAGCGCCCGCCGGTGGGAGCGCAGCGCGAACTCCTCCTGGGCCTCCCTGCCGATCCCCCACTTCGCGGCGATCATCTCGGCGCCCGCGAACTGGTTGACGGGCCGCTGCCCGTACCGCGCCCGCCACCCCTCGCTGCCCGCGAACGGCCCCTCGGTGAAGCCGAGCGGCACCGCCGCCTGCCGGGTCGCGTAGGCGATGGGCACCTGGGTCATGTTCTGCACCCCGCCCGCGACGACGAGGTCCTGCGTCCCCGACAGCACGGCCTGCGCCGCGAAGTGCAGCGCCTGCTGCGAGGACCCGCACTGCCGGTCGACGGTCACCCCGGGCACCTCCTCGGGCAGCCCGGCGGCGAGCCAGGAGGTCCGGGCGATGTCCCCGGCCTGCGGCCCCACGGCGTCCAGGCAGCCGAAGACGACGTCCTCGACGGCGGCGGGGTCGACGCCGGAGCGTTCCATGAGCGCGCGCAGCACATGTGCGCCGAGGTCGGCCGGATGGACCCCGCCGAGCCCTCCCCCGCGCTTCCCGACCGGCGTACGGACCGCTTCGACGATGTAGGCCTCGGCCATGGCGAACTCCCTGTTCGGCGACGGGCGTTCGCACGATACCCACCAAGCACTTGCTAGGGAAGAGACACCTGACACTCCGTCAGTGATGGCCCTGCGTCAGCGCCTTGTACTCCTCCTCCGTCGGCTTCGGGATCTGCGTGTCCGGTCCGAACATCGCCTTGGACAGCCGCGCCCGCACCCGCTGCGAGACGGTCACCTTCCGCCGGACCCCATTGGCATCGACGCGCGCGCCGATCTCGTACGGCTGCGGCTGTTCGTGCTGGGTGAGGGTGAACAGGCGGCCCTGGCCGAGGGGTTTGTGGACTTCCACGTACTCGCCGTGCGGGAGGCGTTTGAGGGTGCCGGTCTCGATGCCGTGCAGGACGAGGTTGCGGTCGTGGCGCTGGAGGCCCATGCAGACGCGTTTGGTGAGGAGGAAGGCGAGGACGGGGACGACGAAGACGCCGACGCGGACGAACCAGGTGATGGCGTTGATGGAGAGGTGGAGGTGGGTGGCGACGATGTCGTTGCCGCCGCCGATGAGGAACATGGCGTAGAGGGCGAGCCAGGCGACGCCGAGTCCGGTGCGGACGGGGACGTTGCGCGGACGGTCGAGGAGGTGGTGTTCGCGTGTGTCGCCGGTGATCCAGGATTCCAGGAACGGATAGGCGCCGATGGCCGCGAGGATCAGGGGGAAGAGCGTGAACGGAATGAAGACGCCCAATTGAAGGGTGTGGCCCCAGGCGTCGATCTCCCAGGCCGGCATCACGCGGATCAGCCCCTCGGAGAATCCGAGATACCAGTCGGGCTGCGCGCCGGTCGTCACGAGATCGGGCCGGTAGGGGCCGAACGCCCAGACCGGGTTGATGGTCGCGATTCCGCCCATCAGCGCGAGGACGCCGAAGACGAGGAAGAAGAATCCGCCGGCCTTCGCCATGTAGACCGGCATGAACGGCATTCCGATCACGGATTTCTCGTCGCGGCCGGGCCCCGGATACTGCGTGTGCTTGTGGTAGAAGACCAGGATCAGGTGGCCGACGACCAGTCCGAGCATGATCCCGGGCAGCAGCAGGATATGGATCGGATAGAGCCGCGAGATGAAGTCGACTCCCGGCCATTCCCCGCCGAACAGGAAGAAGGAGAGGTACGTCCCGACGATCGGGATGGACAGGATCGCCCCGTCCGCGAACCGCAGACCGGTGCCGGACAGCAGGTCGTCGGGCAGGGAGTAGCCGGTCAGACCGGTCATGATGCCCAGGAACAGCAGGGTCCAGCCGAACACCCAGTTCAGCTCGCGGGGTTTGCGGAACGCGCCGGTGAAGAACACCCGCATCATGTGGATCAGCATTCCCGCGACGAACACCAGCGCCGCCCAGTGATGGATCTGCCGGATCAGCAGACCGCCGCGTACGTCGAAACTGATGTCCAGCGTCGACTTGTACGCCTGGGTCATCGGGATGCCGTTGAGCGGCGTATAGGTGCCGTTGTAGATGACTTCGCTGTTGCTGGGTGCGAAGAACAGGGTCAGATAGACGCCGGTGAGGATCAGGATGAGAAAGCTGTACAGGCAGATCTCGCCCA
Organism: Streptomyces sp. AMJ-169; assembly: GCF_055597585.1. Taxonomy (NCBI): domain Bacteria; kingdom Bacillati; phylum Actinomycetota; class Actinomycetes; order Kitasatosporales; family Streptomycetaceae; genus Streptomyces; species Streptomyces sp. AMJ-169. The sequence goes on from NZ_JBVLTJ010000006.1 coordinate 266,400, forward strand.
GCATGAAGGACCAGTGATCGGGAAAGACCTTGCGCAGATTGGCCTTCGCCAGTGTGTAGATCCCTAACCGGCCGTCGGCCCAGTCGGCGAATTTCTCGCCGCCGCCCCGTTCGTCCGCCCGCGTCCGGTCGCTCACGCTCATGCCGTCCTCCCCGTCGGATCACCTCAGGGTGGCACGGGGGACGCGCGGGGAGAAGACGGCGACGCCTGCCGGGTCGTCCGGTCGGGGACAGTGCGGCAGGCGTCGTCTTCAGTTCCGTACGCCTTTGTACGGAAAGCTTCTGGTGCGGGGGTCAGACCATCAGGGAGCGGTCCGTCGGGCGGATCGGGGCCGGCAGGTCGCTGGCGCCGGTCAGGAAGCGGTCGCAGCCGCGCGCGGCGGAGCGGCCCTCGGCGATCGCCCACACGATGAGCGACTGGCCCCGGCCCGCGTCCCCGGCGACGAACACGCCGGGCACGTTGGTCTGGAAGCCGGCGTCACGGGCGACGTTGCCGCGCTCGTCCAGGTCGAGCCCGAACTGCTCGACGAGCCCGTTCTCCCGGTCGGTCCCGGTGAAGCCCATGGCCAGCGTGACCAGCTGGGCCGGGATCTTCCGCTCGGTGCCCGGCTTCTGCGTCAGCCTGCCCTCGACGAACTCGACCTCGATGAGGTGCAGCCACTGCACGTTGCCGTCCTCGTCGCCCTCGAAGTGGGTGGTCGAGACGGAGTAGACCCGCTCGCCGCCCTCCTCGTGCGCGGAGGTCACCTTGTAGAGCATGGGGAACGTCGGCCAGGGCTGGCCGGGGTTACGCTCCTCGCCCGGCTTGGGCATGATCTCCAACTGCGTGACGGACGCGGCCCCTTGGCGGTGCGCGGTGCCCACGCAGTCGGCGCCGGTGTCGCCGCCGCCGATGACGACGACGTGCTTGCCCTCGGCCGAGACCGGGGAGGTGACGTAGTCGCCCTCCTGGACCTTGTTGGCCAGCGGCAGATACTCCATCGCCTGGTAGACGCCCTTCAGCTCCCGGCCGGGGACAGGGAGATCGCGGGCGGTGGTGGCGCCGGCGGCGATGACGACGGCGTCGTAGCGCTTCTTCAGGTCGGTCGCCTTGAGGTCGCGGCCGATCTCGATGCCGGTGCGGAAGCGGGTGCCCTCCGCGCGCATCTGCTCGATGCGGCGGTTGATGTGCCGCTTCTCCATCTTGAACTCGGGGATGCCGTAGCGCAGCAGTCCGCCGACGCGGTCGGCGCGCTCGTACACGGCGACCGTGTGGCCCGCCCGGGTCAGCTGCTGGGCGGCGGCCAGACCCGCCGGGCCCGAGCCGATGACCGCGACCGTCTTGCCGGAGAGGCGCTCGGGGATCTGCGGGGCCACCGAACCGGCGTCCCACGCCTTGTCGATGATCGAGACCTCGACGTTCTTGATGGTCACGGCGGGCTGGTTGATGCCCAGCACGCACGCCGACTCACACGGCGCCGGGCACAGCCGGCCGGTGAACTCCGGGAAGTTGTTGGTCGCGTGCAGCCGCTCGGAGGCGGCCGTCCAGTCCTCGCGGTAGGCGAAGTCGTTCCACTCGGGGATCAGGTTGCCCAGCGGACAGCCGTTGTGGCAGAACGGGATGCCGCAGTCCATGCACCGGCTGGCCTGCTTGCCGATGATCGGCAGCAGCGAGCCGGGGACGTAGACCTCGTTCCAGTCCTTCAGCCGCACGTCGACGGGACGGGAGGTGGCGATCTCGCGCCCGTGGTTGAGGAAGCCCTTCGGGTCAGCCATTGATCGCCGCCTCCATCATCTTCTCGGTGATCTCGGACTCGGAGAGTCCCGCCTGCTCGGCGGCGTCCTTGGCGGCGAGCACTGCCTTGTACGTGCTGGGGATGATCTTGCTGAAGCGCCCGGCGGCGGCATCCCAGTCGGCGATCAGCTTCCCGGCGACCGTGGATCCGGTCTCCTCGGCGTGCCGGCGCACCACGTCGTGCAGCCACAGCTTGTCCTCGGCCGACAGCTCCTCGACGGCGCCGAGGTTGCCGGCGTTGACGTTGTCCCGGTCGAGGTCGATGACGTACGCGACACCGCCGGACATACCGGCCGCGAAGTTGCGCCCGGTCTCGCCGAGGACGACCGCGTGACCGCCGGTCATGTACTCGCAGCCGTGGTCGCCGACGCCCTCGGAGACGACCAGCGCGCCGGAGTTGCGCACGCAGAACCGCTCACCGGTACGGCCGCGCAGGAACAGCTCGCCGCCGGTCGCGCCGTAGGCGATGGTGTTGCCGGCGATCGTCGAGTACTCGGCGAGGTGGTCGGCGCCCCGGTCGGGGCGGACGACGACCCGGCCGCCGGAGAGGCCCTTGCCGACGTAGTCGTTGGCGTCGCCCTCCAGGCGCAGCGTGACACCGCGCGGGAGGAAGGCGCCGAAGGACTGGCCGGCCGAGCCGGTGAAGGTGATGTCGATGGTGTCGTCGGGCAGGCCCGCCCCGCCGAACTTCTTCGTCACCTCGTGGCCGAGCATCGTGCCGACCGTGCGGTTGATGTTGCGGACCTTGACCTGTGCGCGCACCGGCTGGGCGGCGCTCGCGTCGGCGGCGGCGAGGGCGTCGGCGGCGAGCTTGATCAGCTCGTTGTCGAGCGCCTTCTCCAGGCCGTGGTCCTGGGTGATCGTCTGGTGCAGGGCGGCGCCCTCGGGCAGCTCGGGCACGTAGAAGAGCGGGGCGAGGTCGAGGCCCTGCGCCTTCCAGTGGTCGACCGCGCGGTGCACGTCGAGGACCTCGGCGTGGCCGACGGCCTCCTCGATCGAGCGGAAGCCCAGCTCGGCGAGGAGCTCGCGGACCTCTTCGGCGATGAACCTGAAGAAGTTCACGACGTACTCGGCCTTGCCGGCGAACCGGTCGCGCAGCACGGGGTTCTGCGTGGCGATGCCGACGGGGCAGGTGTCGAGGTGGCAGACGCGCATCATGACGCAGCCGGACACGACGAGCGGCGCGGTCGCGAACCCGAACTCCTCGGCGCCCAGCAGCGCGGCGATGACGACGTCACGGCCGGTCTTGAGCTGGCCGTCGGTCTGGACGACGATCCGGTCGCGCAACCCGTTGAGCAGCAGCGTCTGCTGCGTCTCGGCGAGCCCCAGCTCCCAGGGACCGCCGGCGTGCTTCAGCGAGGTGAGCGGGGAGGCGCCCGTACCGCCGTCGTGGCCGGAGATCAGGACGACGTCCGCGTGCGCCTTGGAGACACCCGCCGCGACCGTGCCGACGCCGACCTCGGAGACCAGCTTCACGTGGATCCGCGCCTGCGGATTCGCGTTCTTCAGGTCGTGGATCAGCTGGGCCAGGTCCTCGATGGAGTAGATGTCGTGGTGCGGCGGCGGCGAGATGAGGCCGACGCCCGGCGTCGAGTGCCGGGTCTTGGCGACCCACGGGTAGACCTTGTGGCCGGGCAGCTGGCCGCCCTCGCCGGGCTTGGCGCCCTGGGCCATCTTGATCTGGATGTCGTCCGCGTTGACCAGGTACTCGGAGGTCACGCCGAAGCGGCCGGAGGCGACCTGCTTGATGGCCGAGCGCCGGGCCGGGTCGTACAGGCGCTCCGGGTCCTCGCCGCCCTCACCGGTGTTGGACTTGCCGCCCAGCTGGTTCATGGCGATGGCGAGGGTCTCGTGCGCCTCCAGGGAGATGGAGCCGTACGACATGGCGCCGGTGGAGAAGCGCTTGACGATCTCCTCGACCGACTCGACCTCGTCGTGGGAGATCGGTTCGCGGCCGGAGGCGAAGCCGAACAGGCCGCGCAGCGTCATCAGCCGCTCGGACTGCTCGTTCACGCGGTCCGTGTACTTCTTGAAGATGTCGTAGCGGCCGGAGCGCGTGGAGTGCTGGAGGCGGAAGACCGTCTCCGGGTCGAACAGGTGCGGCTCGCCCTCGCGGCGCCACTGGTACTCGCCGCCGATCTCCAGCGCGCGGTGCGCCGGGGCGATCCCCGAGGCCGGGTAGGCCTTGGCGTGCCGGGCGGCGACCTCCTTGGCGACGACGTCGATCCCGACGCCGCCGATCTTGGTGGCGGTGCCGACGAAGTACTTCGCGACGAAGCCGGAGTCCAGGCCGACGGCCTCGAAGACCTGGGCGCCGCGGTAGGAGGCGACCGTGGAGATGCCCATCTTGGACATGACCTTCAGGACGCCCTTGCCGAGCGCGTAGATCAGGTTGCGGATGGCCTGCTCGGGCTCGACCCCGTTGATGAAGGTGCCGGCGCGCAGCAGGTCCTCGACGGACTCCATCGCCAGGTACGGGTTGACGGCGGCGGCGCCGAAGCCGATCAGCAGGGCGACGTGGTGGACCTCGCGGACGTCACCGGCCTCGACCAGCAGGCCCACCTGGGTGCGCTGCTTGGTGCGGATGAGGTGGTGGTGGACGGCCGCGGTGAGCAGCAGCGACGGGATCGGCGCGTGCTCGGCGTCGGAGTGCCGGTCCGACAGGACGATCAGGCGGGCGCCGTTGTCTATGGCGGCGTCGGCCTCGGCGCAGATCTCGTCGATCCGCGCGGACAGCGCGTCACCGCCGCCGGAGACCCGGTACAGACCGGAGAGCGTCGCGGCCTTGAAGCCGGGCATGTCGCCGTCGGCGTTGATGTGGATGAGCTTGGCCAGCTCGTCGTTGTCGATCACCGGGAACGGCAGGGTGACCGTACGACAGGAGGCGGCGGTCGGCTCCAGGATGTTGCCCTCGGGGCCCAGCGAGGAGCGCAGGGAGGTGACCAGCTCTTCCCGGATGGCGTCCAGCGGAGGGTTGGTGACCTGCGCGAACAGCTGCGTGAAGTAGTCGAACAGCAGCCGGGGGCGGGCGGAGAGCGCGGCGATGGGCGAGTCGGTGCCCATGGAGCCGATCGGCTCGGCGGCGGACTTGGCCATCGGGGCGATCAGGACGCGCAGCTCTTCCTCGGTGTAGCCGAAGGTCTGCTGGCGGCGGGTGACCGAGGCGTGGGTGTGCACGATGTGCTCGCGCTCGGGCAGGTCGCCCAGCTCGATCTCCCCGGCCTCCAGCCACTCCGCGTACGGCGCGGCGGCGGCGAGGCCCGCCTTGATCTCGTCGTCCTCGATGATGCGGTGCTCGGCGGTGTCGACGAGGAACATCTTGCCGGGCTGGAGGCGGCCCTTGCGGACGACCTTCGCGGGGTCGATGTCGAGGACGCCGACCTCGGAGCCGAGGACGACGAGGCCGTCGTCGGTGACCCAGTAGCGGCCGGGGCGCAGTCCGTTGCGGTCGAGGACCGCGCCGACCTGGGTGCCGTCGGTGAAGCAGACGCAGGCCGGGCCGTCCCAGGGCTCCATCATCGTGGAGTGGTACTGGTAGAAGGCGCGCCGGGCCGGGTCCATCGAGTCGTGGCTCTCCCACGCCTCGGGGATCATCATCAGCACCGAGTGCGGCAGCGAACGGCCGCCGAGGTGGAGCAGCTCCAGGACCTCGTCGAAGGAGGCGGAGTCGGAGGCGTCCGGGGTGCAGACGGGGAAGACGCGGTCGAGCTGCCGCTCCCCGAACAGGTCGGAGGCCAGCTGGGACTCGCGGGCGCGCATCCAGTTGCGGTTGCCCTTGACGGTGTTGATCTCACCGTTGTGGGCGACGAACCGGTACGGGTGGGCGAGCGGCCACGACGGGAAGGTGTTCGTGGAGAACCGGGAGTGCACGAGCGCGATCGCGGAGGCGAAGCGGCGGTCGGACAGGTCCGGGAAGAAGGGCTCCAGCTGGCCGGTGGTCAGCATGCCCTTGTAGACAAGGGTGCGGCCGGACAGCGAGGGGAAGTAGACGCCCGCCTCGCGCTCGGCGCGCTTGCGCAGCGCGAACGCCTTGCGGTCGAGGGCGATGCCCTCGCTGATTCCGTCGCCGACGAAGATCTGCCGGAAGGCCGGCATCGTCGAGCGGGCGGTGGCGCCCAGCAGCTGGGGGGCGACCGGGACCTCACGCCAGCCGAGGACGGTGAGGCCCTCTTCGGCGGCGATCGTCTCGATCCGCGAGACGGCCGGCTCGGCGGCGTCCTCGGGGAGGAAGGCGATGCCCACGGCGTAGGAGCCGGCGGCGGGCAGGTCGAAGCCGGTCACCTCGCGCAGGAAGGCGTCCGGGACCTGGGTCAGGATGCCCGCGCCGTCACCGGAGTCGGGCTCGGAGCCGGTGGCCCCGCGGTGCTCCAGGTTGCGCAGAACGGTCAGCGCCTGCTCGACCAGCGTGTGGCTCGCCTCGCCGGTGAGGGTGGCCACGAAGCCGACGCCACAGGCGTCGTGCTCGTCGCGGGGGTCGTACATGCCCTGGGCAGCAGGGCGCGCGTCCATGAACGACCAGTTCTGGCCATTCGTGGAGGGCTGGGACGGCTGGCGCGGCGTACGCATCGGCTCTCCCGTCGTCGTCTCAAGTGGCATATTGCGGTGCCGAGGGACGACGCTGGCCCTCTGCGTAAGTGCAAAATTTCGTGCAGGTTACATGATGGGGCGGTTCTCGGGAAGTGGATAAACCGTTCCAGCATGCGGACGCCGTGGGGGTGCGGCGGGAGCCGCGCGGGGCGGCTGAAAGTAAGTGGGGGCTTGAACGGACAGATCGGTGGCCGTTCACCCGGGGAGTTACGGTGAGGACGTCGCCGCCCACTCCGCGCGTGCGCCTCTTGGGCGTCATTGCCCGCAAGCGCTCTCGGCTCATGCCCGATGGACAAGCGCTTGAAACCAATGGGTAACAGTTACTTATGCAGACCCTCGCATAAGTACAGTCGCTCTATCCTACGGCCGTACCGAACAAACTGCCCAGGACGTACGTCACACCGGCCGCCGCACCGCCCAGCGCGAGCTGCCGCAGCCCGCTGAACCACCAGCTCCGCGCGGTGACGCGGGCGACGACGGCCCCGCACAGGAACAGCCCCACGAGGGCGACGACCAGGGCGGGCCACAGCGCGGTGGCGCCCAGCAGATAGGGCAGCACGGGCAGCGAGGCCCCCAGCGCGAAGGCCCCGAACGAGGAGACGGCGGCGACGACCGGCGAGGGCAAGTCGGACGGGTCGATCCCCAGCTCCTCGCGCGCGTGGATCTCCAGCGCCTGCTCGGGGTCGCGCGAGAGCTGCCGGGCGACCTCGGCGGCCAGTTCGGGCTCGACCCCGCGCGCGACGTAGAGCGCGGCCAGCTCGTTCTCCTCGTCCTTGGGGTGCTTGCGCAACTCCCGCCGCTCGACGTCGAGTTCGGCCTCGACCAGCTCCCGCTGGGAGGCGACGGAGGTGTACTCCCCGGCGGCCATCGAGAAGGCGCCGGCGGTGAGCCCGGCGAGACCGGTGAGGACGACGGCCTGCGTGCCGATGTCGCCGCCCGCGACGCCGGTCATGAGGGCGAGGTTGGAGACGAGTCCGTCCATGGCCCCGAAGACGGCCGGCCGCAGCCAGCCGCCGTTGACGTCCCGGTGGGTGTGGTTGTCGCGGTGCGCCTCGTGGAGCGGTGCCTCGACGTCGATGAGAGCCATTTCCGGTTCCCCCAGGAAAGCTAAGCCAAAGCTAACTTTGGACAAGTTCTAATTATCTACAACCCCGAAGCTACGCCGTCGCATTCCTCTCCGCCAGCAAGGGGAGGCTGGGCTAACCTGCGGTTTTGCAGCCGGAGGAGGGTGGAAGGGCTCTGTCCCATGAGCCACATCGTCGTACTGGGCAGCACGAACATGGACCTCGTCACCTACGTCGAGACGCCCCCGCGCCGGGGCGAGACGGTCACGGGCCGGGAGCTGCGCACGGCCCCCGGCGGCAAGGGCGCCAACCAGGCGATCGCGGCGGCGCGGGCGGGCGCGACGGTCTCGATGATCGGCGCGGTGGGCACCGACGCGTACGGCGCCGCGCTGCGGTCCACGCTCGAGCACTCGGGCGTCCTCACCGACCACGTCCGCACGGTCGAGGGCCCCTCCGGCACCGCCCACATCGTGGTCGACGACGACGGCGGCAACGCGATCGTCGTGATCCCCGGCGCCAACGGCACCGTCGACCACCTCGCCCCCGGCGACGAGAACCTCATCGCCTCCGCCGACGCCCTCCTGCTCCAGCTGGAGATCCCGATGCCGGCGGTGGTGGCGGGCGCCCGAGCGGCCCGCGCCCACGGCGTCCGCACGATCCTCACCCCGTCCCCGGCCCAGCCCCTCCCGCCCGAACTCCTCTCCCTGATCGACCTGTTGATCCCCAACGAGTACGAGGCCCTGACCCTGGCCGACCGCGTCGATCCCTTGGAGGCGGCGGAGGCGCTGCTGGACTCGGTCCCGGCGGTGGTGGTGACCCTGGGCGCGGCAGGAGCCCTGTACGCGGCCCGCGACGCGCCTCCCCTGGCGGTGCCGTCCCCGCAGGCGCGGGCGGTGGACACGACGGCGGCGGGCGACACGTTCGCGGGGGCGCTGGCGACGGCGCTGACGGAGGAGCGGCCGATCCACGAGGCGCTGCGGTGGGCGACGGCGGCGGCATCGCTGTCGGTGGAGCGGGTGGGGGCGGTGGGGGCGATGCCTTATCGGGGGGAGATCGAGGAGAGGTACGCGGGGTGAGGGGGGTGTGCGAAGGGGTGTGAAGGGGTGAGCGAAGGGCGCCCGGGAGACCCCGAGCGCCCTTGATGCCGTAGAACCAGCCGTCAGCTCTTCTTGGTCGCCGTCCCGGTGTCGGACTTCTTCTCCAGGTCGGCCTTCTTGTCCCCGGGGGCGTCGGCGTTCTCCGTGCCTTCGGACTCGTCGGCCTTCTCCGTGCCCTCGGACTCCCCGGCCTCGGCCGCCGCCCGTTCCTCCGCCGCCCCCGGCTCCACGATCTCCTCGCGGCCGGGCCGCTTCTTCGCGGAGATCACCAGGTACAGCACCGCGAGGAGGAAGACGAACAGCGCGGTCCAGTTGTTGAGGCGCAGGCCCAGGATGTGGTGGGCGTCGTCGACGCGGAGGTACTCGATCCAGAACCGGCCGACGCAGTACGCGGCGACGTACAGGGCGAACGCCCGCCCGTGCCCGAGGGCGAAGCGGCGGTCGGCCCAGATCACGAGGAGGGCGACGCCGACGCACCAGAGGGACTCGTACAGGAAGGTCGGGTGGTAGTAGCCCGGTACGCGGCCGTCGGCGGAGGACGTGATGTGCAGCGCCCAGGGGACGTCGGTCGCCTTGCCGTACAGCTCCTGGTTGAACCAGTTGCCCCAGCGTCCGATGGCCTGCGCGAGGGCGATGCCGGGGGCGATGGCGTCGGCGTAGGCCGGCAGGGCGATGCCCCGGCGGCGGCAGCCGATCCACGCGCCGACCGCGCCGAGCGCGATGGCGCCCCAGATACCGAGGCCGCCCTGCCACACCTTGAAGGCGTCCACCCAGTCCCGGCCCTCGCTGAAGTACAGCTCGTAGTCGGTGATGACGTGGTAGAGCCGGCCGCCGACGAGGCCGAACGGCACCGCCCAGACGGCGATGTCCGCGACCGTGCCGACCCGGCCACCGCGCGCGACCCAGCGCTTGTTGCCGAGCCAGACCGCGACGAAGACGCCGATGATGATGCAGAAGGCATAGCCGCGCAGCGGAATGGGCCCGAGATGGATGACCCCGCGCGACGGGCTGGGAATGTAGGCAAGTTCCATGGCAAGGTCGACGCTACCCTGCCGGGCCGCGACCACGGAGGCCACCCCGGCAACGGCTCCATAACGGGCACCACCTCACCCCTTGTCCGCCTCCGCCACCAGCTGCTTCAGCTTCGCCGGCGTCATCGTCTGGTCCTGGTAGATGTTCTTGCCGTTCAGCAGGACCGTCGGCGTGCCGCCGAAGCCGCCGCTGCTGAAGGCCGCCGCCGACTTCTTCACCCAGGCGTCATGGGTGCCCTTCTCCACACACGTGCGGAACGCGGGCGTGTCGAGGCCCTCGACCTTGCCGGCCAGCTCGATCAGCTTGGCGTTCTTGCCGTAGGCGTCGTCGGTCTCCGTCGGCTGGTTCTCGAACAGCACGTCGTGATACCCGGGGAACTTGCCCTCGTCCTGCGCGCAGGCGGCGGCGTTGGCCGCCTTGTGCGAGCCCGTGCCCCGCAGGTTGTTGTCGATGAGGGTGGCCAGGTGGTACTCGACCTTGAGCTTGCCCGCGCCGGTCAGCTCATGGATCACCGGCCGGTACGCCGTCTCGAACGCCTTGCAGGCCGGGCAGCGGAAGTCCTCCCACACCGTCAGCGTCGACTTGGCGCTCTCCTGGCCGAGGGGGATGGCCAGCGCGTCCTTGCCGTTCGCCCCCGACGGCGCGACCACCGGACCCGCGCTCCCCCCGCCGCTCTTGCCCGCGTTCGCCGCCGCCACGCCGATGACCGCGGCCAGGCCCAGGACGCCGACGACACTGGCGCCGACAATCAGCCCCCGGCGCCGCCGGTCGGCCGTCCGCTGCTTCTCCCGGTCGGCCGCGATCCGCTCCCTGGCCGAACGCTTCCCATCACGATTCTTCTCGCTCACACCCCGGAAACGACCCGGGGAGACGCATTGCGCCTCCCCGGACCCAGGACCACTCGTTCGAGTGACCGATTCACTCGTGAGGCCCGCACGGACGCCCTGTCGCGGGCCCGCGCGGGTCACGCACGCCTACGCCGTCCGGCGCACGCCCTTCGCCAGCTCGCCGGCCAGCTCCCGTACCGCCGCGACGCCGGCCGTGTCGTCCGGCGCGTCCAGCATCCGCTTCACGAACGCCGAACCGACGATCACCCCGTCCGCGAACACGGCGACCTCGGCGGCCTGGGCCGCGTTGGACACGCCGAGGCCGACGCAGACCGGGAGGTCGGGCCGGGTCGCCCGGGTCCGCTCGACGAGGTCCTGCGCCTGCGCGCCGACCGACTCACGGGTGCCGGTGACGCCCATCAGCGAGGCGGCGTACACGAAACCGCTGCCCGCGGCCGTGATCTCGGCGAGCCGGGCGTCCTTGCTGCTGGGCGCCACCACGAAGACGGTCGCGAGGCCGTGCTTCGTGGCGTGCTCCCGCCACAGGCCCGCCTCCTGGACCGGCAGGTCGGGCAGGATGCAGCCCGCGCCGCCCGCCTCGGCCAGCTCGGCGGTGAACCGCTCGACGCCGTAGCGGTCGATGGGGTTCCAGTACGTCATGACCAGCACCGGCTTCCCGGTGGCGGCGTACGCCTCGCGGACCGTGCGCATGACGTCCGCGATCCTGACGCCGCCGCGCAGCGCGATGTCGTCGGCGGTCTGGATGACCGGGCCGTCGAGCACCGGGTCGCTGTGCGGCAGCCCGACCTCGACGACGTCCGCGCCGCCGGCGAAGACGGCCTTGACCGCCTCGATGCCGCCGTCCACGGTCGGGAACCCGGCCGGGAGATACGCGATCAGCGCGGCCCGGTCCTCGGCCTTCGCGGCGGCGAGGGTGTCCGACAGAAGCTGGATGTTGCCGCTCACTTGGCGTCCCCCTCGATCTCCGCGAGGTCGGCCGCGTCGGCGGCGACCTCGGCGTCGGTGTCGTACAGACCGAAGTACCGCGCGGCCGTGTCCATGTCCTTGTCGCCGCGCCCGGACAGGTTGACGACGATCAGCCCGTCCTCGCCCAGCTCCCTGCCGACCTCCAGCGCGCCCGCGAGGGCGTGCGCGGACTCGATCGCCGGGATGATGCCCTCCGTGCGCGACAGCAGGCGCAGGGCCTGCATCGCCGCGTCGTCGGTGACCGCGCGGTACTCCGCGCGCCCGCTGTCCTTGAGGTAGGAGTGCTCGGGGCCGATCCCCGGGTAGTCGAGTCCGGCCGAGATCGAGTACGGCTCGGTGATCTGGCCCTCGTCGTCCTGGAGGACGTACGACCGCGAGCCGTGCAGGATGCCGGGCTCGCCGGCCGTCAGGGTCGCCGCGTGCTCCCCGGTCTCGACGCCGTGCCCGGCCGGCTCGCAGCCGATCAGGCGGACGTCCGCGTCCGGGATGAACGCGTGGAACAGGCCGATCGCGTTGGAGCCGCCGCCCACGCACGCCACGGCGGCGTCCGGGAGGCGTCCCGCGCGCTCCAGGAGCTGCCTGCGGGCCTCGATGCCGATGACCCGGTGGAAGTCGCGCACCATCGCCGGGAAGGGGTGCGGGCCCGCGACCGTGCCGAACAGGTAGTGCGTGCGGTCGACGTTGGCGACCCAGTCGCGGAACGCCTCGTTGATGGCGTCCTTCAGGGTGCGGCTGCCGGACTTCACGGCGACGACCTCGGCGCCCAGCATGCGCATCCGGGCCACGTTCAGGGCCTGGCGCCGGGTGTCGATCTCGCCCATGTAGATCGTGCAGTCCAGGCCGAACAGCGCGCACGCCGTCGCCGTCGCCACGCCGTGCTGGCCGGCGCCGGTCTCCGCGATGACGCGGGTCTTGCCCATGCGCTTCGTCAGCAGGGCCTGGCCCAGGACGTTGTTGATCTTGTGGGAGCCGGTGTGGTTCAGGTCCTCGCGCTTGAGGAAGATCCTCGCTCCGCCGGCGTGCCGGGCGAAGCGGGGGACCTCGGTGAGGGAGCTGGGGCGGCCGGTGTAGTTGACCAGGAGGTCGTCCAGCTCGCGGGCGAACTCGGGGTCGTGCTTGGCCTTGTCGTACTCGACGGCCACCTCATCGACGGCGGCGACCAGCGCCTCCGGGATGAACTTGCCGCCGAAGGCCCCGAAGTAGCCCTCCGGGGTGGGGACTTGACCTTCGGGGTCGGGAATGAAGAACTCGCTGGGCATGCGGAAACCTCACGGTGGGTCTGGGGGAAAGACACTGATCGCCGTGGGGAGCAGGGACTATCGCGGCCCCGCGCCCCTGATGGGGCGCTGCCATCGGCGGCCGTTGACCTGCCCAGGTTCATCCCCGATGACGTACCTCACCCTCCGGCCGTGCACCCTCCGCGCGGGAGCGCGGCAGCCCCGGGGGCGGCAACCGCGCGCCAGCCGCGCGTGCCTGTCCTGGGAGGCCGGAGTGGGAGTCATCGTCGTCACCCTAAAGGGTGGTCAGGCCCGCCCGTGCCGGATGGCAGGGTGCTCGCCCGCCGCCACCAGGTCCGCGACCGCCGTGCGCGGGTCCTTCCCCGTCACCAGGGACTCGCCGACCAGGACGGCGTCGGCGCCCGCGTTGGCGTACGCGATCAGGTCGTGCGGGCCGCGCACGCCGGACTCGGCGATCTTCACGATGTGGTCGGGGATCTCAGGGGCGACGCGCTCGAAGGTGCCCCGGTCGACCTCAAGGGTCTTGAGGTTGCGGGCGTTGACGCCGATGACCTTGGCGCCGGCGGCGACCGCGCGCTCGACCTCGTCCTCGTCGTGGACCTCGACGAGCGGGGTGAGCCCGATGGACTCGGCGCGCTCGACGAGGGACTCCAGGGCGGGCTGCTCCAGGGCGGCGACGATCAGGAGGGCGAGGTCGGCGCCGTACGCGCGGGCTTCCCAGAGCTGGTAGGAGGTGACGATGAAGTCCTTGCGCAGCACGGGGATGTCCACGCGCGCGCGTACGGCTTCGAGGTCTGCCAGGGAGCCGCCGAAGCGGCGCTGTTCGGTGAGGACGGAGATGACGGCGCCGCCGCCGGCCTCGTAGTCGGCGGCGAGGGCGGCGGGGTCGGCGATCGCGGCGAGCGCGCCCTTGGAGGGGCTGGAGCGCTTGACCTCGCAGATGACCTTGACGCCGTCGCCCTTGAGGGCCGCCACACCGTCCTTGGCTGCGGGAGCCTTGGCCGCGCGCTCCTTCAGCTCGTCGAGGCTGACGAGCGCCTGCCGCTCCGCGAGGTCGGCACGGACTCCGTCGATGATCTCGTCGAGCACGCTCACGCGAGCGGCCCCCTCTCACAGCCGGGTGACAGTTCGGGGTGACCAGCGGCTCGGCCGACGGTCTCTGCGATGGTATCCGCCCGGCGCCGCGCGGCTCGCATCAGGCCACCTCCGGTCCCACCACCTGGACGTTCCCCGATCGATCAAGGACGCAGCCAGCCGCCTGAGGGCAGGTTGCGGACAACCGTGAAGACCAGCAGAAACGTCCCGATCACCCACGCGTGCGCGGTGCCGAGCGCGAGCCTGAAGGGGCGCCCGCGCGCGGCGCGTACCACCCAGACGGTCCACAGCACGGCGAAGCCCGCGTACGCGAGGACGGCCGCCGCGTTGTCCTGGAGGGCGCCGAGCAGATCGCCGTGCGCGAAGGCGTGCGCACTGCGCAGTCCGCCGCAGCCGGGGCAGTAGACGCCGGTGACGGCGTACAGGGGGCAGACGGGGTAGTGGCCGGGCTCGTTGGGGTCGACGGTCGCGACGTACCCGAAGGCGCCGACGACGGCCGCCATGAGGCCTGCGGGGACCGCGAGACGGCCGGGGAGGGAGGCGGCGGGGGCCGGGGGCGGCGGTGCCTGAGCCTGGGGGGCCTGGGTCATGCCTCGCATTGTGCCCTGGGGGGTGATCCATACGCGCGCGGGTTGTGCGCTTCGGGCTCTGTACGCGCGCGAGGGCGGTCCCGGCGTCGTACGCGCGCGGGGCCGCCCTCGGGATGCTCCTGGGAGCGTCAGCTCTCGACGGGGGCCGGGGTGCCCTTGGCGATGTGCGCGGGGAGGTCGCGGTAGCCCTTGGGCTGGCCGAGGCCCATGCTGCGCATGATCAGGCCGACGAGGCCGCCGAGCAGCGTGATGGCCATGCCGGCCCAGAATCCCAGCGGTTCGGCCATCACCATGAAGACGCCTGCGACGCAGAAACCGATGATCACGATGGTCGTGCCGGTCCAGGCGGCCAGAGTGTGACCGTGGCTGTTGCCGTTGCCCGCCATGACTTGCTCCTCGTTGCTCTCTGTCATCGTCCGAACCGGACGCTCTGTCGTTCATTGTCCACCCCGCGCGCACGGGGTGGACGCGGGGGTGTGCTCGGGCCGCGCCCGATTCACCGGATCGCGCTCGGCCGGTCAGGCGGGGTCGGCGCCTGTGGGGTCCTCGCCGCGGTCGAGCGCCTTCCAGATGTCCTCGGGCCGGTCGGGGTCGACCTTGACGGGGGTGCGGCGCGGGCGGGGGGTGCCGTCGCGCTCGTACCGTCCGGACATGCCGGGCCACAGGCGGCCGTAGCGCAGGGCGAGGAGTCCGGCGAGGACGATCAGGGCGCCGCCTACGGCGGCGGCGTAGGGCCACGCGGTGTGGCTGAGGGCGGCGACGGTCGCGGAGGCGTCCCCGGAGGCCTTGGCGGCCTTCTCGTCGAGCGCGGAGGTGTCGGAGGCGCCGGCGAGGGCGGCGGCGACGGTTCCGGCGCCGGAGAGCAGCAGGACGGCCGAGACGGCGAACCGGCCGGCGCGGCGGACGGCGAAGACCGCGACGAGGGAGGCGAGGCCGACTATGGCGAGCGCGGCGGGGACGCCGGTGACGTCGCTGCCCTTGGCGGTGAGCGGGAAGGCGCCGCCGGCGACCGAGGCGGTCCCCTCGGACCAGCGCTGCCGGGTGGCCAGCAGCGCCAGGGCCGCGCCCAGGGCGCCGCTGGTCAGGGCCAGGGCGAGACTGCGGCGCCCGGACCGCTCGGGTCCGGCGTCGGGGCGGGGGTCAGGTACGGCTGTCACATGTCCCACTATCGCCTGCCCGCGCGCGCGGGCGTCACCCGGGGTTCACATCGGACGTACCGGGGCGTCCGAACCTGTTCGCGGTGTGCACCGCGCGCAGGACGGCCGCCGCCTTGTTGCGGCACTCCTCGTCCTCCAGGACGGGGTCGGAGTCGGCGACGATGCCGGCGCCCGCCTGGACGTAGGCGGTGCCGTCGCGCAGGAGGGCCGTGCGGATGGCGATCGCGGTGTCGGAGTCGCCCGCGAAGTCCAGGTAGCCGACGCAGCCGCCGTACAGGCCGCGCCGGGAGGGCTCCAGTTCGTCGATGATCTGCATGGCGCGCGGCTTGGGGGCGCCGGAGAGGGTGCCGGCGGGGAAACAGGCGGTGAGGACGTCGAAGGCGGTGCGGCCGGGGGCGACGCGGCCGGTGACGGTGGAGACGATGTGCATCACGTGCGAGTAGCGCTCGACGGACATGAAGTCGACGACCTCGACGGACCCGGGTTCGCAGACGCGGCCCAGGTCGTTGCGGCCGAGGTCGACGAGCATCAGGTGCTCGGCGCGCTCCTTGGGGTCGGCCAGGAGCTCCTCGCCGAGCGCCTGGTCCTGCTGCGGGGTGGCCCCGCGCGGGCGCGTACCGGCGATGGGGTGGACCATCGCGCGGCCGTCCTCGACCTTCACGAGGGCTTCCGGGGAGGAGCCGACCACGTCGAAGCCGTCGAAGCGGAACAGGTACATGTACGGCGAGGGGTTGGTGGCGCGCAGGACCCGGTAGACGTCCAGGGCGCTGGCGGTGCAGGGCGTCTCGAACCGCTGGGAGGGCACGACCTGGAAGGCCTCGCCCGCGCGGATGCGCTCCTTGATGTCCTCGACGGTCTTCTGGTAGTCGGGGCCGCCCCAGCGGGCGGTGAACTCCGGGAGCTCGGAGGGGGGCAGGGCGGCGGGCGGCTGGGCGACCGGGCGGGAGAGGTCGGCCTCCATGGCGTCGAGCCGCGCGATGGCGTCGGCGTAGGCCTCGTCGACCCCGGTGTCCAGGTCGTTGTGGTTGATCGCGTTGGCGATCAGCTGGACGGTGCCGTCCCAGTGGTCCAGGACGGCCAGGTCGCTGGTGAGCAGCATCGTCAGCTCGGGCAGCTTCAGGTCGTCGTGCTCCCCGGGCCCGATCTTCTCCAGGCGGCGTACGACGTCGTAGCCGAGGTAGCCGACCATGCCGCCGGTGAAGGGCGGCAGGCCCTCCTGGTGGGGCGTGTGGAGGGTCTGGAGGGTGGCGCGCAGGGCGGCCAGCGGGTCGCCGTCGACGGGGACGCCCACGGGCGGGCTGCCCAGCCAGTGGGCCTGTCCGCCGCGCGAGGTGAGGGTGGCGGCGGAGCGGACGCCGACGAAGGAGTAGCGGGACCAGGAGCGGCCGTTCTCCGCGGACTCCAGCAGGAACGTGCCCTGGCGTTCGGCGGCGAGCTTGCGGTAGAGCGCGACCGGGGTGTCGCCGTCGGCGAGCAGCTTGCGGGTGACCGGGATGACCCGCCGGTCGGTGGCGAGCTTGCGGAACGTCTCGAGGTCCATGGCGGCTGACCCTACTTGTCCTTTTCCGGGGCGGGCGTGGTGAGAGGGAGGACGTCCCTGTCGAAGCAGGTCCGCGCGCCCGTGTGGCAGGCGGCGCCGACCTGGTCGACCCTGACCAGGAGGGTGTCCGCGTCGCAGTCCAGGGCGACCGACTTCACCCACTGGAAGTGGCCCGAGGTGTCGCCCTTGACCCAGTACTCGCTCCGGCTGCGCGACCAGTAGGTGCACCGCCCGGTCGTCAGCGTGCGGTGCAGCGCCTCGTCGTCCATCCAGCCCAGCATCAGCACCTCTCCGGTGTCGTACTGCTGGGCGATCGCGGGGACGAGTCCGTCGGCGCTGCGCTTGAGGCGCGCGGCGATCTCCGGGTCGAGGCTGCTGGGCCGGTTGCTGGTCATGCGTGCCATTGTGCAGCCTGCCACTGACAGTGACGGTCCCGCGTCCACTGTCCGGACGTGCGGTCCGGTCGTAGGCTGGCCTCATGTCGACCTTCGCCAAGCGTGAACGGCTCCTTCTGGCCGACCTCTTGGAAACCAGCGGCCCCGACGCACCGACGCTCTGCGAGGGCTGGCGCACCCGTGATCTGGCGGCCCACGTCGTCGTCCGCGAACGCCGCCCCGACGCGGCCGGGGGCACCCTGATCAAGCAGCTGGCGCCGCGCCTGGACAAGACGATGGAGGAGTACGCGGCCAAGCCGTACGACGAACTGCTCCAGCTGATCCGCACCGGTCCGCCGCGCTTCTCGCCCTTCGCCCTCAAGCAGCTGGACGAGGCCGCGAACACGGTCGAGTTCTATGTCCACACGGAAGACGTCCGCCGCGCGGCGCCCGACTGGACGCCCCGCGCCCTGGATCCCGTCTTCCAGGACGCCCTCTGGTCCCGTCTGGAACGCACCGCCCGCCTCCTGGGCCGCTCCTCCCCCACCGGCCTGGTCCTGCGCCGCCCCGACGGCCGCACGACGGTCGCGCACCGGGGCACCCCGGTGGTGACGGTGACGGCCGAGCCGTCCGAGCTCCTGATGTTCGTCTTCGGCCGCCAGGCGACCGCCCAGGTGGACCTGGAGGGCGACAAGGAGGCGATCGAGAAGGTGCGGGCGGGGAAGCAGTTGGGGTTCTGAAGGGGCTAGGGGGCGGCCTGGGTGCGTGCGTTGTCCCGCGCGCGGGTGACCGGTTCGCTTACTCCGGCAGCTCCGCCCGCCGCAACCCCTTCACCGCCAGCACGATCACCGCGCTGAGCCCGTTGAGGGTGGCGCAGACGGTGAAGACAGGTCCCGTGCCCCAGAGGGCGACGCCCCAGCCGACCAGCGGGAAGGTGAGCGGGGCGACGCCGTAGCTGACCAGGGTCGACACGGACGTGACACGGCCCATGTAGGCGGCGCCCGCGCGGGTCTGGACCAGGGCGCCGGACAGGGCGCCGCCGAGACCGGCCAGCAGCCCGATCGCGAGCGCCACACAGGCGGCCCCCGCGACGGACGGTACGCGCGCCAGGCCGCCGATCGCGACGGCCCCGCCTATGGTCGCGAGCGCCAGCACGACACCCGCGCGCGGGACACGCCCCCGCCAGGCGAGCAACAGGGACGCGCCCCCGGCCCCGGTCCCGAACCCGGCCAGCACCACCCCCATCCCGCCCGACCCCCACCCCCGCTCCTCCGAGAGCAACGTCAGCCCCAGGTTCATCGGCCCGACGAACCCCAGGTCGCTCAAGGCGATCGCCATCACCAGCGGCAGCAGCACCCGGTCCCGCCGGATGTGCAGCAGCCCGTCCCGCAACTCCCCGAGCACGCTGCGGGAGGCGTCCGGCAGACGTCCGGAGGAGGCGCCGGGGCCCTTCTGAAGCCCGCGCGACGAGGACGCATCGGGCACACCCGGCTCAGCGCCCGGCAAATCCTCAGGCAGCCGCGCCCCTGAGGACTCGTCGAGCACACCCTCACGCCGCCCCCCCGCCCCAGGCGACGCAAGCGCCCCGGACCGGCGACCGATCGCCCGCGCGGATGCCGCCTCCCCGGCGACCGCCCTCCGCACCCGCACCCCCGCCAGCAACGGCCACGACACCCCCACCAGCAGCGCCGCGAGCCCGAACGCACCGGCCGTCCCCCCGAGAGCGACGCCCAGGCCGCCCAGCGGTCCCCCCAGGACGTTCGCCAGGCGGGACGAGAGGCCCCTGAGGCCCTGGACGCGGGTCAGCTGGGCGCGGTCGGCGATCAGGGCCGGGAGGGCGCCGGCGGCGGGCAGGAAGAGGGCGTCGACGACGCCGAAGAGCACCGCCACCGCGGCCAGCAGCCACAGCGCGGGGCTCGTCGCGAGGATCAGCAGCGCCGCCGTGAGGACCAGGGCGCAGCGCACGGCCGTCGTCCCCAGGATCACCCGGCGCGGCCCGTAGCGGTCGGCGGCCACTCCCCCGCCCAGCATCAGCACCGCGCGCGGAAGCGCACTGGCCGCCGTGACCAGCCCCGCCTGCGCAGGGGTACCGGACTGGACGGCCGCCCAGGACAGGGCGATGTAGTACACGTTGTCGCCGACCCCGGAGGCGGTCACCCCGGCCAGCCAGCGCAGGACGTTGCGGTCCTTGTGGGCGACGACGGCGAGCGTCCCGGGGCGCCCGTCCATGTCCGCGCGCCCCTCGGAAGCTGCCCTAGGACGCCCGTCCACATCCGCGCGCCCCTCGAAAACCGGCCCAGGACGCCCGTCCACATCCGCACGCCCCGCAGAAGCCACCCCGTCCACCCCCGTTCCCATCCCGCCCCCCTCAGACCCGGAACGGGAACGCATACGTGTGCACCTGGACGTTCTCCCGCCCCGCACTGTCCCCCGCCGCCTCTGCGGCCCGCCCCTGTTCGTCATAGCGCCGCAGCAGGGCCAGCAACTCCCGGTTCAGCTCCGTGAGTTCGGCCGGAGTCAGTCTCAGGTTGGACTCCGAGGAGTCGGCGGCGGCGTTCCACTCGGCGCTCCAGTGCGCGCGTTCGTCGAGGTAGCGGCGGTACATGTCGGCGCGCTGGGCGGAGAAGAGGCGGCTCGCGGCGGTGTGGGCGGCGGCCTTCTCGGGGGCGTCGCGGAAGTCCTCGTCGTGGATGCTGAGTCCGTCGGAGGAGGGCTGCCACCAGCGTTCGCGGCCGTCCGCGCGCTGCGCCTGCGCCTCCTCGATGAGGCCGTGCTCGGCGAGCTTGCGCAGGTGGTAGCTGACCAGGGAGACGGCCTCGTCGACCTGTTCGGCCAGCTGGGAGGCGGTCGCCACGCGCGCGATGGTCAGGCCCCGGTACAGCCGCGCGCGCAGGGGGTGGGCGAGCGCCTTGAGCGTGCCCACGTCCGTGATCCGGCGGTCCCTCTCTTTGCCCGTCATGCCCTCACCGTAGATCACGAAAGAAAAGTTGCGCAACATATTTTGCGCAACTTCTCTTTCGCATCAGCCCACAGGTAAGCCCCGCCCGCCATGGCGAACGGGGCTTACATCAGCGCCCCTCAGAGCGTCAGCGCCCCTTGGAGCATCAGCGCCCTAGGCGCACTACCGAACCGCCTGCCCGGCCTCCCGCAGGGCCTGCTTCACTTCCCCGATCCGCAGATCCCCGAAGTGGAAGACGGATGCCGCCAGCACGGCGTCCGCGCCCGCTCCCACGGCCGGCGCGAAGTCCCCCAGCTTCCCGGCGCCGCCGGAGGCGATCAGCGGCACGGTGACGTGCTTGCGCACCGCCTCGATCATCTCGATGTCGTAGCCGTCCTTCGTCCCGTCCGCGTCCATCGAGTTGAGCAGGATCTCGCCCGCGCCCAGCTCGGCCGCGCGGTGGGCCCATTCGACGGCGTCGATGCCGGTGCCGCGCCGGCCGCCGTGCGTGGTGACCTCGAAGGAGCCGGACTCGGTGCGCCGGGCGTCCACCGAGAGGACGAGGACCTGGCTGCCGAAGCGCTCGGCGATCTCCTTGATCAGCTCGGGGCGGGCGATGGCGGCGGTGTTGACGCCCACCTTGTCGGCGCCCGCGCGCAGCAGCTTGTCGACGTCCTCAGGGGTGCGTACGCCGCCGCCGACGGTCAGCGGGATGAAGACCTGCTCGGCGGTGCGGCGCACCACGTCGTAGGTCGTCTCGCGGTTGCCTGAGGAGGCGGTGATGTCCAGGAACGTCAGTTCGTCGGCGCCCTCGGCGTCGTACACCTTGGCCATCTCGACGGGGTCGCCCGCGTCGCGGAGGTTCTGGAAGTTGACGCCCTTGACGACGCGCCCGTTGTCGACGTCCAGGCAGGGGATGACGCGGACCGCCAGGGTCATGAGAGAGCTCCTCGGAATGCTTCCAGCTCGGCCTCGACGAGGATGCGGGGGTCGACGAACCCGGTCACCACGACGAACGTCGTCACCGGGCGCACGGCGTCGAAGACCTCCTTGTGGGCGCGGCCCACGGCGTCCATGTCGCGCGCGTGCGTGAGGTACAGGCGGGTGCGGATGACCGACTCGGGGCCGAGGCCGAACGCGGCGATGGCCTCCAGGGCGGTCGCGAAGGCGGCCTTGGCCTGCTCGTAGGGGTCGCCCTCGCCTTGCAGCACGGAGCCCTTGAAGGCCGTGGTGCCGCCGACGACGACCAGGTCGCCCGCGGCGACCGCGCGGGAGATGCCGAAGGGCTCCTCCCAGGGGCTGCCGCTCTGAACGCGCCGTACGGTCAAGACACCGCCTCCAAGGCCTCTTCCAGGGTGAACGCCTTCGCGTAGAGGGCCTTGCCGACGATGGCGCCCTCCACCCCGAGAGGTACCAGCCCGGCGAGCGCGCGCAGGTCGTCCAGGGACGACACGCCGCCGGACGCCACGACCGGCCGGTCGGTGGCCGCGCACACGTTCTTCAGCAGCTCCAGGTTGGGTCCCTGGAGGGTGCCGTCCTTGGCGATGTCGGTGACGACGTACCGCGCGCAGCCCTCGCCGTCGAGCCGCGCGAGCGTCTCGTACAGGTCGCCGCCGTCGCGCGTCCACCCGCGCCCGCGCAGGGTGGTGCCGCGTACGTCGAGGCCGACGGCGATCTTGTCGCCGTGCTCGGCGATGACCTTGGCGACCCACTCGGGGGTCTCCAGGGCGGCGGTGCCGAGGTTGACGCGGCGGCAGCCGGTGGCGAGGGCGGCGGCGAGCGTGGCGTCGTCGCGGATGCCGCCGGACAGCTCGACCTTGAGGTCCATCGCGCCGGCGACCTCGGCGATCAGCGCGCGGTTGTCGCCGGTGCCGAACGCGGCGTCCAGGTCGACCAGGTGCAGCCACTCGGCGCCCGCCGCCTGCCAGGCGAGGGCGGCCTCCAGGGGGGAGCCGTAGGAGGTCTCGGTCCCGGACTCGCCGTGCACGAGGCGGACGGCCTGGCCGTCGCGGACGTCGACGGCGGGGAGGAGTTCGAGCTTGCTCACAGTGTTCCGATCCAGTTGGTGAGGAGCTGGGCTCCGGCGTCGCCGGACTTCTCGGGGTGGAACTGGGTGGCCCACAGGGCGCCGTTCTCGACCGCCGCGACGAAAGGCTCGCCGTGGGTCGTCCAGGCGACCCTGGGGGCCGCCAGGGTGGCGTTGTGGGTCTCCAGGGACCACTCGTGGACGGCGTAGGAGTGCACGAAGTAGAACCGCGCGTCCGGCTCGACGCCCGCGAAGAGCCGGGAGCCCTCGGGGACGTCGACGGTGTTCCAGCCCATGTGCGGGACGACGTCGGCCTGGAGGGGTCCGACGGTGCCGGGCCACTCGTCGAGGCCCTCGGTCTCGACGCCGTGCTCGATGCCCCGCGCGAAGAGGATCTGCATGCCGACGCAGATGCCCATCACCGGGCGCCCGCCCGAGAGGCGGCGGCCGACGATCCAGTCGCCGCGCGCGTCCTTCAGGCCCTTCATGCAGGCGGCGAAGGCGCCGACGCCGGGGACGAGGAGGCCGTCGGCGTTCATCGCCTTGTCGTAGTCACCGGTTATCTCGACCTCGGCGCCCGCGCGCGCGAGGGCGCGTTCGGCGGACCTCACGTTGCCGAACCCGTAGTCGAAGACGACGACCTTCTTGGCGGTCAATTCCACACCTCCAGCCTCAGGATGCCCGCGGCGAGGCACATGGCAGCGCCGATCGACAGGAGCACGATCAGGCTCGTCGGCATCTTCTGCTTGGCGAAGGAATAGACACCGCCGAGCAGGAAGAGACCGAGAACGATCAGGATCGTCGACAGCCCGGTCACAGCGCGCCCTTCGTGGAAGGGAGGATGCCGGCCGCGCGCGGGTCGCGCTCACTGGCGTAGCGCAGCGCGCGCGCGAGGGCCTTGAACTGGCACTCCACGATGTGGTGCGCGTTGCGCCCGTAGGGCACGTGGACGTGCAGGGCGATCTGGGCCTGCGCGACGAAGGACTCCAGGATGTGCCGGGTCATCGTCGTGTCGTACTCGCCGATCATCGGCGCCATGGACTCGGGCTCGGTGTGCACGAGGTAGGGCCGGCCGCTGAGGTCGACCGTCACCTGGGCCAGGGACTCGTCCAGGGGGACCGTGCAGTTGCCGAAGCGGTAGATGCCCACCTTGTCGCCGAGGGCCTGCTTGAAGGCGGCTCCCAGGGCGAGGGCGGTGTCCTCGATGGTGTGGTGGGAGTCGATGTGCAGGTCGCCCTCGGTCTTCACCGTGAGGTCGAACAGGCCGTGCCGGCCGAGCTGGTCGAGCATGTGGTCGTAGAAGCCGACCCCCGTGGAGATCTCGGTTCTGCCCGTCCCGTCGAGGTCGATCTCGACCAGGACGGACGTCTCCTTGGTGGTGCGCTCTATACGGCCGACGCGGTTCATGCGCGCTGCTCCTTCTTGAGTTCACGGACCGCGTCGAGGAACGCGTCGTTCTCTGCGGGGGTACCGGCGGACACCCGAAGGAAGCCGGGCACTCCGTTGTCCCTGATGAGGACCCCGCGGTCCAGGATGAATCGCCAGGCCGCGCGCGGGTCGTCGAAGCGACCGAACTGCACGAAGTTGGCGTCCGATTCGGTCACCTCGTACCCGGCGGCCCGCAGTTCGGCGACCAGGCGGTCGCGCTCGGCCTTCAGCTGCTCGACGTACTTCAGCAGCGTCCCGGTGTGCTCCAGGGCGGCCAGCGCGGTCGCCTGGGTGACGGCCGAGAGGTGGTAGGGCAGGCGCACGAGCTGGACGGCGTCGACGACCGCGGGGTGCGCGGCGAGGTAGCCCAGGCGCAGCCCCGCCGCGCCGAACGCCTTGGACATCGTCCGGGAGACCACCAGGTTCGGCCGGCCCTCCAGGAGGGGCAGCAGCGAGTCGCCGTGGCTGAACTCGATGTACGCCTCGTCGACGATCACCATGGACGGCTTCGCGGCCTGCGCGGCGTCGTACAGGGCGAGGACGGTCTCGCGCGGGACGGCGTTCCCGGTGGGGTTGTTGGGGGTCGTCACGAACACGACGTCCGGGCGCTCCGCGGCGATCACCCGCGCGGCCGCCGCCACGTCGATCGTGAAGTCGTCCTCCCGGGGCCCGGAGATCCAGCCGGTGCCCGTCCCGCGCGCGATGAGCGCGTGCATCGAGTACGACGGCTCGAAGCCGATGGCGGTGCGGCCGGGGCCGCCGAAGGCCTGGAGGAGCTGCTGGATGACCTCGTTGGAGCCGTTGGCGGCCCACACGTCGGCCGGGCCCACCTCGTACCCGGCGGTGTCCGTCAGGTACTTCGCGAGCCCGGTGCGCAGCTCCACGGCGTCGCGGTCGGGGTAGCGGTTGAGGTCGCGGGCGGCCTCGCGGACCCGCTCGGCGATCCGCTCGACCAGTTCCTCGGGCAGCGGGTAGGGGTTCTCGTTGGTGTTCAGCCGTACGGGGACGTCGAGTTGGGGCGCCCCGTAGGGGGACTTGCCGCGCAGCTCGTCGCGGACGGGGAGGTCGTCGATTCCGAACGTCACTGGGACGGCACCTTCCAGTCGAACCTTGCCTTGATCGCGGCGCCGTGCGCGGGGAGGTCCTCTGCCTCGGCGAGCGTGACCACGTGGTGGGCGACTTCGGCGAGCGCCTCGCGCGTGTAGTCGACGATGTGGATGCCGCGCAGGAACGACTGCACGGACAGCCCCGAGGAGTGGCAGGCGCAGCCCCCGGTGGGCAGGACGTGGTTGGAGCCGGCCGCGTAGTCGCCCAGGGAGACGGGCGCCCAGGGGCCGACGAAGACGGCGCCCGCGTTGCGCACCCGGTCGGCGACGGCGGCGGCGTCCGCGGTCTGGATCTCCAGGTGTTCGGCGCCGTACGCGTCGACGACGCGCAGGCCCTCGTCGATGCCGTCGACCAGGACGATCGCGGACTGCCGGCCGCTCAGGGCGGGCGCGATGCGGTCCTCGACGTGCTTGCTGGCCTCGACCTGGGGGCCGAGTTCCTTCTCGACGGCGTCGGCCAGTTCGGCGGAGTCGGTGACCAGGACGGCCGCGGCGAGCGGGTCGTGCTCGGCCTGGCTGATCAGGTCGGCGGCGACGTGCACCGGGTCGGCGCCGGCGTCCGCGAGGACGGCGATCTCGGTCGGTCCGGCCTCGGTGTCGATGCCGATCTTCCCGGTGAAGTAGCGCTTGGCGGCGGCGACCCAGATGTTGCCGGGGCCGGTGACCATGTTCGCGGGCGCGCAGGACTCGGTGCCGTGGGCGAACATCGCGACCGCGCTCGCGCCGCCGGCCGCGTACACCTCGTCGACGCCCAGGAGCGCGCACGCGGCGAGGATCGTCGGGTGCGGGAGGCCGCCGAAGCCGGCCTGGGGCGGGGAGGCGAGGGCGATCGAGGGGACGCCGGCCTCCTGGGCCGGGACCGCGTTCATGATCACGGAGGAGGGGTAGACGGACCGGCCGCCGGGCGCGTAGAGCCCGACCCGGTCGACGGGCACCCACTTCTCGGTCACCGAGCCGCCGGGCACGACCTGGGTCGTGTGGGTCGCGCGGCGCTGGGCGCGGTGCACGAGGCGGGCGCGCCGGATGGACTCCTCCAGCGCCGCGCGCACCTCGGGCGCCAGTCCGGCGAGCGCCTCGGCCAGCGCCTCGGCGGGGACGCGGACGGCGGTGAGCGTCACGCCGTCGAACCTCTCGGCCGCCTCGATCAGCGCCGCGTCGCCGCGATGATGCACGTCCTCGCAGATCGGCCGCACCTTCTCCAGGGCGGCCGAGACGTCGAAGTCGGCTCGGGGCAGCAGCGCGCGCAGGGCCGGTCCCTCGGGGAGGGCGGCGCCGCGCAGATCGATTCGGGAGATCACATGGCCAATTCTCGCAGACCCCGATCGGGCGCCGGTCGGGCGTATCACCGAGTGATACACGCCTCACCCGCCACGGCGGCCCCGTGCGTCCCTCGTCACTCGTTCCGGTGACGGCGGAACCCGCAAGTCCGCCCTCACGTTCAGTGTTCGAGGGGTCACAGAACGGGCATGAACAGATGTACGAGAGAGGAGGGAAAGTGGTGACCGAGGGGGCCGGTTCGTACGCCAGGGATCTTCCGGAGGACCTGACCGCGGCCGAGGCGGGGCTGTGGCAGGCGTTCCGCAGCGGCAGTGTGTACGACCTGAGCTGCGGTGATCCGGTGGTGGACGACCCGCACGGCGCCCGCCCCTGGGGCGAGGGGCGCACGGTGCGGGCGCGGATCGTGGCCTGGCTGCTGCTGTCGGGGCCGCCCGCGCTGGCGGGCCGGGTCGCGTCGCTGAAGCTGGTCGGGGTCCGGGTGAGCGGCGCGCTGGACCTGGCGGGCGGCCGGGTCGTGCCGTACGTGGAGCTGCGGCGGTGCCGGTTCGACCGCGAACTGCTGCTGCCGGAGGCCAGGTTCGGGACGCTGCGGCTGGTGGACTGCGCGGTGCCGAGGCTGGAGGCGGCGCGGGTGCACACGGAGGGTGATCTGCATCTGCCGCGCTGCCGCTTCCCCGGCGGGGTCCGGCTGACGGACGCGCGGATAGGCACCGACCTGCTGCTGAACCAGGCGGTGGTGCACCGGGACCGCACGGGCAGGTCGGTCGTCGCGGACGGCCTGTCGGTCGGCCAGGACCTCCAGGCGGAGCTGCTGGAGTCCTACGGCGAGCTGAGCCTGCGCGGGGCGACGGTCGGGGTGTCGGTGAGCCTGCGCGGGGCCCGGCTGGGCAACGAGGAGGGCAGGTTCGCGCTGAACGCGCCGCAGCTGACGGTCGGGCGGACGCTGTATCTGACCCCGGCGGCGGCCGGCGGCCCCTTGGCGCTGAGCGGGGTGACGCCGGTGCGCGGGACGCGGGTGCGGCGCTTCGAGTGCCGGGGCGGGATGCGCCTGGACGACGGCCGGTTCGGGGACGCCGTGGACTTCCAGGGCGCCCGGTTCGTGCTCACCGACGACCAGGAGCTGTCGCTGCGGCGGGTGCACGCGCCGGAGCTGCGTTTCCTCGGGGAGCGTCCCGCGCGCGGGGCGGTGGTCCTCTCCGGGGCGCGGGTGGTCACCCTGATCGACCGGGCGAACGCCTGGCCGGGCCCGGGCCGGCTGCACATGGGCGGCTTCGGCTACGAGAACCTGGTCCCGCAGGGCCCGTTCCCGCTGGCCGAGCGGCTGCGCTGGGTCATGGCGGCGACGGCGGAGTACGCGCCGGAGCCGTACGAGCGGCTGGCGGCGGTGCTGCGCGCGGGCGGTGAGGACGAGGACGCGCGCGAGGTGCTGCTCGCCAAGCAGCGCCACCGCCGCGAGACCCTGCCCCCGGCGGCGAAGCTCTGGGGGTACGCACAGGACTGGACGGTCGCCTACGGGTACCGCCCCGGCCGGGCGGCGGTGTGGATGGCGGTCTTATGGGCGGCGGGCTCGGTCGCCTTCGCGCACGCGCCGCACGAGCACGCGGGCGACGGCCACCCGCAGTGGAACCCGGCGCTGTACGCCCTGGACCTGCTGCTCCCGGTGATCGACCTCGGGCAGGCCGCGCACTGGGACCTCGGCGGGGGCTGGCAGTGGGCGACCGCCGGGATGATCCTGGCGGGCTGGATCCTGGCGACGTCGGTGGCGGCGGGGGCGACCCGGCTGCTCCAGCGGAACTGAGGGAGGGACAGTGCGCCGACACCTCCCGCCCAGCTCCGGGACACCCCCCGCCCAGCGGCCGTACAGTGCACCGACAGTCACCTTTTACGTTCCCTTGACCTATCGGCGTACAACTTTCCATTGGTTCGGCGCTACCCCTGGCGCAGCGTCGACCAGCGGCTTTTCAATGGTCGGCACCATGGCTCTGCTGCCCCTGTTCAACCGCCCGCCCCGCGCCCCCAAAGGCGCGGTGCCGCTCGCTGCGGCCGGTCTGCCGGCCGATGACGAGATGCTGCTCGACGCCCCCGAAGAGATGCTCGCGCCCGCGCTGGTCGCGGCCGGGCGCGGCGAGCACAGACCGGCGGCGCGGCTCCTGGCGGCGACCCGCGCGCGGCGCGACTGGGAGGGCCGCGACCGGTGCGCCGTACGGCTGGCGGCGTTCGCGGACGCCCGCCCCGAGTGGTTCGAGGCGTGGCGGACGGCGGCCCCCCGCGACCCGGACGTCCTGCTGGTCGCCGCCCAGCTCGCGGTCCGCCGGGCCTGGCGCTCCCCCGCGCGCGCGGAGCTGCTGCGCGAGGTCAGCCCCCTGATCACGGCCGCCGCGGGGAGCTGGGAGCTGGACCCGGTCCCCTGGCGGATCGCCCTGGACCACGCGCGCGGCGCGGCCTGCGGCCACAAGTACTTCGGCGAACTGTGGGAGGCGGCCGTCCGCCGGGACCCGCACCACCTCGGCTGCCATGTCGCCGCCCTGCGCTACCTCGCGTCGTCCTGGCACGGCTCGCACGTCGAGTGCTTCGACTTCGCCGACCGCGCCGCCCAGGACGCGCCCGCCCGCTCGCTGCTCCAGGCGCTGCCCGCGCTCGCCGCGTTCTCCTACCTCACCGACGGCTGCGGCCCCGAGATCCCGCGCGCCCGCCTCGACGCGGCGGCCGACCGCGCGCTCGTGCTGTCCGCTCTGCTGCCCTCCGCCGACGCCCGCCCCGCCGAGATCCGCAACCTCCTCGTGTACGTCCTCACCCGCCTCGGCCGCCGCGAGGACGCCCTCGTCCAGCTGCGGCTGCTCGGCCCGTACGTCACCTCGTTCCCCTGGGACCGGCTCTCCGACGACCCCCTCGCGCACTTCCTGGCCGTGCGCGACGACGTGCGCCACGGCCGTCCCGCGCGTCCGGCCGGTGGGCACGGCGGACATACCACCGCCCCGGGCCATTAGGCTTCTGCGCCGTGACCACCGTGCGTCTGCCGCTCTTCCCGCTGAACTCCGTGCTGTTCCCGGGGCTCGTGCTGCCGCTGAACGTCTTCGAGGAGCGGTACCGCGCCATGATGCGCGAACTGCTGAAGACCCCCGAGGACGAGCCGCGCCGGTTCGCCGTCGTCGCCATCCGCGACGGCCATGAGGTCGCCCCCGCCGCGCCCGGCCTGCCCGACCCGGCGACGCTCCCCGAGCGCGGCCCGATGGCCGGCTTCGGCCCCGACCCCCTCAAGGCCTTCCACGCGGTCGGCTGCGTCGCCGACGCGGCGACCGTCCGGGAGCGGCCCGACGGCAGCTTCGAGGTGCTCGCCACCGGGACGACCCGGGTGCGCCTGGTGTCCGTCGACACCTCGGGCCCCTTCCTCACCGCCGAGCTGGAGGAGCTGCCCGAGGAGTCCGGGGAGGGCGCGGCGGCGCTGGCCGAGGGGGTGCTGCGGGCGTTCCGCCAGTACCAGAAGCGCCTGGCGGGCGCGAGCGAGCGGTCCCTGTCGTCGGGCATGGACCTCCCCGACGAACCGGCCGTGGTGTCCTACCTGGTGGCCGCCGCCGTCATGCTGGACACCCCCACCAAGCAGCGCCTCCTCCAGGCCCCCGACATGGCCTCCCGGCTGCGTGACGAGCTGAAGCTCCTGCGCACCGAGACCGCGATCATCCGCAACCTGCCGTCCCTGCCCGCGTCCGAGCTGACGCGCAGCCCGACGAGCCTGAACTGAAGGTGCCGGTACGTGGCGAAGAAGCCGAGGAAACAGTCCGGCGGAACCCCGGCGACGGTCGCGCTGACGGCGGCCGGGGTGGCGTACACGGTGCATTCCTACGACCATGACCCCGCCCACCCCTCCTACGGCGACGAGGCCGCCGAAGCCATGGGGGTGGCGCCGGAGCGGGTGTTCAAGACGCTGGTCGCCGATGTCGACGGGGCGCTGACCGTCGCCGTCGTCCCCGTCGCCGGGACCCTGGACCTCAAGGCGCTCGCCTCGGCGGTCGGCGGCAAGAAGGCGGCGATGGCCGACCCGGCGCTCGCCGAGCGGACGACGGGCTACGTCCTGGGCGGCATCTCCCCCCTGGGCCAGCGCAAGCGGCTCCCGACCGTCCTGGACGCCTCCGCCGGCGCCCACCCCACGATCTGCGTCTCGGCCGGCCGCCGGGGACTGGAGGTCGAACTGGCCCCGGCGGACCTGGCGACGCTCACCGGCGCGGTGCTGGCGCCCATCGGGCGTGCGTGAGGGGTCGACGTACCGCCGTGCCTGCGTTAAGCACGGAAGGCATGTCGAAGCGAACCCGCAAGCGGAAGTGGCGGATCAAGAAGCGCCGGGCGAACCACGGGAGGAAACCGGCGTAGGCCCTCGCTGACGGGGCCTACAGGTCGTACTGCTCGTACGGCGGCTCAGGGTCGCGCGGCCCGAACAGCCCCGTCAGCCCCAGATGGATCAGCAGCGCGGCCAGCGACCATGCCAGCAGCGCCCCCTTGGCGCCGAGTTTCAGGGGCGCCGAGAACGTGACGCCCTTGCCCGCGGACTTGGCGTGCGCGATGACGTCCTGCGCGGGCCCGAGCCAGACGCCGAGCCGCCAGGCGAGCAGCGAGCCGAGCAGCCCCCCGAGGGCGAGCCCCACGACGAGAGGGATGCCGCCGGTGCGACGCCACAGGAAGACGGCGACGCCGGTGACGGCACCGAAGGCGAGGCCCAGGAGGGTGAACGTTCCGTCGACCCCGATCGCCTGCTCGCCCTCGCTGTCCTTCAGGTACACGACCCAGCTGCCGTCGGACTGGTCCCCGACGAGCGGCACGCGCGGCGCGAGCCACAGCCAGAGCAGGCCCAGGAGCACCCCGAGAACCGCCACCCCGACGGTCACGACGGCGGCGTCCCGCAGATCGGCCCTGAGCGCCGGAGCGGGCGCGCCCTCGGCACCGGCGCCTCCCGGGGCGGGCGGCGGCCAGTCCCCCGGCGAGGACGGTTCGTGCGGCGGCGGAGGCGGAGTCAGCGGAGCGGTCACCCTGACATCGTGCCAGGCCCGCGTGAGCGCCGCCGCACCGGACGGGGAGGAGAGGAGCCTGTGCGGCGGGGCCGCGGATCGGCACAGCCCCCGCCGGCCCCCTCCTACCGCACCGCCGCCCTCCGATAAGCCCACGTCGCCACCGCCAGCGAAACGCCCCCCACCCCGGCGCACACCGCCAGGTCGCCGAGGACGAGCGCCCAGTCCGGCCGCTCGGCGAACGTCCGGGCCAGCGCCTCCACCCCGTACGTCGACGGCAGCAGATCCCGCAGGAACCGCACCGCCTCCGGCATCCGGTCCGGCGGCAGCACCCCCAGCAGCAGCGCGGCCGACATCCCCAGCTGCCCGAGGACGGTCGCCAGCTCCGGCCGCGGCGCGAGCAGCCCGAACGCCGCCCCCAGCCCCGCCAGCGCGGCCCCCGCCAGCGGGATCACGGCGACCAGCACCCACAGATGCGTGAACGGCAGCCCGAACAGCACACACCCGAACACCGCGGTGACGACGGTCCCCGGCACGGTGAACGACGCGTACGCCCCCGCCGCCCCCAGCACCACCGCCGCCGGCGGCACCGGCAGCGTGGCGTAGTGGTCGAGCCCCCCGCTGGCCCGCAGCTGCCCGAAGTACTGCGCGAGCAGATTCAGCGCGACGAACGCGACGACCAGGACGGCGGACCCGGCGACGACCGCCTCGGCCTCGCTGCCCCCCTCGACGACGCCGCGCATCATGATGAGGATGCCGACCGACTGGAAGGTCGCCACGAACAGCAGCGGTATCCGCGCGACCCGCGCCCGGGACAGCTGGGCCCGGTACACGGCGACGAGCGACGGCCACAGCCGCGCCCGCGGCCCCAGTTCGGCCGTCGCGCGGACCGTCTCGCCCACGGCAGGCCCGGCCCCCGGAAGCACCTCGGCGGGTACGACACTCACGTGACGCTGCTCCTCTTCTCCGCGGCCCTCGCACCGTCCCGTACGGACCGCACGGTCCCCCCGCTCATCCTGCCCGAGCGGAAAACCACATCCTGACCGGACCCGGCGCGAAGGCACCGGGCCGATGGACCCACGGCCCCCCGCCCCCTCACGCCTTCACCAGCCCCTGCCGGGCCGCCCCGCCCAGCGCCAGGTACACGTCCTCGAGGCTCGGCGTCGCCAGCGTGAAGTCGTCCAGGGCCGCGAACGCCGCGCCCCCGGTCACCGTCGACACCACCGCCCGCGCCTCCTCCGGCGCCAGCCGCAGGGTCCAGCGGCGGCCCGACTCGACCGCCCGCTCGCGCAGCGCGGCCACCTCGGGCACGTCCAGGGGGACCCGGTCGCGCCAGACGAGCTCGACCCGGACCTCCCCGGCGACCTGCTCCTTCAGCCCCGAGGGGGTGTCGCAGGCGATGACGCGGCCCCGGTCGAGGACGGCGACCCGGTCGAGGACGGTCTCGGCCTCGATGACGTTGTGGGTGACGAGCAGCACCGTCGTCCCCCGCTCCGCGCGCCGGCGGTCGACGGCCGACCACACGGCCCGCCGCGCCACCGGGTCCATCCCGGTCGTCGGCTCGTCGAGGACCAGCAGCGGCCGCTCCCCCACCAGCGCGGTGGCGAAGCAGGCGAGCCGCCGCTGCCCCCCGGACAGCTTGCGCAGCGGACGCGCGGCGAGCGGGGTCAGCCCCAGTTCCTCGAGGACCGCGTCGCGCTCGGCGCGGGCCGCGCGGACGTCGAGGCCGCGCAGCCGGGCGGTCGTCTCGGCGGCGAGGGAGACCGTCAACTCGTCGAGCGCGGTGGACTCCTGACCGAGATACGCCAGCAGCCGGGCCGCCCGCTCGGGGTGTCTGACGATGTCGTGCCCGAGGATCTCGACGGTCCCGGAGTCGGGCCGCATCAGCCCGGTCAGCTGCCGGACGAGAGTCGATTTACCGGCGCCGTTGGGCCCGAGGAGGCCGAAGATCTCACCCCGGTGGATGTCCAGCCGTACGTCGTCGGTGGCGCGCACCTCGGGGGTCCCGGGTGCCCCGCGCCGGCCGCGGACGGCCCGGTAGGTCTTGGTCAGCCCGCGCGCGCACACGACCGCTTCGGTGCGATGGACTTCCGGTGTCGCGCGCGTACTCACAAGGGACGAGAGTACGGGGTCGGCGCGGCCCGCTCGCGCTCGGGTCGCCCGCTCACCCGGCGCCGGACCGTGCCCCGGGGCTCACTCGAAGCCGGCCCTCACTCCTGCGCGGGCTCCCGCTCCGGTCCCGTCCGTACGTCGATCTCGCGCCAGAACCCCGCCCGGATCGCGTACCGGTCGTGCTCGTCGATCTGGTCGTCCTTGTGCGCGAGGAGGCCGAACCGGGCGGCGTAGCGCAGCAGTTCGCCGTCGATGCGGTGCGGGACGCGGGGGTACATGACGGAGAGCTTCTGGAGGTGGACCTGGTCGCCGAGGCGGGCGGTCCAGCGGCGGGCGAAGACCTGGCCGACCTCGTAGGGGTCACCGCCGACGGTGGTGATGTCCTCCTCGCGGTCGGCCCAGCGCTGCTCGGCGGTGGTCAGCTGGGCGAGCGTCGGCATGGCGGTGGCCTCGGCGGGCTCGGCGGCGCCGGGGCGGTCGACCCAGCCCTTGTCGGAGGACCAGCGCAGGGTCGCGGTCGGCTGGGGCGGCGGCTGGCTGCCGGCGCGCAGGGCGGCGAGGTCCTTGGGGGTGGGGATGCCCTTGGGCGCGGGCACCCGCTCGGCGGACCCGTTCTGCGCGGCGGGCTCCTCCTTCTCCTGCGGCTCGGGCAGGGGCGCGTGGGCGGGCGGCGCGGAGAGGATCGCGGCGATCTCGGGCCGCGGCACGGGCGGCGGCGCGCACACCCCGCCGAGCTCCTTGGCCCGGACGGCTTTGGTGATCCAGGTGCGGTCCAGCACGCGCCGCTCGTCGGCCTCCCCGACGAGGTCCTCGGACTGGTTGTAGTCCCCGTCGGCGGCCTGCACCGCCCACAGGTGCACGGCGACCCCGTGCTCCTTGGCGGCCATCATCCCCGGCAGCAGATCGCCGTCGCCGGTCACCAGCACCACGTCGGAACAGGCGCGGTTGCGGGCGAGTTCGGTGAGTTCGGCGTGCATCGCGGCGTCGACGCCCTTCTGCGCCCAGCGGCCGTCGCTTCGGGTCAGGGCGCCGAGACGGACGGTGACCCTGGACATGACGCGAAGTCGACGGTGCTCGGGCTGGGGGACGCGGTCGGGGGCGCCGTCGAACCAGTAGATGCGCAGCAGGGGGCGTTCGGTGTCGGACTCGGCCTGTTCTCGCAGGCCTTGGACGAGGGCGCTGTGGTCGACGGTGATGCGGGAGCGCGAGGGGTCGCCGGCGAGGAGGCTTGCGGCGGCCCCGAGCAGATACCCGGCGTCCACCAGGACGATGCAGCGGTCCACGCGACTCACCCTCTTCCCGGGAGGTTTGCTTCGGGCTTCCTTCGAGTCTGCCCGACCACACGGGGGTTAACGGCCGGAACTGGATCTTCGGCGTGGCGTTTCGGGACATTCCGCCCCACCGCTCTTTGTCACACAGCGCGATGATCCGAAATGCGGCTTGTCTCCGCCTATGTGAGGCTGAGGGCGGCCCTGGCCCCTAGTCCCCGCAGGAGGCAGATCCCCATGGCCAAGCACAAGAAACACCACCGCAGCCAGGAATCCCAGTCGTCGCAGGCGGAGCGCGGCCAAGAGCAGGCGCAGACGTCATCGATGGAGGAGCGCTCCAAGAACGCGGCGCAGGCCAGCCCCATGGACATGGCCCGCAAGCACCGCGAGCGCCGGTTCGGCCACAACTGACATCCGAGGAACGGGCCGTAGCGGCCCAGGCACACCGAGGGGCGCACCCGGAACCGGATGCGCCCCTCATATGCGTCCGCACGACCCCTGCACGGGGCCTGTACGGGCCTCTTGGTAAGCCGGTCAGCCCGCCAGGCAGGACGGGCCGAGCAGCACCTTCAAGTCACCGAACAGCGCCGGATCCGGCTTCACCCGGTGCCGGTCGAGCCGCAGCACCGTCGTCTTCGTCGGCCCCTGGAGCCTGATCCGCACCTCGCTGTCGCCCTTGTGATGGGAGAGGATCTCGCCGAGGCGGCTGATCATCGGCGGGGTGACGCGGGTGGCCGGGATGGTGAGGACGACGGGCGCGTTGGTGCCGGCCATGGAGAGGTCGGGGACCGCCAGTTCCATCGCGACCAGCCGGGGCACGTCCTCGCGCTTGTCGAGCCGGCCCTTGACGAAGACCACGGCGTCCTCGACAAGCTGGGTGGAGATCAACTGGTAGGTCGCGGGGAAGAACATGCACTCGATGGAGCCCGCGAGGTCCTCGACGGTGGCGATCGCCCAGGCGTTGCCCTGCTTGGTCATCTTGCGCTGGAGGCCGGAGATGATCCCGCCGATCGTGACGACCGCGCCGTCCGCGTGCTCCCCGCCGGTGAGCTGGGAGATGCCCGCGTCGGCCTTGTCGGACAGGACGTGTTCGAGGCCGAAGAGGGGGTGGTCGGAGACGTACAGACCGAGCATCTCCCGCTCCTGCGCGAGGAGATACGTCTTCTCCCACTCCTCGGTGGTGAACTGCACGTCGAGGCCGAAGCCGGGCTCGTCGGTCTGCTCCTCGCCCATCCCGCCGAAGAGGTCGAACTGCCCCTCGGCCTCCTTGCGCTTGACCGCGACCACGTTGTCGATCATCGGGTCGAAGTGCGCGGTGAGCCCCTTGCGGGTGTGCCCGAGGGAGTCGAAGGCGCCCGCCTTGATCAGCGACTCCGTGGTCCGCTTGTTGCAGGCGACCGCCTCGACCTTGTCGAGGTAGTCCGGGAACGAGGCGTACTTCCCCTTGGCCTTGCGGCTGCGGATGATCGACTCGACGACGTTGGTGCCGACGTTACGGACGGCCTCCAGGCCGAAGAGGATGACGTCGTCACCCTGCGCGGCGAAGTTGTGCACCGACTCGTTGACGTTCGGCGGGAGCACCTTGATGCCCATGCGGCGGCATTCGTTGAGGTAGACGGCCGACTTGTCCTTGTCGTCCTTGACCGAGGTGAGCAGCCCGGCCATGTACTCGGCGGGGTGGTTGGCCTTGAGGTAGGCGGTCCAGTAGGAGACCAGGCCGTACGCGGCGGAGTGCGCCTTGTTGAAGGCGTAGCCGGCGAACGGGACCAGGACGTCCCACAGGGACTGGATCGCCTCGTCGCTGTAGCCGTTCTTCTGGGCGCCGGCCTGGAAGATGGTGAAGTTCTTCGCCAGCTCGTCGGGCTTCTTCTTGCCCATCACGCGGCGCAGGATGTCGGCCTCGCCGAGCGAGTAGCCGGCGATGATCTGGGCGGCCTTCTGGACCTGCTCCTGGTAGACGATCAGGCCGTAGGTGACCGCGAGGACCTCTTCGAGGGGCTCCTCCAGCTCCTTGTGGATCGGCGTGATCTCCTGCTGCTTGTTCTTGCGCAGCGCGTAGTTGGTGTGCGAGTCCATGCCCATCGGGCCGGGACGGTAGAGCGCCGAGACGGCGGAGATGTCTTCGAAGTTGTCGGGCTTCATCAGCCGCAGCAGGGACCGCATGGGCCCGCCGTCGAACTGGAACACGCCCAGGGTGTCACCGCGCTGGAGGAGATCGAAGGTCTTCGGGTCGTCGAGCGGCAGTGCCAGCAGGTCGAGGTCGATGCCCTTGTTGGACTTCACCATCTTGACGGCGTCGTCCATGATCGTCAGGTTGCGCAGGCCCAGGAAGTCCATCTTCAGCAGGCCGAGCGACTCGCACTGCGGATAGTCCCACTGGGTGATGGTCACGCCGTCGGTGTGGCGCACCCAGATCGGCGCGTGGTCGACGATCGGCTCGCTGGACATGATCACGCCGGCCGCGTGGACACCCATCTGCCGGACCAGCCCCTCGACGCCCTTGGCGGTGTCGATGACCTTCTTGACGTCCGGTTCGTTCTCGTACATCCCTCGGATCTCGCCCGCCTCGCTGTAGCGGGGGTGCGAGGGGTTGGTGATGCCGTCGAGGTCGATGCCCTTGCCGAGGACGTCGGCGGGCATCGCCTTGGTGAGGCGGTCGCCCATGGCGTACGGGTAGCCCAGGACGCGCGCGGAGTCCTTGATGGCGTTCTTGGCCTTGATCTTGCCGTAGGTGCCGATCATGGCGACCTTGTCGGAGCCGTACTTCTCCGTCACGTACCGGATCACCTCGACGCGCCTGCGCTCGTCGAAGTCGATGTCGACGTCGGGCATGGAGATGCGCTCGGGGTTCAGGAACCGCTCGAAGATCAGGCCGTGCGGGATCGGGTCGAGGTCGGTGATGCCCATGGCGTAGGCGACGATCGAACCGGCCGCCGAACCACGCCCGGGGCCCACCGCGATGCCCTGCTTCTTGGCCCACATGATGAAGTCGGCGACGACCAGGAAGTAGCCGGGGAAGCCCATCGAGATGATGGTGTCCATCTCGTACTCGACCTGCTTCATCCGGTCGTCCGGGATGCCGCCGGGGAAGCGGCGGTCCATCCCGCGCATGGTCTCCTCGCGGAACCAGGAGACCTCGGTGTAGCCCTCGGGGATGTCGAACTTCGGCATGAGGTTCTTCTCCACGAACATGCCCGTGGTGTCGACCATCTCCGCGATGAGGAGCGTGTTGGCGCAGCCCTCCTGCCAGGCGTCCGAGGAGTCGATGGCGTACATCTCGTCGGTGGACTTCAGGTAGTAGCCGGTGCCGTCGAACTTGAAGCGGTCCGGGTCGGAGAGGTTCTTGCCGGTCTGGATGCACAGCAGCGCGTCGTGGGCGGTCGCCTCGTGCGCGTACGTGTAGTGCGAGTCGTTGGTGACCAGCGGGGGGATGCCGAGCTTCTTGCCGATCTCCAGGAGGCCGTCGCGGACCCGGTGCTCGATGTCGATGCCGTGGTCCATCAGTTCCAGGAAGTAGCGGTCCTTGCCGAAGATGTCCTGGTAGTCGGCGGCGGCCTTGAGCGCCTCGTCGAAGTGGCCGAGCCGCAGCCGGGTCTGCACCTCGCCGGAGGGGCAGCCGGTGGAGGCGACGATGCCCTCCGACCACTGGGAGATGGTCTCCTTGTCCATCCGGGGCCACTTCTGGAGCCAGCCCTCGGCGTAGGCGTCGGAGGAGAGCCGGAAGAGGTTGTGCAGACCGGTGGAGTTCACCGCCCACATCGTCTTGTGCGTGTAACCGCCGGAGCCGGAGATGTCGTCCCGCTTCTGGTGCGGCTGGCCCCAGAGGATCTTGCGCTTGTTGCGGCGGGACTCGGGGGCGACGTACGCCTCGATGCCGATGATGGGCGTGATGCCCGATTTCTTCGCGGTGTGGAAGAAGTCGTACGCGCCGTGCAGGTTGCCGTGGTCGGACATCGCGATGTGGGTCATGCCCATCTCGTTGCACGCGTTGAACATGTCCTTCAGCCGCGCGGCACCGTCCAGCAGGGAGTACTGGGTGTGGACGTGCAGGTGCGTGAACGGCGGCTTTGACACGGCTTGGCCTCCTGGCGGGAACGGCTGACGGCGGGCGGGCGCGGTGGTCTGGGGGTCGGCGTGAAGTCTATGCCTCGGCGCTGACACTCGCGGGCTCCGGCCACGTACCTTCCACGGGCGGGCACTTCTCGGCGGGCCCGCCCGTTGAGTCGGCAGAAACGCTGTCGAACACGTACGCACCAGGAGGCACCCGGCGATGTCGGTCACCCAGCTCAAGGACGAGCAGCGCGGCGAGGAGATCCTCGCCGTCTTCGACACCGCGTTCGGCCGCCTCCTGGCCGCCGACCCGGCCGCGTTCCGCGTGAAGTTCCGCAAGATGGCGGCGTCGGCGTTCGCGTTCTACCGGGGCACGGCGGCGCTTTTCTACCACGACCTGGCTTCTGAGAAGCACGGCGGCCCGTACCTGGACGACCGCACGGCCCGCGTATGGATCCACGGCGACCTGCACGCGGAGAACTTCGGCACGTACATGGACTCGAACGGCCGCCTGGTGTTCAACGTGAACGACTTCGACGAGGCGTACGTCGGCCCCTTCACCTGGGACCTGAAGCGCTTCGCCGCCTCCATCGCCCTCGTCGGCTACGCCAAGGCGCTCAGCGACGAGCAGATAGGCGAGCTGGTCGGCGTCTACGCGGACGCCTACCGCGAGCGCATCCACGCGCTGGCGACCGGCGCGAAGAGTGACGAGGTCCCGCCCTTCACCCTCGACACCGCCGAGGGCCCCCTCCTGGACGCCCTGCGCGACGCCCGCTCCCTGACCCGCTTCGAACTGCTCGACTCCATGACGGAGATCCGCGACTTCGAGCGCCGCTTCGCCCCGGGCGGCGGCTCGATCGAGCTGGACGCGGCGACGCGCTACAAGGTGCTCGCCGCCTTCGACGGCTACCTGGAGACGCTCCCGGACTCCTCCCTGACCCGCCCGGACTCGTACCGCGTGAAGGACGTGGTCGGCAGGAGGGGTATCGGCATCGGCTCGGCCGGACTCCCCTCGTACAACATCCTCCTGGAGGGCCACAGCGACGCCCTGGAGAACGACGTCGTCATCTACATCAAGCAGGCCCAGACCCCGGCGGTCTCCCGGCATGTGACCGACCCCGCGATCCGGGAGTACTTCGCGCACGAGGGGCACCGCACGGTGATCTCCCAGCGCGCCCTCCAGGCGCACGCCGACCCGTGGCTGGGCTGGACCGAGCTGGACGGCGCGGGCCAGCTGGTCGCGGAGGTGTCGCCGTACGCGGTGGATCTGGACTGGAGCGACATCGACGACCCCGAGGAGATCGCGGCGGTCGTCGCGGACCTCGGCAGGGCCACGGCGGCGATGCACGCGGCGGCCGACGACACCTCCGGCGAGTCCCTGGTCCCGTTCTCCACCGAACGCGCCATCGACGCGGCGATCGCGGCCGACGAGGAGGGTTTCGCGCCCCTCCTGGTGGACTTCGCGCACACCTACGGCACCCGCGCGCGGGCCGACCACCAGATCTTCGTGGACCTGTTCCGCAACGGCCGGATACCGGGTCTGTAAACCTGGGCCGCTCACAGTCACCCTTTAGGGGTGCCTTACGGCGCCGCGTGACACACTGCCTGTGCTATGGACATATCCGGGACCCGACTCAGAGCCGTGCGCGCGGCGCTGTTCACGGCACTCGTCGTGACGCTCAGCACCGCGTCGCACGTCCTGCTGTCCCGGGCCCCGCTCCCGCTGAACACGGTGGCCGCCGTGGCGGTCACCGTCTTCCTCCTCGCCTACGCCCTGGCGGGCCGCGAGCGGGGCTTCGGCCGCATAGCCGCCCTCCTGATCCCCCTGGAGCTGGCGGCCGACACGGTCTTCACCACCGGCCAGCACATCTGCTACGGCCCCGCCGGCGGCCCGGTCACCGGCCCGCTGCGCTCGGTCGGCTGGAACGTCCTGTGCGGCGACGGCACCACGGTCGGCACCCGTCTGGCCCACGTCACGGGAACGAACCCGGAACAGGTCACCCGCGCCCTGGCCGACACGAACCCGACGACGGCCTGGCTCCTGCTGGCCGCGCACATAACGGTGGGCCTGACGGCGGCGGCCTGGCTGCGCAAGGGCGAACGAGCCCTGACCCAGCTCCTGAGGGCGGCCACGGCGACGACGTTCCGCCCCCTGCTGCTGGCGGTGGCGGCGACGAGCCACCCCCGCCCGAAGTCGCAGACCCCCCGCCGCCCGCACACCCCCCGCCGCACCCGCCGGATCCGCGACCTCCTCCTGTCCCACTCCCTGGGCCGAAGGGGACCCCCGCGCGGAGCACTGGCCCACGCGATCTGAGCGCGAGCCACAAGGCACCC
The DNA here is from genome assembly GCF_055597585.1 of Streptomyces sp. AMJ-169. Classification (NCBI taxonomy): domain Bacteria; kingdom Bacillati; phylum Actinomycetota; class Actinomycetes; order Kitasatosporales; family Streptomycetaceae; genus Streptomyces; species Streptomyces sp. AMJ-169. The sequence continues at coordinate 307,298 of NZ_JBVLTJ010000006.1, forward strand.
CACAGACCATTGAGCGCCCCCTTCCGGCTTCCGGCTGGGCGCACCCACAGGGAGACCAAGAACCATGAGCAAGCGCAACAGCCAGGCGGCGAAGAACGCGGCCCGCGAACGACTGCGCGAGGAGCGCGCCCGCCAGGCCCAGAAGGCGAAGGTCAGGCGCCAGCTGATAGTCGGCGCGTCGGCGATAGCCGTGCTGGCGGCGGCCGGGGGGATCAGTTATGCGGTGATCCAGGCGAACAAGCCCGACCACTGGGAGGCCGCGAAGAGCGGCACGGTTGTCGCCCCGGCCAACACCAGCGGCAAGAACGGTACGACGGTCGTCATCGGCAAGGACACCGCGAAGAAGACCCTCAAGATCTACGAGGACCCTCGCTGCCCGGTCTGCGCCCGGTTCGAGCAGACCGTCGGCACCACGCTGAAGAAGGACATCGACGACGGCAAGTTCAAGTTCCAGTACGTCGGCGCCACCTTCATCGACAACAAGGACAACGGCGAGGGCTCCAAGAACGCCCTCAGCGCCCTCGGCGCCGCGCTGAACGTCAGCCCCGAGGCGTTCCTTGAGTACAAGACCGCGATGTACTCGACGAAGTGGCACCCGGACGAGACCAGCGACAAGTTCAAGAACGACAGCTACCTCCTGGAGATAGCCGACACGGTCCCCGCGCTCAAGGGCAACACGGCGTTCCAGGACGCCGTCAAGAAGGGCACGTACGACGCCTGGGCGATGGCCATGTCGAAGACGTTCGACGACAACAAGGAGGGTGTGCAGGGCACCCCCGGTTTCGTCATGGACGGCAAGCAGCTCAACAACGGCTCGCCGATGCTGACGGTGGCCGACTTCAACAGCGTGGTCGACGCGGCGCTCAAGGCGTAACCGGTGAACAACTGGCGGGCGGACTTCACCAGTCCGCCCGCCTGCGTTCATACCCATCAGTAACCTGAGGGTTCGTGACCACACCGCAGAGAGCCACCCACGAGTCCCTCACCCCTCGCCGCCGCACTGTCGTCAAGGCCGCGGCGGCGACCGCCGTCCTAGCCGGTCCGCTGGCCGCCGCCCTCCCGGCACGCGCCGCCGACACGGCCCCCGCGTTCCTGCACGGCCTCGCCTCCGGCGACCCGCTCGCCGACGGCGTCCTGCTGTGGACCCGCGTGACCCCCACCGCCGAGGCGCTCCCCGGCTCAGGGCTCGGCCCGGACACCGAGGTCACGTGGGTGATAGCCCGTGACAAGGCCCTCACGGACATCGCCGCGCGGGGCACCGTCACCACCACCGCCGCCTCCGACCACACGGTCAAGGCGGATGTCCGCGGCCTCACCCCGGCCACCGACTACTGGTTCCGCTTCTCGGCAGGCGGCACGGACTCCCCTGTCGCGCACACCCGTACGGCCCCGGCCGCCGACGCGTCCGTCGCGGGCCTGCGGTTCGGTGTGGTCACCTGCGCCAACTGGGAGGCGGGGTACTTCTCCTCGTACCGGCACCTCGCCGCGCGGAACGACCTGGACGCCTGGCTCCACCTCGGGGACTACATCTACGAGTACGGCACCGGCGAGTACGGCACCCGGGGCACGGTGGTGAGACCGCACGTCCCCACCCACGAGATCATCACCCTCGCCGACTATCGCGCCCGCCACGGCAACTACAAGACGGACACCGACCTCCAGTCCCTGCACGCGAAAGCCCCGGTCATCGCGATCTGGGACGACCACGAGTTCGCCGACAACTCCTGGTCCGGCGGCGCCGAGAACCACACCGAGGGCGCGGAAGGCACCTGGACGGCCCGCCAGGCGGCCGCGAAACAGGCCTACTTCGAGTGGATGCCGGTCCGCCCCGCCCTGGAGGGCACGACCTACCGCCGCCTGCGCTTCGGCAAACTGGCCGACCTCTCCCTCCTGGACCTGCGCTCCTTCCGCTCCCAGCAGGCCAAGGCGGGCAGCGGCAAGGTCGACGACCCCGACCGCACGATCACAGGCCGGGCCCAACTCGACTGGCTCAAGGCCGGCTTGAAGTCCTCCGACACGACATGGCGCCTGGTCGGCAACTCGGTGATGATCGCCCCCTTCGCGATCGGCTCCCTGGCAGCGGACCTCCTGAAACCCTTGTCGAAACTCCTCGGCCTCCCCCAGGAGGGCCTGGCCCTGAACACCGACCAGTGGGACGGCTACACGGACGACCGCCGCGAACTCCTGGCCCACCTCCGCACCAACGCCATCACCAACACCGTCTTCCTCACCGGCGACATCCACATGTCCTGGGCCAACGACGTCCCCGTGGACGCCGGCACCTACCCCCTCTCCCCCTCCGCCGCCACCGAGTTCGTCATCACCTCGGTCACCTCGGACAACCTGGACGACCTGACGAACGCCCCCGAGGGTGTCATCTCGGCCCTGGCCGCACCGGTCATCCGCGCGGCCAACCGCCATGTCCACTGGGTGGACACCGACCGCCACGGGTACGGCGTCCTCGACCTCACGCCGGCCCGCGCGCAGATGGACTATTACACGCTCTCGGACAAGACGAAGCAGAGCGCGACGTCCGCCTGGTCGCGCTCCTACCGCACTTTGACGGGCAGTCAGAAGGTCGAGCGGACCTACGATCCGGTGTAACGCCCACTCGATCATTTACCATTCCTTGACCTTTTCGAACACGCAAGCGGGCTACGGTCGTGACGACCAGTCATCGAATATCCATACGGGGGATACCCATGACCATTTTGCGTGGCGTCCTGACCAAGTCAGCTGTCTTCGCCTCCGCCTTGGTGCTCGCCGGGCTCACCGCCACGTCCGCGCACGCGGCGGCCCCGGCGTTCGTCAACCTGACCACCGCCAACAGTTCGCCCATCTACTCCCAGCCGACCTCGTCCTCGACGCGGTACCGCACGGAGCCGGCCGGCACGACCCTGCGTATCCAGTGCTCCACCACGAACACGCCGTCCGGCGCGATGTGGTTCCGCATCTACGACTCCCTGCCGACCGCCTGGGTGTGGTCGGGCCACTTCCCGTCCCAGGTGCACCCGCCGAAGGCGTGCTGACCTGACCTACAGCGAATCGAGGAAGCCGAGCGCCACCCGCCAGGTGGTCTCGGCGGCCTCCGCGTCGTAGTCGTCGAGGCCGGGGTCGGTGTAGAGATGCCCGGCCCCGGCGTACCGGTGGACCTCGACATCGGCGCCCGCCCGGCCCATCTGCAAATACCAGGAGTTCAGCCAGTCGTCCGTCTCGAACGGATCAGGCGAGGCGACGTGCAACTGCACGGGCAGTTCATCGACGGACGCGTTGTGCGCGATGTCCGACGTGCCGTGCAGCAGGAGCAGCCCGCGGGCCTTCTCGTCCCCGAGCGCGAGGGTCTGCGCGACGGAGGCTCCCAGCGAGAACCCGGCGTAGACGAGCCCGCGCCCGGAGTAGGGAGCGGCGGCGAGGACAGCCCGCTTCAGCAGCTCCTCCTTCCCCACCATCTCCTTGAACTCCGTCCCTTCCTCGACCGACCCGAACGTCCGCCCCTCGAAGAGGTCGGGCGTCCACACCACGTGCCCGGCGCCCCGCAGCCGCTCGGCGACATCCAGCACGGCGGGCCGCAGCCCGTAGGTCGAGTGAAAAAGCATGATGTTCATGACTTCATCGTGCCAGCCCCGGCCCGAGCCGATGTTCAGCCCCACCCCCACCCGGCTACGTTCCCTCCCATGGAGACCCTGCTCCGCCCCACAATCGCCATAGCCACCGCAATCACCCTCACCCTCCTCCTCACCTGGACAACAGACCACCTACTCCGCAAAGCAGACACCCACCACCCGGAAACCCCCCTCTGGTCCCTGCTCCGCCGCACCCGGCTCCCCTACCAACTCCTCCTCTGCGCAGCCCTGCTACGAGCCGCATACACCAGCACCGACCTGTTCCACCAACGGCACACAGCCATCGCCCGCACCCTCACCCTGACCCTCATCGGCTCAGCCGCCTGGCCGATCGTCCGCATCACCGCGGCCGTGGTGGAAACGACGTTCACCCGCTACGCCAGCTCCCACACCCGAAGAGACCCCGCGAGAGTCCGCAGAGTCCGCACCCAGGTCTCCCTGATCATGCGGGTGGTCGCGGCGATCGTAGGAGTGGTCGCGGCAGCCGCGATGCTCCTGACCTTCCCGGAGATGAGAGCGGCCGGCGCCTCGATCCTGGCGTCGGCGGGAATCATCGGCATCGTGGCCGGCGTAGCCGCCCAATCGACGCTCAGCAACATGTTCGCCGGCTTCCAGATCGCGTTCGGCGACATGGTCCGCTTGGGCGACACGGTGGTGGTGGACGGCGAATGGGGCGTGGTGGAGGACATCACGCTGACGTATCTGACCGTCAGGACCTGGGACGACCGCAGAATCACGATGCCGGTGTCGTACTTCACCTCGAAACCGTTCCAGAACTGGTCGAGAGGAGGAACACAGCTCACCGGAACGGTGTATTTCCAGCTGGACCACTCGGCCCCGCTGGACGAAATGCGCACACACCTGAGGGACATTCTGCGGACCTGCGAGGAATGGGACGGAAGGGACTACGGCTTGGCGGTGACGGACAGCACCCCGAACACGATGGAAGTCAGAGCCCTGATGACGGCAAAAGACGCGGACGACATCTGGAAACTAAGAGTGAAGGTCCGCGAAAAGATGATCCGCTGGCTCTACGAAAACCACGAGAACCACGAGAACCACGAAAATCACCCCTAACGCAGACTACGCACATCCAGCTGCCGCAAAACCCGGTCCACCACCTCCGGATCAGCCCCCGCCTCACTCCGCGCGGCCACCACCTCATGCCGCGCCGCACTCATCATCTCCCCCTGGATCCGCCGCACCCGCTTGAGCCGCCGCACCCGCTGCTCGTACGCCTCCCGCCGCTCCTCCTCCCCCAGATCCGGCGAGATCCGCACCCCGATCTCGAAGGCCCGCCGCAACAACTGCTCGGACACCTCCTCCGGCAATTCCTCGACGGCCTCGATCTCCCGCAACCGCCGCTTGGCGGCTTTGGCGGCCCGCACGGCGAGCTCCCGCTCATAGACCTTCTCCCGCTCGGTATCGGCCCGCACCCCCAGCCGCCGCACGAGCCAGGGCAAAGTGAGCCCCTGAAGCACAAGCGTCACCATGATCACCCCGAAGGCGATGAAAACGACTTCGTCCCGATCCGGAAAAGCCCCACCGGAATCGGTCTTCAACGGAATGGCGAGAGCAAGAGCGACAGAGGCCACCCCCCGCATTCCGGACCACCACATGATGACGGTCTCCTGCCAGCTCATAGGAATCTCTTCTTCGACATCCCGCCGAGCGTGCAACCTCCGGGCCAGCCAACTCGCGGGCAGAAGCCACAACAACCGCACCACAATGACGACCCCGGCGATGATCCCGGCCCACCCGAGCATCTCCCCCCACCGCCCGGAAGCGGTCCGGATGGCGTTGTGCAGCTCAAGCCCGATAAGCCCGAAGGCAACCCCGGTCACCAACGTGTCGATGATGTCCCAGAACGTATGCCCGGCGAGCCGGGTGACGACGTCATCGGGATCGGTGGCGTATTCGGCGAGGAAAAGCGCACAAGTGAGCACGGCCAGCACCCCAGACCCATGCAATTCCTCGGCCAGCACATAAGCGGCGAAAGGAACCAGCAGCGTAACGCTGACCTGAAGCGTCGAATCCCCAAGAAGATCGAGCAGCTTATTGGCCCCCCACCCCAGCACAACCCCCACCACCACGGCGACCACAGCCGACAGCACCAGCTGAAGCGCGGCTTCCTGAACCGCGAACTCCCCGCTCACCACAGCCGCGATAGCCACGTGATAAAGCACGATCGCGGTGACGTCGTTGAACAGCCCCTCCCCCTCAAGAATCGACACAAGCCGCCGGGGCAACCCCAACTGCCCGGCGACGGCGGTGGCGGCGACCGGATCGGGCGGAGCGACCAGCGCGCCCAGCGCCACAGCGGCGGCGACCGGCAATCCAGGCACCACGGAATGCGCGACGACGGCGACGGAGAAGGTGGTGACGAAGACAAGAGCGACGGCCAGCAGAAAAATGGGCCGCCGATTCGCGGCGAACTGCCGCCAGGAAGTCCGCCGCACCGCCGCGTACAACAACGGCGGCAACAGCACCGGAAGGATCAGATCGGGCGGAATATTGACATTCGGGACAAAGTCCAGAACCGCGAGCACCACGCCCAGCAACGTCATCAGCACCGGCGAGGGAAGCCCGAACCGGTCCCCGATCGGAACGCTCACCACGGCCCCGAGCAGCAGGACGAACAACAGGGCCAACTGATCCACGGCAGGCGCTCCGGCGTTCTAGACAAAAGCGATCAAGAACAAGCCTCGCACGCCCGGCAACGGCTCAAAGCGAACGCCGCATGGACTGATGCGGAATCCCTGCCTCCAGAAACTCCGGCCCGTACGCCGTGTAACCGAGCCGTTCATAGAACCCGAGCGCATGAGTCTGCGCATGCAACTCGACGATCGCGAGCCCCAGCCCCCGGGCCCCCTCCTCCAGCGCCCGCACGAGCGCGCCCCCGACCCCGAGCCCGCGAGCCTCCCGGACGACGGCCAGCCGCCCGAGGGTCCCGACACCGTCAGCTCCGGTCAGCAGCCGCCCGGTCCCGAGCGGCAGCCCGTCCTCACGCACGGCGAGCACATGCAGCGCGCCGGCGTCGTACGCGTCGTACTCAAGCTCTTCGGGAACGGCCTGTTCCGTGACGAAGACCTCTTTGCGGACGGCGAAGCAGGCTTCGAGGTCGGCGGGGCCGTCGGCCGCGCGCAGGGCGAAGCTCACCCGTAGGTCTCCTCGCGGACCAGGTCGAGGGCGCGCTGGAGGTCTTCGGGGTAGTCGCTGGAGAACTCGACCCACTCGCCGTCGCCGGGGTGCTCGAAGCCGAGGCGGACGGCGTGCAGCCACTGGCGGGTGAGGCGCAGCCGCTTGGCGAGGGTGGGGTCGGCGCCGTAGGTGAGGTCGCCGACGCAGGGGTGGCGGTGGGCGGACATGTGCACGCGGATCTGGTGGGTGCGGCCCGTCTCCAGCTTGACGTCCAGCAGGGACGCCGAGCGGAACGCCTCGATCAGGTCGTAGTGGGTGACGGAGGGCTTGCCCTCGGCGGTGACGGCCCACTTGTAGTCGTGCTGCGGGTGGCGGCCGATGGGCGCGTCGATGGTCCCGCTCGTCGGGTCCGGGTGCCCCTGGACCAGCGTGTGGTAGCGCTTGTCGACGACGCGCTCCTTGAACTGCCGCTTCAGCGAGGTGTACGCCCGCTCGGACTTGGCGACGGTCATCAGACCGGACGTGCCGACGTCGAGCCGGTGCACGATGCCCTGGCGCTCGGCGGCGCCGGAGGTGGAGATGCGGTACCCGGCGGCGGCGAGCCCGCCGATGACGGTGGGCCCGGTCCAGCCGGGGGAGGGGTGGGCGGCGACGCCGACCGGCTTCACGATGACCACGACGTCGTCGTCGTCGTACACGATCTCCATGCCCTCGACCGGCTCGGCGACGATCTGCACCGGCGCGGGGGCCTGGGGCATCTCGACCTCCAGCCAGGCGCCGCCGTGCACGCGCTCCGACTTGCCGACCACCGAGCCGTCCACCGACACCTTCCCGGCGGCGGCCAGCTCGGCGGCCTTGGTGCGGGAGAAGCCGAACATCCGGGAGATGGCGGCGTCGACACGCTCGCCCTCCAGGCCGTCGGGCACGGGCAGGGTGCGGATCTCGGGAATCGTGCTCACCCGTCGAGTATGTCAGTCCTTGTGGACGGTCCCGTCCGGGTCCAGTCCCTTGAACGAAAGCAGCACGATCAGAATGCCGCCGCAGACGATCGCGGAGTCGGCGAGATTGAACACCGCGAAGTGCTTGGGCGCGATGAAGTCGACGACGGCGCCCTCGAAGATCCCGGGCGCCCGGAAGATCCGGTCGGTGAGGTTCCCGAGCGCCCCGCCGAGCAGCAGCCCGAGGGCGACGGCCCAGGGCAGGCTGTAGAGCTTGCGGGCCAGCCGCGCGATGACGACGATCACACCGGTGGCGATCACGGTGAAGACGACGGTGTACGCCTCCCCCATCCCGAACGCGGCGCCCGCGTTGCGGATGGCGTCCAGCTTCAGCCAGTCCCCGAAGATCTCGACGGACCCATGATGCTCGAGCTTCGCGACAACGAGCAGCTTGCTCCCCAGATCAAGCGCGTAAGCGAGCAAGGCAACAAAAAAGAGCACAGCGATACGACGCTTGCCACGCGCCGGCTGCTCCGCCTCAGAAGGCTCCGGCGTCTCGATGACCTGCTCCGCCTCTGCCACGTAAGTCCCTCAACCTAGATACAAGACCGAACACGAGCCTACGCCACACACCAGCCGGGCCGGGGTTCGAGAACAAGGCCCGCCCACCACCGGCCCGTCCGGCGTCTGAGGACAAGGCCCGTGCAGGGCCGGCATCCCACCCACCCGCGGAAAGCCGACCCACCCGCGCGAAGCCCCCTCAGTACCGCCGCTCCTGCCGCTGCTTGCACTCCACACAAAGCGTCGCCCGAGGAAACGCCTGCATCCGGGCCTTCCCAATGGCCTGCCCACAGTTCTCGCACAGCCCATACGTCCCGGCATCCAGCCGCCCGAGCGCCCGCTCGGTCTGCGACAGCATCTCCCGCGCGTTCGCGGTCAACGCCATCTCATGCTCCCGAGTGATGTTCTTCGTCCCGGTGTCCGCCTCGTCGTCCCCCGCCCCGTCCCCGGAATCCCGCATCAGTCCGGCAAGCGACGCCTCCGACGAACTGATCTCCCCGCCCAGCCGCAGCACCTCCCCCATCAGCTCGGCCCGCGCCTCGGCGACCTCCTCGTCCGTCCAGGGATCCTCCCCGGCCCGCACGGCCAGCTCCCCGGCCCCGACCCGCGCCTTGGGCACCCCCTTGGCCGCCGTAGCCGCCCCGGCGCTCCCCTTCCCGACCTTCCCGACCTTCCCGACCACCGCCGTACCTCCCGTCCGACCCGCCACAGCCTTCTTGCGCGCAGCACCCTTGGAAGCCGCCTTCTTGGCGGCCCCCTTCTTCGCCCCGCCCGCCACCCCCGTCTGAGTTTTCCCCTCGGCGTCCTTTCCAGCCGCGCTCTTCTTCGCCACCATGGCCGAGACACCTCACATATGGTGATCTTGCACGTAAATCGTTCTGGGACGATAAATCGCCTCAAGCCGCATGGCAACAGGACGAACCCCGCGCCCGTCACCCGGCGCCCGGCCCCCGTAAACCCGGTCGGCCGATGTCCGCCCCGCGCCGTACACTGGCCGCAGCGAGAAGCGATGATGGGGACGAGTAGCGCCGAGAGCGGCCGAGAGCGACCTGGGGACGGTGGAAGCCCGGGGGCGAGCGCGACGCGAAGATCACCCCGGAGCCGCCGGAAGAAAGCCGAGAGGCGAGTAGACCCGGTTTCGCGACCCCAATGAGGGGGCCGACCGGCAGACCGGTGGGCCAAGGAGGGTGGTACCGCGGGAGCGAAACGGCTCTCGTCCCTCCGACGGAAGGCAGCAAGTCCGTTGGAGGAAGCTCGGAGATGACAGAGCCGACGTACCGCCAGGTCCCCGCCCAGGTCGACCTGCCCGCGCTGGAGCACACAGTGCTCGACTTCTGGCGTGAGCAGAAGATCTTCGCCAAGTCCCTGGAGCAGTCCGAGGGCCGCCCGGAGTGGGTGTTCTACGAGGGCCCGCCCACCGCCAACGGCATGCCCGGCGCCCACCACATCGAGGCCCGCGTCTTCAAGGACGTCTTCCCCCGGTTCCGCACGATGCGCGGCTACCACGTCGGCCGCAAGGCCGGCTGGGACTGCCACGGCCTCCCGGTCGAGCTGGCCGTGGAGAAAGAGCTGGGCTTCTCCGGCAAGAAGGACATCGAGGCGTACGGCATCGCGGAGTTCAACGCGAAGTGCCGCGCGTCGGTGCTGCGCCACACGGACGCGTTCTCCGAGCTGACGACCCGCATGGGCTACTGGGTCGACCTGGACGACGCGTACGTCACGATGGACCCCGAGTACATCGAGTCCGTCTGGTGGTCGCTGAAGGAGATCTTCGACAAGGGCCTGCTGGTCCAGGACCACCGCGTCGCCCCCTGGTGCCCCCGCTGCGGCACGGGCCTCTCCGACCACGAGCTGGCCCAGGGCTACGAGACGGTCGTCGACCCGTCCGTGTACGTCCGTTTCCCCCTCACCTCCGGTCCGCTGGCCGGCGAGGCCGCCCTCCTGGTGTGGACGACGACCCCCTGGACGCTGGTCTCCAACACGGCCGTGGCCGCGCACCCCGAGGTCACCTACGTGGTCGCGACGGACGGCGAGGAGAAGCTCGTCGTCGCCGAACCGCTGGTCGGCAAGGCGCTCGGCGAGGGCTGGGAGACCACGGGCCAGACCTTCACCGGCGCCGAGATGGAGCGCTGGTCGTATCAACGTCCGTTCGAGCTCGTCGAGTTCCCGGCCGAGGCACATTTCGTCGTCAACGCCGACTACGTCACCACCGAGGACGGCACCGGCCTCGTCCACCAGGCGCCCGCCTTCGGTGAGGACGACCTCAAGGTCTGCCGCTCCTACGGCCTCCCGGTCGTGAACCCGGTCCGCCCGGACGGCACGTTCGCCGAGGACGTGCCCATGGTCGGCGGGGTCTTCTTCAAGAAGGCGGACGAAAAGCTCACCGAGGACCTCCAGCAGCGCGGCCTCCTCTTCCGGCACATCCCGTACGAGCACAGCTACCCGCACTGCTGGCGCTGCCACACCGCGCTCCTCTACTACGCGCAGCCCTCTTGGTACATCCGCACGACGGCCGTCAAGGACCGCCTCCTCCAGGAGAACGAGAAGACCAACTGGTTCCCTGACACGGTCAAGCACGGCCGCTACGGCGACTGGCTCACCAACAACATCGACTGGGCGCTGTCCCGCAACCGCTACTGGGGCACCCCGCTGCCGATCTGGGTCTGCGAGGACAACCACCTGACCTGCGTCGGCTCCCGCGCGGAGCTGACCGGGCTGACCGGCACCGACCAGTCGTCCCTGGACCCGCACCGCCCGTTCATCGACGACGTCACCTTCGCCTGCCCGCAGTGCGCGAAGACCGCGACGCGCGTCCCTGAGGTCATCGACGCCTGGTACGACTCGGGTTCGATGCCGTTCGCGCAGTGGGGCTACCCGTACAAGAACAAGGAACTCTTCGAGTCCCGCTACCCGGCGCAGTTCATCTCCGAGGCGATCGACCAGACCCGCGGCTGGTTCTACACGCTGATGGCGGTCGGCACGCTGGTCTTCGACAGGTCGAGCTACGAGAACGTCGTCTGCCTGGGCCACATCCTGGCCGAGGACGGCCGCAAGATGTCCAAGCACCTGGGCAACATCCTCCAGCCGATCCCGCTGATGGACCAGCACGGCGCCGACGCGGTCCGCTGGTTCATGGCGGCCGGCGGCTCCCCCTGGGCCGCGCGCCGGGTGGGCCACGGCACGATCCAGGAGGTCGTCCGCAAGACCCTCCTGACGTACTGGAACACGGTCGCCTTCCAGGCCCTGTACGCCCGTACGTCCGGCTGGTCCCCGTCGGCGGCGGACCCGTCCCCGGCCGACCGCCCGGTCCTGGACCGCTGGCTGCTGTCCGAACTCCACGCGACGACCGACCAGGTGACCCAGGCCCTGGAGGCCTACGACACCCAGCGCGCCGGCAAACTCCTGTCGGCGTTCGTCGACGACCTGTCCAACTGGTACGTACGCCGCTCCCGGCGCCGCTTCTGGCAGGGCGACAAGGCGGCGCTGCGCACGCTGCACGAGGTCGTCGAGACGGTCACGAAGCTGATGGCCCCGCTGACGCCGTTCATCACCGAGCGGGTCTGGCAGGACCTGATCGTGCCGGTGAGCGCGGACGCCCCGGAGTCGGTGCACCTGTCGGCGTGGCCGGAGGCGGACCTGGCGGCGATCGACCCGGAGCTGTCGCAGCAGATGGTCCTGGTCCGCCGGCTGGTCGAGCTGGGCCGGGCCACGCGCGCGGAGTCGGGGGTGAAGACCCGTCAGCCGCTGCGCCGGGCGCTGATCGCGGCGGCCGGTTTCGACGCGCTCGACCGTGAGCTGCACGGGCAGATCACGGAGGAGCTGAACGTCGAGGCGCTGGCGTCGCTGTCCGAGGTCGGCGGCAGCCTCGTCGACACCACGGCGAAGGCCAATTTCCGCGCGCTGGGCAAGCGGTTCGGCAAGCGCGTCCAGGAGGTCGCGAAGGCCGTCGCGGACGCGGACGCCGCCGCGCTGTCGCTGGCGCTGCGCGAGGGCACGGCGTCGGTGGAGGTCGACGGCGAGACGGTCACGCTCGCCCCGGACGAGGTCATCATCACCGAAACCCCGCGCGAGGGCTGGTCGGTGGCCTCCGACTCGGGTGCGACGGTCGCCCTCGACCTGGAGATCACCGAGGAGCTGCGCCGCGCGGGCCTCGCCCGTGACGCGATCCGCCTGATCCAGGAGGCCCGCAAGAACAGCGGCCTCGACGTCGCCGACCGCATCGCCCTGCGCTGGGAGTCGGCGGACCCGGCGGTCACCGCCGCCCTCACCGGGCACAGCGGCCTGATCGCGGACGAGGTCCTGGCGACCGACTTCGCCGAGGGAGCGGCCGGCGACGGCTACGGCGAGCCGTTCACGGACGAGGGCCTGAGCCTGACGTTCCGCCTGCGCAAGGCATAACCCGTACGAACGCCGAAGGCCTGGCTTCCCGCTCAGGGAGCCGGGCCTTTGCCGTACGCCCGCGGAGCAACTCCCCGCCAATTCGCGTAAAAAGGGCGCGGCCCCGGACGAATCCGGGGCCGCGCCCTGAACGCTGTCGGCGTCTGCGGCGTACTACGTGCCGTAGAGGCTTTTGTGGGCCGTCAGTTGTCGTCCTCGTCGATGAGGAAGCCGCGCATCGGAGAGGGCGCCTGACCCATCGGGGAGGGGCCCTGAGGGCGGACCGGAGCCATGGGCTGGGTCATGGCGGGGGACATCTGCTGCTGGCCGCCGTAGGACGGGCCCGCGGGGCTCGGCGCGCCCATACCGGAGCCGCCCATGCCCGAACCGCCCATTCCGGAGCCGCCCATACCGCCCATACCGGGGCCGCCGGCGCCGTAGGACGGGGCGCTCGCGCCGGCCGGGGCCATGGAGGGCGCCGGGGACGGCGGCAGGGAGGCCGTCGCGGGGGTGCGCGGCGGGGCGAGGGAGTCGTCGGCCTGGGTCTCCAACTGGCGCAGCTGGGACTCCAGGTAGGACTTCAGGCGGGTGCGGTACTCGCGTTCGAAGCCGCGCAGGTCCTCGACCTTGCGCTCCAGCGTGGCGCGCGCGGACTCCAGGGAGCCCATGGCGACGCGGTGCTTCTCCTGCGCGTCCCGCTCCAGGGCGTCGGCCTTGGCGCGGGCGTCGCGCTCCAGGCCCTCGGCGCGCGAACGGGCCTCGCCGACGATCTTGTTGGCTTCGGAGCGGGCCTCGGCGATCGCCTGGTCGGCGGTCTGCTGGGCCAGCGAGAGGACGCGCGCGGCGCTGTCGCCGCCGGGGCCCTGACCGGGGCCGCCCATGGGGTTGCCCATGGGGCCGCCCATCGGGGCCATCTGCTGCTGCATGGGGGGCTGGCCACCGAGCTGACCGCCCATCGGGTTGCCCATCGGACCCTGGCCCATCGAGCCTTGGCCCATCGGACCCTGGCCCATGGGGCCTTGGCCCATCGGACCGGGACCCTGGGGGCCCTGTCCGCCGGGGCCTGCCGGAAGCTGCGGGGCACCGCTCGGCAGCTGGGGCGGGCCGCCCATGGGGCCGCCCATCTGCTGCTGCGGCGGGCCCGATATCCCTGCGGGGACCGGGGCGCCGGGACCTCGCATGCCCTGCGGCGGCATCCCCTGCTGGGGCATTCCCTGCTGCGGCATGCCCTGGCCGGGCATCCCCTGCTGGGGCATCCCGGGCTGCTGCATGCCCTGCTGCTGGGGCGGCATCCCCTGCTGCTGTTGCTGCTGGGGCGGCATGCCCTGCTGCTGCGGGGCCTCCTGCTCCGGGGGCTTGCGCATGTTCTGCTGGTTCTGCGCGGCGGCGCGCGTGGCCGCGGCCAGCTTGGCGCGCAGGTCCTCGTTCTCCCGCAGCAGACGCGTCAGTTCGGCTTCGACCTCGTCGAGGAAGGCATCGACCTCGTCCTCGTCATAGCCTTCTCGGAGGCGGACGGTCGTGAACTGCTTGTTCCGCACGTCCTCGGGGGTCAACGGCATCTCTTCACCTCAACGTAGTCTTCGGCAATCGGCAAGACGGTCGGTCACATCGTTCACAGCCGGATCACGATCGAGATCAGGATGTAGACGATGATCATCAGTACGAAGAAGGACAGGTCGAGCGCCACGCCCCCGAGACGCAACGGCGGGATGAATCGCCGAAGAAGCTTGAGCGGTGGATCGGTGACAGTGTAGGTGGCCTCCAGAACGACCACCATCGCCTTGCCGGGCTGCCATGAGCGGGCGAACTGGAAGACGTAGTCCATGACCAGTCGGAAGATGAGCACGATGAGGAAGACCATCAGCGCGATGTAGATGATGTTCAGAACCACGCCCATGTTCGGTGCTTCCCTCTCCCCTGCTCCAGTTCGAGCCCTGTTGTACTGCTTTTTCCGACGCTGCGTCTCAGCTCTGGTTGAAGAACCCGCCTTCTGCGATGCGGGCCTTGTCCTCCGCCGTGACATCGACGTTAGCAGGAGACAACAGGAACACCTTCTGGGTCACCCGCTCGATGCTGCCGTGAAGACCAAACACCAAACCGGCCGCAAAGTCGACAAGTCGCTTCGCATCTGTGTCGTCCATCTCAGTCAGATTCATGATCACCGGAGTGCCCTCACGGAAGTGTTCCCCGATGGTACGGGCCTCGTTGTAGGTCCGCGGGTGAAGTGTCGTGATCCGGTAAGGCTCTCGTTCGGACACGACCTTGGGCATGATCACCGGTGCGCTCTTCTCCAGGGACTGGCGTTCTTGTGTGATGGATGACACGGGCGCGATGCGCGCGGGGCGCCCGGAATCCACCGCGGACGAGACCGCCCGCGCCACCGGTTCGCGGGGCGCGGGGGGTTGGACGATTCGCACTTCTTCGTCCCTTTGGGACTGATGTGCGTTGTGCGACTGATGCGCCGGTTCATGGCGCCGGTGGTCGCGCTCGGGTTCGTCCAGTTCGGGTTCGAAGTCGTCGTCGGGGTCGAAGCCCCGGCCGTCGTACCCATCGTCCTCCACGAGGCCGAGGTAGACCGCCATCTTGCGCATCGCGCCGGCCATGCTCTGAGTCCTCCGCTCTGTGGTGGATCGGCTGACGACTGCCAAGTCCTGCGATCCACGTGGCCCTTGTGTCCGCCTCGTGGCGGGTAATGACCATATTTTCTGCTGTGGTCCGACTTCCTGGCGACGTTACCCGAGCCTGGGACGGACTCCGAGTACCGCGCTCCCGACGCGCACATGTGTCGCCCCGGCAGCAACGGCCTGCTCAAGGTCCGCGCTCATCCCTGCTGACACCATGTTCGCAGCCGGATGGGCTCGGCGCAGGTGGGTCGACAAATCCATCAACCGCCCGAACGCGGCACGTTCGCGCCCCGCGTACTCCCCGCTCAGCGGGGCGACGGTCATCAGTCCGTCGAGCCGCAGCCCCGGCGAGCCGGCGACGAGGCCGGCCAACTCCTCGATCCCGCCCGGCGCGACCCCGCCGCGCTCCCCCCGCCCGTCCGCCCCGGCGTCGAGCGCGACCTGGATCAGACACCCCAGTTCACGCCCGGCCCTGACGGCCTCTTTGGAGAGCGAGCCGACGAGCCGGTCCCGGTCGACGGACTGCACGCAGTCCGCGTAACCGGCCACCGAGCGCGCCTTGTTGGTCTGCAACTGCCCGACGAAGTGCCAGCTCAGCGGGAGGTCCGCGCATGCGGCGGCCTTGGGCGCGGCGTCCTGGTCCTTGTTCTCGGCGACATGACGCACACCGAGTTCCGACAGGATCCGCACATCGCTCGCGGGATAGGTCTTGGTGACGACGATCAGGGTCACGTCGTCTTGTGCGCGCCCCGCGTCCGCGCACGCGCGGGCGATGCGCTCCTGCACCCTCGCCAGGTTCTCGGCGAGTTCGTCCTTACGGTCCGTCATGCCCCATCAGTCCAGCCAGACATATCCCGCGAGTCGCCCGGTGGAGCGGTCGCGGCGGTATGAGAAGTGGTCGTGCGACTCCAGCGTGCACACCGGGGAGTGCTCCCGGTCGCGCACCCCGAGCGCGTCGAGCTGCGCGTGCACTCCGGCGGCGACGTCGACGGCGGGAGTGCCCCAGCTGGTCTCGGCGTACGCCGCCGGTTCGACGGCGGCGACCTGCTCCCGCAGTGCGGCGGGGACTTCGTAGCAACGGCCGCAGACCGAGGGGCCGGTGCGGGCGACGATGCGGGCGGGGTCGGCGCCGAGGTCCGTCATCGCGCGCACGGCGGCGGGGACGACCCTGGCGGCCATGCCCGGCCGGCCCGCGTGGGCGGCGGCCACGACTTGGGCGACCGGGTCGGCGAGGAGGACGGGGACGCAGTCGGCGGTGAGGACGGCGAGCGCGAACCCGCGCCGGGTGGTGACGAGCGCGTCGACCTCCGGCACGGGCCGGCCGCCCCACGCCTCCATGACGACCGCCACCTCGGCGCCGTGGACCTGGTTCATCCAGGCCACTTCGGCCGGGTCCAACCCGAGCTCCCGGGCGGCCAGTTCACGGTTCTTGAGCACGGCGTCCGGGTCGTCGCCGACCGCGCCGCCGAGGTTGAGCTCCTCATACGGAGCGGCGCTCACCCCGCCCCACCGGTCGGTGAAGGCGAAGTGCGCGCCGCGCACGCTCTCGCGCTGTCCTATCACTTCAGGAAGTCCGGTACGTCCAGCTCTTCGGCGGCGCTGTCGGAGTAGGTCCGCGACGGCGGGACCGGCGGGCTCAGCGGGGTCTCGTTGACCGGCTCCGGGTGGGGCGCCGAGTCCTCCTTCGGCGTGACGCTGCCGAGCGAGCCGAAGGACGGGCGGGACTCGGGCCGCTGGACCGGGGCGGGCTCCTCGCGGCGGGTGGCGGAGCCGATCACGTTGTCGCGGCGGGCGGGGGGCTGGCCCCCGTCGAAGCCGGCGGCGATGACGGTGACGCGGACCTCGTCGCCGAGCGCGTCGTCGATGACGGCGCCGAAGATGATGTTGGCCTCGGGGTGGGCGGCCTCGGAGACCAGCTGGGCGGCCTCGTTGATCTCGAACAGGCCGAGGTCGGAGCCGCCGGAGATGGAGAGCAGGACGCCGCGGGCGCCGTCGATGGAGGCTTCGAGCAGCGGGGAGGAGATGGCCATCTCGGCGGCGGCCACCGCGCGGTCGTCGCCGCGGGCCGAGCCGATCCCCATGAGGGCCGAACCGGCCTCGGACATCACGGACTTGACGTCGGCGAAGTCGAGGTTGATGAGACCCGGGGTGGTGATGAGGTCGGTGATGCCCTGGACGCCGGAGAGCAGGACCTGGTCGGCCGACTTGAAGGCGTCGAGGACGGAGACCTGGCGGTCCGAGATGGACAGCAGCCGGTCGTTGGGGATGACGATGAGGGTGTCGACCTCTTCGCGCAGCTCCGCGATGCCGTCCTCGGCCTGGTTGGCGCGGCGCCGGCCCTCGAAGGTGAACGGGCGGGTGACCACGCCGATGGTGAGGGCGCCCAGGGAGCGGGCGATGTTGGCGACGACGGGTGCGCCGCCGGTGCCGGTGCCGCCGCCCTCGCCGGCCGTCACGAAGACCATGTCGGCCCCCTTGAGGACCTCCTCGATCTCCTCGCGGTGGTCCTCGGCGGCCTTGCGGCCGACGGCCGGGTTGGCGCCGGCGCCGAGTCCGCGGGTGAGTTCGCGGCCGACGTCGAGCTTGACATCGGCGTCGCTCATCAACAGCGCCTGCGCGTCCGTGTTGATGGCGATGAACTCGACGCCCTTGAGACCGACTTCGATCATCCGGTTGATGGCATTGACACCACCGCCGCCGACACCGATGACCTTGATGACTGCGAGGTAGTTCTGCGGTGCTGCCACGTCGAAGGCCTCTCGCCTCGAATTACGTTGCCGTCGAGCCCAGTTGTCTGTGCCGCGACGGCGGATGCCGAATGGGACGGTCCGTAGCGCCGACCCGAACCCTAACCCTGAAGTTTAGGGTTACCAGTGTGCCTGTTCCTTGAAGTCTTCTGAACAGGACACTAAGTCGACAAGTGGCGGCCGTTCAACGAACACGCCGAACCTCCCGTTTTTCTTTTCACCCTATGTGATCAGCCATGTCGCTGCCCAACCAGGGTGCTGGCCTGCACTGATGTGCGTCAACTCGGCGCCGAGGCAGGGGCGGTGGGGACGCTGACGTCGAAGTGCCGGGCGCCTGAAGCCGCTTTCAGGAGTGCGCTGAGCGCACGGGCCTTCACAACTCCCTGCTCCGAACTGCCCCAGGAGACGGTCCGGCCGTCCGTCAGGTCCAGCGAAATATCGTCGTACGAACGTACTTTGACGGTGCGGGTGGACTGACGGACCGTCGCCGGGAGGTCGCCCGCCGTGCGCACCGCCTCGCGCACCAGACGGTCCTCGCCGAAGCGGCGCAGGCTCGCGGTGGTCGAACCGGTGGGCGAAAGGGACAACTCCAGCAGGGGGACGCCCTTGGGGGCGGCGGTGACCGTCGCGAACTTCACTCCCCCGCCGTCGACTTCGGTGAAGGCGCCGCCTTTGCGCAGCAGCAGCACGGGAGTTCGCTCGGTCACTTTCAGGCCGATTCCGTGCGGCCACGAGCGGACCACGTCCACGTCGGCGATCCGCGGCAGCTGACGGCGCAAACGGGCCTCGATGGCGTCGGTGTCGACGGACACCAGCGGCTGCCCGAGCGGGACTTGGGCGGCGGCGAGGACCTCGGCGGGCGTCAGGACGTCCGTACCGGAGACCGTGGCCCGCTCCACGCGCAGCCACGAGGAGCCGTACAGCACCCAGATGCCGCCGCCCGCCAGAGCGACTGCGGCCAGGGCCACGGCGATCGCCAGGCGGAGTCTGCGCGGGCCCAGGCGGGCGAGGAGGGGCGGGCCGGAAGACCCCTGCTGACGCGTACCGCGCTCGGCGGTACCGGGTCCTCCGGCCACGCTGCCCTGCCCTTCGTCGTATCTGGGTTCGCCAGCACCCTAAGGGGACTCCGGGGCCCGAAGTGATCAGCGGCGCGCGGCGATCGCCTCGTACACCATGCGCACGAGCAGTTCGTCGGCGTCGCGGCGGCCGAACTCGCTTGCCGCGCGGGACATCTCGTACAGGCGGTGCGGGTCGGCGAGGACCGGCAGGACGGTGCCGCGCACCCACTCCGGGGTCAGTTCGGCGTCGTCGACGAGGAGTCCGCCGCCGGCCTTGACCACCGGCTGGGCGTTCAGGCGCTGTTCGCCGTTGCCGATGGGCAGCGGGACGTACGCGGCCGGCAGGCCGACGGCCGAGAGTTCGGCGACGGTCATCGCGCCCGCGCGGCACAGCATCATGTCGGCGGCGGCGTAGGCGAGGTCCATCCGGTCGAGGTAACTCACCGGGATGTAGGGGGGCATGCCCGGCATCTGCTGGACGTGCGGGAGTTCGTTCTTCGGGCCGACCGCGTGCAGGATCTGGATGCCGGCCTGCTGGAGCCAGGGGGCGACCTGCTGGACGACCTCGTTGAGCCGGCGGGCGCCCTGGGAGCCGCCGGAGACCAGCAGGGTCGGCAGGTTGGGGTCGAGGCCGAACAGCGCGCGCGCCTCCGGGCGGGCCGCGGCGCGGTCCAGGGTGGCGATGGAGCGGCGCAGCGGGATGCCGATGTAGCGGGCGTCCCGCAGCTTGCTGTCGGGCGTGGAGACGGCGACCTGGGCGGCGTAGCGGGAGCCGATCTTGTTGGCCAGGCCGGGGCGGGCGTTGGCCTCGTGGATGACGATCGGCACGCCGAGGCGCTTGGCCGCGAGGTAGCCGGGCAGGGCGACGTAGCCGCCGAAGCCGACCACACAGTCCGCCTTGGTGCGCTCCAGGATCTGCTCGGTCGCCTTGATGGTGCCGCGCAGCCGGCCCGGGACGGTGATCAGCTCGGGGGTGGGCTTGCGGGGCAGCGGGACGGCCGGGATCAGCGCCAGCTCGTAGCCCCGCTGCGGGACGAGCGTGGTCTCCAGGCCGCGCTCCGTGCCCAGGGCCGTGATGCCCACGGACGGGTCCTGCCTGCGCAGGGCGTCCGCGAGGGCGAGCGCGGGCTCGATGTGGCCGGCGGTCCCTCCGCCTGCGAGTACGACATGCACCGAAATTCACCGCTCTCCGGACGGCCGCGCCGCTGGCGCCCGCCGTCTCATCGTGTTCCGTCTCCGGGGTTCCCGGGGACTCCCGCCCCGTTTTCTACCAAAGCGGGGTTGCCGCATCGCCAGCGCCGCCCGTGCGGCGGGCTCGTCGCGCGCGAAGGCGATCATGAGCCCGATGGCGAACATGGTCGGCAGCAGGGCGGAACCCCCGTAGGAGAACAGCGGGAGCGGGACACCGGCGATCGGCAGCAGGCCGAGCACCGCACCGATGTTGATCACGGCCTGGGCCATGATCCAGGTGGTCACGCCTCCCGCGGCATACCTCACGAAGGGGTCCTCCGTGCGACCGGCCACGCGGATACCCGCATAGCCTAGAGCCGCGAAGAGGGCGAGGACCGACAGAGTCCCCGCGAGGCCCAGTTCCTCACCGGTGACGGCGAAGATGAAGTCGGTGTGCGCTTCGGGGAGTTGGCCCCATTTCTCCACACTCGCACCGAGTCCGGAGCCGAAGATCCCGCCGGAGGCCAGCGCGTAGATCCCGTGCACGGCCTGCCAGCAGTCGACCGGGCCCGACTTGGGGTCGGTGGCGCCGATGCACTGGAGGCGGGCCATCCGGTTGGGGCTGGTCCGTACCAGGATCACCCCGATCACGGTGGCCACCGACAGCACCCCGGCGAACATCCGCGTGGGCGCCCCGGCCAGCCACAGCAGCCCGAACAGCACGGCCGTGAGGATCATCGCCGTGCCCATGTCGCCGCCCAGCATGATCAGCCCGAGCAGCAGGAAGGTGACCGGCACCAGCGGCACCAGCATGTGCTTCCACTGGGCCAGCAGCTTCTTGTCCTGCTTTCGGGCCAGCAGGTCGGCGCCCCACAGGACGAGCGCGAGCTTGCCGAACTCGCTGGGCTGGATCTGGAAGGAGCCGCCGAGCGCGATCCAGTTCTGGTTGCCGTTGACGGTCTTCCCTATCCCCGGCACCTGCACCAGCGCCATCATGAACACCGCGCCCGCCAGCAGCGGATACGCCAGCGCCCGGTGCAGCTTCACCGGCATCCGGGAGGCCGCGAGCAGCAGCAGCGCGCCGATGGAGGCGGCCAGGAACTGCTTGCGGAAGAAGAAGCTCCCCGGCAGCGACTTCTGGAGCGCGGTGATCTGCGAGGCCGAGTAGACCATCACGAGCCCCAGCACGATGATCAGCAGACTGCCGCCCAGGATCAGGTAGTAGGCGGTCAGCGGCCGGTCCCAGGCCTTCTGGGCGCGCGTGTAGAGCCGTACGAAGGGGTTGTCCCGGCCGCCGCCGGGGGTGCGTACGGTGATCCGCCTGACGGACCGCTGGACGGGCGGGCGCCCGGTGCGGCTACCGGGCATCGTGTGCTCCGGGGCTGGTCCTCGACGGTCCCACGTGTCCCTCCCGAGTCGCCCGGCGGCGGCCCGGTCAGCCGCCGAGTCCGCGGACGGCCTCCGCGAACGCGTCGCCGCGCTGGTTGTAGTTGGTGAACATGTCCATGGAGGCACAGGCCGGGGCGAGGAGCACCGTGTCGCCCTCGGAGGCGAGCTGCCGGGCCTCGCGCACCGCCTGGAGCATCGCCCCAGTGTCGGTCCGGTCGAGGTCCACGACGGGTACTTCCGGGGCGTGTCGCGCCAAGGCCTCCCGGATGAGCGCCCGGTCGGCGCCGAACAGCACAACACCCTTGAGCCGCTTGGCCGATCCGGCGACGAGTTCGTCGAAGGCGGCCCCCTTGGCGAGCCCGCCGGCGAGCCACACGACCGACGCGTACGACGCCAACGAGGCGGCGGCGGCATGGGTGTTGGTCGCCTTGGAGTCGTCCACGTAGGAGACGCCGTCGACGTCGGCCACATGGGCGATGCGGTGGGCGTCCGGGGTGAAGGCCCGCAGGCCGTCGCGCACGGCCTGCGACGGGACCCCGAAGGCCCGCGCGAGGGCCGCCGCCGCGAGGGCGTTGGCGATGTTGTGCGGCACCGGCGGGTTCACGTCCGCGACCTCGGCCAGCTCCTGCGCGTTCTGCCGCCGGTTCTCCACGAACGCCCGGTCGACCAGGATGCCGTCCACGACGCCGAGTTGGGAGGGTCCGGGGGTGCCGAGGGTGAAGCCGATCGCCCGGCACCCCTCCTCGACGTCCGCCGCCCGCACCAGGTCCTCGGTCGCCTGGTCGGCCGCGTTGTACACGCAGGCGACCTGGTTCCCCTCGTAGATACGGCCCTTGTCGGCGGCGTACGCCTCCATCGAGCCGTGCCAGTCGAGGTGGTCCGGGGCGAGGTTCAAGACGGCCGCGGAGTGGGCGCGCAGGGAAGGCGCCCAGTGCAGCTGGTAGCTGGAGAGTTCGACGGCGAGGACGTCGTAGGCGCCGTTCACCGCGTCCAGGAGGGAGACGCCGATGTTGCCGACGGCGGCCGTGCGCAGGCCCGCCGCCCTCAGGATGGACGCCAGCATCTGGGTGGTCGTCGTCTTGCCGTTGGTGCCGGTGACGCAGAGCCAGGGGGGCGCGTCGGGGCCGCGCAGCCGCCAGGCCAGTTCGACGTCGCCCCAGATCTCCACCCCGGCCGCGCGGGCCGCCGTGAACAGGGGCTTGTCGGGCTGCCAGCCGGGGGCGGTGACGACGAGGTCGGTGCCGTCGGGCAGGGAAGCGCCGTCGCCGAGGCGGACGGTGACGCCCAGTTCGCGCAGCTGCGCCGCCTGCGTCTGCGCGCGGGCGTCGTCCCCGTCGTTCACGACCGTGACGGCCGCGCCGAGTTCGCGCAGCGCCTTGGCCGCCGGGACGCCCGAGACGCCGAGTCCGGCGACGACGACATGCCTGCCCTGCCAGTCGGTCACTTGTCCGCTGCCCATCCCGCGTAGAAGAGGCCCAGTCCGACGATCACGCAGATGCCCTGGATGATCCAGAAGCGGACCACGATCAAGACCTCGGACCAGCCCTTGAGTTCGAAGTGGTGCTGGAGTGGCGCCATCCGGAAGACGCGCTTGCCGGTCAGCCGGAACGAGCCGACCTGGATGACCACCGACATGGTGATGAGGACGAACAGACCGCCCATGATGGCGACCAGCAGTTCGGTGCGCGAGCAGATCGCGAGGCCGGTGAGGACACCGCCGAGCGCCAGCGAGCCGGTGTCGCCCATGAAGACCTTCGCCGGCGAGGTGTTCCACCACAGGAAGCCCAGGCAGGCACCCATCAGGGCGGCGGACACGACCGCGAGGTCGAGCGGATCGCGCACCTCGTAGCAGGCGTTGGGGTTGGTCAGCGTCTCGCCGTTGGCGCAGGACTCCTGGTACTGCCACACGCCGATGAACGTGTACGCGCCGAAGACCAGCACCGAGGCGCCGGTGGCCAGGCCGTCCAGACCGTCCGTCAGGTTCACGCCGTTGGACATCGCCAGGATCATGAACAGCGCCCAGACGACGAACAGCACCGGGCCGATCGTCCAGCCGAAGTCCGTGATGAACGACAGCTTCGTGGACGCCGGGGTGTTGCCCCGGTTGTCGGCGAACTGGAGGGACAGCACCGCGAAGGCGATGCCGACGATCAGCTGGCCGGCCATCTTCGCCTTGGCCCGCAGGCCCAGCGAACGCCGCTTGACGATCTTGATGTAGTCGTCCAGGAACCCGACCAGGCCCATGCCGCACATCAGGCCGAGCACCAGCAGGCCCGAGTACGTCGGCGGCTTGCCGGTGATGAGCTTGGACAGGAAGTAGGCGGCGACCGTCGCGAAGATGAAGGCGATACCGCCCATCGTCGGCGTACCGCGCTTGCTGGCGTGCTCGCGCGGGCCGTCGTCGCGGATGTACTGCCCGTAGCCCTTGCGGGCCAGCAGCTTGATCAGCAGCGGGGTGCCGAGCAGGCTCAGGAACAGACCAATGACGCCTGCGAACAGGATCTGCTTCATCATCGGGCGGCTACCTCGCCCTCGCCGAGGAGCGCCGAGGCGACCCTCTCCAGGCCGACCGAACGGGACGCCTTCACGAGGACGACGTCTCCCGCGCGCAACTCGCTGCGCAACAGGTCGACCGCCGCCTGTGCGTCGGACACGTGCACCGACTCCTCACCCCACGAACCCTCGTTATATGCGCCCAGTCGCAGCCAGGCGGCTTCCCTGCCCCCGACCGCGACGAGCTTGCCGACATTGAGCCGGACGGCGAGCCGTCCGACCGCGTCGTGCTCGGCGAGCGCCTCGTCCCCGAGTTCGGCCATCTGGCCGAGCACCGCCCAGGTCCGCCGTCCCCCCTTGCCCATGGCCACCAGCGCGCGCAGAGCGGCTCGCATGGACTCGGGGTTCGCGTTGTAGGCGTCGTTGACGATCGTCACGCCGTCCGGGCGCTCGGTGACCTCCATCCGCCAGCGGGAGAGGGAGCCCGCGGCGGAGAGCGCGGTGGCGATCTCACTTGCGGACATGCCCAGCTCATGGGCGACGGCGGCGGCGGCGAGCGCGTTCGACACGTGGTGCTCACCGTACAGGCGCATGGTCACGTCGCTTGCACCGGAGGGTGTGCGGAGCCTGAAGCGGGGCTGTCCGCTGTCCGTGAGTCGCACGTTCTCGGCCGTCACGTCCGCTTCGTCGCTCTCGCCGAAAAAGAGCACCTTCGCCTTCGTACGGGAGGCCATGGCCCGTACCAATGGGTCGTCGGCGTTGAGGATCGCCGCGCCCTCCGGGGGAAGTGCCTCGACGAGTTCGCCCTTTGCCTGTGCGATCTGTTCCCGGCCGCCGAACTCGCCGATGTGGGCGGTGCCGACGTTGAGGACGAGGCCGATCTGAGGAGGCGTGAGACCGGCGAGGTAGCGGATGTGACCGATGCCGCGCGCGCCCATCTCCAGGACGAGGTACCTCGTCTCCTCGGTGGCGCTCAGCGCGGTCAGCGGCAGCCCGATCTCGTTGTTGAGCGAGCCCGGTGTGTAGACGGTCGGCGCTTTGCTCCCGAGCACCTGCGCGATGAGGTCCTTGGTGCTGGTCTTGCCGGCCGATCCGGTGAGGGCGACGAGGGTCGCGCCGAGCTTGCGCACGACATGGCGGGCGAGGGCGCCCAGCGCGGTCTGGACGTCGTCCACGACGATCGCGGGCACCCCCACGGGCCGCGCGGCGAGGACCGCCACCGCTCCCGCGGCGACCACCTGCTCGGCGAAGTCGTGGCCGTCGGCGCGCTCGCCGGCGAAGGCGACGAAGAGGCTGCCGGGCCCCGCCTCCCGGGAGTCACGGACGACGGGTCCCGTGACCTGCACGGACGTGTCCGGTATGGCGTGGGTCTGCCCGCCGACGGCTGCTGCGATCTCGGCGAGGGAGAGGGCGATCACAAGTTCATCCCTGGGTCTTCTGGATAGCTTCGCGAAGCACTTGGCGGTCGTCGAAGGGCCGGACCACCCCGGCGATGTCCTGGCCCTGCTCGTGGCCCTTGCCCGCGACCAGGACGGTGTCCCCGGCGTGCGCGCGGGCCACGGCGGCCTCGATCGCGGCGGCCCGGTCGGCCATCAGGAGCACCTCGCCGCGCTCGCCGGCGGGGACCGAGACGGCCCCGCCGAGCAGCGCCGCGAGGATCGCGAGGGGGGCTTCGGAGCGGGGGTTGTCGGAGGTCAGTACGGCGGTGTCGGCGAGCCGGGCGGCGGCGGCGCCCATCGGGGCCCGCTTGGTGACGTCCCGGTCGCCGCCGCAGCCGAGGACGACGTGCAGCCGCCCTTTGGTGACGGTCCGCAGCGCTTTGAGGACCGACTCGACGGCGTCCGTCTTGTGCGCGTAGTCGACGACGGCGAGGTACGGCTGCCCCGCGTCGACCCGCTCGAGCCGCCCCGGCACCCCGGGCACCGCGGCGACCCCGTCGGCGGCGGCCCGCGCGTCGACGCCGGCCTCGACGAGGGCGACGATCGCGGCGAGGCTGTTGGCCACGTTGAAGGGGCCGGGCAGCGGTGAACGGGCCGGAATCCGCTCGCCGTTGGGGCCGACGGCCGTGAACTCGGAGTCCAGCGGGCCGGTCCGGACGTCCTGCGCGCGCCAGTCGGCGGCCGGGTCGCCGGCGGCGGAGAAGGTGACGACGGGGATCTCGGCCTCGGCGGCGAGCCGGCGGCCGTAGGTGTCGTCGAGGTTCACCACACCGCGTCTGCTGCGGGCGCGGGTGAACAACTGGGCCTTGGCCGCGTAGTAGTCCTCCATGCCGGAGTGGAACTCCATGTGCTCCGGGCTGAGGTTGTTGAAGACGGCGACGTCGAAGACGCAGCCGTCGACGCGGCCGAGGACCAGCGCGTGGCTGGAGACCTCCATGGCGACCGAGGTGACGCCGCGTTCGCGCATGACGGCGAACAGGGCCTGGAGGTCGGTGGCTTCGGGGGTGGTGC
The DNA here is from genome assembly GCF_055597585.1 of Streptomyces sp. AMJ-169. Taxonomy (NCBI): domain Bacteria; kingdom Bacillati; phylum Actinomycetota; class Actinomycetes; order Kitasatosporales; family Streptomycetaceae; genus Streptomyces; species Streptomyces sp. AMJ-169. The sequence continues at coordinate 333,869 of NZ_JBVLTJ010000006.1, forward strand.
GCTCGGACTTGACGCTCTCGCCGGCGATGCGGGTCTCGACGGTGCCGACGAGCCCGGTCGGCCCGAGCGCGGCGAGGCCGCCCTCGACGAGGTAGGCGGTGGTGGTCTTGCCGGAGGTGCCGGTGATGCCGATCGTGCGCAGCGCGGCGGCGGGGCGGCCGTAGACGGTGGCGGCGAGTTCGCCGGTGCGGGCGCGCGGGTCGGGGGTGACGAGGACGGGCAGTCCGCTCGCGGCGGCCCGTTCGGCGCCCGCCGGGTCGGTGAGGACGGCCGCCGCGCCGCGTTCGGCGGCCTGGGCGGTGAAGTCCGCGCCGTGCGCGCGGGCGCCGGGGAGGGCGACGTAGAGGTCGCCGGGGCGGACGGCGCGCGAGTCGTGGGTGATGCCCGTGACCTCGGCGGCGCCCTGCGGCGGCTGGACCCCCAGCTGCCGGGCGAGGTCCGCGAGGGCGGTCGCGGGCGGCTGCGCCGGGCGGGGCGGTCCCGGGTGGGTCACGGACTCGCCTTTCCGGGTGGTTCGGGGCTGATCGGCTTGTGGCACGGCGGTGAGCGTACCGGGCCGATCGCCCTGGGAGCGAAGCGAGGCGGGTGACCGGGTGGGGTCACCGGGACCGGGAGTGATCATGGTCACGGGCGGGTTCCTGGCTGTTCGGCGCTGAACGAGTCGGGGTCAGGGGGTGAAGGTCACCGGGAGGCTGGGGGACTTGGTCCCGGTGGGCGGGACCTGGAGGGTCTTCAGGGAGAACTCCATGACCTGCTTGAAGATCGGGCCGCAGATCTGGCCGCCGAAGTAGCTGCCCTTGGTGGCGTTCTGGATGGCGCAGTAGACGGTGATCCGGGGGTTGTCGGCGGGCGCGAAGCCGGCGAAGGAGGAGGTGTACCCCTTGTACGTGCCGGTGGCCGGATCGACTCGGTTGGCGGTGCCGGTCTTGCCGGCGACGCGGTAGCCGGGGATGCGGGCCTTGGTGCCGGTGCCCTCCTGGTCGTCGACGACCGACTCCAGCATCTGGCTCAGCGTCCTGGCGGTCTGCGCGCTGACGACCCGGGTGCCGGGCGGGGTCTCGGCGGGGGTGAAGCGGCCGTCGGGGCCCTTGGTGCCGCGCACCAGCGTGGGTTCGACGCGTACGCCGCCGTTGGCGATCGTCGAGTACACGGAGGCGGCCTGGAGGGCGCTGACGGACATGCCCTGGCCGAAGGGGATCGTGTACTGCTGCGAGGTGGACCACTTGGCGGCGGGGGCGAGGATGCCCGGGGTCTCGCCGGGGAAGCCGAGCCCGGTCGGGCTGCCGATGCCGAACCTGCGGAGGTAGGTGTAGAGGACCTGGTTGGCCTCGGGCTGGGTCTTGCCGAGCTGTCCGGCGGCGAGGATGGTGCCGATGTTGGACGACTTGGCGAGGACGCCGTTGAGGGTGAGGTACCAGGTGGGGTGGTCGATGTCGTCCTGGAAGAGCCGGTCGCCCCGGTGGAGGCGGTTGGGGACGGTGACCCGGGTCAGCGCGGTCGCCGCGTTCTCCTGGAGGATCGCCGCCATGGAGATCACCTTGGCGGTGGAGCCGGGCTCGTAGGCGTCCTGGACGGCCGGGTTGCCGAGGTTCGCCGGGACGGCCGAGGAGAGGTCGTTGGGGTCGAAGCCGGGCGAGTTGGCCATGGCGAGGATCTCGCCGGTGCGGGTGTCCTGGACGATGACGTAGCCCCGGTCGGCCTTGGACTTCTGGACCTGTTCGGTGATCGCGTTCTGCGCGGCCCACTGGATGTCGCGGTCGATCGTCAGCTCGACGTCGGTGCCGGGCACGGCGGGCGTCTCGGTGGACCCGGCGGTCGGGACCTGCCGGCCGCCGGACTGGGCGTAGCGGATCTTGCCGTCCTTGCCCGCGAGGAGGGTGTTGAGCTGCTGCTCGACCCCGCCGCCGCCCTTGCCCTCGGCGTTGACCCAGCCCAGTATCCCGGCGGCGAGGTCGCCGTTGGGGTACACGCGCTTGCTGCTGGGGACCGCGAAGACCCCGGCGAGCGGGTTGACGGTCGTCTTGTCGGCGCTCGCCTTGGTCGCGAGGGTGGCGCGCAGGTCGCGGATCTGCTTCCAGACCTGCGGGGTCTGCCGGGAGGCCAGCTTGGCGTAGCGGGACTGGGGGTTCTTCGGCCGCAGCTTCTTCACCAGGCCGGCCTGGTCCTGGCCGAGGATCGGCGCGAGCAGCGCGGCGGCCTGCTCGGGGCCGTCGTCGACCTTGAGCTGGGCGGCGGAGAACATCGTCGGGTCGGCGGTGATGTCGTAGGCGTCCTCGCTGGTCGCCAGGGCGATGCCGGAGCGGTCGGTGATCTCGCCGCGTTCGGCGGCCAGGACCTGTCCGACGTAGCGGTTCTGTTCAGCCTTCGCGGTGTAGGTGCTCGCGTCGACGGCCTGGACCTGGAGGAGGCGGACCACGAACGCGGCGAGGACCAGCGCGAAGGCGACGCCGACCAGGCGCAGCCGGGGGCGGGGGCTGCCGAGCTTGAGGGCCTTGGGCGCGGGGGCGGGGCGGCGCGCCGGGCGGGCGGGGGCGGGTTTGCGCGGTGCCTGCCGGGCGGCGGGCCGGGCCTGCCGGGCGGGCCCTGGCACCCGGCGGCGGGGCGGTTCCCTGTCGGACACTTCCGTCACCTGCCGGGGGTCGTCGGGGAGGGGGATGTGCTGTGCCGGGGGGCCGGCGGGGCGCTCGGGCTCCCGTGCATGGTCTGCGAGAGCGTGATCGCCTCGGGCGGCCGCACGACGGTGTCCTTGCGGGCGGCGGACTGTTCGGCCGGGGAGGGGACGCCCTTGACGGTGCCGTCGGGGGCGAGGAAGGCGGGGTCGCCGCCGGGGACCATGCCGAGTTCCCGGGCCCGGCGCTGAAGGGCGTCCGGCGCCGAGTAGGAGTCGATGTCCCGCTGGAGCGCCTGCTGTTCGTCGGTGAGACTCTTGGTCTCCTTCTGGTAGTCGTCCATCTTGAACGACCCTTCGCTGACCGCCGAGTTGAGCACGAGCAGTCCGATCAGTCCGCCGCCCAGCAGCAGGACGACGAGCAGCACGAACGGTGCCCGCGCGGCCTGCCCCCCGCCCGTGTTCGGCAGGAACCGGGCCAGCCGGGCGGCGAGTTGGGGTTTATCGCCCACTGCCCCTCCGTTCACGCTCTGTCACTCGATGCTCTCCCTGATCCGCTCCGCGCCCCGCAGCCTGGCGGGGGCCGCCCTGCGGTTCTCGGCGATCTCTTCCTCGGTGGGAAGTTCGGCACCCCGCGTGAGCAGCTTGAGCCGCGGCTGGTACCGCTCGGGCACGACGGGCAGCCCGGGCGGCGCGGTGGTGGCGGCCCCGGCCGCGAGAACCTGCTTGACCAGCCGGTCCTCCAGCGAGTGGTACGACAGGACGGCGATCCGCCCGCCGACGGCAAGTGCCTTGACGGCGGCCGGGATCGCCCGTTCCAGCACCGACAGCTCGCCGTTGACCTCGATGCGCAGCGCCTGGAAGGTCCGCTTGGCGGGGTTGCCGCCGGTCCGCTTGGCGGCCTGCGGCAGCGCGTCCCGGATCAGTTCGACGAGCCGCGCGCTGTTGCCGAACGGCTCCTTGGCGCGTTCGCGCACGATCGCCGAGACGATCCGCTTGGCCTGCTTCTCCTCGCCGTACGCGCGCAGGATGCGCACCAACTCCCCGGCGGGGTAGGTGTTGAGGACCTCGGCGGCGCTGATGCCGGTCGTCTGGTCCATGCGCATGTCGAGGGGCGCGTCCTGGGCGTAGGCGAAGCCGCGGCCGGCCTCGTCGAGCTGCATGGAGGAGACGCCGAGGTCGAAGAGGACGCCCTGGACGCGGGGGTGGCCGAGGCGGGCGAGGACTTCGGGGAGTTCGTCGTAGACGGCGTGGACGAGGGTGGCGCGCTCGCCGAAGGGCGCGAGGCGTTCGCCGGAGAGCCGCAGGGCCTCCTTGTCGCGGTCGAGGGCGACGAGGCGGGCCTCGGGGAACTCGGTGAGCAGGGCCTCGCTGTGCCCGCCGAGCCCGAGCGTGCAGTCGACGACGACCGCGCCCGGCTCCTTCAGGGCGGGTGCCAGGAGGTCCAGGCACCGCCGGAGCATCACGGGGACGTGTCGGCTGCCGCTGTCGCTCAAGGGGCCCTCTCAGATACCGGCGGGCCCGTCCGTACGCGCCGGGTCACCGCCCGCCGGGAAATAGGGGGTCCGCCGGCGCCAGAGGCGTCAGCCGACCGGGAGCGGGAGGAGGCCGAGCCGTACGTACGCGCCGCGCACGCGGGGAGACCTCCGGCGGCCACGCCGGGGGTCTCACGGGATGTCCAGCGGGGAGTACCACCGCGCCTCCCGCTTCGCGTCACTTTAATGCACGCTGTCCCGCGGTCAATCAACCGGACTGCGCGGCGCGGCCCGGCCCGCGCGCGCGATCGTCACACCCCGGAAACCGCTCGTTCAGCGGCTTGCACTTCACCCGTGTGGGTTACCTCACACGGGGGACGTGATGGCGGTCTTTTTCCCTCCTCACGACGGGACCGGAACGGCCGTGACCAGTACCGTCGTCAATATGACGACTTCTGCATCCGTACCCGTCGAGTCCCAGGGCGCCATAACCGGCGGCACCGTCACCGACCGGCTGGTCGCGGCGAACGGGCAGTACGCCGCCGAGTTCACCGATCCCGGCATGGACGCCAAGCCCGTCCTGCGCGTCGCCGTGGTCGCCTGCATGGACGCCCGCCTCGACCTGCACGCGGCGCTCGGCCTGGAGCTGGGCGACTGCCACACCATCCGCAACGCGGGCGGTGTGGTCACCGACGACGTGATCCGCTCGCTCACCATCAGCCAGCGCAAGCTGGGCACCCGCTCGATCGTCCTGATCCACCACACCAACTGCGGCCTCGAGCAGATCACAGAGGATTTCCGCACCGAGCTGGAGGACGAGGTCGGCCAGCGCCCGGCGTGGGCGGTCGAGGCGTTCCGGGACGTCGACCAGGACGTCCGCCAGTCCATGCAGCGGGTGCGGACCTCGCCGTTCCTGCTGCACAGCGACGACGTACGGGGTTTCGTCTTCGACGTCAGGACGGGTCTGCTGCGGGAGATCGACCCGGCATAAGCCGCAAACCCCGGCTTATCGCGGGCAGTTACCCGCACCCGAGTGACACGAATCGGTAACGGCGGCAAGAATGCGGTGAGGACGCCGTACTGAAGACCGCGAACATTCCGCGGACGGCGTCCGTTGATTCGGGGTGGGCCGGTCTCGCGGAACAGCGCGGCGGCCCGGAAACGCAGGGGCCGAGGAGGGCCGGGTGACCACCTATGACGAACGAGCGAGCCTGACAGATCTGACCGCCATCGCGGACAGGGTCCGCGATTCGGTGGAGAGCGTGATCGAGGGCAAGCCGGAGGTCGTACGGCTGGCGCTGACCGTCCTGCTCGCCGAGGGGCATCTTCTGATCGAGGATGTCCCGGGCGTCGGCAAGACGATGCTCGCCAAGACGCTGGCGAAGTCGGTGGACTGTTCGGTGCGGCGCATCCAGTTCACGCCCGACCTGCTGCCGTCGGACATCACCGGCGTGTCCATCTGGGACCAGCAGCGCCGGGACTTCGAGTTCAAGCCGGGCGCGATCTTCGCCCAGATCGTGATCGGCGACGAGATCAACCGCGCCTCGCCGAAGACGCAGTCCGCGCTGCTGGAGTCCATGGAGGAGCGGCAGGTCACCATCGACGGGCAGAGCTACGAGCTGCCGAGCCCCTTCATGGTCGTCGCGACCCAGAACCCGGTCGAGATGGAGGGCACCTATCCGCTGCCGGAGGCGCAGCGCGACCGCTTCATGGCCCGGGTCTCCATGGGCTATCCGAGCCCCGAGGCCGAGTTGCAGATGCTCGACGTGCACGGCGGGGCGAGCCCGCTGGACGACCTCCAGCCGGTCGCGCACGCGCACGAGATCGTGAAGCTCGTCGAGGCCGTGCGCGGGGTGCATGTCGCCGAGTCGGTGCGGCGCTACGCCGTCGACCTCGTCTCGGCCACCCGCACCCACACCGACCTCAGACTCGGCGCCTCCCCGCGCGCGACGCTGCATCTGCTGCGCGCGGCGAAGGCGTCCGCGGCCCTCGCGGGACGGGACTACGCGCTCCCCGACGACGTCCAGAACCTCGCCATCGCCGTCCTCTCCCACCGCCTCCTGCCCACGGCCCAGGCCCAGCTGAACCGCCGCACGTCGGAACAGGTGGTCGAGGAGATCCTCCAGCGCACACCGGTCCCGGCGACCCCGCAGCAGCAGGGATACGGGCAGGCGTTCGGGCGCCAGCCTCGGGGGGTGTGATGAGCGGGGAGGGGGGCTCTGCGGGGGCCGCCGGTTCTTCCGGGGCCGCCGGGCCCGCCGCCGAGGGCGGGCAGGACGGCAAGGGGGCCGTGCGGACCGCGTTGGCGGGGCTGACGACCCGGGGGCGGTCCTTCCTGGCCGCCGGGATCGCCGCCGCGGTCTGCGCGTACGTCCTCGGCCAGCCGGACCTCCTGCGGGTGGGGCTGCTGCTGGCGGTGCTGCCGCTGATCTGCGCGGCGGTGCTGTACCGCACGCGCTACCGGGTGGCCGGCAGCCGCCGGCTCGCGCCCGCGCGCGTACCGGCCGGCAGCGAGGCGCGCGTGCACCTGCGCATGGACAACGTCTCCCGGATGCCGACCGGCCTGCTGATGCTCCAGGACCGGGTGCCGTACGTCCTGGGTCCGCGCCCCCGCTTCGTCCTGGACCGCGTCGAGGCGGGCGGCCGGCGCGAGGTCTCCTACCGGGTCCGCTCCGACCTGCGGGGCCGCTACCCCCTGGGCCCCCTCCAGCTGCGCCTGTCCGACCCCTTCGGCATGTGCGAACTGACCCGGTCCTTCTCCTCGTACGACACCCTGACGGTGATCCCCCGCGTCGACCCGCTCCCCCCGGTCCGCTTCAGCGGCGAGGCCAAGGGGTACGGCGACGGCCGGCAGCGTTCGCTGGCGCTGGCGGGGGACGACGACGTGATCCCGCGCGGCTACCGCTACGGCGACGACCTGCGCCGCGTCCACTGGCGTTCGACGGCCCGCTACGGCGAGCTGATGGTCCGCCGCGAGGAACAGCCCCAGCGCGCGCGGTGCACGGTCCTGCTGGACACCCGGGGCATCGCCTACGACGGCGTCGGCCCCGACGCGCCCTTCGAGTGGGCGGTGTCGGGCGCCGCGTCGGTGCTGACGCACATGCTGGAGCGCGGTTTCTCGGTGCGGCTGCTGACCGACACCGGCAGTTCGGTGCCCGGCGAGGGCGGCGACGGCTTCTCGGCCGCCGGCCAGGGCTCGGCGGAGGCGGCGGGCCTGATGATGGACACCCTGGCCGTCGTCGACCACTCCGACGGGGCGGGCTTCTCGCGGGCGTACGACGCGCTGCGGGGCGGGAACGAGGGGCTGCTGGTGGCGTTCCTCGGGGATCTCGACGAGGAGCAGGCGGCGGTGGCGGCGAAGGTGCGCCGGCGCGGCGGGGCGGCGGTGGCGTTCCTGATCGACAACGACTCGTGGAGCCGGGAAGCCGGTGCGCACGGCCGTGAACCGATGGGCGGGTCCGATCCGATGAGGGGTCAGGAGGAGCGGCTGAGGATGCTGCGGGACGGGGGCTGGACGGCGGTGAGCGTGACACGCGGGGCTTCCCTGGAGGAGCTGTGGCGCCAGGCGGACCGGGACCGGTCCGGGGTGGTCGCGGCGGGCGGGGGTGCGGGGCGATGAGGCGAAGGGCACCGGGCGAGGGGAGGGCTTGGCGGTGAGCGGGAGGCGAGCGGGTGCGGGACTTCTCGGCCGCCGGGCGGGGTCCGGCGGGGCGATCGGCGGACGGCGACCGGACGGGAGGGCGGGGCGGTGAGCGGGAGGCTGAGGCTGACGTTGTGGTCGATGGTGGCCACGCTGCTGGCGGCGACCGCGCTGTTGCCGCTGGTCGAGCCGGGCAGCTGGTTCGTGCAGGCGGCGTTCCTGCTGGGCGTGCAGTGCGCGGTGGGCGCGGTGGCCCGCCGGGTGCCGCTGGCCCGGCCGGTGACGGTGGCCGTGCAGGCGGTGGCGCTGCTGCTCCTGCTGACGCTGGCCTTCGCCCGCGAGCAGGCACTGGCGGGGTTCGTCCCGGGCCCTGACGTCTTCGAACGGTTCGCGCTGCTGCTGCGCGCGGGCGGTGACGACGTGGGGCAGTACGCGATCCCGGCCCCGCTGTCCGACGGCATCCGGCTGATGCTGATCGGCGGGGTCCTGGTCATCGGCCTGCTGGTGGACACGCTGGCGGTGACGTTCCGCAACGCGGCCCCGGCCGGGCTGCCGCTGCTGGCGCTGTACTCGGTGGCGGCGGGCCTGTCGGACGGCGGTACGGACTGGATGTGGTTCCTGGCCGCCGCGGCCGGCTATCTGATGCTGCTGCTCGCCGAGGGCCGGGAGCGGCTCTCCCAGTGGGGCCGGGTCTTCGGCGGCCCCGCGCGGGTGCCGGGCGGCCCGGAGGGCCCGGTGGCGCCGGTGCGCACGGGCCGCAGGATCGGCCTGGCCGCGCTGGGCGTCGCCCTGGTCGTCCCGCTGCTGCCGCTGCCCGCGATCGAGGGCGGCCTGCTGGCGAGCGCGACGGGCGGGGTGGGCGCGGGAGGCGGCGGCGGGGGCACGATCTCGGCGGTCAACCCGCTGGTGTCCCTGCGCGACAGCCTGAACGTCGACCAGGACCGCACGGCGCTGACGCTGCGCACGGACTCCACGGACGTCTCCGACCTGTACCTGCGGATCGTCTCCCTGGACGACTTCGACGGCACGACGTGGCGCCCCTCCAAGCGCCGTATCCAGGCCGTCCCGGACGCCCTGCCGGCCCCGGCGGGCCTGCGCTCGGACGTGAAGCGCGCGCAGATCACCACGCGGGTGTCGGCGGCCGAGTGGTACGCGCAGGACTGGCTGCCGATGCCGTACCCGCCGAGCGACGTGTCGATCAGGGGGAACTGGCGGTACGAGCCGGAGGGCATGACCCTCGTCGGCGACCACGGCCAGAACACCCGGGGCCTGACCTACCAGGTGCGCAGCCTGAACGTGCAGCCGACGGCCGAGCAGCTGGCCGACGCCCCGCAGGCCCCCCTGTCCATCCGCCGCACGTACACGAAGGTCCCCGCCTCCCTGCCCGCCGTGGTGGCCCAGCAGGCCCGCCGGATCACCCGGGGCGCGGACACGGACTACGCGAAGGCGGTCGCGCTCCAGGACTACTTCGCGGTGACGGGCGGCTTCCAGTACGACACCCAGGTCGACGCCGGCACGGGCCCGGACGCGATCGCCCGCTTCCTGCGGGACAAGCGGGGCTTCTGCGTGCACTACTCGTTCGCGATGGCGGCCATGGCGCGCACGCTGGGCATCCCGGCCCGTGTCGCGGTCGGTTTCGCGCCGGGCACCGCGCAGGGCGACGGCTCGGTGGCGGTCACCCTGAAGGACGCCCACGCCTGGCCTGAGCTGTACTTCGAGGGCGTCGGCTGGACCCGCTTCGAGCCGACCCCGACGCGCGGCTCGACCCCGTCGTACACCGTCCCGGACACGTCGAGCACGACCGTGCCGGCCCAGCCCGAGTCGCCGTCCTCGGCGGGCGCGGCGCCCACGGCGGCGCCTTCGTCGAACGCGAGCTGCTCGGCGCAGCAGATGAAGGACGACGGCGGCTGCGCGAACGCGCTCCCCGTCGACCAGGCGCAGGGCGGCGCCGGGGGCACCGCGTGGTACCGGGCGGCCTGGTGGACGCTGCTGGGGCTGCTGGCGGTGGCGGTGCCGCTGCTGCCGATGCTGTGGCGGATACGGCGGCGGTCGGTACGGCTGGCGTCGGGGCGGCACAGTGTCGCGGGGGCGGCCGGGGCTGGTGCTTCTGGCGCGGCCGGTTCGGCCGGTGCTTCCGGGGAGCGGTCTGGTCCGCAGGGTGCGGTGGTGCTGGAGTCGGCGGCGGACGCCGGTGAGGCCGCCGCCGGGCATGTGCTGGCGGTGTGGCGCGAGCTGACCGACACCGCCTGGGACTACGGCGTCGCGCCGGACGAGGCGCTGACCCCGCGCCGGGCGGCCGAGCGGATCGTACGGCTCGGGGAGCTGGAGGAGGCGGCGGCCCGGTCGGTGCACCGGGTGGCCGGGGCGGTCGAGCAGGTGCTGTACGCGCCGGAGCCGCGCGCGGAGGCGGGGCTCCCGGACGAGGTGCGGGCGGTCCGGGCGGCGCTGCGGGACCGGGCGGGCCGCGCGGTCCGGCTGCGGGCGCTGGTGGCACCGCGTTCGGCCGTACGGGCGGTGTGGGACCTGATGGACCGCTGGACGGCCACGAAGGCGGGCTGGACCCAGCGCTGGGCCGGGGTGGAACGACGGCTGCCTCGGGGGCGGATGCCTTGGCGGCAGCAGGGGTGAGCCCTGCGGGGCCGGCTCTCACGGGGGCCGGCTCTGCTGGGGCAGGCTCTGCGGGGGCCGGGCTCTGCGGGGGCCGACGTACGAGAGAGGGGACCGCCCACCTGGGCGGTCCCCTCTCTCGTACGTCTCGTCTGTCCTTCAGTGGCCGCGAGGCCTCAAGCGGTGGGCCTCACTGGCCCTGCTGCTCGTCGCGGCGGCGCTGCCAGCGCTGTTCGATGCGGTCCATCATCGAGCGGCGCGGCTGCTGCCGGGGCTGGCCGCCGCTCGCGGGGCGTTCACCCGGCTTGGGGGCCTTGCGCCAGCCGGTCACGGCGAGCACGGCACACCCCAGCATCACGAGGAAACCCACGACGCTGAGCCACACCTGCTGGGCGACCATGCCGGACATGAGGAGCGCGATACCCGCGAGGAAGCCCGCGACCGCCTGGTAGACCCGACGTCGGGTGTACGTCCGCAGCCCGTTTCCCTCAAGCGCTGTCGCGAACTTGGGGTCTTCGGCGTACAGCGCTCGCTCCATCTGCTCAAGCATTCGCTGCTCGTGCTCCGAGAGCGGCACGGCGTCCTCCTCATCGTGCAGTCGCCGGGGCGACCCGGGGGGTCCCTTCAGGATAGGCAGGGAATCGCCCCCGTGAAACCCGCCCCTCTACGCCAATTGGCCAACCGGAACCCGTCATGAACGCTCCGGCTCGCTGAGGCTTCCATTCCCCAGCGACCGGCCCGTCATGCCGGACGGTCTCCCTCGATCATACGGCGGACAGCGCCCGAACGGAGGGCCTGTGGCGTACTCCATCACGCCCAGGACCATGATCAAGCCAGCGCCGCAGAAGGCTTCGTGGGCCGCTCAGCCCACCCGGGTCTCACCCAATACGTGCAGCTGGGTCGCCACGGAGTGGAACGCGGGCAGCTGCGCCGCCGCCTCCTCCAGCTTGAGCAGGGCCTCCAGGGCGCCGGGCTCGGTGTCGACGAGGACGCCCGGGACGAGGTCTGCGAAAACCCGCACCCCGTGCACGGAGGTCACGCCGAGCCCCGCCTCCTCGACGAGCCCGGTGAGCTGTTCGGCGGTGAAGCGCCGGGGGACGGGGTCGCCGTCGCCCCACCGGCCGCTGGGGTCGCCGAGGGCGTGCCGGGCCTCCTTGAAGTGCCCGGCGAGGGCCCGCGCGAGGACGGCTCCGCCGAGACCGGCGGCGAGGAGGCTGACGACGCCTTCACCGCGCAGGGCGGCGACGGCGTTGCGCAGGGCGGCGGCGGGTTCGTCGACGTACTCCAGGACGCCGTGGCACAGGACGGCGTCGTAGCCGCCCCGCTCGACGACGTCGAACAGCCCGCCGGCGTCGCCCTGCACCCCGCGCACCCGCTCGGCGACGCCGGCTTCGGCGGCGCGGCGCTCCAGGGCGAACAGGGCGTTGGGGCTGGGGTCGACCACGGTGACCCGGTGGCCGAGCCGGGCGACGGGCACCGCGAAGTTGCCGCTGCCGCCCCCGCTGTCGAGCACATCGAGGACGTCCCGCCCCGTGGCCTTCACCCGGCGCTCCAGCGCCTCCTGGAGCACCTCCCAGACCACGGCGGTACGCAGAGAGGCACGGGGGCGCAACGGGTCCGACACGAGCTGACTCCTCAACGCGGCCCCGCCTTTCCACGACGGAGCGAACGGGCTGCCTCCCACCCCGACCGGAGGGGAGCCATCAAGCGGGTCCAGCCTATGGCCTGGGCAGGGACCAAGTCGCCGACGCCGCCCTTCCCCGTACCCCCGGCCTCCGCGCCCCCCTCAGCGCGGTCGCCGTATGGGCACATCATGGGGCACGGCACTGACAATCCGTCCTGACCTGGCCTTTTACGTCGATCATGGGTTCGATCCGGCGTTCATGGACGAGATCTCCCACCCTCTGCGGAACGGCCGTTCGGCGGGCCGGATGCTGTGAGAATCGTCCGCATGGAAAGCAGCACCACGCCGGGCTACGGCACCCGCCGCGAGGCCACACGGCAGAAGCTCTACGAGGCGGCCGTCACCCTCATCGCCGAACAGGGCTTCTCCGCCACCACGGTGGACGAGATCGCCGAACGGGCCGGCGTCGCGAAGGGGACCGTCTACTACAACTTCGCCAGCAAGTCCGTCCTCTTCGAGGAGCTGCTGCGGCACGGCGTGGGTCTCCTGACCGCCTCCCTGAGCCAGGCGGCGGAGCGCACCGCGCGGGAGGGCGGCAGCAAGGTCGACGCCCTGGACGCGATGATCCGCGCGGGCCTCGTCTTCATCGACCGCTACCCGGCGTTCACCCAGCTCTACGTGGCCGAGCTGTGGCGCACCAACCGCGCCTGGCAGTCCACCCTCCTGGTCGTCCGCCAAGAGGCGGTGGCCGTCGTCGAGGGCGTGCTGCGCACCGGCATCGAGGGCGGCGAGTTCAGCACCGAGATCGACGTCCAGCTGACCGCCGCGGCCCTCGTGGGCATGGTCCTGGTGGCCGCCCTGGACTGGAAGGCGTTCCAGCCGGAGCGCTCCCTGGACGAGGTCCACGCGGCGCTGTCACGGCTGTTGCAGGGGAGGGTGAGCGGGGGGAGGTAGGGGCTCCCGCGCGGGTACGCAGACAGCGGGAGCGCCGGTCCGAGGTGGCCGCGTCCCCCGCGGGCCACCGTCGAACCGGCGCTCCCTGTCCCCCTGTTTCCCCCGATGGTCCCCCGTACGGTCGTCCCCCCGTGGGGTCCCCCGTGCCTCGCTCCCGCCGACCAGGCCGGCGGAAGGAGCGGTCCGGGGGCCGGTGCCGTTCCGCCGCCCCGTGTCGGCGGTGCCGGTGCCGGGCCCCTTTTCCGTGCCCCTACTCTCCCGTCCGCGCAGGTCGGCCCCCATCCGCGCGCGTACTCATCTCCGTGGCTAGGTACGGATACTCAAGGCAGCGCGCTCATCCCCAGGCCCGCGCGCGGGCGAGTGGTTACGATCGCGGGCGTGTCCGTACTCCCCTTGGTCTTCAGCACCGGCTGGGCCAGCGGCATCAACTCCTACGCGGTGGTGCTGCTGCTCGGCCTGTTCGGCGCGGCCGGCTGGAGCGACGAGGTCCCGCAGACCTTGCAGCGCCCCGAGGTGCTGGTCATCGCGGGTGTGCTGTTCCTGTGCGACACGGTCGCGGACAAGATCCCGTACGTCGACTCCGTGTGGGACGCCGTCCATACGGTGATCCGTCCGCTCGCGGGCGCGTGGGTGGGCGCCCTGCTGGCCGGTCAGAGCGGTTCGGTCTCCGACATGGCGGCGGCTCTCCTGGGCGGTTCGACGGCGCTGGCGAGCCACACGGTCAAGGCCGGCACCCGGATGGCCGTCAACACCTCCCCCGAGCCCTTCTCCAACCTGATCGTCAGCCTGGCGGAGGACTTGGGCGTCGGCGGGATCGTCACCTTCGCGATGTTCCACCCCGGAGCGGCGGCGGCGATCGCGGCCGCCCTCCTGCTCCTGGGCGCGGCCACCCTGCTCTTCCTGGCCTCCCGCATCCGCCGCTTCCTGCGCCGCAGAGCACAGCGCCGGGAGGAACGCAGGCTGGCGGGGAGGGGCGGGGGCTGAGCGCACCCGGCGGGCAGGGGCGGCTGAGAACACCCGGCAGGGCCCGGCGGGTTGAGCGCCCGGGCCCCGGAGCGCGACAGCGACCACGCACCGCCGCTCGCCCACCTCGCCCAGCCGCCAGGCTCCCTCCCCCGGCACCCCCACCCCCGCCCCACCGGCGTTGTCAGTCCCGGCCGATAAAGTCGCGGGCATGGGACGGATCGTGGTGATCGGCGCCGGGATGGGCGCGATGGCGGCGGCGGCGCGGTTGGGGGTCGCCGGGCATCGGGTCGTGGTGTACGAGCGGGGGGAGACGTACGGGGGGGCGTTGCGGCGGGTCGAGCGGGACGGGTTCGGGTTCGACTCGGGGCCCGGGGTGCTGACGCTGCCGGCGGTGTGGCGGGACCTGTTCCTCAAGACCGGCAAGGAGCCGCTGGAGTCCTGCGTCGAGCTGGTCCAGGTCGACCCGTCGGCCCGGCACGTGTTCGCGGACGGCACCGAGGCCCTGTTGCCGAACGCCTCGCGCGCGGGCGTCGTCTCGGCGCTGGACGAAGCGCTCGGCGCGGGCGCGGGCGCGCGCTGGGGTGACTTCCTGGTCCGGGCCCGCGAGGCCTGGGACCGGACCCGGCGGCCGTTGCTGGAGGAGCCGCTGTGGCCGAACTGGCGGGTGCTGGCCGACCGGGAGCCGTACCCGTCGGTGCCGCACAAGCGGCTGCTGCGCACGCGCCGGGCGGGCACGCTGGCGGAGGTCGGCGCCTGGGAGCTGCGGGACGCGCGGCTGACGGCGCTGCTGGAGAGCCACGCGCTGGCGTACGGCCTCGACCCCCGTACGGCCCCCGCGGCGGCGGCCGTCCTGCCGTACATGGAGCACGCGTTCGGCACGTGGTACGTCCGCGGCGGGCTGCGGGAGCTGGCGCGCGCGGTGTACGAGCGGTGTCTCGCGCGGCGGGTCGAGTTCGTGTTCGGCGCGGAGGTCGTGCGGGTGGTGGAGAAGGACGGCCGGGCGGTGGGGGTGGAGCTGGCCGAGGGGGCTTCCGGCTCCGATGGGGGCAGCTTCGTCGAGGCCGACTTCGTGGTCTCCGGCGCCGCCCCCGGCCTCGCCGGTGTCCCCGCGCCCGCCCCCGGTGAGGTCCGGCCCCAACAGGCATTGCCCAGCCGCCTGTCGGTCCTGCTGGCCCTGCGCGGCGGACGCCCCGAGGGCACGGCGCACCGGACCGTCGTCCACACTCAGGACCGCGAGGCCGAGCTGACCGCTCTCTTCGGGGACGGCGGAAGCGGAAGCCGAGGTGAGGTCACGGCCCCCACGGTGACCGTCCTGCGCCCCGGCGACCCCACCTTGGTCCCGGACGACGGACACGAGGCGGTGGTCCTGACGGCGACCGTCCCTTCCGGGGCCGACATCCAGGACGCGCACGTCGAAGCCGTCCTCAGCGCCGCCGAACGTGCCGTCCCGGGCTTGCGTGAGCGCGTTCTGTGGCGGGAGGTCCGCACCCCGGCCGACGTGGCGCGGACGACGGGCGCGCCGGGCGGCGCGGTGCCGGCGCCGTCCCTCGCGGGCGCGGCAGGACGGCTGCTGCACCCGGCCAACTCCACAGCCCTGCAAGGCCTGTTCACGGCGGGCGGCTGGGCGCACCCCGGCGGCGGCCTCCCCCACGCGGGCATGTCGGGCGCCCTGACGACCGGCCTGATCGTGGAGGGCCCGGAGTTCAGGGGGTCCCAGTGAGAGCGCGCTGAGCGACGGCTGAACCCCGGCCCGGCCCGCAACTCCCCTGCGCCGAAGCCCCGTTCACCCGTTCAGAACCGGTACTGCTGCTCGTCGTACCCATTGTTCGCCGGCGGCTGCCCGCCGCCCTGGTAGTACGACGGGTCGTTCGGGTCGTCGGTGTTGCGCTGCTGGGGGACCCACACCCCGCCGGGCGGCGTCTCGCCGTAGGTGCCCGTGCCGTACTCCTGGGGGTACTGCTGCTGCGGGTACTGCTGGTCGTACGGGGGGTCGTAGGTGCCGCCGCCGTAGGTCTGGGTGCCGATGTACGGGTCGGAGTAGGCAGCGTACTGCTGCTCGCCGGTGGCGTCGTAGCCGTAGGCCTGCTGGCCGTAGGCGGCGTAGTCGTAGCCGTAGCCGTCGGTGCCCTGGGTGGCGTACTGGTCCTGGGGCTGGCCGGCGGCGGTGGCGTAGGCGGTGTCGCTGTAGACGCCGTAGGTGCCGGTCTCGTCGGGCATCGGCTGGGGTTCGTAGACCGCGCCCGTGCCGTCGGTGGACGCCATGGGACGGGCGGGGGTGAAGACGTCGTCGCGGTCGTAGTCGTCGTCGTAGGGGGCGCTCGCCCGCTGGTAGGCCGCGGTGGCCGCCGCGTCGTAGGCGGGGTCGGACTCGTGGCCGTAGGCGGGGTCCTGGGCGAAGCCGTCGGGGCCGCCCGCCGGGAAGCCGTCCGGGGCGAAGCCGTCGGGGGTGACGGCCGCGAAGGCGGCGGTCTCGCCGAGGGCCGCGGCGGCGCTGCCGGGCTCGGGGGCGTCGTCGCCCTTGCCGCGCCGCTTGGCGAGCTTGCCCTTGCCGAACTTGCCCGCGAAGCCGCCGGGTTCCTCCTCGCCCTCGCCGGGGCGGCTGACCGCCCAGCCGGCCTCGAAGCCGCGGCGGAAGGACAGCGTCACGTAGGTCTGGCCGATCGCGAAGGCGATCGCGCCGACGGCGATGACGGGGACCGATGGAATCAGGACACCGAAGACGACGCCCAGGAACCCGGCGAACGCGAGCAGCCGCCAGCGCAGCCGCGCCTTGTACTGCAACAGCACTTCGCCGAGCAGCCAGAGCGCGACGACGCCGAACGCGATGTAGAGGACCGTCCAGCCCATGTACGCCCCTCTCCCAGTGGCCGCTACGCAGTGTGTCCTATTACGGGGCGACCGGTCTAGGCCTGCGGGGGGTGATGCAGGCCCAGGTTCTCGTAGATTTCCAGCGAAGCCGTGGAGTTGTTGAGCGTGATGAAGTGCAGACCGGGCACTCCCTCGGCGAGCAGCCGCGCGCAGAACTCCGTGGCGCATTCGATGCCAATGGAGCGTACAGCGGCCGGATCGTCTTTCGCTGTGAGGATGCGCTCTTTCAGCCCGGCGGGGATCGCGGCGTTGCTGAGCTGCGGAAGCCGCTCCAGCATGCGGACGGTGGTGACCGGCATGATCTCCGGGATGACCGGCGTGTCGCAGCCGGCGGCGGCGACCTTGTCGCGCAGCCGGAGGTAGGACTCCGGCTGGAAGAACATCTGGGTGATCGCGTAGTCGGCGCCGGCCCGGCACTTGGCGACGAAGTGCGCGACGTCCTCGTCCCAGCCCGGGGAGCGCGGGTGCAGCTCCGGGAAGGCGGCGACGCCGACGCAGAAGTCGCCCGACTCCTTGATGAGCGCGACGAGTTCGGCGGCGTACGTCAGCCCCTCGGGGTGCGCGATCCACTCGCCCATGGGGTCGCCGGGCGGGTCGCCGCGGACGGCGAGCATGTTGCGGATGCCGGCGTCGGCGTACTGGCCGATGATGTTGCGCAGTTCGGCGATCGAGTGGTTCACCGCGGTCAGGTGGGCGACCGGGGTGAGGGTCGTGTCGGCGACTATCTGCTGGGTCTCCTTGACCGTGCCCGCGCGGGTCGAGCCGCCCGCGCCGTAGGTCACCGAGACGAAGTCCGGCGCGACCGCCTCGATCCTGCGCAGCGCGCTCCACAGGAGCTGTTCCCCCTTGGGGGTCTTGGGCGCGGAGAACTCGAAGGAGTAGGTGGTCTTGCCGGTCGCCAGGATGTCGCGCACGGTCCGCGCGCGGTCGGTCCTGATGGATGCGGTTCCGAGGGCCATACCCGCAGGTTAGCCAGGGTGGGGGCGCCACCCCAACAGAGCGCCGGACATTTGCCCGGTTTTCCCAGTGCGGTGTCCAGCTATCGGACGGCGGAAAGGGGGGCGGGCCGCTAGGCGGCGCGCAGCCGTTTGGTGAACTCCGCCGCGGCCGCGCCCGGGTCGTCGGCGTCGGCTATGGCGCGTACGACGACCGCGCGGCGGGCGCCCGCCGCCAGGACCTGGTCGAGGTTGCCGAGGTCGATGCCGCCGATCGCGAACCACGGACGGCCCGTCTTCAGTGACGCTGTGTGACGGACCAGGTCGAGTCCGGGGGCGGGCCGGCCCGGCTTGGTGGGGGTGGGCCAGCAGGGTCCGGTGCAGAAGTAGTCGACGCCTTCCTGTACGGCCGCTGCGGCGGCTTCCGCGTCCGCGTGGGTCGACCGTCCGATCAGCACATCCTGGCCGAGAATCGCCCTCGCCGCCGGGACCGGGAGGTCGCCCTGTCCGAGGTGCAGCACTCCGGCGCCGGACGCGTGCGCCACGTCCGCGCGATCATTCACCGCGAGCAGCTTGCCGTGCCGCGCGCAGGCCTCGGCGAACACCTCAAGGTGCTCCAGCTCCTCGGCCGCCTCCATGCCCTTGTCCCGCAGCTGCACGATGTCCACCCCGCCGCCCAGCACCGCGTCCAGGAACTCCGGGAGGTCGCCCTGCCGCTTCCGGGCGTCCACACAGAGGTAGAGCCGGGCGTCGGCGAGGAGGGCGCGGGGGGTGGGGGGCATGGGGTTCCCTTCAGGTGAGGGTGAGGGTGCGGGTGCTGGTGGGGCGCTGGCGAAGGGAACGGTACGTGGGTGAGGGGTGCCGGGACAGAGGGCCCTGGTCCGCAAGCCGCCGTTACCGGAGCCGGCGCCGCCCTGAAGCCGGCGCCGCCTCGAAGCCGGACGAACCCGCGCCCCGGCGGAACCTCCCGGCCCCCGGAGCCGGACGGCCACGCCCCGGCGAACCTCCCGGGCCACGGCCGTACGGCCACCCATCACCGTCGGTGTCTCACCTCACCGCCGGCCTCAGACCGCGAGCGCCTGGGCCCGGCGCTTCACCTCCGTGCCCCGGTTCTCGACGAGGGCCTGGGCCGGGGTGCCGGGGAGGGTCGGGTCGGGGGTGAAGAGCCATTCGAGCATCTCTTCGTCGGTGAAGCCGTCGTCCCGCAGGAGCGTCAGGAGTCCGGCGAGGCCCTTGACGACCTTGTCGCCGTCGATGAAGGCCGCCGGTACGTGCAGCGCGCGGTTCTCGCCGCGGCGTACGGCGATCAGCTGGCCGTCCTTGACGAGCTGCCGGACGCGGGTCACCTCCACGTCCATCTGCTCGGCGATGTCGGGCAGGGTCAGCCATGCGGGGACAAGAGCGTCGGTGTTGGTGTCAATCTCGGTCACGGGAACAAGCCTGCCACCTGGGACTGACACTCGGAAGCCGGGACCACCCGGACCGGTCCCTGACCGACCCCTGATCCGACCCTGAGAACGGGACGCCGAGCCCCCGGAAAACCCCCCGCAAGCCCCCGCCCCGCGACTGCCCCCTACCCCGCCGTAGCCCCCTTCAGCGGCCTCCCCGCGTCCTCCAGCAGCCCCGCGTCCATCACCGCCCCCGCCTCGATCAGCCGCCGTCCCTGGGCCAGGTCCCGGGGCCGGCCGACCGCCAGCAGGGCCACCAGGCGCCCCTCCAGCAGCCAGCACACCGACCAGGCCGATCCTGAGGGGTCGCCGCGCCAGACGGTGGTGTCCGCGTGCGCGTGGTGCCCGGCGTACTGGACGAACCGGCCGAACTGCTCGGACCAGAAGTACGGGACCGGGTCGTAGACCACCGGGGGTTCGCCGGTGGCGGCGCCGACGATGTTCGCGGCGACCGTGCGCGGCCCCTGGAGGGCGTTGTCCCAGTGGTGGACCAGGAGGCGTTCGGCGTAGCGGGCCGACGGGAAGGACGCGCAGTCGCCGACCGCGTACACGTCGGCCGCCGACGTCCGCAGGCAGGCGTCCGTCACGACGTCCCCCTGGTGCCCCAGTTCGATCCCGGAGCCCGTCAGCCAGGACGTCGCCGGACGGGCGCCGATGCCGACGACGACCGCGCCGGCGGGGAGCCGGGTGCCGTCCGCGAGGACGACCTCCCCGGGGTCGACGCGCTCCACGCGCGCGTGGGTGCGCAGTTCGACGCCGTTGTCGGCGTACCAGGCGGTCATGCGGCCGGCGACGTCGGCGGGCAGGGCGCCCGCCAGGGGGCGGTCGGCGGCCTCGACGACCGTCACCGCGCAGCCCGCCTCCCGCGCGGCGGTCGCGAACTCGGCGCCGATCCAGCCGGCGCCGACGACGACGATGTCGTGCTGGGCGGCGAGGACGGGCCGCAGGCGTTCGGCGTCGTCCAGGGTGCGCAGCAGGTGCACTCCGGGGACGCCCTCGGTGCCCGGCAGCAGCAAGGGCCGCGCGCCGGTCGCGAGCACCAGGACGTCGTACGCCTCCGGGCCCGCGTCGGTGTCCAGGACGTGGTCCCCGGGGCGTACCGCCAGGGCCTCGCGGCCGAGTGCCAGGTCGATGCCGAGGGACTCGAAGTCGATGTCGAAGGCGGAGCCCTCGGACTTGCCGAGCAGGACGGCCTTGGAGAGCGGGGGCCGGTCGTAGGGCTGGTGGGGTTCGGCGCCGATGACGGTGACGGTTCCCGTGAACCCTTGTTCGCGCAGGGCGACGGCGGTCTGCACGCCGGCCATCCCCGCCCCGACGACGACCACGCGCCGCCCTTGGCCCGCCCCTGATCCCGGTGTCTGCTCGCTCACTCGATCACCATAGACACGTGACGCTCGGTCAGTCAGGGGCACCGGGCCGTGACCTGCTCCACAGCGCGCCTTCAGGGCGGCCCGGCAAAGGCGCCTGGCAGAGGCTCTCTTACGGCGGACGGGTGCGGCGGGCTAGGGTGGCCGTCAACGTAAAGCAACCGCGGGAGCCCGGACGCACCGGGCTGAGAGGGAGGCTGGGCGGCCTCCGACCGTACGAACCTGATCCGGGTCATGCCGGCGAAGGGAGGGGCTGGACGCCCATGCCTGCGCGTACGTCAGACGTCCTCGTCGTGGGGGGCGGGATCATCGGGCTGGTGACCGCTTGGCGGGCTGCCCAACGGGGGCTCAGAACGGCCCTGTTGGATCCCGTGCCCGGCGGCGGGGCCGCACAGGTGGCCGCCGGGATGCTGGCCGCCGTCACCGAACTGCATCACGGGGAACAGACCCTGTTGGGGCTGAACCTGGCCTCCGCGCGGCGCTATCCGGCGTTCGCGGCGGAGCTGGGGGAGCTGACCGGGCACGACCTCGGCTACCGGCGCTGCGGCACCCTCGCGGTCGCCCTGGACGCCGACGACCGCGCGCACCTGCGCGAACTGCACGCCCTGCACCGGCAGTCGGGGCTGTCCTCGGAGTGGCTGTCGGGGCGGGAGTGCCGGCGTCTGGAGCCGATGCTGGCGCCCGGGGTGCGCGGCGGGCTGCGGGTGGACGGCGACCACCAGATCGACCCGCGCAAGCTGGCCGCCGCCCTGGTCGTGGCCTGCGAGCGGACCGGGGTGGTCCTGCACCGGGAGCGGGCGGCGCGCCTGGAGGTCGCCGGGGCGCGGGCCACCGGCGTGCACACCGACAGCGGCGCCTTCCTCGGCGCGGGCCAGACCGTGCTGGCCGCCGGCAGTCTCAGCGGGCACCTGGAAGGGGTCCCAGAGGCCGTACGGCCGCCTGTGCGGCCCGTGAAGGGCCAGGTGCTGCGGCTGGCCGTCCCGGGCCCTTACGCGCCGTTCCTGAGCCGCACGGTCCGGGCGGTCGTGCGCGGCAGCCATGTGTACCTCGTGCCGCGCGCCGACGGGGAGCTCGTCGTCGGCGCGACCAGCGAGGAGCAGGGCTTCGACACGACGGTCACGGCGGGCGGCGTGTACGAGCTGCTGCGCGACGCGCACGAGCTGGTGCCCGGGATCACCGAGCTGCCGCTGACGGAGACCCGCGCGGGACTTCGCCCCGGCTCCCCCGACAACGCGCCCCTCCTCGGCCCGTCCGGTCTGGACGGGCTCCTCCTGGCCACCGGCCACCACCGCAACGGCGTCCTGCTGACGCCCGTCACCGGCGACGCCCTCGCGCACGCGCTGACCACCGGCGAACTGCCCGAAGAGGCCCGCCCCTTCACCCCCCGGCGCTTCGGCGCCGCCGTACTCGTGGAGCCGCACGCATGAACATCTCGGTCAACGGCGAGCGGCGCGAGTTCGCCGCAGGGACGGCGCTCGACGGCGTCGTGCGCACCCTGACGGCCGCCCCTTCCGGGGTCGCCGCCGCCCTCAACGAGACCGTCGTCCCGCGCGCGCGTTGGTCCGCGACCGCGCTGGCGGAAGGCGACCGCGTCGAGATCCTCACCGCCGTCCAGGGAGGCTGAACCATGGCTGACGATCCGTTTCTGCTCGCCGGTACGACGTTCTCCTCCCGGCTGATCATGGGCACCGGGGGCGCGCCCAGCCTCGACGTCCTGGAGCGGGCCCTGGTCGCCTCGGGGACCGAGCTGACCACGGTCGCCATGCGGCGGGTGAAGCCCGAGACCCAGGGGTCGGTGCTGTCGGTCCTGGACCGGCTGGGCATCAAGGTGCTGCCCAACACGGCCGGCTGCTTCACCGCCGGGGAGGCCGTGCTGACCGCGCGGCTGGCGCGCGAGGCCCTGGGGACGTCGGTGATCAAGCTGGAGGTGATCGCCGACGAACGGACCCTCCTGCCGGACGCGGTCGAACTCCTGGAGGCGGCGGAGATCCTGGTGGACGACGGCTTCACCGTGCTGCCGTTCACCAACGACGACCCGGTCCTGGCCCGCCGTCTGGAGGACGCCGGCTGCGCCGCGATCATGCCCCTGGGGTCGCCGATCGGCTCCGGCCTCGGCATCAGGAACCCGCACAACTTCCAGCTGATCGTTGAACGATCCAACGTGCCGGTGATCCTGGACGCCGGCGCGGGCACCGCCTCCGATGTCGCCCTGGCGATGGAGCTGGGCTGCGCCGGTGTGATGCTCGCCTCGGCGGTGACCCGGGCGCACGACCCGGAGCGGATGGCGTCCGCCATGCGCGCGGGCGTGGAGGCGGGCCGCCTGGCACGGCTGGCGGGCCGGATGCCACGCCGGTACTACGCGGAGGCGTCCTCCCCGACGGAAGGGATGGCGGAGCTGGACCCGGAGCGCCCGGCCTTCTGAGCCGGACCGCCGCCGCGAGAAGACTCCCCGGCCCCCTCCCCGTCACCGGCGCGTCACAGCCACCCCTCAGTCTTCTGACCAGGCCTCGTGGTGTCAGTGGGGCCTCGTAGACTCGGCGGTGTGGATACGACCCTTCAGGACCCTCTCGTCGGGCAGGTGCTCGACGGGCGTTATCGCGTCGACGCACGGATCGCGGTCGGCGGGATGGCCACGGTCTACCGGGCCGTGGACATGCGTCTTGACCGGGTGCTCGCCGTCAAGGTGATGCACCCGGCGCTCGCCGCCGACGGCAACTTCGTCGAGCGGTTCATCCGCGAGGCCAAGTCCGTCGCGCGGCTCGCGCACCCCAATGTGGTGCAGGTCTTCGACCAGGGGGCCGACGGCCCGTACGTCTATCTGGCGATGGAGTACGTCGCCGGCTGCACCCTGCGGGACGTGCTGCGCGACCGGGGCGCCCTCCAGCCCCGGGCCGCGCTCGACATCCTCGAACCCGTCCTGGCCGCGCTCGGCGCCGCGCACCGCGCGGGGTTCGTGCACCGCGACATGAAGCCGGAGAACGTCCTGATAGGGGACGACGGCCGGGTCAAGGTCGCCGACTTCGGACTGGTCCGCTCCGTCGACTCCGCCACCCAGGACAGCGGCGCCGTCCTCGGCACCGTCGCCTACCTGGCCCCGGAGCAGATCGAGCAGCAGGGCGCCGACGCGCGCGTGGACGTGTACGCGTGCGGCGTCCTGCTGTACGAGATGCTCACCGGCCGCCAGCCGCACGAGGGCGAGTCCCCGGCGATCGTCCTGTACAAGCACCTCCACGAGGACGTGCCCCCGCCCTCGGCGGCTGTCCCGGGCCTCGCGTACGAGCTGGACGAACTGGTCGCGTCGGCGACCGCGCGCACCCCTGATGTGCGCCCCCACGACGCCGTGGCCCTCCTCGGGCAGACCCGCACCGCCCGCGCGGCGCTCAGCGAGGCGCAGCTCGACGCGGTGCCGCCGCAGTCCCGCGCGGCGGACCACGACCACGCGGGCGACCGTACGAGTGTCATCCCCCGGTCGCTGACCGTGCCGCGCCTGCTGCCGGTGAACGACGACGACCACCACACCGCCCGCTTCGAGGCGCCCCCGCGCCGGTCCGCGGCCCGGCGGCGGCGCGGGCTGTTCGGCGCCGTCCTCGGCGTGCTGCTGCTCCTCGGCGCCGGTACGGGCATCTGGTACATCAACTCCGGCCAGTTCACGACGGTCCCGACGGTGCTGGCGCAGACCGAGGCGACGGCCAAGGAGCGGCTGAAGGACGCCGGGCTCGCCGTGAAGTCGGTGGACCACGCGTACAGCGACACGGTGAAGCGGGGCACGGTCATCGCCACCGACCCCGAGCCCGGCAAGCGCATCCGCAAGAACGACTCGGTGACCCTGACCGTCTCCGACGGCCCCCAGACCGTCCAGGTCCCCGACGTCACCGGCCGCACGCTGGCCCAGGCCAAACAGCAGCTCACCGCCGCCGGCCTCTCCCCCGGCGCCGTGACCTCCGAGTTCAGCACCCTCGTCGGCAAGGGCATGGTGATCCGTACGGCGCCGGAGGCGGGCAGCGAGCGGCACGCGGACTCCGCCGTCGCGCTGGTCGTCAGCAAGGGCAGCCCCATCGAGGTCCCCGACGTCACCGGCCAGGACCTCGACGCCGCGACGCAGCAGCTCCAGGACGCCGGGCTGAAGGTCACCGTCTCCGCCGAGCAGGTCAACTCCGCGTTCGACAAGGGCCAGGTCGCCGCCCAGTCCGTCGAGGCCGGCACGCAGGCCGCCGAGGGCGACACCGTCACCCTGACCCTCTCCAAGGGCCCCGAACAGGTCGAGGTCCCCAACGTGGTCGGCGCGAACGTCGACGACGCCAAGTCCCTCCTGGAGCAGTCCGGCTTCAAGGTCAAGGAGGACCGCGGCCTGCTGGGCCTCTTCGGCGACACGGTCAAGAGCCAGTCGGTGAAGGCCGGGGACAGCGCGCCCAAGGGGTCGACGATCACGATCACCATCCGGTGAGCGGCACCCTCCGGTACGGGACCGTCCGCCGAGGGACCGGTGTCCGGCCCCCCTCCCCCGGCATGACACCCTGAACAGCGTGAACCTCCCCTCCCGTAACCCCGTAGGCGGTCATGTCCCCGTGGCCGGCGGGCTGCACTCCGTCGGTCTTTCGTACGCCGACGAGCTGGCCGCCGAGACCGTGCAGGTCTTCGTCGCGAACCCGCGCGGATGGGCCACGCCGGCCGGGAACCCGGCCCAGGACGAGGCGTTCCGGGCCGCGTGCGCCGAGCGGGGCATCCCCGCCTACGTCCACGCGCCCTACCTGATCAACTTCGGCTCGCACACCGAGGCGACCGTGGAGAAGTCGGTGGAGTCGCTGCGGCACTCGCTGCGCCGGGCGCGGGACATCGGGGCGCTCGGGGTCGTCGTCCACACCGGCAGCGCGACCGGCGGCCGGGAGCGGAAGGTGGCGCTGGAGCAGGTGCGCACGCACATGCTGCCGCTGCTGGAGGAGCTGACGCACGACGACGACCCGTTCCTGCTGCTGGAGTCGACGGCCGGGCAGGGCTCCTCGCTGTGCTCGCGGACCTGGGACTTCGGGCCGTACTTCGAGGCGCTGGACGCCCATCCGAAGCTCGGGGTCTGTCTCGACACGTGCCACATCTTCGCCGCCGGGCACGACCTCACCGGCCCCGACGGGATGCACCAGACCCTCGATCTGCTGGTCGGGACGGTCGGTGAGGGGCGGCTGAAACTGATCCATGCCAACGACTCCAAGGACGTCGTCGGCGCGCACAAGGACCGGCACGAGAACATCGGCACCGGTCACATCGGCGAGGACCCCTTCCGGCTGCTGATGACCCACCCCGCCACCGAGGGCGTACCGCTGATCATCGAGACCCCGGGCGGGAAGGAAGGGCACGCGGGGGACGTGGCCCGGCTGAAGAAGCTGCGGGACGGCTGACTTTTCAGAAAAGCCCCCCACACAACTACAGCTCCGGCCCCTCCCCCACCCCCTCCTGGTACGAATACCGCTGCTCCTTCCACGGGTCGCCCACATTGTGGTAGCCCCGCTCCTCCCAGAACCCCCGCCGGTCCGCCGTCATGTACTCGATGCCCCGGACCCACTTCGGGCCCTTCCACGCGTACAGGTGGGGAACGATCAGCCGGAGCGGGAACCCGTGTTCGGCGGTCAGGAGTTCGCCGTCCTTGTGGGTGGCGAAAAGTGTGCGGTCGGAGGTGAAGTCGGCCAGCCGGATGTTCGCGCTGTAGCCGTACTCCGCCCAGATCATGACGTGGGTGACCGGTCCGGCCGGCGGCGCCAGGTCCAGCAGGACCGACGACGGTACGCCGCCCCACTCCGCGCCGAGCATGCTGAATTTGGTCACGCAGTGGAGGTCGGCGACGACGCTCGCGTACGGCAGCGCCGTGAACTCCTCGTGGGTCCAGCTGTGTTTCTCCCCGTCGGCGGTGGCGCCGAAGACGCGGAAGTCCCAGCGGTCGGGGCGGAACTTGGGGACGGGTCCGTAATGCGTGACCGGCCAGCCCCGCTGGAGCCGCTGCCCCGGCGGCAGCCCGGACCCCTCTGCTGATTCCCGCTCCACCCGCCCATCCTGACAGACCGGGAAGGGTGCACCCGAATCGACCACCACGACTTCTGCCAATTCCGGCAAATTCCGCTAAGTGTGCACTTACTTACTAAGCCCGCACTTACTGGACGATCTTCCACACCGGTGCAATCATGCCGCCGCAGGACCTCCCCCCCCATATCCGTACGGAAGGAGCCTTGACGATGCAGGGCGACCCGGAAGTCATCGAATTCCTCAACGAGCAGCTCACGGGTGAGCTGACCGCCATCAACCAGTACTTTCTGCACGCGAAGATGCAGGAGAACTTCGGCTGGACGAAGCTCGCGAAGTACACCCGGCACGAGTCGTTCGACGAGATGAAGCACGCGGAAGTGCTCACCGACCGGATTCTTTTCCTGGACGGGCTGCCGAACTATCAGCGGCTGTTCCATGTCCGGGTCGGGCAGACCGTGAAGGAGATGTTCGAGGCGGACCGGCAGGTCGAGGTCGAGGCGATCGACCGGCTGAAGCGGGGCATCAAGGTGATGCGCGAGAAGGGCGACATCACGTCCGCGAACATCTTCGAGTCGATCCTGGAGGACGAGGAGCACCACATCGACTACCTCGACACCCAGCTGGAACTGGTCGAGAAGCTCGGTGAGGCCCTTTACCTCGCGCAGCTCATCGAGCAGCCGGAAAGCTGATTGTCGGACCAGGCCGGTCTAAGCCGCTTCCTCAAGCGACTCAAGAGATTCAAGCGGCTCAAGCGGCTCAAGCGGCTCAAGAGCCGACAGCACCGCCCGCCCCTCCTCCGCCATCTCCCGCCGCGGACAGGCCCCCCGCCCCAGCAGCGCCTGGATCCGGCGCACACAGGACCCGCAGTCCGTCCCCGCCTTGCAGGCGGAGGCGATCTGGCGGGGAGTGCAGGCACCGTCCGCAGCATGCTGCTTGACCTGCGCCTCGGTCACCCCGAAGCAGCTGCACACATACACGCGGACACACCTCCCGACGGGATCGTTAGCTGAAGCCGTCCCGCAGAATCGGTGAGGCTAACCTAACCTTACCCGTCGGCCAGGTGGCGCAAAAGGGCGAAGGGGCGCGGATCGTGTGATCCGCGCCCCAACCGCGCCCCAACCGCGCTCAAGCCAACCGGTCAAGCCGAGCCCCGCTCGGCAAGACCCGCAAGATCTACTGGTCCCGGTACATCTCCGCCACCAGGAACGCCAGGTCGAGCGACTGGCTCCGGTTCAGCCGAGGGTCACAGGCGGTCTCGTACCGCTGGTGCAGATCGTCGACGAAGATCTCGTCCCCGCCGCCCACACACTCGGTGACATCGTCACCGGTCAGCTCGACGTGGATGCCGCCGGGGTGCGTGCCGAGCCCCTTGTGGACCTCGAAGAAGCCCTTCACCTCGTCCAGGACGTCGTCGAAGCGGCGCGTCTTGTGGCCGGAGGCCGCCTCGAAGGTGTTGCCGTGCATCGGGTCGGTCACCCACGCCACGACGGCACCGGACGCGGTCACCTTCTCGACCAGCTCCGGCAGCTTGTCGCGGACCTTGTCGGCGCCCATGCGGACGATGAACGTCAGCCGGCCCGGCTCGCGGTCGGGGTCGAGCCGCTCGACGTACTGGAGCGCCTCTTCCGCCGTCGTCGTCGGACCGAGCTTGATGCCGATCGGGTTGCGGATCTTCGAGGCGAACTCGATGTGCGCGTGGTCCAGTTGGCGGGTGCGCTCGCCGATCCACACCATGTGCCCGGAGACGTCGTACAGCCGGCCCGTGCGGGAGTCGACGCGGGTGAGCGCGGACTCGTAGTCCAGGAGCAGCGCCTCGTGCGAGGCGTAGAACTCGACCGTCTTGAACTCCTCCGGGTCGGTCCCGCAGGCCCGCATGAAGTTCAGGGCGTTGTCGATCTCGCGCGCCAGCTGCTCGTAACGCTGGCCGGACGGGGAGGACTTGACGAAGTCCTGGTTCCAGGCGTGCACCTGGCGCAGGTCCGCGTACCCGCCGGTGGTGAAGGCGCGCACCAGGTTCAGCGTCGAGGCGGACGCGTTGTACATCCGCTTGAGGCGCTCGGGGTCCGGGACGCGGGACGCCTCGGTGAAGTCGAAGCCGTTGACCGAGTCGCCCCGGTACGTCGGCAGGGTCACGCCGTCGCGGGTCTCGGTCGGCTTCGAGCGGGGCTTGGAGTACTGCCCGGCGATCCGGCCGACCTTCACGACCGGCACCGACGCCGCGTAGGTGAGGACGGCGCCCATCTGGAGCAGCGTCTTCAGCTTGGCGCGGATCTGCTCGGCGCCCACGGCGTCGAACGCCTCGGCGCAGTCGCCGCCCTGGAGGAGGAACGCCTCCCCCTTGGCGACGGCCGCCAGCCGGCTGCGCAGTTGGTCGCACTCGCCGGCGAAGACGAGCGGCGGATACGACTCAAGCTCCGCGACAACCTTGCGCAGCGCCTCGGCGTCGGGGTACTCGGGCTGCTGCGCCGCGGGCAGGTCTCGCCAGCTCGCCTGGGCGGCGACGGCTTGGGAATCAGCGTTCACGGTCACGGGTCCCACAGTACGGGGTCGGGTCGAGTGATTATCGCGCGGCTCGAAAAGTGAGACGGGCGCTCAGATGTGCACCGGGCCGACTGGCCATGGGGTAGGGTGCGGCCCATGTACGCGCACTCGAACCAGAACTGGTGGTGGACCGCTCCCCCGGCGGCCCGCTGATGCGCGCGTAACCCACAGGCCGCCCCGAGAGGCGGCCTTCTTGTTTGTCCCCAGGGGCCCGTCTCTCCTCCCAGAGTCAGGAAACGGGACCCCATGGACCTCCGAGCCCTCCTCACCGACCCCCGCCCCTTCGCCCTGCTGCGCCGCCGCACACCCGGCCACGACGAGCGGACGGTGGAACTCCTCATCGGCAGGACCGAGGAGTACGACCGCCTCGCCGACCTCCCCGACCAGGGCCTCGCCCTCGTCCCCTTCCGCCAGATCCGCGAACGCGGCTTCGACGTCCGCGACGACGGCACCCCGCTGACGGTCCTGCACCCCGAGGAGACCCACACCCTCCCCCTCGACGCGGCCATGGACCAGCTCCCCGCCCACGAGGTCAAGGTCGAGAACGGCGGGTTCGACGTCGACGACGAGGAGTACGCCGGGATCGTCGCCCGCGTCCTGCGCGACGAGATCGGCGGCGGCGAGGGCGCCGACTTCGTGATCCGGCGGACGTACGAGGGGGAGATCCCGGGGTTCGGCCGCGCCGACGCCCTCGCGCTGTTCCGCCGGCTCCTCGAAGGCGAGCGCGGCGCGTACTGGACGTTCGTCGTGCACACCGGAGACCGCACCCTGGTCGGCGCGAGCCCCGAGGTGCATGTGCGGATGTCCGGCGGGACGGTCGTCATGAACCCGATCAGCGGGACGTACCGCTACCCGGCCGGGGGGCCGACGCCTGAGCATCTGCTGGAGTTCCTCGCCGACGGCAAGGAGATCGAGGAGCTGTCGATGGTCGTCGACGAGGAGCTGAAGATGATGTGCACGGTCGGGGACATGGGCGGGGTGGTGATCGGCCCCCGGCTGAAGGAGATGGCCCATCTCGCGCACACCGAGTACGAGTTGCGCGGCAGGTCGTCCCTGGACGTGCGGGACGTGCTGCGCGAGACCATGTTCGCCGCGACCGTCACCGGCTCCCCCGTCCAGAACGCGTGCCGGGTCATCGAGCGGCACGAGTCCGGCGGGCGCGGCTACTACGCGGGCGCGCTGGCGCTGCTCGGCCGGGACGCGGGCGGCGCGCAGACCCTGGACTCCCCGATCCTGATCCGCACGGCCGACATCAGCGCGGCGGGCCGGCTGCGGGTGGGCGTCGGCGCGACCCTCGTCCGCGGCTCGGACCCGGCGGGCGAGGTCGCGGAGACCCACGCGAAGGCGGCGGGCGTCCTGGCCGCGCTGGGGGTACGGCCGGCTCGGCCGCGTACGCGGCTCCAGGGCCCCCGGCTCGCGGACGACCCCCGGGTGCGGGCGGCGCTGGACGGGCGCCGGGCGTCCTTGGCGCCGTTCTGGCTGCGGATGCAGGAGCCGGCCGAGCGGCTGAGCGGGCACGCGCTGGTCGTCGACGGGGAGGACACGTTCACCGCGATGCTGGCGCACGTCCTGCGGACGAGCGGGCTGGAGGTGACCGTACGCCGGTACGACGAGCCGGAGTTGCGGGCTGCGGCGGTCGCCCATGCCGGGCCGGTCGTCCTGGGCCCGGGGCCGGGCAACCCCTCCGAGCTGGGTGACCCCAAGATGCGGTTCCTGCGTTCCCTCACCGCCGAGCTGCTGCGGGAGCACCGGTCCGGGGTCCTCGGGGTGTGCCTGGGGCACGAGTTGATCGCGGCGGAGCTGGGGCTGGCGATCGTACGGAAGGAAGTGCCTTGTCAGGGGGCGCAGGTGGGGATCGACTTCTTCGGGCGGGAGGAGGTCGTCGGGTTCTACAACAGTTTCGTGGCGCGCTGCGATGACGTCGCGGCGGAGGGGCTGCCTGGGGTCGAGGTGAGCCGGGCCGCCAACGGGGAGGTGCATGCGCTGAGGGGGGCCGGGTTCGCGGGGGTGCAGTTCCATCCCGAGTCGATCCTGTCGCTCAACGGGGCGGAGATCGTACGGGAGTTGATCGGCGGGCTGATCCCCGTCGGCTGATCAGCCGAAGAACACCCCCGCCTCCTCGTACAGCGCCGCGTCCACCGTCTTCAGCCGTTCCGTCGCCGCCGCGAGCGGTACCCGGACGATGTCCGTGCCGCGCAGGGCGACCATCACGCCGTGGTCGCCCTCGTGGACCGCGTCGACGGCGTGCAGGCCGAAGCGGGTGGCGAGCCAGCGGTCGAAGGCGCTGGGGGTGCCGCCGCGCTGGACGTGGCCGAGGACGGTCGTACGGGCCTCCTTGCCGGTCCGTTTCTCGATCTGTTTGGCCAGCCATTCGCCGACGCCGGAGAGGCGGACGTGGCCGAAGGAGTCGAGCGACTCGTCCTTGAGGACCAGTTCGCCCTCTTTCGGGCGGGCGCCTTCCGCGACCACCACGATGGGGGCGTAGGAGGCGCGGAAGCGGGAGGTGACCCAGGCGCAGACCTGGTCGACGTCGAAGGGGCGCTCGGGGATGAGGATGGCGTTGGCGCCGCCGGCGAGCCCGGAGTGCAGGGCGATCCAGCCGGCGTGCCGGCCCATGACCTCGACGACGAGGACGCGCATATGGGACTCGGCGGTGGTGTGGAGGCGGTCGATGGCCTCGGTGGCGATCTCGACGGCGGTGTTGAAGCCGAAGGTGTAGTCGGTCGCAAAGAGGTCGTTGTCGATGGTCTTGGGGACGCCGACGCAAGGGATGCCCTCCTCGGCAAAGAGCCGCGCGGCCACGCCCAGGGTGTCCTCGCCGCCGATGACGATCAGCGCGTCGGTGCCGTCCTCGGCGAGCGTCTCCTTGATCCGGTCGACGCCGCCGGGCTCCTGGTAGGGGTTGGTGCGCGAGGAGCCGAGGATGGTGCCGCCGCGCGGGAGGATGCCGCGTACGTCGGGGATGGCGAGCGGCGCCGAGACGCCTTCCATGGGTCCGCGCCAGCCGTCGCGGTAGCCGGTGAAGCGGTGGCCGTAGCTCTGGACGCCTTTGCGGACGGCCGCGCGGATGACGGCGTTGAGGCCGGGGCAGTCCCCGCCTCCGGTCAGTACTCCGACGCGCATGACGGGGTCCCTTCGCCGCGGGGAAACTGACGGAGTGTCAGTCTCGCGCGCCGCTCACTCCTCGTCGAGCCCCCGCTCGATCGCGTACCGGACCAGCTCGACCCGGTTGTGCAGCTGGAGTTTGCCGAGGGTGTTCTGCACGTGGTTCTGGACCGTGCGGTGCGATATGACGAGGCGTTCGGCTATCTGCTTGTAGCTGAGGCCCTTGGCGACCAGGCGCAGCACCTCGGTCTCGCGGTCGGTGAGCCGGGGCGCGTCGGCGCCGCCGGGGCCGCCGCCGGTCGCGGGCCCGGGGTCGGCGGCGAGCCGCCGGTACTCCCCGAGGACGAGCCCGGCGAGCCCCGGCGTGAACACGGGGTCCCCGGCGGCCGTCCGCCGCACGGCGTCCAGCAGCTCTTCCGTGGACGCCGACTTGAGCAGATACCCGGTCGCCCCGGACTTCACGGCCTCCAGCACATCGGCGTGCTCCCCGCTCGCGGACAGCACCAGCACCCGCAGCGCGGGGTTCGCGGCGACGACCCCCTTGCAGACCTGGACGCCGGGCTTGGCGGGGAGGTTGAGGTCGAGGACGAGGACGTCGGGCCCGGCGGCCCTGGCGCGGCGCACCGCCTGTTCGCCGTCGCCGGCGGTGGCGACGACGTCGAAGCCGTGCTCGGCGAGGTCGCGGGCGACCGCGTCGCGCCACATGGGGTGGTCGTCGACCACCATGACCTTGATGCTCATCCCTCAGCCCCCTGCTTGGGTACGGTCAGTTCCACTTCGGTGCCCTGTCCGGGCGTCGAGATCAGCTCGGCGCGTCCGCCGAGGTCGCGCAGCCGGCCCCGGATCGACTGGGCGACCCCGAGCCGCCCCTCCCCCTCGGCCTGCGCGAGCCGCCCTTCGGGGATGCCGGGCCCGTCGTCGCGGACGGTGACGATCACCTCGTCCGGCTCGTCCTCGACGAGGATCCAGGCCCGCGCGTCCCGGCCGGCGTGCCTGCGGACGTTGTCCAGGGCGGCGCCGACGGCGGAGGCGAGTTCGCGGGCGGCGGCGGGGGGAAGCTCGACCGGGGCGCCGGGGTCGGCGAGGCTGACGCGGGCGCCGGCGTAGGGGGCGAGGAGGGGGCGCAGGTCGAGGGTGCCGCCCGTCTCTTCAAGGGGCGCGAGTCCGCCGGAGACCAGGGTGCGCAGCGCGATCTCCTGTTCCCCGGCGAGCCGGCCCAGCTCGGCCGCCTCACCGCCGATGACGGCGCCCCGGCGCTGCACCATGGCGAGGACCTGGAGGACGCTGTCGTGGATGTCCCGGGCGAGCCGCTCGCGTTCGCGGGTGGCGGCCTCGATCTCCAGGGCGCGGGCGAGGGTGCGCTCGGAGGCGCGGGCGACCTCGACGACGTAGCCGATGGCGATGGAGGCGACCCAGACGAGGATCACGTTGTGGACGGTGTCGCGGGCCGGGGCGCCGCGCTCGGCCAGGTTGGCGACGGCGACCGGGGTGGAGGCGAACGCGGCCCAGCGCCAGCCGCCCTTGATGGCGAAGGCGAGGACGGCTCCGGCGGTCCAGATCGACGGCAGGGTGGCGCCGCCGTCCGCGACGTGGGCGCCGCCGGCGGCGAGGGGGGTGAGGAGGATGCCGCCGAGCGCGATCGTCAGGTCGGCGGTGAGGAACCGTTTCGTGCAGGCGGCGGCGTTCGCGACCCGGGGGAGGGTGGCGAGGGTCCAGACCGCCAGCACGGGGAAGTAGAGGCAGGCGACGAGGGGGCGGTCGAAGCGGTCGTAGGTCGCGAGGAACAGGCCGACCGCGTAGAGCATGGTCAGGACGCGGTATCCGGCGAGCGCGCGCCACAGGGGCTGCTCGACGGACATGCGTATGACGGGTTTGCCTGCTGACATTTCCCCACCCCTCAGGGAGACCGTCACGCCTCCTCTTCGGACTTCCCCTTCTCGGCCTGGGCCTTCTTCAGCCGGTCCTTCTCCGCCTTGGCGGCGTCGGCGAGCTGGCGCTTGGCGGCCGTCGCGTAGATGTCGACGTACTCCTGGCCGGAGAGCTTCATGATCTCGTACATGACCTCGTCGGTCATGGCGCGCAGGATGAACCGGTCGTGGTCCATGCCCTCGTAGCGGCTGAAGTCGAGGGGCTTGCCGATGCGGATGCCGGGGCGCATGACCTTCGGGAGGACCTTGCCGGGCGGCTGGATCTTCTCGGTGTCGATCATCGCGACGGGGAGGACGGGGGCGCCGGTGGCGAGGGCCACGCGGGCGAGGCCGCCGGGCTTGCCGCGGTAGAGGCGGCCGTCGGGCGAGCGGGTGCCTTCGGGGTAGATCCCGAACAGCTCGCCGCGCTCCAGGACTTCGATGCCGCTCTTGATCGCGGCCTCACCGGCGCCGCGCGCGCCGGAGCGGTCGACGGGGAGCTGGCCGACGCCCTTGAAGAAGGCGGCCGTCAGCCTGCCCTTGACCCCGGGGGTGGTGAAGTACTCGGCCTTCGCGATGAACGTGACCTTGCGGTCGAGGACAGCGGGCAGGAAGAACGAGTCGGAGAAGGAGAGGTGATTGCTCGCCAGGATCGCGGGGCCCTCGGCGGGGACGTTCTCCAGGCCCTCCACCCAGGGTCTGAAGGTGACCTTCAGCGGTCCCCCGATAGCGACCTTCATCGCGCCGTACAACAACCGAGTGCCTCCTGTATGTGTCGGACAGACCTTAACCCGGAGCGCGCCGGAAGCGGCCGACGGGCCTGGTCGGTGTCAGTGCGGTCGCGTACCGTGAACCACACACCCCTCCCACGCGTCCACAGACGAAGACAGGAGACCGAAGGTGCCGGTCCTTCCTGGAGCCGAGCCGTTCCGCCATGAGGGCGGGCCGGTCGGTGTCCTGTTCTGCCACGGCTTCACCGGTTCCCCGCAGTCGCTGCGCCCTTGGGCCGAGCGGTTCGCGGCGGCCGGGCTCTCCGTGTCCCTCCCGCTGCTGCCCGGCCACGGCACGCGCTGGGAGGACATGCAGCTGACGGGCTGGCCGGACTGGTACGCGGAGGTCGACCGCGCGCTGCGGGAGCTGTCCGACCGGTGTGACCAGGTGTTCGTCGCGGGCCTTTCGATGGGCGGCGCGCTGGCGCTGCGGCTGGCCGCGAAGCACGGCCCGGCGGTGTCGGGCGTGATCGTCGTCAACCCGGCGAACAAGATCCATGGCCTTGCGGCGTACGCCCTTCCGGTGGCGCGGCACTTCCTGCGGTCGACGCCGGGGATCGCCGGTGACACCGCGAAGGAGGGCGTCCGGGAGGTGGGGTACGACCGGGTGCCGGTGCGGGCGGCGCACTCGTTCCGTGAGGGGCTGCGCCGGCTGGACGGCGAGCTGCCCCGGATCACCCAGCCGCTGCTGCTGATGCGCAGTTCGGTGGACCATGTGGTCCCTTCCGCGGATTCCGCGCGGATCTTGAGCCGGGTGTCGTCGTTGGACGTACGCGAGATCGTGTTGGAACAGAGCTATCACGTGGCGACGTTGGACCATGACGCGGACCGGATCGCCGAGGAGAGCCTGGCGTTCGTCGGCCGGATCGCAGACGGCAGGGGTGTCGCTGAGGAAGGGACGACGGCAGGTGGCTGAGCACGACTCCGACCGCGACGGCGGTATCGAGCCGGAGGAGCAGCATGTGCCCTTCGACGAGGAGGCCGCGTGGGCGGCGATCGTCGCGGGGTACGGCGAGGAGCCCAAGGACCCGCCGGGCGCCAAGCCGTTCAAGTCCGTGGAGGATCTGGCGCTGCTGGAGGCGCGGACCAACGAGGACGAGCCGCGGCAGAAGGAAAAAGAGAAGGAGCGCGAGCAGCCGGAGGAGGTCAAGCCGGCGCTCGGGGGTTCCGTGTCCTTCGCGCCGGGGGTCGGCCCCCGGGACTACTCCCCCGCCGAGCCCGCCGAGAGCGACTTCGACGAGGACGACGAGGGGCATTTCGTCCCGCCCGAGCCGCCGCCGCTGCCGGAGGCGGACACCACGGCGAAGTTCGCGTGGCTGGGGGTGGCCGGCGGACCGGTCCTCCTCCTGCTGGCGGTGCTGCTCGGCTGGGACATGACCTGGTGGCTCGCGACCCTCGGGATCGGCGGGTTCCTCGGGGGGTTCGTGACGCTGGTGGTGCGGATGAAGACGGACGACGAGGACGAGGGGGACCCCGGCAGAGGGGCGGTCGTATAAAAGCGGTCGGCTAAGTCGCTTGCCCCGCAGGGACGTTGAGGGTGGCCAGGACCGGAAGGTGGTCCGAGGCCGCCCTCAGGTCGTTGATGGGGATGCCCTGGGGGAGCGCGCAGTCGACGACCTCGATGCCCTTGGTCGCGAAGATCGCGTCGATACGGCGGTCCGGGCGCACCGCCGGGAACGTCGTGCCGCCGGGCCCGGTCCAGGTGTCCTGGAGGGTCGCGGTGAGCCGGGTGAACACCGGGCCGCCCGGGGGTTCGTTGAGGTCGGCGCCCACGATCGCGTGGTCCGCGCCGAGCGCCGCGAGCCGGTCGAGGAGGAGCCCTGTCTGGTCGTGGCGCTCGGCGCGGTCCAGGGAGAGGTGGGTGCTGACGACGCCGAGGCGGGCGGCGCCGATGCGGACGACGGCGGTCGCGAGGCCGCGCCGGTGCAGGCCCGGGGTGAGCGGGAGGAGGACGTCCTCGGTCCGCTCGGGCGCCGTCCGCAGGGTGCAGAGGATCGCCGGGCCCGCCGCCGCTGCGCCGCCGGTGAGGACGACCAGGTCCGCCGCCCGCGCCAGCCGCGCGAGTTTCTTGCGCCAGCGGAAGAAGCGGGGGGCTTCCTGGAGGAGGACCAGGTCGGGGGCGCAGGCCCTGATGACGCGGGCGAGGGCCGCGGGGTCGTCCTTCAGGGAGCGGATGTTGTAGCTGAGGGCTTTGATCAGCTGCGGCATGGGGACAATTTACGCCCGCCCGCGCCGCCGGACATCCGCTCCCCGCGCGGGTGGATCACATGACCGGGTCGGGCTCCCGCGCCAGGTCCGCCGCCCCCACCAGGCCCGCCTCGTTGCCCAGCTGCGCCGCCAGGACGTCCGCCACCGGGCGCCAGTTCCCGCCGACCAGCCAGCGCTTGTAGGACTTGCGGATCGGGTCGAGGACCAGTTCGCCCTCGTCGGAGAGGCCGCCGCCGACGATGAACGCCGACGGGTCGAACAGCGACGCGAGGTCGGCCAGGCCCGCGCCGACCCAGCGGGCCAGTTCGCGGTAGGAGTCGACGGCCACGGCGTCACCCTGCCGGGCGGCCATGGAGATGTGCTTGCCCTCGATGCCGTCGGGGGTGCCGTCGCCGAGGCCCAGCAGGAACTCCGCGTTCTCGGGGGCCGCGTTCGCGCGCTGCTTGGCGTACCGCACCAGGGCGCGGCCGGAGGCGTACTGCTCCCAGCAGCCCTGTGAGCCGCAGCCGCACAGCAGCCCGTCCGGGACCATGCGGATGTGGCCGAACTCGGCCGCCACCCCGAAGTGCCCCCGGCGCAGCTTGTTGCCGATGATGATGCCGCCGCCGAGGCCGGTGCCCAGGGTGATGCAGATGACGTTGCGGTGGCCCTTGCCCGCGCCGAAGCGGTACTCGCCCCAGGCCGCGGCGTTGGCGTCGTTCTCGACGACCACGGGGAGGCCGGTGCGCTGCTCGACCTTCTCCTTCAGCGGCTCGTAGCGCCAGTGGATGTTCGGCGCGAAGTAGACCTCGGAGCGCTGGCGGTTGACGTAACCGGCGGCGCCGATGCCGACACCGACGATCTCGTGTCCGGCGCGCGCACCCTCCACGGCCGACGCGATGGCGTCCACGATCGCGTCCGGCGTACCCGGAGTCGGCACCTTGTGCGTCGAGAGGATGTTGCCGTCCTCGTCGACCACCCCGGCCGCGATCTTCGTACCGCCGATGTCGACGCCGATGGTGAGTCCCATGAATCCCTCAGTTCCGGTCGAGCCCCGCTATGGGCAACCGTACCGGAGGGGGGCCTCTGTCCAGCCTCAGTCCACGTCGATCCGCTGGCCGGGCCCGCTCTCGTCGCCCTTGTCGGGGCCCGCCGCCCAGCGCTGCTCCTGTTTCTGGACCGCCGAGCGGTAGGCGGCGAGGAGTTCCCCGCCGGCCGCGGCGAGGTGGTCGAAGACGTCGGGGTTGCGTTCGATGACGGGTTCGACGGCGGCCCTGGCCTGCTGGACGACCTGCCGGACGACCTCCTGCGCGGCGGGCCCGGCGACCGCGCCGAGCAGCGGCGACTGGAGTCCGGAGAGCTTGTCGCCGAGGGCGTCGACGAGTTTGCGCAGTTCCTCGGCGGCGGAGCCGGGGGGTGGTCCGTAGGTGCCCCGGCGGCGGGCCTTCTCGGCGGCCAGGTCCTCGGCGCAGGCGGTCGCCCAGGCGTCGGCGTCCGTGGCGCGCGGCGCCTCCTGGGCCGTCTCCGGCCGTCCGGTCTCGTCGCTGCTCATGACGTCTCCTGCCTGCATACGGCTCGTCCCTTACGACGTTACCCGAACGGCGGCACCGACTTCACCGCTCCCGGGGCCACAGTCCCGGATCGGGCGCGAACCGGACCTTGAGTTCCCCGTCGCGCAGCGCGGCCCCTTCGACCGTGCACCGGCGCAGCGCGGACGGCAGGGCGACGATCCGCCGGAACTCCCCGGCGCTGACGACGAGTTCGTCGCCGCGCCGGATCAGGTCGAGCCCTTCCTTGGTGGCGCCCGGCAGCGGCAGGCACCACACCAGCACCCCGTCGTCGCGCAGCCGGTCAAGGACGGGCCACTCGACCGGGGCTACGGACGGGTTGACGCCGGGCACCTTGAGCGCGGCGAGATCCTCGCCCCCGCGCGGATCGCGCCCGAGGTGGCCGACGCTGCCCGCCCCGGGCCACTCCGCGAGCGCCTTGCGCTGCTGGGCGACGGGCCCGGCGAGCCAGCCCCCCTCGTCCGGCAGCACCCGGTTGGCGACGACGGCCTCCACCGGCAGCCCCCGCAGCGCGAGCCCGAGCCGCGCGTCGCGCACGGCGTCGGTCCCGGCGGGCCCGGGTTCGACGACGATGCGTACGGCGGCGTCGGCGAGCGCGGCTTCGACGGCCCCCAGCTCGACGTCCCAGCGCCCGGCGGCCTCGTACAGCCACTCCGCCGGCATCGGGACCCCGGCGAGGCGGCCGAGGACGGGCCGCAGCGCGCGGGCCGCCTGCCGTTCGGCGGGCAGCAGCCGGCGCAGGTACCGGCGCAGCTCCTCGGGCAGCGCGAGGAGGGCGAGGGCCTGGGAGGTGGCCGGCAGGTCGACGACGACCAGCCCGTACGACTCGGCGAGGACGGCGTCCCGCAGGGCCCGCAGCAGGCTCAGTTCCTCGGCGCCGGGGAGCGGGGTGAGTTCTTCGGGGTCGAGCCGGGCGGCGCCGAGCAGGTCGAGCGCGGTGGCGGCACGTTCCTGCAACCGTTCGAGATCCTCCCGGAAGGAGGCGGAGGCGTCGGGGCGCCAGGCGGTGAGCTGCGGGCTGACGACGACGGGGGCGGGGCCGGTGGGCACGCCGAGCGCGGCGCCGAGGGTGTCGGTGCGGTCGGCGCTGAGGAGGAGGGTGCGGGTGCCGAGGCGGGCGGCGTCGAGGGCGGTGGCCGCGGCGACGGTCGTCCGGCCGGCCCCGCCGGGGCCCGTGACGAGGAGAGTGCGCATAAAAGGGGTTTACGCCGGGTTCTCGACCCGCTTCTTCAATCCGTCCAGCGCCCGGTCGATGATGACCTTCTCCGCCTTGCGCTTGATCATGCCCAGCATGGGGATCTTGACGTCGACGGTCAGCCGGTACGTCACCTCGGTCGCGCCCTCCCCGACCGGCTTCAGCAGATACGCGCCGTCCAGCTCGCGCAGCATCTGGGACTTGGCGAGGGTCCAGGACAGCTCGTACTCGCTGGTCCAGGTGTACGCGAGGGTCTGGTCGTCCTTGATCGCGCCGGCGTCCATGACCAGGCGGACCTGGCTGGCGCGGCCGGCGGAGTCGGTCTCCAGGACCTCGGCGACCTTCACCTCGCCGGTCCACTCCGGATAGCGGGCGAAGTCGGCGATGACCGCCATGACATCGGCCGGTGCCGCCTCGATCGTGATGCTCGAACTGGTGTGTTCCGCCATCGCCGGGGCTCCTCCAGGTGCGGACCGGTAAGGAAGTCGTGCTGCGCACACGTGTGCAGCGTGAAGGCTATCGCGCCCGCGACCTGCCGCCTTCACTCCCCTGACCGGGAAAGCCTCACCACTGGAGGACCCACGGCTCGCCGGCGGACGCGAAGTGGCCGACGTTGACGCACTCGGTGGCGCCGATCCGCATCCGCCGGGCGAGTGGCTGGTGGACGTGGCCGAACAGGGAGTAACGGGGCTTGGTGCGCCGGATCGCGGCCAGCAGCGCCTTGCTGCCGCGTTCGAAGCGGCGCGCGACGACGT
The DNA here is from genome assembly GCF_055597585.1 of Streptomyces sp. AMJ-169. Lineage (NCBI taxonomy): Bacteria > Bacillati > Actinomycetota > Actinomycetes > Kitasatosporales > Streptomycetaceae > Streptomyces > Streptomyces sp. AMJ-169. Next base: position 374,398 of record NZ_JBVLTJ010000006.1, read on the forward strand.
CGTAGACCAGCTCGGGGACCTCGGGCGGGATGTGGGTGCACAGGACGTCGACCTCGCCGACCGCCTCGATCTTCGCCGCGTACTCCTCGTCGCTGATCTCGAAGGGGGTGTTCATGGGGGACTTGAGGCCGCCGCCGACGAAGCCGAAGACCCGGCCGCCGATCTCCGCGCGCTCGCCGTCGAGGACGGTGACGCCCTCGCCCGCGTACTCGGCCCACAGGTGCGGCATGTCGACGTTGCCGTAGGTGGCGTACGTCGGGGCCGGGAAGGCGGCGAACAGCTCGGCGTACTGCCTGCGGACGGCGCCCTCCATGATCTGGGCGCGTTCGCCGGGGATCCGCTCCCACAGTTTCCGGCCGAACTCGCGGGCCTCCGCGTAGCGGCGGGCGGTGCGCAGTTCGACGATCCGGCTCGCGTTCTCGGCGCCGAAGAGGTCGGGGAAGATGCCGCGGGAGTGGTCGCGGTAGTCGAGGAAGAGGATCAGGTCCCCCAGGCAGAGCAGCGCGTCGGCGCCCTCCCCGGCGCGGGCGAGGGCCTCGGCGTTGCCGTGCACGTCGCTCACCACGTGAATGCGTGTGGATGCCATGTCGATCAAGGGTAGGCCTGTGCGACTGCGGTGAACAGTGACGTTCCGAACTGCGGTTACTGGCCGGTCGGCAAGTCGGTGGACTACCGTACGGACAGCAACAGCTACCTGTGTGACGCGTCGAACATCTCGCCGGGCCCCCCTGTCGGAGAGTCATACCGGCGGGTAACGTCCGGGCAGTCCACCGAGCCTTGGACCGCACCGCCGCATCGCACAACGTCGTGGCGCCGGCGCCCTATGAGGAGCAGCAGTCTTGCGCGAGTTCAGCCTTCCGGCTTTGTACGAGGTCCCTGCGGACGGCAACCTCACCGACATCGTCCGCAGAAACGCCGCGCAGCACCCGGAGACGGCCGTGATCGCCCGCAAGGTGGGCGGGGCCTGGCAGGACGTCACCGCCACCGCGTTCCTCGCCGAGGTGCACACGGCCGCCAAGGGCCTGATCGCGGCCGGGGTGCAGCCGGGCGACCGGGTCGGCCTGATGTCCCGGACCCGGTACGAGTGGACGCTGCTGGACTTCGCGATCTGGAGCGCGGGCGCGGTCACCGTCCCCGTGTACGAGACCAGCTCCCCCGAGCAGGTCGGCTGGATCCTCTCCGACTCGGGCGCGACCGCCTGCGTCGTCGAGCTGGACACTCATGTGGCGGCCGTCGAGTCGGTGCGCGAGTCGCTGCCCGCGCTGAAGCACGTGTGGCAGATCGAGGCGGGCGGGGTCGAGGAGCTGGGCCGGCTCGGGCGGGACGTCTCGGACCGCACGGTCGAGGAGCGCAGCTCGCTGGCGAAGGCCGACGACCCGGCGACGATCGTCTACACCTCGGGCACCACCGGCCGGCCCAAGGGCTGTGTGCTGACGCACCGGAGTTTCTTCGCGGAGTGCGGCAACGTCGTCGAGCGGCTGCGGCCCCTGTTCCGCACCGGCGAGTGCAGCGTGCTGCTGTTCCTGCCGCTGGCGCACGTCTTCGGCCGGCTCGTGCAGGTCGCGCCGATGATGGCGCCGATCAAGCTGGGCTGCGTCCCCGACATCAAGAACCTCACCGACGAGCTGGCCGCGTTCCGGCCGACCCTGATCCTCGGGGTGCCGCGCGTCTTCGAGAAGGTCTACAACTCGGCCCGCGCGAAGGCCCAGGCCGACGGCAAGGGCGCGATCTTCGACCGGGCCGCCGACACGGCGATCGAGTACAGCCGCGCCCTCGACCTGCCCTCGGGCCCGTCGCTCGGCCTGCGGATCAAGCACAAGGTCTTCGACAAGCTCGTCTACAGCAAGCTGCGCGCGGTCCTCGGCGGCAAGGGCGAGTACGCGATCTCCGGCGGCGCCCCGCTCGGCGAGCGCCTCGGCCACTTCTTCCGCGGCATCGGCTTCACCGTCCTGGAGGGCTACGGCCTCACCGAGTCCTGCGCGGCGACCGCGTTCAACCCGTGGGACCGGCAGAAGATCGGTACGGTCGGCCAGCCGCTGCCCGGCTCGGTCGTACGGATCGCGGACGACGGCGAGGTGCTGCTGCACGGCGAGCACCTGTTCAAGGAGTACTGGAACAACCCGGCCGCGACCGCCGAGGCGCTGGCCGACAACTGGTTCCACACCGGGGACATCGGCACCCTCGACGAGGACGGCTACCTCTCCATCACCGGCCGCAAGAAGGAGATCATCGTCACCGCCGGCGGCAAGAACGTCGCCCCGGCCGTGATCGAGGACCGCATCCGGGCGCACGCCCTGGTCGCCGAGTGCATGGTGGTCGGCGACGGCCGGCCCTTCGTGGGCGCCCTGATCACCCTCGACGACGAGTTCCTGGCCCGCTGGGCCGCCGAGCACGGCAAACCGGAGGGCTCCACCGCGGCGTCGCTGCGCGAGGACCCGGAGCTGGTGGCGGCGGTCCAGCGGGCCGTCGACGACGGCAACGCCGCGGTGTCGAAGGCGGAATCGGTGCGGAAGTTCCGCATTCTCTCCTCCCAGTTCACGGAGGACTCAGGCCATCTCACGCCGTCGCTGAAGCTGAAGCGGGGCGTGGTCGCGAAGGACTACGCGGCCGAGATCGAGGCGATCTACGCCAAGTAGCCCTACAGAGCGGCACGATTCATGGCGCGGTGTCCTCCACCAGGACCCGCGCCATCGTGCGTTCCGCGAGCGCCGTGATGGTCAGGAACGGGTTCACGCCGATGTTCCCGGGCACCAGCGAGCCGTCGGTGACGTACAGCTTCGAATACCCCTTCACCCGGCCATAGTTGTCCGTCGACCGCCCCAACACGCAGCCGCCCAGCGGGTGGTAGCAGAAGTCGTCGGCGAAGACCTTGCTGGGCGTGCCGAACAGGTCGTAGCGGTAGATCGTGGCGTTGGCCGCGTTGATCCGGTCGAACAGCTTCTTCGCCATGCTCACCGACACGGCGCTCTGCTCGGCGCCCCAACTCAGCGACAGCACACCGTTGTCGTAGGAGAAGCTGGCGCGCAGGGGATTCTTCGTGATCGCCAGGTAGAGGCTGACCCAGTTCTCGAGTCCCGTGGGCAGCGGGGCCATTTCGGCGAAGACCGGGTTGTCGGCGTTGGACCAGTCGTCGATGCCCATGACCGGCATGGTCGACTGATCGGCGCCGGTGGTGTCCCAGAGGTGGTTGGCGCGGCCCAGCATGACGTTCCCGTTGGTGCCCCAGCCGGAGCCGACGCTGACGTCGAGCGCGGGGAGCGACTGCCTTGATTTCAGGAGGAGTTCAGTTGTCCCAAGACTTCCCGCGCCCAGGAACAGGTACGTACACCCGTAACTCTTGCTCTCGACGACCGCCCCCGTCTCGTCGATCCGGTCCGCGCCCAGCACCCAACTCCCGTCGCTCGCACGGCTGATGGAGGTGACCTTCTCCAGCGAGTGGAGGGTGACGTTCCCCGTGCCGAGCGCGGAGGCGAGGTAGGACTTGTCGAGGCTGCGCTTGCCGTAGTTGTTGCCGTAGATGACCTCCTGCCCGAGGGCCGACTTCGGGGCCGTTCCCGCGGCCTCCTGCCGCATGTAGCCGAAGTCGTAGACACTGGGCACGAAGGTGGTCTTCAGGCCGGTGTTGAGAGCGGCCTTTCTCGAGGTGCGGGTGAACTGGTACCACGGCGTCGACTCGAACCACGTCGGGTCGATCGAGTTGACGCCGAGCATCGTGCGGGCCAGCGGGAAGTAGGTGCCGTACATCTCGGTCGCGTCGACCGTCGGGAACTGCTCGGTGAAATAGGCCAGTTGAGGGGTGACGGCCATCGAGCCGTTGACCAGGGAGCCGCCGCCGACACCCCGGCCGACGTAGACGGACATGCCGTCGAAGTGGACGCGGTCAAGGGCGCCGGGATAGGGGGTGATGTCCCTGTTGACGACGTCCAGCCAGAGGAAGGTCGCGAGCGGGGCCTCGGTTCTGGTGCGGAACCACATGGAGCGCTTGTCGGGGTCGGCGGTGGAGCAGAAGACCTTGCCGTCGGCGCCGGCCGTGTTCCACAGGCGGCCCATCTCCAGGACGAGGGTGCGGATGCCGGCCTGGCCGAGGCGGAGCGCGGCGACGGCGGCGCCGTAGCCCGAACCGACCACGATCGCCGGGGAGTTGTCGGTGGCCGCGGATTCCTCGGCGTGGGCGGACTGGAGGGCGACCCGGGTGAAGCCGAGGGTGGCCGCCGTCTGGAGGGCGGCCATACCAAGGATCTGACGTCTTGTCAGCTGACGCTGTGTCAGTTTGGCTGTCATGTGCGGAGCATCGGCGCGCTTCCGCCCTGAGGCTAGAGCAGCGTCTTCAACTTTTCCGCCAAGAGGTCCCAGCGCCACTTCTCCTCGACCCAGCGCCGCCCCCGCTCCCCCATCCGCCGCCGCAGCTCCGCGTCCCCCAGCAGCACCACCACCCGCTCAGCCGTCTCCTCGACGGACTCCCCGCGCACGACCCACCCGGTCTCCCCGTCCAGCACCGCGTCCGGCGCGCCCCCGGAGTCCCCGGCCACGACCGGCAGCCCGGTCGCCGACGCCTCCAGGTAGACGATCCCGAGCCCCTCGACGTCAAGACCCCCGCGCCGGGTCCGGCACGGCATCGCGAAGACGTCGCCGGCGCCGTAGTGCGCGGGCAGCTCGGACCAGGGGACGGCACCGGTGAAGCGGACGGAGCCGGCGACCCCCGTCTCGGCGGCCAGCCGCCACAGGTCCTTCTCGTAAGGCCCGCCCCCGACGATCAGCAGCACCGCGTCCGGCTCGGCGGCCAGGACGCGCGGCATGGCCCGGATCAGCGTGTCCTGCCCCTTGCGCGGGACGAGCCGGGACACGCACACCACGACCGGCCGGTCCGTCAGCCCGAGCCGCGCCCTGACCTCGGCGCCGCCCGAGCCCGGGTGGAACACCTTCTCGTCGACCCCCGGCGGCAGCTGCGCCATCCGCAGCGCCGCGTCCGCCGACAGCGCGCGCGAGATCCGCGCCCGCGTGTAGTCGCCGAGGTAGGTGACCGTGTCCGTCGACTCCCCGATCCGGCCCAGGAGTTGCCGCGCGACGGGCAGCTGCGCCCAGCCCGCCTCGTGCCCGTGGGTGGTCGCGACCAGCTTCCGCGCGCCCGCCTTGCGCAGCGCGGGCGCCATCAGCCCGAGCGGCGCGGCGGCCCCGAACCACACGGACGCGCACCCGTGTTCGCGCAGCAGCGACACCGCGCGCCGGGTCGCCCGGGGGGTGGGCAGGAGCATCGTCGTACGGTCGCGGACGACGGTGAACGGCTGCTCGGCGTCGAAGGCGGCCGTCGCCTCGGCGCCTTCGCGCCCCCGCTTCCAGGTGGACGCGTAGACCACCACCCGGCCGGGGTCGAGGCGCAGCGCCATGTTGTGCAGAAAGGCCTGGATACCGCCCGGCCGGGGCGGGAAGTCGTTGGTGACGATCAGCGTCTTGTCCATCGCGGCCGAGCGTAGCCCAGGCGCTCCGGGCGCGCTTCATGGCTCTCGCACAGTCCGGCGGGAGAGGATGTGTCCCGCACTCCAGCGGCGGACGGACAGGGGCGAAGGTGCACGACACGGACATGCGGCGACCGCTGGCGGCCCCGCTCGCCGTATGGGGCGTCAGCCGCCTCCTCCTGCTGCTGTTCGTCTTCAAGGTGCTGGTCTTCCCCGGCCCCGACGTCACCTCGGACGTGTCGGTGACCTACCAGGGCTGGTACGACGTCCTGCGCACCGGAACGTTCCCGCTGGACGACGTCACCTGGCAGTACCCGCCCGCCGCCGCCCTCCCGGTCCTGGCCCCGGCGCTGCTGCCGTTCCTCGACTACACGTCGGCGTTCTTCGTTCTGGCGTTCGTCGCCGACCTCGTTGTGCTGAGTCTGCTGCTGGACGCGGGGACCCGGCCGGGCCGGTCGCCGCGCGGGGTCTGGGTGTGGGCCGTGGGCCTGCCGCTCCTCGGTCCGACCGTGTACGCCCGCTACGACGTGATGGTGACCGCCGTCGCCGTGGCCGCGCTGGCCGCCGGGGTCCGGCAGCCCAAGGTGATGGGGGCGCTGATCGGGTTCGGGGCGCTGCTGAAGGTGTGGCCCGCGCTGCTGCTCGCCGGTGTCACCCGGAAGTGGGCGTGGCTGTCGGCGGCGCTCGGCGCTGCGGCCGTGGCCGGAGTGGCCGTGCTCGCGATGCCGGGCGCGTTCGCGTTCGTCACGTTCCAGCGGGACCGGGGCACCGAGGTGGAGTCGCTGGGCGCGCTGGTCTTCCATGTGGCCCGGCAGTTCGGGTGGGACGGCGAAGTCCGGCTGAACTACGGGTCGGTGGAGTTCCTGGGGTCCGGAGTGAAGGCGGTCAGCACGGCGGCGCTGGTGCTCAGCGCGCTCGGCTTCGGCTGGCTCCTGCTGTGGCGGCTGACGGCCCGCCGCTTCCACGTCCACACCCCGGCGGACGCGGCCTTCACCGCCGTCCTCGTCTTCACCCTGACCAGCCGGGTCATCAGCCCGCAGTACCTGGTCTGGCTGGTCGGGCTCGCGGCGGTCTGCCTGTGCTTCCGAGGCAGCCGCATGGGCCTGCCGGCCGGCCTGGTCCTGGCGGCCTCGCTGGTGACGGTCCTGGAGTTCCCGGTGTACTTCGCGGAGGTCGTCGCCAGTACGCCGCTGGGGGTGACCTTGATGTTCCTGCGCAACGGGCTGCTGCTGGCGGCGACGGTGACGGCGGGGGCGCGGCTGTGGAGGTCGACGGCGGCGGGGGACGAGCGGGCGCCGGTACGGGCGCGGGAGACGGCGCAGGCGCGGGCCTCGTCGGCCTGAGGCCCTGCCTGAGGCAGCCCGCCCCTTGAAGAAAGCGCCCCTTGAGGCAGCCCCCGCCGCAAGCGTCCCTACCCGCCCAGCTGCCCCTTGAGGTACTCCCGCCACCGCCCCACGAACTCCTCCTCCGAGATCCCCAGCACGCTCCGCAACGCCCCCTCCACCGCGCCCGCCCGCTGCCCATGCGCCCCGACCGCCCGGTAGAAGGCGTTCAGCTCCGCCTCCCCCCAGTCGTCGGCGATCATCCGGCAGGCCAGCCAGCCGCCCTCGTACGCCTGGGCCAGCCGGGTGGCGTCGCCCGCGAAGCCGAAGTCGGCGTCGGTGGGGAGGGCGGCGGGGACATTGCCGGCGAGGACCGCGTTGCGCAGTTCGGGGGCCGCTTCCTCGGGGGTGCGGTCGGTGCCGTGGTAGCCGACCCAGTCGGCGTAGCCCTCGGAGAGCCAGAGGGGGGTGGCGGCGTCGGTGTGGGCGCGGGTGGCGACGTGGGTGGTCTCGTGGGTGAGGACGACCTGGCGGCCGACGGGTCCCAGCAGCCCGTACGCGTCGGGGTTGACGACGATCCGGTCGGCCGGGGCCTTCACGCCGGCGCCGGTCTCGCCGGTGGTGACGGCCGCGATGCCCTTGTAGTTGTCGGCGGGCGAGCCCAGCAGCCCGGCCATGCCGGTGAGGGAGCCGGGGACGAGGACGACGACGTGCCGCACCCAGTCGGCGCCCCACGCGGCGGTGACGGCGGGCACGGCCTTGTCGGCGAGCCCGGCGAACTCCTTCAGCGTCTCCTCGGACTGCCCGGCGCCGAGCACCAGACTGTGCGCCCCTTTGACGACGCTCACCGTCCCCTGGTCCCACAGCTGCTGCCCGGCCTTCGCGGCGGGCGCCTCGCCGACGATCCCCCACACCCCCTGGGCGTCCCGCCGGAGCGTGACCGTCCGCTCGGCGGTCACCGGCGCGCTGTCGTACCCCTGGACCCGGTAGCTCAGCTCGGCGTCCGCGCTCGCGCTGTCCCCGTCCGGGTGGACGTCGGTGACTTTGTACGACCACTGCGCGAGCGGCAGCGCCCGTACGGCCGGGAAGCCGGTGTGGGCGAGGACGGCGACCGCGCGCTTGTCGAGGAGGGCCTGGACGTCGGCGCGGGTGGCGCCGCCGTCGTCGATGGTGGCCGTGCAGGAGACGAGGGCGGCCAGGCACAGGGAGACGACCCCCGCCGCGCGCGCCCTGTGTCCGTCCGTCATCTCGCCGATCGTACGGGCCACCGCTCTCCTACGGCCGGGTGACGGCCGTGATCGGCATCATGTTGACGGGGTCGTAGCGGACCGGCGCGCCCGGGTAGGGGGCGTGGATGACCTGGCCGTTGCCGACGTACATGCCGACGTGGCTGGCGTCGTTGCGGTACGTCACGAGGTCCCCGGGGCGAGCCTGCGAGAGCGGGACGCGGCGGCCGGCGTGCTGCTGGGCCTGGGAGGTGCGCGGGAGGTGGACTCCGGCCCGCGCGTACGACCACTGCATCAGGCCGGAGCAGTCGAAGCCGGACGGGCCGGTGGCGCCCCAGATGTAGGGGCGGCCCAGGACCGAGCGGGCCGCCGCGACGGCTTCCGCCGCCCGTCCGGAGGAGGCCTCGCCGCCACCGAGGTAGGGCATGTCCTCGCGGCCGGAGCGGGAGACGTGGTCGTAGGCGGACCGCTCGGCCTGGGAGAGGGAGTTGAGGAGCCGGCGGGCCTTGGCGAGTTTGTGCTCGACGGTCTTCTTGTGGCCGGCGACGGACTTGCGGGTGGTCTCCAGCTCGCCCAGCTTGCCGGCGGCCTCGGCCCGTTCCTGGGCCAGCTCGCGCATAGCGAGCTGGAGTTCGCGCAGTTCGCCGGCCTGGTGGGCGGTGATGCGGTCGATCAGGCCGGCTTTCGCGAGGTAGTCGTCGGGGTCGTCGGAGAACAGCAGCGCCAGGGAGGGGTCGATGCCGCCCGCGCGGTACTGGGCGCCGGCGAGCATGCCGAGCTTCTCGCGCAGGGTGTTGATCTCCTGCTGCTTGCGGGCGATGCGGTCCTGGGCCTCGGTGACCTGGCGGCGCAGGACGTCGGCCTTCTCGTCGGCCTTGTTGTAGGCCTCGGTGGCGCGTTCGGCCTCGGTGTAGAGCCGGTCGACCTCGGCCCGGGTGTCGCCGCCCGGTGCGGCGTGCGCGGGGACGGCGCCGAAGGCCGCCGCCGCGGCGGAGAGCGCGCAGAGGGCGGCGCCCGCGCCTCTGTTGAACCCGGACACCGGTGCAACGCTGCGATGGGACCCCACGGGAAGCCGCACTCCTTCCGCTGACGGACGAGGAAACGCGGCAGACAGTAGCCCTGTGGGACGGGGGAGGCCAAAGACCCACGCGGGCACGGACGGTGACGCCCCGGCCCATACGCAGGTCGGGGCCGGGGCGGAGCGTCAGCGCACTGTGTCGGCAACCACCCGTTCGGGGGGTGTGGCGCCTGCTGTCAGATCCTCACGCCGAACATGAAGGGGCCGCCGATGGTGTCCATCGACTCGTAGCGGACGACCGTCCCGGTGCGCGGGGCGTGGATGACCGTGTTGTTGCCCGCGTAGAGGGCGACGTGGTGGAGGTCGTTGAAGAAGATGACCAGGTCGCCGACGCGCAGCTGGCTCTTGTCGTAGATCCGGGTACCGGCGTTGGCCTGGGACTCGGAGGTGCGCGGGATGGTGATGCCGGCCTGCGCGTAGGCCCAGGAGGTGAGGCCCGAGCAGTCGTAGGAGGCGGTGCCGGTGGCGCCGTAGACGTACGGCTTGCCGAGCTGGGACTGGGCGGCGGAGAAGGCGGCGGCGGCGCGGTTGGAGGCGGAGCCGACGTCACCGAGGTCCACGCGCTCACTGGCGCTGCGGCTGGCGCGGGCGTCGTCCTCGGCGAGGGCGGCCTTCTCGGCGGCGGTGAGGGAGTTCAGGAGCTTCTGCGCGTCGGCGAGCTTGCCCTGGACTTCCTTCTTCTTCTTGGCCAGTTCGGTGCGCGTGGAGGTGAGGTCGGCGAGCTTGTCCGTGGCCTCGGCGCGGTCCTGGGCGAGCTGGCGCTGCTTCTCCTGGATCTTCTTCAGCGCCTCGACCTGCTGGGCGCTGAGCTGGTCCATGGCGGACNGAGCTTGCCCTGGATTTCCTTCTTCTTCTTGGCCAGTTCGGTGCGCGTGGAGGTGAGGTCGGCGAGCTTGTCCGTGGCCTCGGCGCGGTCCTGGGCGAGCTGGCGCTGCTTCTCCTGGATCTTCTTCAGCGCCTCGACCTGCTGGGCGCTGAGCTGGTCCATGGCGGACGCCTTGTCCAGGTAGTCGTCGGGGTTCGACGACAGGAACAGCTGGACGGAGGAGTCGATGTTCCCCGTGCGGTACTGCGCGGCGGCGGCGAGGCCTATGGAGTCCCGCAGGGCGTTCAGCTCTTCCTGGCCGCGCGCGACGTTGTCCTGGATGGTGGAGATCTCCTTCTGGAGCTTCCCCGCCTTGTCGGACGCGCCGTTCATGGCCTCGGTGGCCTGCTCGGCCTCTTCGTAGAGCTTGTCGACCTTCGTCTTGACCTCGTCCTTGGACGGCTTCTCGCTCGGCGCCGCGTTCGCCGCGTTGGCGCTGAAGGCGACGGCAGCGGCGGCTGCGGTGGTCAGCACGGTCACGCGGGTGCGGGACGGCGGCTTGGGTCGACGGTGGGACGCCACGGAGACGGGCTCCTTCGTTTGACTGATCACCAAGACAAGGCGATCAGCGAATAGGAGGACCGATCACCCGTACGGGGTTCGAACCGAGACCCTAGTGACCCGACTGTGATCAGTTCAAATCCCGTGGCGAAAAAAGTCGGTCGCGCAATGCAGAATTTGCAATCAACTCACCATGGGTGACGTTTACTTGACCGTGAGTAGACTCAGGAGAGTCTCTTCAGCAGCATCGCCGACGCCACCGGCCGCGCGCCCGCCTTGGCGACGCCGTCGGCCACCTCACGGTCGGTGGAGGCGACGATGACCGGCCGGCCCGGCGGCTCCGCCCGGACCAGCTGGCGGATCAGTTCGTCGGCCGTCACCCCGGGCTTGGAGAACAGCACTCTGACCCCGCGCGGCGGCGCCAGCAGCACCGGCGCGGCCAGTTCCGCACCGTCGAAGACGCACGTCACCTCGGCGCCGGTCTGCGCGGCGAGGCTGGAGAGCTGCCCGAGAAGCCTCAACCGCTGCTTTTCCAGGGGCATTTGGGGATATCCCGTCTTGGTGACGTTGTAGCCGTCGACGACGAGGTGGGCCTGCGGCAGCGCGAGCAGCTGATCGAGAATGGCCGGATCGTGCTCCGACAGGGCGCGCGCGGCGATGTCCTTCGGCGTCATCCGGCCGGGCTCGACGGCGTCCACGGTCTCCGCGGGCCGCACCGACACCGGCGGCAGCGCGAGTTCGCGGCGCAGCCCCTGCGCGGCCTCCAGGACGGTGTCCAGCAGCAGCCGTACCCGCATGTCCTCGACGCTGCGGCCCTCGCGGGCGGCGCGGCGGCTGGCCTCCAGGGCGGCCTCGACCTCGCCGAGGCGTGCCTTCAGCCGGCGCGACTCGCTCTCGGCGGCGGAGACCTGGGCCTGGCCGTCGGTGCGGACGGCCTCGATCTCGCCCTGGATCTTGCGCAGGGCCGCCTCGCCGCGCTTGACGTCGCTGAGGGCGGAGCGCAGCTTGCGGTGCAGGCTCTCCGCCTCCCGCCGGGCCGCGTCCAGCTCGGCGCGCAGCCGCTCGGTCTCGGCGCGGGTCTGCTCACGGGCCTGGCCCAGCTGCTCGCGCAGCCGCTCCAGCTCGGCCCGGCTCTCCTCGTCGGCCCGCTCGGCGTCCGCGCGCTGAGCCTCCTCGCCGGCGGCGGTGACGAGCTTCACCCAGCCGGTGGGGCGCAGTACATAGGCGGCCGCCGCCACGTCCAGCGGGTCGGCGGCCGGGGGCGGGGCGCCGGAGTCGAGGGCGGCGGCCAGCTCCGGCTGGGCCTCGCGCAGCTTCTCCCCGATGCGCTGTCTGAACAGCGCGTCGCTCTCCAGCGCCGACGCCATCGCGTTCCCGGCGAACTTCGCCCGCCGGTTCGGCGCGAACCGGGCGTACTGCCGCAGCTGGGCGGGCAGTTCACCGACGGTCAGCCCGCCGAAGCCGTCCGAGACGATCTGTACGACCCGGCGGCGCACGCCGTCGGGCAGGGGACGGTCGAGCACCTCAGCGGCGCCGTCGCCCGGCCCCCCGCCATCGGTCCCACCCATCCGTCACACCCCACTTGCCGTGCGGGGCCGCTCCCTCTCAGGAGTCGGCGCCCGGCCTGTCCACGAGTTCCACCTGATCCAGCGCGTTGCACCAGCGGCACCGCACCGACTCGATGGTCTCACTGACCACGTCGCGCTCCTCGACCTTCGGCTCACCGGCCAGGTCCAGGTGGAGGTACTCCACGACCTTCGAGGAGCGGGTCACGTCGAACCGGGTCAGGTTGCCGCACAGCGTGCAGCGCCAGCGGGTGGTGGCCGTCGGCAGGGGAACCGTCATCGTGACCGTCCGCTCCTTCTCGTGTCGGGTCTGTTCTTGTCGCAGCTGTTCTTGTCGCACAGCACGCGCCGGATTCGCTCCCCGGGCGCGTGCTGGCCGTAACCCTACGGCCTGGCGGCAAGTCGCCGCCCGTCCGTCCGGAGCGGCGAGGCGACCTGGGGGTATTCGTGCGATTACGTCATGCTCTGTAGTCATGATCGGCGACTGGAGAGCGGCGGCGGGCAGGGCGGTCACCCGGCCCGCGGCGCCGGTGACGTACGGACTGATCGCGGCGTGCTGCCTGGTCTTCGTGATCGGCCCGGCGTCGGGCCTCAATCCCGGGTACGGCCGCGGGGACGCGCTGCTCACGGCGCAGCAGGCCTACTTCCACCGCTGGGGCGTCGTGCCGGACGAACTCTTCGAGGGCTCCGCGCGGGCCGCGCTGACCCCGCTGACCGCGCTGTTCGTGCACGGGAGCTGGGTGCATCTGCTGGGGAACATGCTCTTCCTCTACGTCTTCGGGGCGCTGGCCGAGGAGCGCGTGGGACGGCTGGAGTTCGGCCTCTTCTACACCGGGTGCGGCTGCCTCGCCCTGCTGGGGTACGCCGCCGCCAACGCGTCGTCCGCGCAGTCCCTCGTGGGGGCGTCGGGGGCGATCTCGGCGGTCCTCGGAGCGTTTCTGTATCTGTTCCCCAGGGCCCGCGTCACCAGTCTCCTGCCGTTCCTGTTCTTTCTCCCGTTGCGCTTCCCCGCCTGGCTCGTGCTGCCGTTCTGGGCGGCCCTCCAGTGGATCGCCGCCGGACGCGCCACCGGGGACGGCCCTGGGGTCGCCTATCTGGCCCACGTCGTGGGCTTCTTCCTGGGCTTCGGCTACGCGTGGGCGCGTTTTCGCCGTACGACTACAGTTGGGGCCGCCCCAGCACCCGCCCCCGAGGGAGAGCAGCAGCCGTGATCACCGCGATCGTCCTGATCAAGACCAGCGTGGACCGGATTCCGGAGATCGCGGAGCGGATCGCTTCGCTGGAGAGCGTGAGCGAGGTGTTCTCGGTGACCGGGACGTACGACCTCATCGCGATGGTCCGGGTGCGCGAGCACGAGGAGCTGGCCGACGTCATCCCCGGGAAGATCAGCAGGATTCCCGGGGTGGAGGCGACGGACACGCACGTGGCGTTCCGGACGTACTCGCAGCACGACCTGGAGGCGGCGTTCGCGATCGGGCTGGACTCTTAAGCTTTCAAGCCGCCGCGGTCTCAAGAAGCCGGCACGCAGCGGCCGTTCTCCGTGCGGTACGTCCAGCGCGCCCCGTTCGCGACCAGCTCCCGCACCGCCGTCACGAACCGCTCGACGTGCTCGTCCGGCGTCCCCGCGCCGAAGCTGACGCGGAGCGCGTTCAGGGACGTCGACTCGCCGCACTCGCCCGCCGGTGCGGCGTTCGCGCCCAGCAGGGTGTGCACCAGCGGGTGGGCGCAGAACAGGCCGTCGCGGACGCCGATGCCGTACTCGGCGGAGAGGGCGGCGGCGAAGTGGGAGCTGTTCCAGCCGTCGACGACGAAGGAGATGACGCCGACGCGGGGGGCGTCGTCGCCGAAGAGGGACAGGACGCGGACCTCGGGCACGGCGGCGAGGCCGTCGCGGACGGCGGCGATCAGCTGGCGCTCACGGGCGACCAGGCGGTCGAAGCCGGCCTCGGTGAGCGCCTCGCAGGCGGAGGCGACCGCGTAGGCGCCGATCACGTTCGGGGACCCCGCCTCGTGCCGGGCGGCGCTGTCGTGCCACTCGACCTCCACTCCCCCGTCGGCCCGCCGCCCCACGGTCCGGCTCGCCCCGCCGCCCGCGAGGTACGGCTCCGCCGCGCGCAGCCAGTCCGCGCGGCCGGCCAGGACCCCGGCGCCGAAGGGGGCGTACAGCTTGTGCCCGGAGAAGGCGACCCAGTCGACGTCCAGGTCGCGCACGCTCACCGGGTGGTGCGGGGCGAGCTGGGCGGCGTCCAGGACGATCCGGGCGCCGTGCGCGTGCGCGGTCGCCGCGAGTTCGCGGACCGGCCACAGCTCGCCGGTGACGTTGGAGGCGCCGGTGACGCACAGCAGCGCCGGGCCGTCCGTGTCCCGCGCGGCGAGCGCCCGCGCGAACGTCTCGACCGCCTGCTCCGGGGTGCGGGGCGCGTCCAGGCAGGTGACCTGGGCGTCCTTCCAGGGGAGCAGGGAGGCGTGGTGCTCGGTCTCGAAGACGTACACCTGGCAGTCCGCCGGGACCGCCCTGGCCAGCAGGTTCAGGGAGTCGGTGGTGGAGCGGGTGAAGACCAGGTCGTCGTCCTCGCGGCAGTCCAGGAACCGCGCGACCGTCCTGCGGGCGTTCTCGAAGAGGTCGGTGGACAGCTGCGAGAGGTAGCCGGCGCCGCGGTGGACGCTGCCGTAGTAGGGGGCGTACGCGGCGACGTCGTCCCACACCCGCTTCAGCGCCGGGGCGCTGGCGGCGTAGTCGAGGGCCGCATAAGTGACCTCGCCGCCGGTGACCAGCGGGACGGTGACATCTGCCCCCAGAACGGCCAGGGGGGCACAAAGCGACGGGGCGGGGGCAAGGGTGGGCGCAGACATGGCGAAGCTCCGTGAGGAAGGGCAGGACAAACCGAGGGGAGCCCCGGGAAGGGAGTCCTGCTGAGGGGGAGAGAAGAGGGTGCGCGGAGGCGGGGCTCTTCGGCCCTATCGCATTCGCTTGCTCACGGAAGGCTCCTCGACGACCAGGACCCCTGGGTGTCGGGAGGGGCCCGCGCTTGCCGTGGACCTCGCTGCCCACGGCCTGGTCTTCACCCGGGGCACCCCGCCACGGACGGAGGGTTGCCGGACAGTCGGCCGGGGCCTCATGACTGTCACTCATGACCTGGTGCAAGAAAGTACGTGAAGTGATCGCCGCCCCGCAACCCGTGTCCGGATCGCGGGACAGCGCCCATAAGAAGCCCTACTTGTTGGTCGCCGCCACCCAGCGCTCCAGCACCCGCTTCGCCGCCCCCGAGTCGATCGACTCGGCCGCCTTCGCCATCCCGGCGGACAGCTGCTCGGCGAGGGAGGCGTCCGTCGGGTCCAGCGCGACCAGCGCCGCCGCCGAGTTGAGCAGCACCGCGTCCCGCACCGCCCCCCTCTCCCCGTCCAGCAGCCTGCGCGCGACCTCCGCGTTGTACGCCGGGTCGCCGCCCCGCAGCGCCTCCACGGGGACCAGCTCCAGGCCCACCGAACGCGGGTCGAAGCTCTCCTCGGTGACCTTGCCGTCGCGGACCGTCCAGACCCGGGACGTCGACGTCGTCGTCAGCTCGTCGAGGCCGTCGTCGCCCCGGAAGACCAGCGACGAGTTGCCCCGGTCGGCGAGGACGCCCGCGATGATCGGGGCCAGGCGGGGGTCGGCGACGCCGATCGCCTGGGACTTCACCCGCGCGGGGTTGGTCAGCGGGCCGAGCGCGTTGAAGACCGTACGGATGCCCAACTGGCCGCGCGCGGCGGCCACATGGCGCAGCGCCGGGTGGAACTTCACCGCGAAGCAGAACGTGATCCCGGCCTCCTCCGCGACCTGCGCCACCCGCCGGGGGGTGAGGTCCAGGTTGACGCCCAGCTTCTCCAGGACGTCCGAGGAGCCCGACGCCGAAGACGCGGCCCGGTTGCCGTGCTTGACGACCTTCGCGCCGGTGCCGGCCACCACCAGCGCCGACATCGTGGAGATGTTCACCGTCCGCGCGCCGTCGCCGCCGGTCCCGACGATGTCGACGGTACGGCCGCTCACCTCGATGGTGTTGGCGTGCTCGTACATCGCGCGGACGACGCCGGTGATCTCCTCCACCGTCTCGCCCTTGGCCCGCAGCGCCACCACGAACCCGGCGATCTGCGCGTCCGTCGCCTCGCCGCGCATGATGCGGTCCATCGCCCACGCGGTCGCGTCCGCGCTCTGGTCCTGGCCGGACAGGAGGGCGTTCAGTACCTCGGGCCAGGAACGGGCCGCCGCGGTGTCGCCTCCGGCGGGGGTCACAGCGCTCATACGGCCGCTCCTGAATGTCGTCGAGAATGTCGCGTATGCATCGGGTGCATTTGCAGCACCCACCCTATCCAGCCAGAAGCATGACGAAGGCCCCGTCCTCCCCCAAGCTCCAAAGAGCAGGGGGGACCCCCAGCGGACGAGGCCTTTGTGTGGCGACAGACTATGGATCAGTGGTGGCCGTGGCCGCTCGTGATCTCCTTGTACTCATCGGCGGTCGGCTTCGCGATCTGCGACTCCTCGCCGTAGTAGGCCTCGCTGAGCTTGGCGCGCAGCTTCTCCGCGCCCTTCACCTTGCGCTGGACGCCGTTCTCGTCGGTGCCCGCACCGACGGCGACCGGCTCGTACTGCTCGTGCGCGGTGAGGGTGTGCAGCTGCTCCTGGGTGAGCGGCTCGTGGATCTCGATGAACTCACCGTGCGGCAGGCGCTTGATGGTGCCGGTCTCGCGGCCGTGCAGCACCTTGTCCTTGTCGCGGCGCTGGAGGCCGAGGCAGATCCGCTTGGTGGCGATGAACGCGAGGACCGGCAGGACGAAGAAGCCGATCCGGACGAACCAGGTGATCGCGTTGATGGAGAGGTGGAAGTGCGTGGCCCAGAGGTCGTTGCCACCACCGATCAGCATCACGAAGTACGCGGTCAGCCAGGCCACACCGAAGCCGGTGCGGGTCGGGGTGTTGCGCGGCCGGTCCAGGATGTGGTGCTCGCGCTTGTCGCCGGTGACCCACGACTCGATGAAGGGGTAGACGGCGATGGCGACGAGGACCAGCGGGAAGATGACGATCGGGATGAACACACCCAGGACGAGGGTGTGGCCCGCGAAGTCGATCTCCCAGCCCGGCATGACGCGGACGAGGCCTTCGGCGAAGCCCATGTACCAGTCCGGCTGGGCGCCCGTGGACACCTGGTCGGGGCGGTAGGGGCCGATCGCCCAGATCGGGTTGATCTGCGCGACCGCGGCGATGACCGCGATGACACCGAAGACGAGGAAGAAGAACCCGCCGGCCTTCGCCATGTACACGGGCAGCAGGGGCATGCCGACGACGTTGTTGTTCGTCTTGCCGGGGCCCGCGAACTGCGTGTGCTTGTGGTAGAAGACCAGGATCAGGTGCGCCACCATCAGGCCGAGCATGATGCCGGGCAGCAGCAGGATGTGGACCGAGTAGAAGCGGGCCACGAAGTCGCCGCCGGGGAACTCCCCGCCGAAGATGAAGAACGACAGGTACGTGCCGATGATCGGGATCGACAGCAGCACGCCCTCGATGAACCGCACGCCGGTGCCGGAGAGCAGGTCGTCGGGGAGCGAGTAGCCGGTGAAGCCGGTGAACAGCGACAGCACCAGCAGCAGCCAGCCGAACAGCCAGTTGACCTCACGCGGCTTGCGGAACGCGCCCGTGAAGAAGACGCGCATCATGTGCACCATCATCGCGGCGACGAAGATCAGCGCCGCCCAGTGGTGGATCTGCCGGATCAGCAGACCGCCGCGCACCTCGAAGGAGATGTGCATCGTCGAGTTGAACGCCTCGGACATCAGCTGTCCCTGGAGCGGGACATAGGCGCCGTGGTACTCGACCTCGTTCATCGACGGGTGGAAGAACAGTGTCAGATAGACACCCGTCAGGATGATGATGAGGAAGCTGTACATGCAGATCTCGCCCAGCATGAACGACCAGTGGTCGGGGAAGATCTTGCGCATGTTGGCCTTGGCGAGGGAGTAGATCCCGAGCCGGCCGTCGGCCCAGTCGGCGATGCGCTCGCCGGCCGGTGCCTTCCCGCGCTCTTCGCGCGAGCCGGTGGTGGTGGTAGTGCTCATCCGCGCTCCCAGAAGGCAGGACCGACGGGCTCCGCGAAGTCGCCGAGCGCCTCAAGGTAGCCCTCGCCGTTGACGCCGATGCGCAGCTGCGGCAGAGCGTGGCCGGCCGGGCCGAAAATCACCCGCGCGCCGTCGGAGAGGTCGAAGGTGGACTGGTGGCAGGGGCAGAGCACGTGGTGCGTCTGCTGCTCGTAGAGCGAGATCGGGCAACCGACGTGGGTGCAGATCTTCGAGTAGGCCACGATGCCCTCGTGCGACCACTCCAGCTCGCGCTTGTCCTTGATGTTCTCCGGCTGGATCCGGACGATCATCAGGGCGGCCTTGGCGATCTCGGTCTGGAACTCGTGGTCGGTCTCCTCCAGGCCCTCGGGCTTGGCGAAGGTGAGCGAGCCGACCGCGACGTCCTCGGGGCGCAGCGGCTCGTTGGTGTTCATGTTGACGAGCAGCTTGCCCTTGGCCCACAGGGTGGTGCGCAGCTTGGTGCCGGGCAGCGGGCCGAGGTCGCGCAGGAGGACGACGCCGGAGAGCGGCACCAGGGTGAGCGCGCCGAGCATCGTGTTGCGGACCAGCTTGCGGCGGCCGATGACCGATTCCTTGGCGCCCTGCTTGAAGTCCGCGTGGACCTTCGCACGGACCTCGGGGGCGGCCTCGATCGGGTGGCGCTCGTCGGCGATCTCGACGTCGGACATCAGGGTGCGGGCCCAGTGGACGGCGCCCGCGCCGATGCAGAACAGGGCCAGGCCGAGGGTGACGCCCAGCGCGAAGTTCAGCGCGTTGATGTGGCCGATCGGAAAGACGAAGACCGACTTGTCGTGGGGGATGCTGACGTAGGAGGCGATGAAGCCGACGGTGGCCAGCATCGAGACCGTGAACAGCAGGGCGACCGTGCGCTCGGACCGCTTGGCGGCCCGCTCGTCGATGTCCTGGATCCGGTGCTCGTGGGGCGGCATACCGGGGTCGGCGAACGGGTTCTCCTCGTCCGCGATCCCTACCGCGCCGTGCGCGTGCTCCTGCTCGGCAGGGAGCTTCTCTTCGGGAATGTCTTGGCTACTCATGACTTCTTGGCCTTTGCGGTCCGAGCGGCGACCCAGACGGCGACCGCGATCAGCGCGCCGAGACCGAAGATCCAGGCGAACAGACCCTCACTGACCGGGCCGAGACCGCCGAGCTCCAGACCACCGGGGTTGACGGTGTCGTCGCCGTTGACCGCGTGGAGGTACGCGATGATGTCCTTCTTGTTCTGCGGCGAGAGCGTGGTGTCACCGAAGGACGGCATGTTCTGCGGGCCGGTCTGCATGGCCTCGTAGATGTGCTTGGGGTCCACGCCGTCGAGGGTCGGCGCGAACTTGCCGTGGGTCAGGGCGCCGCCCTTGCCGGTGAAGTTGTGGCACTGGGCGCAGTTGCTGCGGAACAGCTCACCGCCCTTGGCGATGTCCGCGCCCTCGGGGCCGTACTCGGCCTCGGTGGGGACGGCGGGGCCGGCGCCGAGGGAGGCGACGTACGCGGCGAGCTGGTCGGTCTGCGCCTGGCTGTAGATGACCTTCTTCCGGGGCACCTGGGCGCCCTGGGAGGTCGCGGCCGGCATGCGGCCGGTGCGGACCTGGAAGTCGACGGCCGCGGCGCCCACGCCGACGAGGCTCGGACCGTCGGAGGAGCCCTGACCGCCGGTGCCGTGGCAGCTTGCGCAGCCAACGGCGAAGAGCTTCTTGCCCTCGTCGATGGTGAGGGACTGGGCGGTTTCGTCAGCCTGCGCCTTGTCCGCGGGCGCGAACACGGCGTACAGCCCCCCCGTGCACGCCAGCGCGAGGAGTAGGACGACGAGCGCCGCCAGTGGATGGCGTCGTCGTGCGGAGAGCTTTTTCACGGATTACCCCGGTGTCAGGATCTTCTGCGTCGATGCTTCTGGGAATGCGTCGTCCCGATTCGTCGGGGGACGCGGGCGGGATCGGTCCCGGCTACTTGATCATGTAGATCGTGGCGAAGAGTCCGATCCAGACGACATCGACGAAGTGCCAGTAGTAGGACACGACGATGGCCGCGGTCGCCTGTTCGTGGGTGAACCTCTTGGCGGCGTAGGTACGGCCGAGGACGAACAGGAAGGCGATCAGACCGCCCGTCACGTGCATCCCGTGGAAGCCGGTGGTCAGGTAGAAGACCGAGCCGTAGGGGTCGGAGGAGAGCGAGAGGCCGTCCTCCTTCACCAGCTCGGTGTACTCGTAGATCTGGCCGCCGATGAAGATCGCACCCATCACGAACGTGATGATGAACCAGCCCCGGAGCTTCTTCACGTCACCGCGCTCGGCGGCGAAGACGCCGAGCTGGCAGGTGAGGGAGGAGAGCACCAGGATCGTGGTGTTGGTCGCCGAGAACGGGAAGTTGAGATGGCTCGCCATCTCCTTCCAGTGATCCGGCCCGGTCACCGATCGGAGGGTGAAATACATCGCGAAGAGGGCCGCGAAGAACATCAGCTCGGAACTCAACCAGATGATGGTTCCGACGCTGGTGAGGTTCGGCCGGTTGACCGACGGGTGCGCGTGCCCGGTTTCTGCTGTCGTTGCTGTCGCCACGACCGACATTATGTCGGTCGCTTATCCCGCCCTCACCTCGGGGGTGCCGTTCGGAGTGTCATTGCCCGCCGGACCGGTGTTGACGTGGTGTTCAGCGGGACGTCGTGAGGAGTAGCATCCGGCCGGACGGAGCTTTCCTTGACGACGCCGACGCCGATGTCTACGGAGGAACGATGCAGCCGACCGCCACCGTCCTGGTCTACAGCGACGACTCGACCACCCGGGAACAGGTACGGCTGGCCACCGGCCGCCGCCCGGCCCCTGACGTCCCGTCGGTCTCCTTCATCGAATGCGCGACGCCTGCGGCGGTTTTGCGGGAGCTGGACCGGGGGGGCATCGATGTGGTCGTCCTCGACGGGGAAGCCGTGCCGATGGGCGGGATGGGGCTGTGCCGCCAGATCAAGGACGAAGTCTTCGAGTGCCCGCCGGTGTTGCTGCTGATGGGGCGCCCCCAGGACGCGTGGCTGGCGACGTGGAGCCGCGCTGACGCCGCTGTGACGCTGCCGGTGGAGCCGGTGGAGTTCGCGGGCGCCCTGGCGTCGCTGCTGCGTCAGAAGCGGCTCCAGAGCGCCTGAGGGGGGCTCAGACCGCCGCCGGACGCAGCCTCGCCGTCTCTCGCGGAGCGCCCTTCTTCCCCGTCAACGCGCTGCCCTCCTGCCACTCCTTCCAGTTGACGTTCCAGTCGCCGAAGCCGTTGCCGAAGGGCTCCATCTCGTCGCCGTAGCTGTTGATGACCTTGACGACGTCGCCCTCGCGGACGTTCTCGTAGAACCAGGCGGCGTTGCCGGTGCTCATGCCGGTGCAGCCGTGGGAGACGTTGGCGGAGCCCTGGGAGTCGATCGACCAGGGGGCGGCGTGGACGTACTCGCCGCTCCAGGTGACCCGGGTGGCGTAGTAGACGGGGAGGTCGTAGCCCTCGGAGGAGCCGGCGGAGATGCCGACGGTCGTGCCGCGCATACGGACGAAGTACTCCTTGCCGAGCACGACCTTGACGCCGTTGCGGGTCTCGAAGCCGGGCTTGCCGGTGGTGACGGGGATCTCGTTGATCTCCTCGCCGTTCTTGTAGACGGTCATGGAGTGCGCGGAGGCGTCGGTGACGGCGACGACCTTGTCGCCGATCGTCAGGCTCACGTCCTTGGACTTGGTGCCCCAGAGCCGGTCGCCGACCTTGATGCCGTCGAGGGTGCTGTGCACGCGGACCTTGGCGCCGGCGGGCCAGTACTCCTTGGGCCGGTAGTGGAGTTCCTTGTCGTCGACCCAGTGCCAGCCGCCCGCGACGGACGGGGTGGAGTCGACTTTGAGGGCGCGCTCCACGACGGCCCGCTGGGCGGGGTCCTTGACGGCGGCGTCGAGCTGGGCGGTGACGGGCTGTCCGACGCCGTACGTGCCGCTGTCGGGGCCGAGGGTGACCTCCAGGCGCTTCTTGGAGGTGGGGGCGCCGGTGTCGAAGGTGAGGACGCGGCGGCCGGGTTCGCCCTCGTAGTTCTCGGTGCTCACGCGGACCGTGTAGTGGGCGTTGGCGGCCAGCGGTTCGGTGCTGTGCCATCTGCGGCCGTCGGCGGCGAGTTCGCCCGCCACGAAGCGCCCTGAGCCGTCCACGGCGGTCACGTCGGTGATCGGTCCCTCGGAGTCCTTGGCGGTGACCTCCAGGGGCTTGTCGGGGTCCGCCTTGCCGCCCTTGGGGTTGAGGCTCCCGAAGACGACCTGCTTCGTCGCGTCGAAGGGACGCTCCGCGAGGGGATGGCCGGATGAGCCGCAGGCGCTGGCGCCCGCGGCCAGGGCGCACACCAGCAGGGTGCAGCCGACGACGGTGCGGTGACGCGGAGCGGGGCTCAGGTGGGTCATGGCTTCACGGTAGGAAGCGTCCCGGGATGCGGCGCGCCGGGTCACTCGGACGGGGGACGCGGGCTGCGGCGAACGGGGGCGGACGGGGGCCGGCGGGGCTTCGTGCCGCGAAAAGCGTGAGGCCGGACGCTCCTTGACGGAGGGTCCGGCCTCAGCGGTACCGCGGGGTGTTACTGGGTGCGGTTCTCACCGCGGTAGTACTCGAAGACCCAGCCGAACAGGCCGATCATGATGACCGGGACGGCGAAGTACACCAGCCACCAGCCGACGGCCACCCCGAGGAAGGTGAGCGCGCCGCCGACGCCGAGGGCGAGCGGCTGCCAGCTGTGCGGGCTGAAGAAGCCCAGCTCACCGGCGTCGTCCGCGACATCGGCCTCCATGTTGTCCTGCGCGCCCGTGTCGACCCGCCGGGCGGTGAAGCCCAGGTAGAAGCCGATCATGATGCACAGGCCGAAGGACAGGAACAGGGCGGTCGTACCGACCGGCTCCTTCGACCACACGCCGTAGACGATCGCCATGGCGAGCACGAAGACGCTCAGCCAGACGAACATCTTGCCTTGGACCTTCACTTGCCGGCCTCCTTGCCGCCCGCGATGGCACCGGCGCCCGCGCCCGCGTGCTCAAGCTGGTCGAGCGCGGCGATCTCCGGGTGGTGCAGGTCGAACGCCGGGGATTCGCTGCGGATCCGCGGCAGGGTGAGGAAGTTGTGCCGCGGCGGCGGGCAGGAGGTCGCCCACTCCAGCGAACGGCCGTAGCCCCACGGGTCGTCGACCTCGACCTTCTTGCCGTACTTGGCGGTCTTCCACACGTTGTAGAAGAACGGCAGGATCGACAGGCCGAGCAGGAACGAGCAGATCGTGGAGATCGTGTTCAGCGCGGTGAAGCCGTCGGCCGCCAGATAGTCGGCGTACCGGCGCGGCATGCCCTCGGCGCCCAGCCAGTGCTGGACGAGGAAGGTGCCGTGGAAGCCGACGAACAGCGTCCAGAACGTGATCTTGCCGAGCCGCTCGTCGAGCATCTTGCCGGTCATCTTCGGCCACCAGAAGTGGAAGCCGGAGAACATGGCGAAGACGACCGTGCCGAACACCACGTAGTGGAAGTGGGCCACCACGAAGTACGAGTCGGAGACGTGGAAGTCCATCGGCGGCGAGGCCAGGATGACACCGGTCAGACCACCGAAGGTGAAGGTGATCAGGAAGCCGGTCGCCCAGAGCATCGGTGTCTCGAAGGACAGCGAGCCCTTCCACATCGTGCCGATCCAGTTGAAGAACTTCACGCCCGTCGGGACGGCGATGAGGAACGTCATGAACGAGAAGAACGGCAGCAGCACACCGCCGGTGACGTACATGTGGTGCGCCCACACCGTCACCGAGAGACCGGCGATCGCGATGGTCGCGCCGACCAGGCCCATGTAGCCGAACATCGGCTTGCGGGAGAAGACCGGGATGACCTCGGAGATGATGCCGAAGAACGGCAAGGCGATGATGTACACCTCTGGATGGCCGAAGAACCAGAAGAGGTGTTGCCACAGCAATGCCCCGCCATTCGCGGCATCGAAGACATGTGCCCCGAATTTCCGATCCGCCTCCAGCGCGAAGAGCGCGGCGGCGAGCACGGGGAAGGCGAGCAGCACCAGAACGGCCGTCAGCAGCACGTTCCAGACGAAGATCGGCATACGGAACATCGTCATGCCCGGAGCGCGCATGCAGATGATCGTGGTGATGAAGTTGACCGCGCCGAGGATCGTGCCGAAGCCGGAGAAGGCCAGACCCATGATCCACATGTCGGCGCCGATGCCCGGCGAGCGGACCGCGTCCGACAGCGGGCTGTAGGCGAACCAGCCGAAGTCGGCCGCGCCCTGCGGGGTGAGGAAGCCGCCGACCGCGATGAGCGAGCCGAACAGGTACAGCCAGTAGGCGAACATGTTCAGCCGCGGGAAGGCGACGTCCGGGGCACCGATCTGGAGCGGCATGATCCAGTTCGTGAAGCCGGCGAACAGCGGCGTCGCGAACATCAGCAGCATGATCGTGCCGTGCATCGTGAACGCCTGGTTGAACTGCTCGTTCGACATGATCTGGAGACCAGGCCGGGCGAGCTCGGCGCGCATCAGCAGCGCCATGACGCCGCCGATGCAGAAGAACGCGAACGACGTGACGAGGTAGAGCGTCCCGATCGTCTTGTGGTCGGTGGTGGTGAGCCACTTGACCACGACGTTGCCGGGCTGCTTGCGCCGGACCGGCAGCTCGTTCTCGTACGAGTCAGCCGCGGCACCCTGGGGTTCGTTGAGGATGCTCACAGGTTTGTCGTCTCCCGGTTCTTCTCGTGGGACGTCTGCTCGATGCCCGCGGGAACGTAACCGGTCTGCCCCTTCTTGGCGAGGTCCTTGAGGTGCTGCTCGTAGCGCTCGGGGGAGACGACCTTCACGTTGAACAGCATCCGGGAGTGGTCGACGCCGCAGAGCTCGGCGCACTTGCCCAGGAAGGTCCCCTCCTTGTTCGGGGTCACCTGGAACGAGTTGGTGTGGCCCGGGATGACGTCCATCTTCATGAGGAACGGCACCACCCAGAAGGAGTGGATGACATCACGCGAGGTCAGGACGAAGCGCACCGTCTTGCCCTCGGGCAGCCACAGGGTCGGGCCCGGGTTGTTGGTCTGCGGGTTGCGCTCACCGGGGACACCGCAGGTGTAGACACCGCCCGCGGCCGCCGGGAAGTCCTTCTTGAACCGGTCCGGGATCGCGGCCAGGTTCGCGTCGGTCTTCGCGTCGCCGGTCGAACCGTCGACGTTCTCGATGTAGTTGAAGCACCAGCTCCACTGGAAGCCGACCACGTTGACCGTGACGTCCGGCTTCTTCTCCAGGCTGAGCAGCTTCGTCTCGTCGCGGGCCGTGAAGTAGAACAGGACCGAGACGATGATGATCGGGACCACCGTGTACAGCGCCTCGATCGGCATGTTGTACCGGGTCTGCGGAGGTACCTCGATCTTGGTGCGGCTGCGCCGGTGGAAGAAAGCACTCCACAAGATCAGGCCCCACACCAGCACGCCGGTGGCCAGCGCGGCTGCCCAGGACCCCTGCCACAGAGAGAGGATCCGCGGAGCCTCTTCCGTTGTGGGGGTGGGCATACCAAGGCGGGGGAAGTCCTTGTATGTGCAACCGGTGGCGGTCGCCAGGACCAGGCCCGCGGTCATTGCCTGGAGCAGCTTCCGCCGCATCGGGCGCCGCGGCGAGCGGTCGGAGCCGTTGGGACTCACGTAGCGCCTTCCCGAGAGTCTCGCCCGCGCGGGTTGGCTGCGGCCTGCCTTCTCGCTGGTCGGTCGCCGCCCTGCGTCGGGCAGGGGTTTGGATGTTTATGCGGAGCAAACCCTAGCCGACGCTCTCCGAGGGTTCGCGGGGAGGGGGGCCTAGTAGCTCGGGTGGTTCGCTTGTTTGGCGGCTGCGGGTGCTTCGTGGCTTGTCGCGCCCCGCGGCGGAGCCGCTATAGGTACAGTCCCGCGCCCCTTTTGGGCACAGGTTCGTTCTACCGTTTCCCCATGTCCTTCTTCGACTCCGCCTCCGGTGCTCCTCTCCATCCCGTCGCCCGTCAGGCCCTGTTGGCCTCTCTTGACGAGGGGTGGGCTGATCCGGGCAAGCTGTATCGGGAGGGGCGTAAGGCTCGCGTTTTGGTCGATGCCGCTCGGGAAGCCGCTGCCGAAGCTGTGGGGTGTCGGGCCGATGAGATCCGGTTCACCTCTTCTGGGACACGGGCCGTGCAACTCGGTATGCGTGGGGTGTTGACGGGCAGGCGCCGGATCGGACATCACCTGATCGTGTCATCCGTCGAGCATTCTTCTGTGCTCCATTCAGCCGAGGCGGCCGAAGCGGAGGGGGCGACGGTGACTTGGGTGCCCGTCAGCCGTCGGGGGGCCGTCGCGGTGGACGCGTACGAGGGTGCCGTGCGCGCCGACACCGCGCTCGCGTGTCTCCAGTCGGCCAACCACGAGGTGGGGACCGTGCAGCCGGTCGAGGAGGTCGCGGAGGTGTGCCGGGCGGCCGGGGTGCCGTTGCTCGTCGACGCCGCGCAGTCGCTGGGGTGGGGGGCGGTCTCCGGGGACTGGTCGGTGCTCACGGGGAGCGCGCGCAAGTGGGGCGGTCCCGCCGGGGTCGGGCTGCTCGTCGTGCGCAAAGGGGTGCGGTTCGCGGCGCGGGAGGACGAGGAGTTCGGGAACCTGCCGGCGATCGTCGCCGCCGTCGCCTCGCTGCGGGCGGTGCGGGCGGAGGCGGCCGTCGAGGGGGCGCGGCTGCGGGAGTTGACGGCGCGGATCCGGGAGCGGGTGGCTCGTGAGGTGGGGGACGTGGAGGTCGTCGGCGATCCCGACGCGCGGCTGCCCGGGATCGTCACGTTCTCCTGTCTGTACGTCGACGGGGAGACGCTGCTGCACGAGCTGGACCGGGAGGGGTTCGCGGTGTCCTCCGGCTCGGCCTGCACCAGCGACACACTGACGCCCAGCCATGTCCTCAAGGCGATGGGGGTGCTGAGCGAGGGGAACGTGCGGGTGTCGCTGCCGGTGGGGGCGGCGGAGGGGGAGGTGGAGAGGTTCCTGGGGGTGTTGCCGGGGGTGGTGGGGAGGGTGCGGGAGAAGTTGGGGGCGGGGCCTGCGGTGGTGGTGCAGGGGGCGGAGGAGACCGTCGTCGACTCGTTGGGGAAGCGGTGTCCGATTCCGGTGATCGAGCTGGCGAAGGTGTTCGGCGGGGTGCCGGTCGGGGGTTTGGTACGGGTCCTGGCGGACGACGAGGCGGCGCGGCTGGACATCCCGGCGTGGTGTGAGATGCGGGGGCAGGAGTACGTAGGGGAGGAGGCGACGGAGAAGGGGCCGTCATTTTTGATCCGCCGGATCAGCTGACGGGGTCAAGGGGCGCGGGGAACTGCGCGACAAGCCACAATCCGCCCGCACCCGACAACGCACCCCCAGAGGCCCCCCTCTAGTCGCCCCCCCACCCCCCTTACTTCAAATGCGCCTGCACCTCAGCGGCCGCCGCCTCCCCGTACGCCTTCCCGAACCGCTCGATGAAGTGCCCCCGCCGCAAGGTGTACTCCTGCGTCCCCACCGTCTCGATGACGAGAGTCGCCAGCATGCACCCCACCTGAGCCGCCCGCTCCAGCGAGACCCCCCACGCGAGCCCGGACATGAACCCGGCCCGGAACGCGTCCCCGACCCCGGTCGGCTCGGCCTTGCGCTCCTCCTGCGGGGGACCGACCTCGATGACCGGCTCGCCCTCCCGCTCGATCCGCACACCGCGCGCCCCGAGGGTCGTCACCCGGTGCCCCACCTTGGAGAGGATCTCCGCGTCGGACCACCCGGTCTTGCTCTCGATGAGCCCCTTCTCGTACTCGTTGGAGAAGAGGTAGGTCGCGCCGTCGAGGAGGATGCGGATCTCCTCGCCCTCCATGCGCGCGATCTGCTGGGAGAAGTCGGCGGCGAACGGGATGCCGCGGGTACGGCACTCCTCGGTGTGCCGGAGCATCGCCTCGGGGTCGTCGGCGCCGATGGAGACGAGGTCGAGGCCGCCGACGCGGTCGGCGACGGTCTTGAGCTCGATCTGGCGGGCCTCGCTCATGGCGCCGGTGTAGAAGGAGCCGATCTGGTTGTGGTCGGCGTCGGTGGTGCACACGAAGCGGGCGGTGTGCAGGGTCTCGGAGATGTGCACCGACTCGGTGTCGACGCCGTGCCGGTCGAGCCAGGCGCGGTACTCGTCGAAGTCGGCGCCGGCCGAGCCGACCAGGATGGGGCTGGTGCCGAGCTGGCCCATGCCGAAGGCGATGTTGGCGCCGACTCCGCCCCGGCGTACGTCCAGGCTGTCGACCAGGAAGGAGAGCGAGACCGTGTGCAACTGGTCCGCGACGAGCTGGTCGGCGAAGCGGCCGGGGAACGTCATGAGGTGGTCGGTGGCGATGGAGCCGGTGACTGCGATGCGCACGGCGGGGAGTCTCCTGTGGGGAGGGGGGATTGACAGTTCACGCTACCCGCTCGCCCTTGGGGCCCGGCAAGACGCCGAAACTACCCGATAGTAGATCTTTCTCCGCGAGAGTGATCATGTCTACGGTGCTTGTATGACTCACTTCGAGCGTTCTTCCAGCGCAGCCCCAGCCGACCTGGTGAACGACCTTGCGTCATTGCGCACCGACTGCGCCCGGATGTCCCCGCACTGGACCCCGCCGGAGCACAGCCCCGACCACCCGGTCCCCCCGTCGGACATCCTCGGCGTGACCGTACCGGCGGCTTCGGCACGGCTGGTGGCGGGGATGGCGGAATTCGGCTCCTGAACAGGGCGCATCGGAGAGGGAACCGTGCGCTCCCCCGCTGCGTCCCATCGCCGTCCCCCGTAAAGGGGAGGTGGGGTACGACCCCGCAGGAGCAGTTGCGCAGCCGAAGGAGCGATGCGGTGAACACCGAGCGACCCGACCACGAGGACACCGTGGCGGAGGGGGCCCAGGAGGCCACCGAGGAGAGCACGCCTGCCGCTCAGACCTCCGGTGGTACGACGGAGAGGGTGGCGGAAAAGGGCACGGAGAAGGAGGGGGCGCGGGCCGGGGGAACGTCCGAAAAGACGACCGAAAAGGGGGCGCCGGAGGGGAAGGGGGAGGAGGGGGACGACGGGACGCCGGCCGGGGACCCGCCTGCCGCGGACGCCTCCGACGGCAAGGCGTCCAGCGATACGGCCCCCGGCGAGAAGGCCGACGCCGCCTCCGAGGCCCCCGCCCCCGCCTCCGCCCCCGAAGAACCTCCCGTATCCGAAGCCGCCGCCACCCCCGAGGCCGCGCCCCCCGCCGACAACACCCCCACCGCCGGCAAGGGCGACCCCCTCGAAGCGGTCCCCTCCGGCAAGGGTGACCCCCTGGAGGCCGTCCCCTCTGCCCCCTCCGCCGAGCAGAAGCCCGGCGCCCCCGAAACCCCCCTCCGGGCAGTCCCCGACGCCGACGAACCCCCCATCCCCCTCCACCCCCTCTCCCCCACCACCCCCACCGAAATCACCCCACCCCGCCGCCGCTCCCCCTTCCTCATCGCCTCCGTCGCGGCCGCCGCCGTGCTCCTCATCGGCAGCGGTGGCGCCCTCGTCGCGGCGAACACGCACTCCGCGGCGAGCGGTGACGACAAGGCCAGCGCCGGTACACCCTCGAAGAACCCTCCCGCGCTCCCCCTCGACGGGTACACGCCGGTGAGCACGAGCGGCGGCGGCAACGGCATCGCCCCAGGTGAGCCGAACCCGTACGGGACCACCTACCAGGCCGCCGGCGCCCTCCCCCAGGGCCCGGCCGCCGCCCCCGTCTACTGGGCCAAGGGCCAGGTGGACGAGGCCGAGGTCACCAAGCTCGCCAAGGCCCTCGGCCTCGACGGCACCCCGACGGTGAGCGGCACCGACTGGACCGTAGGCGCGGGCCAGGACGGCAGCTCCCCGGTGCTGCGCGTCAACCGCACGGCCCCGGGCACCTGGACGTACACCCGCTACTCCCCCGGCTCGGACAACTGCGTGGGCCGGACGATCTGCGGCAAGCAGCCCCTGACCACCGGCGACCCGATCGGCGAGGCCGCGGCGAAGAAGGCGGCGGCCCCGGTCCTGAAGGTCCTCGGGCAGGACGACGCGAAGGTCGACGCCGCCCAGACGCTCGGCGCACAGCGGCTCGTCGCCGCCGACCCGGTGGTCGGGAACCTCCCGACGGACGGCTGGACGACGGCTCTGTCGGTCGACGCGCAGGGCGAGATCGTGGCCGGCAACGGCCAGCTGGCGACTCCGGCGCGGGGAGCGTCGTACCCGGTGCTCGGGGCCAATGAGGCGCTCGCGTTGCTCAACGCGGCTCAGGTCGGGCAGGGGCGGATGGGGATCGGGGGGTGTGCGGTGCCGGTGCCGCTGAAGGACCGGCTGGAGGAGCCGTGCGGGCGCAGTACGGATGCGCCGAAGGCCGCCTCCAGCGTCGTCACCATCTCCAGCGCCGCGTTCGGGCTGGCCTCGCACACCGTGAAGGGTGTCGAAGTGCTGGTGCCGTCCTGGCTGTTCGCGGTGGACGGGAGTACGCCGTACACGGTCAACTATCCGGCGGTCGAGCCGAAGTATCTGACGGACACCTCGACCCCCTCGCCGTCGGCCAGCAGTCATGAGGTGAAGGTCGACAGCTACACCGCCCAGGGCAACGACCTGACCGTCCGCTTCACCGGCGGGGTCTGCGCGGACTACGCGGTGAGCGCGAAGGAGACGGACGGCGAGGTGACGGTCACCGTGACCGCGACGCCGTGGCCGGACAAGGTGTGCGTGATGATCGCGAAGGTCTACGAGCGGACCGTCGAACTGAAGCAGCCGCTCGGCGACCGCAAGGTGGTCGGCGCGGACGGCAACGAGATCCCGGTGCTGCGGGCGGGCTCCCGGGTCCAGCAGCCGGTGCAGCCGCAGTAGCGGTTTCCGGTACGACAAAGGCGGCGCCCTCTTTCCTCGGAAGGGGGCGCCGCCTTTTCGCGGGCCTAGCTGAACGAGTCGCCGCAGGCGCAGGAGCCGGTCGCGTTCGGGTTGTCGATCGTGAAGCCCTGCTTCTCGATGGTGTCGACGAAGTCGATGGAGGCGCCGCCGAGGTAGGGGGCGCTCATGCGGTCGGTGACGACCTTGACGCCGTCGAAGTCCTTGACGACGTCGCCGTCGAGCGAGCGCTCGTCGAAGAAGAGCTGGTAGCGCAGGCCGGAGCAGCCACCGGGCTGGACGGCGACGCGCAGGGCGAGGTCGTCCCGGCCTTCCTGGTCGAGCAGGGCCTTCACCTTGGCGGCGGCGGCGTCACTGAGGATGATGCCGTCGGTGGCGGTGCTGGTCTCGTCCGATACGGACATCTACATCTCTCCCGGGTTGTACGGAGACTGCTTGGTGACGGTGGTAACCGACGGGACTGCGGATTCATTCCATGCTCGCACATGGCGGGGGCGCGGAAAATGCCTCGCCGGGGGCGGTGAACGGGGGCACAGGGATTCACGTCACATCGACGTTATGACCATCGTCAAGCTGACACTAAGCGGGTTATCATAGATAACGTCAATTCGACGAAAAGTAGAAAGGGTGTGTGTCGTGACCACCGCCCAGACCCCGCAGCTTCCGTCCGCGCGGCTCGATGTACAGCCGTCCCCGCTCGCCCTGCTGCTGCTCGGCCGGGAGGCCGACCCCAGGAGTGAGCGCGGCGTCGAGTGCCCCGGTGACCTGCCCTCGCCGTCCGACCCCGATCTGATCGAGCGCGCCCGCGCGGCCAAGGAGAAGCTGGGCGAGAAGGTCTTCGTGCTCGGCCACCACTACCAGCGCGACGAGGTCATCCAGTTCGCCGACGTCACGGGCGACTCCTTCAAGCTGGCCCGGGACGCGGCGGCCCGTCCGGAGGCGGAGTACATCGTCTTCTGCGGCGTCCACTTCATGGCGGAGTCGGCCGACATCCTCACCTCCGACGACCAGAAGGTCGTCCTCCCCGACCTCGCGGCCGGCTGCTCGATGGCCGACATGGCGACGGCCGAGCAGGTCGCGGAGTGCTGGGACGTGCTGACCGAGGCCGGGATCGCCGACCAGGTCGTGCCGGTGTCGTACATGAACTCCTCCGCCGACATCAAGGCGTTCACCGGGCGGCACGGGGGGACGATCTGTACGTCGTCCAACGCCGAGCGCGCGCTGGAGTGGGCCTTCGAACAGGGCTCGAAGGTGCTCTTCCTTCCCGACCAGCACCTCGGGCGCAACACCGCCGTCCGCGACCTCGGCCTGTCCCTGGAGGACTGCGTCCTCTACAACCCGCACAAGCCGAACGGCGGGCTCACCGCCGAGCAGCTGCGGGACGCCAAGATGATCCTGTGGCGCGGGCACTGCTCGGTGCACGGGCGGTTCAGCCTGGAGTCGGTGCAGGACGTGCGGGCGCGGATTCCCGGGGTGAACGTGCTGGTGCACCCCGAGTGCCGGCACGAGGTCGTGGCCGCCGCCGACTACGTCGGTTCGACCGAGTACATCATCAAGGCGCTGGAGGCGGCGCCGGCCGGGTCCAAGTGGGCCATCGGGACCGAGCTGAACCTGGTCCGCCGGCTCGCGGACCGGTTCGCGCCGGAGGGCAAGGAGGTCGTCTTCCTCGACAAGACGGTGTGCTTCTGCTCGACCATGAACCGGATCGATCTGCCGCATCTGGTCTGGACGCTGGAGTCGCTGGCCGAGGGGAAGCTGATCAATCGGATCGCGGTGGACCCGGAGACGGAGAAGTTCGCGAAGCTGGCGCTGGAGAGGATGCTGGCGCTGCCGTAGCAGTTTGTATGGGGAGTTGGCTCTACGCCCGCGGCCACTTGCTGTCGCCGTCGGCGTGGAGCTCCGCCAGGAACGCGGTCAGTTCGGCGTCGAAGCGGCGCGGGTCCTCCATGTTCGGGTAGTGCGCGGTGCCGGGGACGGTCGCGGTACGCCCGTCGGGGACCAGCCCGATCAGCCGGTCGGCCATCGCGAGGTGATCGGGCGCGTCGACGCCGCCGTTGATCGCGCACACGGGTACGCCGATCCCGCCGACCCGCTCCCACGTCCCCATGACCGGCACCCGCGTGTCCGGCTCCCCCGCGCTGTGCTTGCTCAGCGTGTTCAGCCCCATCTCCCGTACCAGCCGGACGACTTCGGGGTCGACGTCGGCCGTCTCGCGGTACGGCCCGACGGTGATCCGGGTGAACGCGTCGGCCCACCCCGCCAAGTCCCCCTCGCCCAGCGCCCGTTCCTGCGCGGCGACGTTCTCCCAGCTCCAGGGGTCCGCGAAGACGGGCTCGCTGGTGCCGACGCCGCTGACGACGAGGGCGTGGACCAGTTCGGGGTGTTCCAGGGCGCAGTCGACGGCGGTCGCGCCGCCCATGGAGAGGCCGACCAGGACGGCCGGCTCGGCGTCCAGTCCGCGCAGCAGTGCCGCGAGGTCGTCGGCGGGGCGGAAGGGGGCGGTGGCGTTGTCGGAGGAGCCGTGGCCTCGGGCGTCGTAGGCGATGACGCGGTGGTGCGGGGCGAAAGTCTGGAGCTGCCGCTCCCACATGCGGTGGTCGGTGTAGCCGCCGTGGAGGAAGACCAGGGGCGGACCGGAACCGGCCTCGCGGTAGGCGAGGCGGCCGTCGGTGGTCTGGAGGTAGCTCATCATGACAACCAAGGTGTCATCTGGCACCCTGTTTTGACAACCAAGGTGTCACCCAACGGCCCCCGGCTGTCACTCTTGTCCGCATGAAGCACACCCCTCCCAGCCCCGATGCCCTGGGCGAACGTCTCACCGAGGTGTTCGACCTGGTCGGCCCCCTCTACCGGCGCGTCAGCCGCGCGGTGGAGGCGGCGGCGCCCGTCGAGGGCCTGTCGGTGGGCGTCCGCGCGATCCTGGACCTGCTCCGCACGGGCACCCCCATGACCGTCCCCCAAATGGGCCGGAACCTGGCGCTGAGCAGGCAGTTCGTACAGCGGATGGTGAACGACGCGGCGGGTGACGGCCTGGTGGAGTCCCTCCCCAACCCCGCCCACCGCCGCTCGTCCCTGATCCGCGCGACCCCTGCGGGGCTCGCGGCGATTGCCGCTGTGCGGGCTCGGGAGCATGAGTTGTTGCGGCGGGTGGGTGGGGGGTTGTCCATGGGGGACATTGATTCTTGTCTGCGGGTGTTGGGGGCGATGCATGCGTTGTTCGCGGACGTGGAGGTGGATTGAGCCCCTTCCGGTCAGCGGGTGCGGCGGATCATCACGGTCAGCGGCGGCGAAGCCGGTGACGGGCGGCTCCGGCCGATGTCCTCGTACCCCCACGACGCGTAGAGCGCGTGGACCTTTCCGTCCCCGGCGGCCGCATTGACCATGAGCGTGATGTACGGCTCGGGGCGGGCGGCGAGGAAGGTGTCGTGGATGCGGCGAGCCGTGCCGGTCTTGCGCCACGGCGGCCGGACGCCGATCTCCTTCAGAGCCGCGGCCGGCCGCTCGGTGTGGTTCGCCGCCGGCGGGGGGCTGGTGCGCTGCCAGTAACGGTCGCCGTGCTCGATGGTGTTGCCGTAGGCGTAGCCGACCGGGAGACCGTCCGCGTAGGCGAGGACGACCATGAATCCCGGCTCCGCCCCGTGCCGCTCCAGCCGCTCACCGAAAGCGGCCACCGCGTAGTTGGGGAGGTGGAGCAGGGGGGCGCGCACATCGGCGTACGCATCAAGGATGTCTCCTCGTGCCGGGTCGAGGGCGGTGAATGTGCGCAGTTCGGCAGCGGGCGTCGGCATACGGTGATCCTGTCCGTTGATGTGAGTCTGAACTCAACGCAGACGGCGAATGGCTGGGGCTGTCCTTGCGGTATCCACCGATGTGCGGTGGCCGCGATGCCTTCGTCATCGCGGACCAGGCCCATGCCATCCCCACGCGGCAGCGTGTTCGGCCCAGGTCTGCGCTGTCGTGCCGCTCGGGGCGATGGCACGTAGTGCGGCGCCGAACTCTTGCAGCATGCGGGTCACCCGAGGGTGCTGTGTGGCGGCTTCGGGAGCGACTTTCAGCGCGGTGGCCGCGGCGGCGTCGGCGGCTCGTTGTCCCAGCTGGGCGTGTGCGAGCCTGGCCGTGGTGATGGCTCTCGACCGGGCCATGTGGGGCCGGAGGGCCGACAGGCAGCGATGGGCGTGGAACTCGGCGGTCGGGTAGTCGCCGAGCGCCAAATAGGCCGACAGGGCCAATGAGTCCAGTTCGGCCTGGTCGTAGAAGGCGAGCATCCACAGCGGCCGGAAGTCGGCGGGATCGGCGCGCAGCATGGCGTCCTGCGCTTGTTCGAGTGCGCGGCGGGTGCCGGTACGGTCCTGTGTCGCCCCCTGGATCGCACCTTGCCTGGCCAGACCGAGTGACGCGAACAGCGGATCCCTGCGCGTGAGGTGCAGATTGCGGGCGACATCGTTCGCGGCGAGGGCGTCCGCCGGGCGGCCCAGGTGCCGGTACATGCTCCCCGCGTGGCTCCAGATGCGGAACTTGATCGCCTGGTCGCCGGACATCTCGGCGAGCGCCTGGGCCTCACGCATATGGGACTTGGCGTCCTCGTAGCGACGGCCGTCGATGGCGGCCCACATCGCCGACGAGCGGAACGCCGCCGCGGAGGCGTAGAGGCTGCCGCGCACCCGCTGGGTGGCGCCGCCCGCGTTCTGGAGGTTCAGCGCCTCGTCGGCGAGCCCCGCGGCCCGCTGTTCGATGCCGAGTTGCCCGCCGTGGCGGTGGTCGCTGGCGACGATCTCGGCGAAGCGCTGCTGAAGGCGCTCGACGTCGCTCATGCCGATACGCCGCGACGCCCCTGCGCCGGGCACCGCTGTCACGGCGGCGGCAGCCGCGATGCCGCCGACCAGAGTACGGCGCTTCATGTCGGGGTCCTCCTGCTGCGTGAGGGGCGAGGCGGACGGGTTGCGGCCCCGGGGAACGAACCCGAGAGCGACGGCCGGTAAGCCCGTGACGTCCTCAAGTGCCTTGCGGGTCGCCGATTTCGGCCAGCGGACCCGGCCCGCCTTCCAGTCCCGGACCGACGATCCGTCGAGCCCGCCGAGCCGCCCGGTCAATCGCCCCAAAGCGTTGTTCACCGCGTCCGCAAGGCTGTTGGAGCTGTAGCCGTGTTCGGCCATCCACGCCTCAAGGACGACGTTGCGCGTGGCGTCCATTCCGGCAAGGTAGCGCTCCCGCTCCTTCGCCCTAACCGGATTGTCACGCAAGGGAGTTGTCTGGTCACCAGCTGCACCGAGACGACGTGAAGGCTTTACGACCATGACGAGTCGCCCCACCTCAGTTCGAGCCACGGCAGTCGGCCGGCTCGCCGACCGGGCCGTGGACACCACTCCCACGAGAGGAACGACGGACCATGAGCGCCACGACCCCCGAGAAGATGCCGTTCGCCATGCGTTTCGCGGCGCGGCAGACCCTCACTCCCCCGGACAGCACCGGGGTGACGTACGACCGGACGCTTCAGATCGCCGTCACGGCGGAGGGCAACCCCTGGTCGGCCCTGGACGCCAAGGAGACCAGCAGCAACACCAACAGCGACAGTCGCAACGACGAGGGCACGGACATGTACTAGGAGCGCCCCGGACGGCAGCCCCCGGACAGGGAGCGGTGCTGGTCCTGACGAACCGGCTCGACGCGACCGCGGACCTGGTGGTGTCCCGGCTGAACGACCGGGGCGTACCGGTCTTCCGCTGCGACACCGCCGATTTCCCCCAGGAACTCACCCTGTCCGCGACGCTCGGCGCGGGCTGGACCGGCGTACTCGACGACGGACACCGCCGGCTCGGCCTGGCCGACGTACGGGCCGTCTACTTCCGCAGGCCCGAGGAGTTCCGGCTGTCCGACGGCATGTCCGAGGCCGGACGGCGGTTCGCCGCCGCCCAGTCCCGGGCGGGCTTCCTCGGCGTGATCGGCTCCCTGCCGTGCCGGTGGATCAATCACCCGGCCCGTGATCAGCAGGCCGGTCACAAGCCCTGGCAGCTCCGGGTCGCCGAGCGGCTCGGGCTCCGGCCGCCCCGGACCCTCGTCACCAACGACCCCGCGGCGGGACGGAAGTTCGCGGCGGACATCGGCGCCCCGGTCATCACGAAGTCCTTGGGCGCCCCGGTCGACACGGTCGTGATCGACCCGGCGGACCTGGACGACTCCGTCCGGCTCTGCGCCCATCTCTTCCAGGAGTGGATCGAGAAACGGACTACGCGAATCTGACGTACAGGACCACCTCCGTGCCCGCAGCCGTACGGGACGGGGTGAACGCCTTCATGCGTCACTTCGGGCTCCTCTTCGGGGCCTTCGACTTCATCGTCACCCCTGAAGGCGACTGGCGGTTCCTGGAAGTGAATCCCAACGGCCAATGGCACTGGATCGAACAGAAGACGGGCGTACCGATCGCCCGGAGCATCGCGGAACTGCTGGAGGACGGATGACGAACGGCGTCGACGCCAGGGCACGTGCGCTGCGCCTGGGCCTGGCGGACGAACTGGAACGCGACGGGTCGCTGCGCTCGCCCGAGTGGCGGGCGGCCGTCGAGGAGGTGCCCCGGCACCTCTTCCTGCCCCGGTTCTTCAAGGACGCGCCCGGACCCGACGGCATCACCCGCTACACACCGGTCGGCGAGAGCGCGGACCGCGACGAGTGGCTGTCCCTCGCGTACGAGAACAGGACCTGGGTCACCCAGCTCGACCACGGCCGGACCGGCTCCCGCGGCGAACCGGTCATGGGCACCCCCACCAGTTCGTCCACGGCACCGGGCGTGGTGATCCGCATGTTCGAGGACCTGCTGGTGGCGGACGGCACGTCCGTGCTCCAGGTCGGCGGCGGCACCGACTACTCGACGGCCCTCGCCTGCGCCCGGCTCGGCGACGGGCTCGTCACCAGCGTCGAGTACGACCCCCGGCTCGGCGCCGAGGGACGCGAACGGCTCGCGAGCCTGGGCCACCGGCCACGGATCATCACCGGGGACGGTGCGTACGGCCACCCCGGCGCAGCGCCCTACCAGCGCGTCATCGCCGCCTACTCCCCCACGCACGTCCCCCGGGCCTGGCTGGAACAGGCGGCGCCAGGCGCGTTCGTCCTCGTGTCGCTCACGGGCGCGCTCGGCGCCTACGGCTACGTACGGCTGCGGGTGACGTCCCCGACCATGGCGCAAGGGGGATTCATCGACGGCGATGTGTCGTTCATGGCGTCCCGCGCCACGCACCGCCCGGACATCGGCCCCCTCATGCGCGCGGCACTCGCCGCCCGGCCCGCTGCCGAGCCCGTCGGACCGAGCCTTCGTGCCTCGGACCTGGCGGACCAGGGGCTGATGTGGGCGGCCCAGACCGCCCTGCCGGGCACCCTGCGGGTCGCCTTGTCCACCGAAGGCGTGTCGGGGATCTGGCTGCTGCATCCCGACGGCTCCTGGGCCGTCCTGGAGACGCCCGACGGCGGTGGCGAGGCGCGTGCCTGCCAGGGCGGGCCGCGCTCCCTGTGGTCCGAGCTGGAGAAGGCCGCCGCCCACTGGCGGTCGGCAGGCCGACCCGGTGTCGAGCGGTACGGGCTCACGGTGACGCCCGCCGCCAACACCGTGTGGCTGGACCATCCGGCCCAGGAGGTCGGGACGCTCGGTCCGGTGTAGGCAGAAGGGCCGGGTCTCCGTCCGAGACCCGGCCCTCCTCAGCCTGTGGATCAGACCCCCACCGGCTCCTCTTCCCGCTCCACCGGCACCCCCCGCTTCGCCGCCTTCTTCCCCGCCCTCCGCTCCTTCCGCAACTCGAACATCGCGTACAGCGTCGGAACAAGCAGCAACGTCAGCAGAGTCGAAGTGATCAACCCGCCGATCACGACCACAGCCAGCGGCTGGGCGATGAACCCGCCCTCACCCGTGACCCCCAACGCCATCGGCAACAAGGCGAAGATGGTCGCCAGCGCGGTCATCAGGATCGGCCGCAGTCGATGCCGCCCACCCTCGACGACCGCCTCGACCACCCCGTACCCCTGCGCCCGGTACTGATTGATCAGGTCGATCAGCACGATCGCATTGGTCACCACGATCCCGATCAGCATCAGCATGCCGATCATCGCGGGCACCCCCATCGGAGTCCCCGTAGCGACCAGCAACCCGATCGCCCCGGTCGCCGCGAACGGAATCGAGACCAGCAGGATCAACGGCTGGGCCAGCGACCGGAACGTGGCGACGAGCAGCATGAAGACGATCGCGATCGCCGCGAGCATGGCGAGAGCGAGATTCTTGAACGCGCTGTCCTGATCGGAGGAAACCCCGCCGATCTCGGCCCGAGCCCCCGCAGGCAGCTTCAGCGCGTCGATCTTGGACTGGAGCTTCGTGCTGACAGCCCCGGTGTTGTCCCCGGTCGGCTTGGCGGTGATGGTCGCGGCGCGCTGCCCGTCGATACGGGTCAGCGAGACCGGCCCGTCGACCAACGCCACAGTCGCGATGTCCCCCAGCGTCACCGGCCCCAACCGCAGCCCCCGCAGCTCCGCCAACGTCCGCGCGGGCTTCGCCGACATGATGACGACGTCCCGCTCGGTGTCGTCGAGGACCGCCTTCGCGGCCGTCGTACCCCGCACGGCCTGCGCGACGGCCATCCCGAGGGACTGGTCGTCGAAGCCCGCGGCGGCGGCCTTGTCGTTGGCCTTGACCGAGATACGCGGCACGCTCTGGGAGAGGTTGCTGGTGACGTCGGTGACGTCGGCCAGAGAAGCGACCGCCTTGCGGACCTCCTCCGACGCCGTGCGCAGGACGTCCCCGTCGGCCGCCTTCACCGTCACGCTGAGGTCCTGGCTCCCGAACCCGTCCCCGGCGGAGACGGTCGTGGTGCCGGCGCCGTCGAGCTTCTTCAGGCCCGCCTCGACGCGCTTCTGGACGTCGCTGTAGGACGCGGAGTCCTCCAGCATGACCTGGTACGACGCCTGGTTGGTGTCGGTGCCGCCGCCGAAGGCCGCCAGGAAACCGGACGAGCCGATGGTGACCTGGTAGTCCTTGACGCCCTTCGTGTCGGCGAGCAGCTGCTCGACCTTCTTCGCCGCCGCGTCGGTCGCC
This sequence comes from Streptomyces sp. AMJ-169, assembly GCF_055597585.1. Classification (NCBI taxonomy): domain Bacteria; kingdom Bacillati; phylum Actinomycetota; class Actinomycetes; order Kitasatosporales; family Streptomycetaceae; genus Streptomyces; species Streptomyces sp. AMJ-169. Next base: position 414,417 of record NZ_JBVLTJ010000006.1, read on the forward strand.
GCGAGGCTCGTACCCGGCTTCAGCTGCTGCTTGACCGACAGGACCTGCTGCTCGCCCTGGTCGAAGAAGTTGGTCTTCAGCAGCGGGGCCATGCCGAACGTGCCGAGGAGGATCACGACCGCGATGCCGAGGCTGAGCAGCCGCCGCCCGGTCGCGAACCGCAGCACCGGCACGTACCACCGCTGGAGCCGGCTCCGCGACTCCTTCTCCTCCGCGATCCGCCGCGCCTCGGCGGCGTCCCCGGGGGTGCCCTTGGGGGCGCGCAGGAACCAGTACGACAGGACGGGCACGACCGTCAGCGAGACCAGCAGCGACGCCAGCAGCGCCGCCGTCACCGTCAGGCTGAAGGAGCCGAAGAGCGCCCCGACCATCCCGCCGACCAGGCCGATCGGCAGGAACACGGCGACGGTCGTCAGCGTGGACGACGTGACCGCCCCGGCGACCTCCCGCACCGCCGTGATGATCGCCGTCTGCCGCTCCTCGCCGTAGCCGAGGTGGCGTTTGATGTTCTCCAGGACGACGATCGAGTCGTCGACGACCCGGCCGATCGCGATGGTCAGCGCGCCCAGGGTCAGCATGTTCAGGGACAGGTCGCGGGTCCACAGCACCAGCAGCGCCAGCACCACCGACAGCGGGATCGACACCGCCGTCACCAGCGTCGAACGCACCGACGCGAGGAAGAGCAGGATCACCAGGACCGCGAAGACCAGGCCGAGCGCGCCTTCCGTGGTCAGGCCCTTGATGGACTTGGAGACGGCCGGGCCCTGGTCGCTGACGACCGTGATGTGCGCGCCGGAGCCCAAGTCCTTGCGCAGACCGGGGAGTTTGCCCTCGACCGCGTCGGAGATGGTGACGGCGCTGCCGTCGTGGGCCATGGTCACCGTGACGGCGAGGCTGGGCCTGCCGTCGGTGCGGGTGATGGAGTCGGCCGGGGCCTCCTGCTCGCGGACGGCGGCGATGTCGCCGACCTTCACGGACTTCCCCGGGATGCGCAGGTCGGCGATCTGCCGGACGGACGTGTAGCCGCCGCCGATCTGGACCGTGCGGTTGCTGCCCGCCTCGTCGAACGAGCCGCCCGACAGGGTCACCCCGCCCGCCTGGAGGGCCTGGGCCAGCGTCTGGGTGTTCAGCCCGGCGGCGGCGAGCTTCGCGTCGTCCGGGGTGACCGTGACCCGGAGGGCGCGGGCGCCGGTCACGGTGACCTGGCCGACGCCGTCGATGTCCTTCAGCGCGGGCACGACCGTCGAGTCGAGCTGGTCGGCGAGCGCCTGCTGGTCCTTGCCGGAGGTGACGGCGAGGACGACGGTCGGGATGTCGTCGGTGGAGCCCGCGACGACCTGCGGGTCGACGGCGTCGGGCAGCTGGGCGCGGACGCGGTTCACGGCCTGCTGGACGTCGGCGACGATCCGCTTGGTGTCGTTGCCGTAGTCGAAGGACGCCATGATCACGGCGCTGCCCTCGGCGGCGGTGGAGGTGACGCCGGTCAGGCCGTCGACGCCTTCGAGACTGTTCTCGATCGGCTCGACGACCTGCTTCTCGACGACGTCGGGAGAGGCGCCCTGGTACGGCGCGATCACCGACACCATGGGCAGTTCGATGGTGGGCAGGAGCTGCTGTTTGAGCTGAGGTATCGCGATCGCGCCGAAGACGAGCGCGACGAGCGACATCAGCCCTATCAGGGCTCGCTGGGCGAGGCTGAATCTCGACAGCCAGGACATGGGCGGCGGTATCTCTCTTCTGTGGAGCGGCAGCAGAAGCGGGCACTGTCCACCCTCGCGGACCGCCGGGGCCCCTTTCGTAGCCCCCAGGTCCATTTCCTTATCCGGGGCCTACTCCGGCCGCAGTACGGCCCTCTCCACCTCACTCCACCCGTGGGCGTACCAGCCCCGACTCGTAGGCGATGACGACGAGTTGGGCCCGGTCGCGGGCGCCGAGCTTGGCCATCGCCCGGTTGACGTGCGTCTTCACGGTCAGCGGCGAGACCTCGAGCCGCTCGGCGATCTCGTCGTTGGAATGCCCCCCGGCGACCTGCACCAGCACCTCCCGCTCGCGCACGGTCAGCGCCTCGAGCCGGGCCGCGCGCGCCGGGTCCGGCTCGCCGTCGCCGTCGCCCTGCGCGAGGAAGCGGGCGATCAGCCCCTTCGTCGCGGCCGGCGACAGCAGCGCCTCCCCGCCCGCCGCGACCCGGATCGCCGTCAGCAGCTCCTCCGGCTCACTGCCCTTGCCGAGAAACCCGGAGGCCCCGGCCCGCAGCGACTGCACGACGTAGTCGTCCACCTCGAACGTCGTCAGGATGACGACCCTGACGTGCGCCAGCGACGGGTCGGCGCTGATCATCCGGGTCGCGGCGAGCCCGTCCGTGCCCGGCATCCGGATGTCCATCAGGACGACGTCCGCGCGCTGCTCCTTCGCGAGCCGCACGGCCTGCGCGCCGTCCGAGGCCTCCCCGACGACCTCCATGTCCGCCTCGGAGTCGACGAGCACCCGGAACGCGCTGCGCAGCAGGGCCTGATCGTCGGCGAGCAGGACTCGGATGGGGGTCATACGGGGGCCTCCGTGGGGTGGGCCGGCGGCGCGGGGAGCGGTCTCATACCGCCCCCTCCGCAGTGCTGCTGGTCTTGACCGGCAGAATCGCATGCACCCGGAAGCCGCCCCCGTACCGGGGCCCCGTGGTGAGCGTCCCGCGCAGCGCGGTCACCCGCTCCCGCATCCCCAGCAGCCCGTGCCCCCCGCCCTCCTGCGGCACCGGCGGCTGGTCGGGACACCCGTTGTCGATGACGGTTATCTCGACGTTCGGCCCCACGCGTACGACGCTGACCTCGGCCTTCGCCTCCAGCCCCGCGTGCTTCTGGACATTCGTGAGCGCTTCCTGGATGACCCGGTAGGCGGCGAGGTCCACGGCCGCCGGGAGCGTGGTGTCCTGGTCGGCGCGGGCCACCTCGACCTGGAGTCCCGCGTGCCGGAACGTTCCGGCGAGTTCGTCGAGCCGGCCGAGCCCCGGCGCGGGTTCGGTCGGCGCCTCCGGGTCCCCTGACTGCCGCAGCAGCCCGACGGTCGCCCGCAGCTCGTTCAGCGCCGACCGGCTCGCCTCCCGCACATGCGCGAGCGCCTCCTTGGCCTGGTCGGGCCGCTTGTCCATGACGTGCGCGGCGACTCCCGCCTGCACATTCACCAACGCGATGTGATGCGCGACGACGTCATGCAGATCCCGCGCGATCCGCAGCCGCTCCTCCGCGACCCGCCGCCGCGCCTCCTCCTCCCGCGTCCGCTCGGCCCGCTCGGCGCGCTCCCGGATGGCCTGCACGACGGCCCGCCGGCTGCGTACGGCGTCCCCGGCCGTCGCCCCGATGCCGGTCCAGGCGAGGATCCCGAGGTTCTCCTGCGCGTACCAGGGGAGGGGGCCGGCCAGCATCGCGGCGCCGGTGAGGACGGTGACCGTGAGGAGGCCCAGCCGCAGGGTGGTCGGCCGGTCGGTGGTGGCGGCGACGGTGAACAGCGCGACCACGGCCGACATCACGACCGGGGCTCTGGGGTCGGAGGCGGTGAGGCACTCGACGAGGGCGAGGGTCCCGGTGACGGCCAGCACCCGGATGGGCGCCCACCGCCGGAAGACGAGGGCGAAGGCGCCGAGGACCATGAGCACGAGGCTCAGCGGATCGGGACTCCGCACGCCCCAGGTGACCCCATGCGCCCCATGCGGATCGACGAAACTCCCGGCGAGCATGCACAGCAGCACGCCGGCCGCCAGCGTCGCGTCCATCGCAAGGGGGTGCGCGTTGACACCACACCTGGCTCGCTCAAGTGTGCTCACGCTTGCAAAGGTACGCGGGGGTGGGGGGTTGTGGGGGTCGGGGGTTGTGGGGTCAGAGGAAGTCGGAGGTGTCCAGGTCGAAGCCGAAGGGGTCGGGGAGGGGGAGTGGCAAGCCGAACGCGACGGCATGGCGGACGAGGTAGTCGTCACCCTTCGGCTCGCTGAACAGCGTCACCCAGGACTCCTCGCGGTCCACGAGCAGATACAGCGGGATGTTCTCGCGCGCATAGCAGTGCCGTTCGGCTTCGCCGTCGCCCTGAGGCTTCGGCGATGTCACTTCGAGGACCAGGGCGATTCCGGCACAGGGCATCCAGGAGTCGGCGCCTCCGAACAGGTCGAGTTCCAGGGGGCCGAAGGTGGCGTCCGGGATCACGTGGCTTTCCGGGTAGCCGTCTCCGCTTTTCAGCCGCAGCCCTTTGTGACCGGAGAAGTCCATGTCGATCTGCGAACACCTGAACACCTGCCGCACGATCCGGCTGATGCACTTCTCGTGATCCCCGTCCGGCGGCGACGTCACCATGATCTCCCCCTCGATCAACTCCGCCCGGAAACCTTCCGGAGTGCCCAGGGCGAGGAAGCCGTCCAGCAGGAAGTCTTCTTGCTGAAGCGACTCATGGACCATGGCCGTCATGTCAAGCCCCTCCCTTGTCTGTCGCTCAGAAGACTGGGACACCGGACGATCACGTGTCCGAGAGATCGGGAACCGTTCCCTCGATCGTGTCACACGAATCAATCCACATCCACGTCTGCGAACAGCGCACGCATCGCCCCCACAACGGCCGGGCCCCGTACGACTACGGGTCCCGGCCGTTTCGCGTCTCGGCTTACGCCTTGAGGAAGCTGACGAAGCTGTCCCAGGCGGGGGCTGGGACGGTGAGGACGGGGCCGCTGGGGTTTTTGCTGTCGCGGACCGGGACGATGCCGGGGAAGTCGTCGGCGACTTCTAGGCAGCTCCCGCCGTTGGCGTTGCTGTGACTGCTGCGGCGCCAAGGGGTGTTGGCCAGCTCGGCTACCTCGACGCATTCGCCCCCGTTGGCGTTGCTGTGGCTACTGCGGCGCCAGGGGATGTTGCTCAGCTCGGCGACTTCTAGGCAATTGCCGCCGTTGGTGTTGCTGTAACTGCTTCGACGCCAGCGGGTGTTGGGCAGCATGGGTTCCTCCGTCGTGGCGGGGCCTATGACTTGAGGGAGCTGATGAACGCGTCCCAGGCGGGGGTTGGGACGGTGAGGGCGGGGCCGTTGGGGGTCTTGCTGTCGCGGATGGGGACAACTCCGGGGTAGTCCTCGGCGATCTCGACGCAATCGCCCCCGTTGGCGTTGCTGTAGCTGCTCCGGCGCCAGCGGGCGGAGTTCAGCTCGGGGGTGTGTCGCATTGCTAGTAGTCCTCCATCACCTGTTGGATCAGCTTCGTCGAAGCCGCCGGGGACAGGGCGTTGGCACGGAGCAGGTTGTAGTGCCACTGCCACTCCTCGGCTGAGTCCCGGTCCTCGTAGAGGTGACCGACCTCGATGCCCTCCTCATGGGCCACGACGGAGCCATTGGGAAGCGTCAGCAGGGTCAGCGTGCCGCCCATCAGGTAATGCAGACCAGAGCTGAAAGGGACCACCTGGACCTTGCTGTCCGGAGTATCCACCCGTTCGAGCAGGTAAGCCAATTGGCTGAGCATGCACTCCGCGCTGCCGACCCGCCGCCTGATGACGGACTCGTCGATGACCGCCCAGTACTTGGGGCGCTTGGGTGTGCGAAGGCGATCCTGCCGCGAGAGACGGGCGCTCACACGCTGCTCGACTTGTTCCGGAGGCAGATCCTCGCGAAGACTCAGTTGCGCGTGCGCGTACTCCCTGGTCTGCAACAACCCGGGCACCACCTGCGGCCCGTACGTCTCGATCACCACCGCCCGCGCCTCGAACTCCATGAACCTCTTGTACTGGTCCGGATGAGCCTCCCTCCTCGCCAGCTCATACAAGTTGGAGTACTTGTCCTCCGTCCCGAACGCCACATCGAGCCGCGGCGGCAGATCCGCCGGCGGCATCAACTCCGCCGTCTCCACCCGCGCCAGCGTGCTCTTGCTGGAGGCGACGACACCCGCGAGCTGGACGAGCGACAGGCCCAGCCGCTCGCGGTCCCTGCGCATTTCCGATCCGAAGTAGTGGCGGGCCGAGAGAAAAGGGTTCAACTCCTGCGGTGTGAACGTCACTGTTCGCGCCCCCTCTTTCGCCTGTGTCCCATTCTCAAAAACGGGACTGGAGAACGGTCCTTGGAGTCCCTGCGGACAGCAATGATGGTGGCACAGAAGGTGACGACGCGAGGGAAAGTGAGAAACCCCAGTGCGCGATTCAAACGGACGTCCGATGCGGCTCCTCCCCTGGAACTCGGACACGGGAACGCCCTGTTATCTGAGTACCGACAGCCCCGACAGCCGCGTCTCCCGCCTCGCCGACAGGGTGGAGGCCGAACTCCTCGCCTCCGCCCGGACCGTGCTGTGTCACGCCAGGGAGCTGCTGAAAGAACCGATGCTGTACGACGGGGAGTTGAAGTTCACGAGCACGCGGCTGGCGGAAGCGCTGGAGGACACTCTGCTGATCGCGAAGAGCCGTGGGGGACGGCTGGAAGCCAAGGAATGGTGAACCCCTTGGCTAAAGCTTCCCGGAATTCGGCGAAGCCCCGCCCTCACCCCGGAATCAGCCCATCGTCGTTCAGCATCTCCCGCACCTCATCAATCGTCGCATCCGCCCCCGGCAGAATCAGATCCGACGGCTCCAGGGCGTCGTCCGGCAGCGGTGACCCCAGCCTCCGCACCGCCTCCAGCAGAGCCGAGAGCGTGCGGCGGAAGCCGGGGTCGTCGCCCGACTCGACCTCCGCCAGCAGCTCGTCGTCCAGCTTGTTCAGCTCGGTGAGGTGAGCGTCGTCGAGCCTCACCTGGCCCTCCCCCATGATCCGTACGATCATGTCGCCGCCCTCCTTGGCCGCGAAGCGAAGACCGCGCTCACTGCTTGTCGAAGCGCGGGGTGTCCTTTGGCTGCTGCTGGGGCTGGGGCTGGCCGGTGCCGCCTTCGATCGCCTGCTGGGAGGCCGTCGGGCCGCCCGCCAGCTCCGCCTTCATGCGCTGGAGCTCCAGCTCCACATCCGTGCCGCCGGAGAGCCGGTCCAGCTCGGCCTGGAGGTCGTCCTTGGCGAGGCCGGTCGGGTCGTCCAGGGCGCCGGAGGCCAGCAGCTCGTCGAGCGCGCCGGCGCGGGCCTGGAGCTGGGCGGTCTTGTCCTCGGCCCGCTGGATGGCGAGGCCGACGTCGCCCATCTCCTCGGAGATGCCGGAGAAGGCCTCGCCGATACGGGTCTGGGCCTGGGCGGCGGTGTAGGTGGCCTTGATGGTCTCCTTCTTCGTACGGAAGGCGTCGACCTTGGCCTGGAGGCGCTGGGCCGCGAGGGTGAGCTTCTCCTCCTCGCCCTGGAGCGTCGCGTGCTGCGTCTCCAGGTCTGTGACCTGCTGCTGGAGCGCCGCGCGGCGGGACAGGGCCTCGCGGGCGAGGTCCTCACGGCCGAGGGCGAGGGCTTTGCGGCCCTGGTCCTCCAGCTTGGAGGACTGGGACTGCAACTGGTTGAGCTGGAGTTCCAGGCGCTTGCGGGAGGTGGCGACGTCGGCCACTCCCCGGCGGACCTTCTGGAGCAGCTCCAGCTGCTTCTGGTACGAGTAATCAAGGGTCTCGCGCGGGTCCTCGGCCCGGTCAAGGGCCTTGTTCGCCTTCGCGCGGAAGATCATCCCCATACGCTTCATGACACCGCTCATGGGCTTCGCGCGCCCCCTTCTGACGGACTCCAGCTCACGATCTGCGACAGAACCCACAGTACGGGCCCTGTCTCCATTGACGCACCGTTCCGGCCCGGATGCGCTCATCCCCAAGGACGATCGCCCACCTCCCTGATCCGGCGTAAGGAGTAGGTGCACCCCTGTGCGGGAGTAGGTGCGCCCCTGCTGTACAGGACGAGTGGTGTTGCCGGATCGTTCCCCGTGCGGCTGGGGTCCATGCCGGATGAGCGCTTACCCTTGGGTTTTGTGTTCCGTAGCCGTGCCAAGGAAGAGAAGGCCCAGGACGCCGACAAGGCCCAGGTGACCGACTCCAAGCAGACCCGTGACCCGCAGGCCCCGAAGGGCAGGCCCACTCCCAAGCGGAGCGAGGCCCAGTCCCAGCGGCGCAGCGTGGCCAATACGTCGATGACGCGCAAGGAGGCGTCCAAGCGGCAGCGCGACGAGCGCCGTGCCGCGCTGGAGAAGCAGCGCCAGGCGCTGGCGGGCGGTGACGAGCGTTATCTGCCCGCGCGGGACAAGGGGCCGGTGCGCAAGTTCGCCCGTGACTTCATCGACTCGCGCTTCAACGTGGCGGAGTTCTTCCTGCCCATGGCGGTCGTCATCCTCGTCCTGAGCATGGTCCAGGTCGCCCAGTTGCAGACGGTCGCGCTGCTGCTGTGGCTGGTCGTGATCGTCCTGATCGTCCTGGACTCGGTCCTCTCCGGGTTCCGGCTGCGCAAGGCGCTCGGTGCCCGCTTCGGTGACGAGCCCCGGCGGGGCGCCATCGCCTACGCGCTGATGCGCTCGCTCCAGATGCGCCGGCTGCGGCTGCCGAAGCCGCAGGTCAAGCGGGGGACGAAGCTCTGAGCGCGCCGTTCACCGACGATGCCGCGCAGGCGTGGCTGCGAAAACTCGGCGGACTGCGGGACGTCGTACGGCAGGAGCTGGTGGCGCGGCAGCTGGATGAGCAGATAGCCGGGCGGTACTCCGTCGGGCAGCGGCTGCGGGTGCTGGACGTCGGGATGGGGCAGGGCACTCAGGCGCTGCGCCTTGCCCGGCTCGGGCATCAGGTGACGGGTCTCGAGCAGCAGCCGGCCATGGTGGCGGTCGCGCGCGAGACGCTGGCGGCGGAGCCGGAGGGCATCCGCGAGCGGGTCCGGATCATCGAGGGGGACGGCCGGGACACGGGGGTCCACTTCCTCCCGGGCAGCTTCGACGTGGTGCTGTGCCACGGCGTCCTGATGTACGTGGAGGAGCCGGACGCGCTCCTGGCGGGTCTGGGCCGCATGCTGGCCCCGGGCGGTCTGCTGTCCCTGCTGGTGCGCAACGCGGACGCTCTGGCGATGCGCCCGGGTCTGTCCGGTGACTGGCCGGCCGCCTCGGGGGCGTTCGACACGGTCACGTACACCAACCGCCTGGGCCTCCCGGTCCGCGCCGACCGCCTCTCCACCCTGACGGACGCCCTGGCCGGCATCGGCGCCCCCCTCCAGGCCTGGTACGGCGTCCGCGTCTTCACGGACACGGCCCCCGACGACGCCCCCGTCCCGGACGACCTCCCCCACCTCCTGGCGGCGGAGGAACGCGCGGGCCGCACGGACCCGTACCGGGGAGTGGCGGCGCTGCTGCACCTGTGCGGGGTGCGCGGGTAGTTCCCGTACGACGACGGCGGCGCCCGGTGCTTCATGCCACCGGGCGCCGCCGTCGTCGTGGGCAAAGGCTTCAGGCGTCGGCGTGCAGGCTCATCGGGCCATAGATCTGGGTGGTGTCCTCGAAGAGGAACACCTGGTCGGCGCCGCCTGCCGCGAGGGCCTTCCACTGTTCGCCGATCCATGACTCGGCGTCGCCCTGGGTGGTGAACTCCTCGGGTTCGACCGCCGGTTCGACCTCCGTCCCGTCGGCCTTCTCGAACCGCCACGTCCATGCCGCCATGTACGCCTCCTGGTCTGATCTTGGTCCGGGTGCTGGTCGCAGGGTATGTGTTCGGGCCGGGGGTTGTTATAGGGCGTCGGGGTCCCAGGGGGTTCGGATTCCCGCTCCCGCTGCGGTCACCGGCGCGCGTCGGGATCTCCTTCAGGTGAAAATCGTTCCGTGGAATTGACTCTCCTTGGTACCGGTGCGCCTGCGGGGCTGCCTCGTCCCGGCTGTGCGTGCGCGGTGTGCGCGGTGTCCCTCGGCGCCGCCGCGCGGGCGGCGACGGCGGTGCTGGTCGACGGGGCGCTGCTGCTGGACCTGACGCCCGGGGCGGCGTTCGCGGCGGCGCGGGCCGGCCAGTCGCTGGGCGGGGTGCGGCAGGTGCTGCTGTCCCATCCGCACGACGGCCCGGCGGTCGAGGTCCCGGTGGGCCTGCCCCGCCCCGGCCGGGTCCCGGACGGCCGCGAGCTGGCGCTGCTGACGGGCCACCGGGTGCGGGCGGTCGCGATGGACGCGGGGGGCACCGGGTACGCCGTGACGGGCCCCGACGGCCAGCGGCTGCTGTACCTCCCGCCGGGCGGCGCACCGGCCGGCCTCGGCGCCGGGCAGCAGCGGTACGACCTGGTCCTGCTGGACGTCGTGGGCCGCCCCGACGCGCTGGCGCGGCTGCGGGCGGTGGGCGCGGTGGGGGCGACGACGGACGTGGTCGCCGTGCACCTCGACCACGACGTGCCGCCGGGCCCGGAGCTGGCCCGCCGGCTGGCGGCGGCTGGAGCGCGCGCGGTGCCGGACGGCGCGGCGCTGGCGGTCGGGGTGTACGAGGACGTACCCGACGTCCCCCGGCGCACCCTCGTCCTCGGCGGGGCCCGGTCGGGGAAGTCGGTGGAGGCGGAGCGGCGGCTGGAGGCGTTTCCGGATGTGCTGTACGTCGCGACGGGGGGCAGCCGGGGCGGGGACACCGAGTGGGCGTCGCGGGTGTCCGTGCACCGTGAGCGGCGGCCGGGGTCCTGGCGGACGGCGGAGACCTGCGATCTGCTGCCGCTGCTCGCCGAGGCGGGGCCGCCGCTGCTGATCGACTGCCTTTCGCTGTGGCTCACGGACGCGATGGACTCCGTGGGGGCGTGGGACGACGCCGTGTGGGCGGACGGCGGGGAGAAGGCCTTGCGGGAGCGGGTCGCGGATCTCGCGGGGGCGGTGCGGAACGCTTCGCGGACTGTTGTGCTGGTGTCCAACGAGGTGGGGTCGGGGATCGTTCCGGCGACGGCTTCGGGGCGGCGGTACCGGGATGAGCTGGGGCGGCTGAACGCGGCGGTGGGCGGGGAGTGCGAGCAGGTGGTGCTGGTGGTGGCGGGGCAGGCGGTGGTGTTGCGGGGGTGAGGGTGGGGGTGGGGTGGGGGTGAGGTGGGGGCCGGGAGTCTCTGGGGGCCGGGGGTCTCTGGGGGCCTTCCTCTAAGGGGTTTCCGCTAGGGGGCTTTTTTCTGGGCGATCACTCGGTAGGTGTTCGCGTGGCGGGTTCTGCTGAGGAGAGGGGCCAGGGCGTGGTCCAGGGCTGTCGCCGTCAGGCGGGCGGGGGTGGCCAGGGCGGGGATGCCGGTGGTCAGGCGGGCGGCTGCGGCTGTCAGGTCGTAGGGGATGTGGGCCGTGCGGTGGTCGACGGTGAGGACGCGGCAGCCCTGGGACTCCAGTTCGGCGCGGAGGTTGTCCGGGGGGATGAGGTGGCGGGGGCGGCTCCAGGTGTCGGCGGGGGTGGGGAGTTCGATCAGGAGGTGGCCGCCGGGGCGCAGGGTGCGCAGGGCGGCCGTGAGTTCCCCTCTGGGGTCGGCCGTGCGGGCGAGGTGGCCCAGGAGGCTCACGACGTCGTAGCGGGCCGTCAGGCGGGGCGTGAGGGCTCTGTGCGCCTCTTCCACCCGGCCCGCGGCGCGGGCGCGTTCGACTTGGGGGGAGGTGTCGACTCCGTCGAAGGACGTGTACGTGTACAGCTCTTTCGCCGCCGCCGGGAAGCGGGCGTCGCCGGTGCCGATGTCGAGCCAGCTCTCGGGTTCGGGGGCGGCGAGGCGGAGGAGGGCTCGGGCGGTGGTGCGGAGGTGGCGGGTGGAGGGGGATGGGGTGGGGCGGGGGTGCGCGTGTCCGGGGGTGCGGAAGGTGTGGGCGCAGGCTTGGCAGGTGGTGAGGTCGGGGGTGCGGGGGTGGAGGTGGGGGGAGGTGCACCAGGGGCAGGTCTGCGGGGGGTGCGGGTTCTGCGGGGGCGGGGCTTGGGGCTGGGGGTTCTGGAGTTCGGGGGTCTGGGGGTGCGGCTCTTGCGGTCGGGGGGTCTGGGAGTCGGGTTGCTGTAGGTCCTGCATGGGGCTCCCCGGTGGTGTCCGTCGAGATGGGGGACAAACTTCGCGAAACGGAACGTATGGGATCGCGATCTTGGGTGCAACGACTCCGTGCCCGTGGGCTGGTGACGTGGCGCGGATTCCGTTCCATCCGTGCCGGTACTGTTCGGCGAATGAGCCCGCTTAATCTCGACGACTTCACCGATCTGATCGAGCGCCCCGACGGCGGTGTCCGCCGCGACGCCGAGGCCCGCCGTGAGCGGCAGATCGTGCCTCCCGGTGCGCTCGGGCGCCTTGACGAACTGGGTGAGTGGCTGGCCGCGGCGCAGGGTTCGGTGCCGGTGCGGCCCGTCGACAAGCCGCGTGTCGTGCTGTTCGCCGGTGACCATGGGGTGGCCGAACTCGGGGTGTCCGCACGGGCCGCGGGGAGTGCGGCGGAGCTGGTGCGTGAGGTGCTGGAGGGGGGCCGGCCGGTTTCTGTGCTGGCTCGGCGGGCGGGGGTGTCCGTGCGGGTGGTGGACATGTCCCTCGACTGTCCCGCGGACCGCTTCCCCGCCGATGTCGGGCGGTATCGGGTGCGGCGGGGCAGCGGGCGTATCGATGTCGAGGACGCGTTGACGCCGGAGGAGGCGGAGGCGGCGTTCCGGGCGGGGATGGCGGTCGCCGACGAGGAGGCGGATTCGGGGACGGATCTGGTGGTGCTGGGGGATGTGAGTGTCGGGGGGACGACCGCTGCGGGGGTGTTGATCGCCGCGTTGTGCGGGACCGACGCGTCTGTGGTGACCGGTCGGGGTGGGCTCGCCATCGACGACCTCGCCTGGATGCGGAAGTGCGCGGCGATCCGGGATGCGTTGCGGCGGGCTCGGCCTGTGCTGGGGGATCAGTTGCAGTTGCTGGCGACGGTCGGTGGGGCCGACCTTGCCGCCATGACCGGGTTCTTGTTGCAGTGTGCGGTGCGGAAGTTGCCTGTGGTGCTGGATGGGGTGGTGGCGGCGGCCTGCGCGTTGGTGGGGCAGCGGGTTGCGTTCCGGGCGCCGGATTGGTGGTTGGCGGCGCATCGGAGTGGGGAGCCGGGGCAGGCGAAGGCGCTGGACCGGATGGCGCTGGAGCCGGTACTGGAGCAGGGGCTCAGCGTCGGGGAGGGGGCTGGGGGTGTGCTGGCGCTGCCGTTGGTCCAGGCTGCGGCGGCGCTGGCGGCGGAGTTGCCGGAGAAGGTGGGGGCTGGGGATGAGGGGTTGGAGAAGGGGGAGGGTTCGGGCGGGGAGGTGTAGGGGGGCGCGGCTTGGGGGTCCCCGCCGCCTTGAGGGGGTGGGGGCCGTAATTGGCTGATGGCGACGGGGAGTTGGGGGAACTTCGGGGGCTTGTTGGGGGTGGGCGGTAGGGTCGGGGGGACTTGTCTGCTTGGCGTACGGGGGTGGCGGGTTGGCGGGGCGGGGGCTGGGGTGGAATACAGGTGAAGGGAAACGGGGCTTCCTGATCTGAACGCTGGAGGTCGGGAAGTGTCGGCCCCGCACGGGCGGGGGTGTTCCCAACGGCGGCGACTGGATCGGGCCGACGCTGCGGTCGGCCCCGCACGGGCGGGGGTGTTCCGATGCCGCTCAGCGAGCCCTCGGTGTACCGGGAGTTTGCCCCGCACGGGCGGGGGTGTTCCAGCGGTGGACACGCTCCTGGACGCGGAGGCCGAGTCGGCCCCGCACGGGCGGGGGTGTTCCGCGGCGGCGCTGTTCGGGGGTGAGGCGGCGCAGGTTTGCCCCGCATGGGCGGGGGTGTTCCGATGACCGCCCAGATCAAGGCGCTCCCGGCGGCGTTTGCCCCGCACAAGCGGGAATGCTCCCCCACCCTCCCCCCGCCAGACACCCCCACCCCCCGCAACCCCAAAACACCCCCCACCTAACCACCCGAAACCCCCCATAAACCCAAAGAATGGCGCCCAAGCCAGTAAGCCTCCCGGGACAGGCGGTATTGCATGGGTGCGTTTTTCAGTCGAAGTCAGTTGTTGTGCGCGCCACTCTCCCTCCGCCCGCTCAACTTCCCGCCCCCTCACCCCGTCTCTGAATGTGGCGGCCCGCCCCTCCAGGCACCCCCGTCCCCATTCCTCAAGAAGCGGGAGCAGTTGCGCTGAATGCCGTCAAACGGTTCGCCGTCCGTGAATGGGGATCCCTCTACTACGCCGTACTGGCCCGCCGCACCGCTCCGGTCATGACCGTCGCCGCCGTCTGCCTGACCTCCCTCCTCCAGGGCATCCAGAACCAGGACTGGGGCTACCCGCTCGTACAGGATCTGGGCGCCGTACGGGCGCAGGACCCCCTGCCGCTGGCCCTCGCCCGCACCCCCCTCTCCCTCTTCGTCCCCGCCCTCGACCTCCCGGTATGGGGCGCCCTGGCGCAGATCCTGCTGGTGTTCGGGCTCGCGGAGATCTGCCTGGGCTGGTGGCGGACCCTCGGGGTGGCGTACGCGGCGACCCTCGCGGGAACGCTGTACGCGCGGGTCGGGATCGACATGGGACCCGGGGTCCCGTGGCTCGGCCTGCCCGCCTCGGACGCGCGGATCGTCGACACCGGCCCCTCCGCCGCCGTCGTAGGCCTCGCGGTGGTCCTGGCCTGGCGCTATCAGGCGTACGTCACCGGCGCCGTCGTCATCACCGCCATGGTCGTCGAGGTCGTCGTCAAGGCGAATCTCGCCGGGAAGGAACACATCGCCGCCATCTGCGCCGCCCTGCTGATCATCGGCTGCGCGGAGCTGAGGAACCGGCTTCAGCGCGACGACGTGTCCGGCTTGCCCCCGACCAGTTCCTCCAGCCCCCGCCGCCAGCGCGACCAGCGGCGGTCGTGACGTGCCGCCCGGCGTTCGGCGCGGGCGCGGGCGCGGGGGCGGCGGGTGTAGAAGCGGCGGGCGTAGGGGGAGCCGGGGCGGGCGAGGCGGAGCGCGCCGATCAGGGCGACGGTCGGGACGATCACGCCGAACAGCGCCATGCGGGCCTTGCCCTTGTAGAGGGCGATCAGGGAGAACACGAAGTTGATCGCCACCGTGGTGATCGCCGCACCCCGGCTCTCGGCCTCGCCCTGCGAGACGTCGTCGACGCCCAGCGGGGAGTAGCCGAGCAGGACCAGAGCGACCAGGGCGGCCGTGAGGACGACGACCTCCACGCTCTTGCGGCCCTCCTCGCTCCAGTACACGTCGTCGAGGTGCAGGATCAGCGCGAACTCGTCGAGGACAAGCCCCGCGCCCATGCCGAAGCAGATCGCGGCGACGGCCGCCCCGGCGCCGTGCTGCCCGGCCGCCACCGCCCCGAAGCCGCCGACGACGGTCAGGACGACCCCGGGAACGACATGGTGGATGTGCAGGCCGCCCGCTTTGACGTTGCCGAAGGGGCCTTTGCCGGCGCGGATCAGGCGGGTGACGATCCGGGTGACCAGGAAGGTGAGGACGAAGGCGGTGAGCGCGAGCAGCAGGGGGAGTTTGCCGGGCTCGACGATGTTGCGATTCAGCCAATGTCCCATAAGCGCACAATATCCCTCGGGGGTCGATGATCAGCCGGTGCTTGTACGGCCTACGGGTAATCTGCCCCGGTGTCCACACCCCGGCCCTCCCTCCATGGTCTGCGTTTCGCCTTCGGCACCCTGACCGTCCTGCCCGTCCGGGTCCACCGCTGGGACCGGGACGCGGCGCGCGGCGGCATGCTGGCCGCGCCGCTGGCGGGGCTGGTGGTCGGCGGCTGCGCGGCGGCGGCCGGTCTCGTCCTGCTGGCGCTGGGCACGGGGCCGCTGCTCGCGGCGGTCGCGACGGTCGCCGTACCGGCCGTCCTCACGCGCGGGCTGCACCTCGACGGGCTCGCCGACACCGCCGACGGCCTCGGCAGCGGCAAGCCGGCGGACGACGCGCTGCGCGTCATGAAGCAGTCCGACATCGGCCCGTTCGGCGTCCTGACCCTGGTCCTGACCCTGCTGGCCCAGGTCGCGGCCCTGTCCCAGCTGTACGACGCCTCCTGGACCCGGGGCGCCTTCGCGGCCCTGCTCTGCGCGACCACCGCCCGCCTCGCCCTCACCCTCGCCGCCCGCGCCGGCGTCCCGGCCGCCCGGCCCGAGGGGCTGGGGGCGGCCGTGGCGGGGGTCGTCCCGGCGCGGGCCGCCTGGGGCGTCGCGATCGGCATCGCCCTCGCGGCGGGCGCGGCGGGCTGGTGGCTCGGCTCCCCCGGCGCCGGACCCGCCGTCGTCCTCGGCCTCTGCGCCGCCGAGTCGCTGCTACGACGCTGTCGGCGCCGGTTCGGCGGAGTCACCGGCGATGTGTTCGGGGGGCTCGCCGAGACCGCCGGTACGGTCGCACTGGCTGCACTAGCGGTCGGCTCCAACTAGCCCTGTTTCAGCAGGACTTGCGCCACGCCCCCAGTTCGTACTTCTTCTCCAGCGAGCTGAGCTTCAGCTCCTTCGACTCCGCGCAGAACTTGCTCGTCGGGAGTTCGTACTCGACGTGGAAGACCGCTTTGCCCGCGTCGATGAAAGGGGTGAGGGTGTCGCACTCGTTGTATTGAGCGCACTGTTCGTTGACCGCGAAGTCGAAGTTCCCCACCAGCTGCGGGATTTGGTCCATGTCGTTCTTCAAGCCGACGGCCATGCCCCGGTCGTGGGCCATCTTCGCTATCAGGCGGTTGTAGCGGAGCTGGTCCGCCGCCTTGAGGGGGAAGCCGGTCTCGTTGAGGTAGCCGTCCATGTTGTCCGGCTCGATCGCGTCGAAGCCCTTCTTCTTGCACATGTCGAAACGCTTGGCCATCAAGGGCTCCAGGACGGCCAACTGGCGGATGTCCAGCCAGCGTTCGCCCTCCCAGCCGTTGCCCTTGCCGAGCACCTGCTGGGGGAAGTCACCGGCGTCGGGGCGCCAGTCCTCGTACGCGCCGGTGGAGAGGTAGCAGATGACCTTGCGGTTCTTGGCGTGCAGGGCGGCGACGGTCTGCTGGGACTGGTCGAAGCCGTCGACGTCGTAGACGGGGACGTCGACGGACGTGTCGAGCTTGCCGTTGAGCTGCCACTGCCAGGCCACGCCGGGCTTCGGCTGCCAGCGGGCGCCCGCCGGGGCGGAGGGCACCGGGGCGGGACTCGACGGGTCCGTGCCGTCGCCGC
This sequence comes from Streptomyces sp. AMJ-169, assembly GCF_055597585.1. Taxonomy (NCBI): domain Bacteria; kingdom Bacillati; phylum Actinomycetota; class Actinomycetes; order Kitasatosporales; family Streptomycetaceae; genus Streptomyces; species Streptomyces sp. AMJ-169. Next base: position 431,354 of record NZ_JBVLTJ010000006.1, read on the forward strand.
CGTCGTCGTCCGGGGTGCTCGTACAGGCCGCGAGGAGCAACAGCAGGGCGGCGGACAGGAGGACGCGCTTCTTCAACGGAACTGCTCCAGTGTGTGGGGGAACGTACCCCAAGGATGGACTCCCGCCCCGGGCACCCCGCAATGCAGGTCCGCCCCCAGCGCCCGCGCCCGCCCTTCGCAGTCCGCTCCGGGCGGGACTCCGTGGACCAGGTGGCAGTGCCGGGCGTCCGTTCTGGGGTGGGGGGCTGCGAGGGATCGGTACGACTCCCAGGTGCCCTCGAAGGTGACGACGACGTCGGCGACGCGGGCGTACGCCGGGTCGGGGTACGTGCCGGGGTTGAGGGCGAGGGTCGTGCAGCCCGCCGCGCGCGCCGCTCTCGCCGCCGTCCGGTAGTACGGCAACTCGGGGCGGGTGGAGGTGACTTGGTCCAGGAAGACGCCGTCGGGGCGGTACCAGGCGTGGTAGCGGGACAGGTCTTCGGCGACCTCGGCCAGGGGGCGGCGGGTGTAGTCCGTGTCGACGTAGGCGAGGACCTTCACGCCCGCCGTGCGCAGCTTCTCCGCCAACTCCGCGAAGTGCGGGTCCTGTTGGGTGCCGGGGCCGCTCGCCGGGTTCAGGACCGCGCCGTAGAGGCGGGGGGCCGCTTTCAGGATCGCCGCCCATTCCGCCGGGCGGTGGGCGGGGTGTTCGTAGTACGGGAGCAGCAAGTCGCGGGGGGCGTCGGGGAGTTCGCTCATCGGTGTGCCGTCGCTCTTCCCGACAGGGCGTAGGCCAGGGTCACTTGGGCCACCGCCGCCGTGCCGTACACCGTGAGGGCCACCGGGAGGGCGGGCAAGCCGGCTGCTATCGCCGCCACTTGGGCCAGGGCCGCCGTGCAGGAGACGGCCGCCGCCGCGCCCACCGCGCCGAGGGACTGGAGCAGCAGGCCCGTCCACAGGACGACGCCGAGCAGCAGGAGGGCGGCGAAGTGGGTGTCGGTGGGGGTGGCGGGGAGGTGGTCGGCGGCCAGGGCCAGGGTGAGCAGGATCAGGAGGTAGCCGCCCAGGCAGAGGGCGACGACCCGCGCGGCCGTCCGGCGGAACGCCCTGGCCGTGCGACTGCCGTGCAGCCCGGCCGTGCCGCCGCTGCGGAAGCGGTGCAGGAGCCATTCGGCGGGGCCCATGCTGAGGGTGAGGGCGACGGCAGAGGGCGCGGCGAGGGAGCCGGCCTCACCGCTCAGGGCGTCGGCGAGGGCCAGACAGAGGACGAGGGTGCCGGTGCCCAGGCCGGCGAGGGTGTGGGGGAGGGAGGCGGTGAGGGAGGGGGCGGGGACGGTGAGGGGTTGTGGGGGTGTCTGATCGCGGGGGGTGTTGCGGGGGGTGTTGCGGGAGGTGGTCCGGAATCGGCCGACGCGGAAGGGCTTCGGCGATCCGGCGGCGCGGGGAGGCTTCGGCGATCGGGCGACGCGGAGGGACTTCGGCGATCCGCTGCCGCGAAGGAACTTCGGCGAGCCGCCGACGCGGAGAGACTCCGGCAACCGGGCGGCACGGAAAAACTTCCACGATCCGGCGGCGCGAGGAGACTCCGGCGATCCGCTGCCGCGAAGGGACTTCGGCGATCCGCCGGCACGGAAAAACTTCCACGATCTGCCCGCGCGAGGAGACTCCGGTGATCCGCCGACGCGGAGAGACTCCGGCAACCGGGCGGCACGGAAAAACTTCCGCGATCCGCCCGCGCGAGGAGACTCCGGCGATCCGCCGCCACGAAGGTGCTTCGGCGAGCCGCCGACGCGGAGGGACTTCGGCCAGGTCCGCCTCAACTTCACCGGCCCTGACCCCACCTCACGCCCCGCCAGCCACAGCACCGCCATCAGTGAACCCAGCAGCAGTGCCGCCCTGAACCCCTCCGGGACCGGCCGCCACCACACCGCCCCCGCGCCCGCCGCCATCGGCGACAGCGCCGCCAGCAGGGCCCGTTCGCGGCCCAGTACCAGCAGGACCGTCGACGCGCCCAGGTAGCAGGACTGGCCGGCCGTGAACGCCCATGCCGCCGGATGCGCGTATCCGGTCGCCGCCCACGCGAGCAGCGCGCCCAGCGCCGCGCCCGCCGGTGCCCCGAGCAGCAGGCTCCGGCGGGCCGCGTCCTTGTCGCCCAACCCCAGCCAGGTGTACGCCCGATGGGACAGCCCCTGGTTCCAGGCCCAGCCGAACAGTGCCCCGGTGAGGAGCGGGACCGTTCCCGAGGGGAGGCCGAGCGGGCCCGGCGGGGTCGAGAGCCAGGGGGCGCCGAGGACGTACGCGAAGCCGGGGAGGGCGAAGATCAGGCCGCGCAGAAGGCAGTTGGCGAGGTTCGTGTGCCAGGCGTCGGCGGGGCGGGTGCGGGGCTGCGCGGCGGGGCGGGGTACGCGCTCGTACAACTCCTCGGCCAGCGCGAAGGAGTTCTTCACGCCGTAGCGTTCGCGGATCTGGTCGTCGGAGAGGCCGTCGGACTCCAGGAGGGCGGCCACTTCGTCGGGGTGGACGGCGTGGGTGACCAACTCCTCGATGCGTACGGCGAGTTCGTCGATGGGGTCGGGGCCCGCCCAGGAGGGGGCGGCCTTGCGCTGCTGGCGCGGGATCGCGGGCAGGCTGTCGGGGCGGGCGCCGGGAGGCAGCCAGACGGAGCCGCTCATCGGTCAACTCCCCTGGCCGTCACGGGATTTCTCACCGGCCGACCCCCTCGGTCGCCACAGCCGCGTACCAGGGGTCCCGCAGCTCCTCGGTCCAGTCCAGGACCGTCTCCACCGTCGGCTCGTACTCCCCCGAGCTCTCGGCTGCGCTCGACCAGGGGGCACCCCCACCCGGCAACCCCGCCAACTCCTGATAAATCGTCCGGAAGTTGTCCACCGAGCGGCGCAGCGTGAACCGGTCGATCACCCGCTGCCGGGACAACTCCCCCAGCCGCAGCCGCCGTTCGTCGTCCTTGAGCAGCGTCAGCGCGGCCGCCGCCATCTTCTCCGGCTCGCGGGGCGGGACGACCAGGCCCGTGTCGCCGACCGCCTCGCGGACCCCGCCGACGTCGGTCGAGACCGTCGTACGGCCGCAGGACATCGCCTCGATGATGGAGAACGGGAAGCCCTCGGAGATGGAGGAGAGCATGACGAGGTGGCCGGCGGCGTAGGCGCGCCAGACCTCCGTGATGCGGCCCTCGAAAGTGAGGCCGTCAGTGATGCCCAGTTCGGCCGCCAGTTTCTCCAGGCGGGTCTTGTACGGTTCGCCGCCCGGAGGGACCGGGCCGAACAACCGCAGGCGGGCGGTGGGGAGTTGGGCGCGGACCTCGGCGTACGCGCGCAGCAGGGTCTCCAGGTCCTTGATGGGGTCGATCCGGCCGCACCAGGTGAGGGTGGGGACGTCGGGTTCGGGGCCTGCGTGCGGGAAGGCGTGCGGGTCGACGCCGTTGTAGACCGTGCGGATCTTCGCCGGGTCCGCTCCTCCGCGCTCCTCCCAGCGGCGGTTGTACTGGTTGCAGGGGGTGATGAGGTCGGCGGCGCGGTAGCCGAGGGAGTTGAGTGCGCGGTAGAAGCCGAGCATGAACGACTTCACCGGGCGGCTCTGGGCGCCCTGGCGGTAGCCCAAGTAGCGTTCGCGCAGGTAGATGCCGTGTTCGGTGAGGAGGAAGGGGACGCCGTCGAAGTGCCGTGCCGCGAGCGCCGGGAGGGTCGCCAGGCCGCTGCTGACCGCGTGCGCGACGGAGTCCTGCGGGACGCGTACGCCGAGTGGGCGCAGGGCGTGTTCGAGGAGGTCGGTGGCGGTGAGGGCGTCGTGCAGCGTGGGGCGGGCGGCGGCGGTCGGGACGTGGGGCATCGTCCAGATCCACGTCAGTGAGCGGACGGCCGCCTCGGTGCGGAGGGCTGCGGAGAGGCGGCCGTCCCTCGCCAACTGGGCCAGTTCGTAGAGGCTTTCGCCGAAGTCGCAGGGGGATTCGGGGTCGAGGAAGGAGAGGAGGAAGCGTTCGTAGGCGTCGATGAAGCGGCGGCGGGGGGCGCCGAAGAGGGGGCGGGTGCGGGCGGGTTTCGGGCCCCACATGGGGACGGTGGTGTGGCGGTAGGCGTTCGGCGGCAGCTCCCAGGTGACGGGTTCGCGCCCGCTGCCGGTGAGCGACAGGATGTGGAAGGCGACTTCGGGCATGCCTTTGACGAGTTGGTCGCACCAGGTGCTGACGCCGCCGTGGACGTGCGGGTAGGTGCCTTCGGTGAGCATGGTGACGTGACGGCCGGTGCGCGTCATGCGCGGGTTCCCCCCAAATGGAACGGTGTTCGGCTCGTAGAAGGGCGCACCCCGGTGGACCCGGGGCGCGCCTCATGGATTTACGCCGGCAGTCGCAGCGTCAGCGACCCCTGCAACAGCCCCGGCGTCGTCCACCCCGACCGCTTCCCCGCGTACGGAGTGCCGAATACGTCGCTCCCCAGCAGGAGTTGGCGTTTTGTGCCCTCTGGGGCGGTGACCGGGATCTGGACTCCTGACGGGGCCGTCACCGTCACCGTCGTGCCGGTCCGGTACGCCGTCACGCGGCCCGCGTCCAGCGCGGACTGCCAGGCCGCCCGGTTCTGGAGTTCCGTGCCGATCGCGCTCTGGCGGAGGTTCTCCAGGGGGGTGCCGGAGGTGAACAGGGCGCGGTAGTCCGTCAGGACCTTGTCGAGGACCGGGTAGAGGATGCGGTCCTCGGCGAGGTTGGACTGGTGGGCGTAGTGCGGGCGCGGGTCGTTGGCGAGGGCGTGGCCGAGGTCGGTGCGGGCCTCTTGGGGGGCGATGTGGTCGTCGTAGCCGGTCTCGGTGTCGAGGGGCTCCGGGAGGCAGGTGGACGTCGGGTTGTTCTCGCAGACGCCACTTCCGCCGTCGGCCGCCGAGGTGTAGATCCAGTTGTACTCGTCGGCCATCTCGGCCTTGGTGGCGGTGTTGTAGTACACGTTCATCGGGTAGCGCGGGACCGTCGACGCGGCGCCGACCGCCCGCTGTTGGGACTCGCGGGAGTTGTCCGACGCCGTCCACTTGATGCCGTTGGCGGACAGCGCGCCGGCCAAGTTGGGGTTGTCGGCGGGCTGTTGCGGGAGGCTCTTGAGGCCCGAGTGTTCGCCGGTGACGAGTTCGGTGCGGTCCAGCGGGAGTCCGTTGGCCGTGCCCCAGCTGTAGTTGCTGCCGATCTCGGCGGATATGCCGGCGCGGCTCATGTACTGGGTGCTGCCGTCGGCGTTCTTGGCGCAGGTCCAGGGGACGGTGGTGGTGTCCTGGACGCAGCCGAGGAACTGATGGGTGTAAGTGTGGTTGATCCAGCGGTACTTGGCTTTGTCGGCGAGGAGTTTCACGGCCAGCGCGTCGGTGCCGCCGTTCTCGGTCTTCCACTCCTCGCCCGCCCCCGCGTTGTACGCCAGGTCGAGGGTGAAGCCCTGCTGCGTCTGCCACTGCGCCAGGTACGCGGCGTCGTCGGAGGTCATGCGGATCGGTTCGGTGCCCTCGCCGTCGCCGCCCACGCAGTCGAAGTCGCCCGGGGTGCAGTTGCGTTCGGTGTCCCAGCGGGCGTCGGGGGCGAGGACGTCGTCGACGTGGACGGCGAAGTAGTTGCGGTCCCTGCCGAGGTGGACGCCTTGGGTGAGCCATTCGACGATGCCCCGGGCGAGCAGCTGGAACTGCTGCTGGTGCTCGTTGTAGGCGAAGGTGACGACGAGTTCGCGGCGGCCGTCGTGGGCGTACTCCCCGAGCAGCGTGCCGCTTTGGCCGTTCACCGTGGTGTCGAGGTAGGAGGTGAAGCCTTCTCGGGGGGTGGCGACGAAGCCGTAACTCTCCTCGCCGGCGGGCAGGTTGTCCTCGAAGGTGAGGTCGCCGTTGAGGTAGCCGAACCAACTGGCCTTGCCCGCCTGGGTGATGCGGGCCTGTTCGCCGTCGAGGGGGCCGCTGTAGGTGCTGTAGTCGAGGCCCACTTCGGGGTGGGCCCAGGTGTAGGCGTCGACCTGCGGGATGCCGTAGGCGCGTTCGTAGGTCTCCAACGCGGTCTGTTCGGCGGAGCCTTGGCCGAAAGGGGCCTCGTCGGGCAGGACCACGCCCTGGAACTTGGCGCGGGGGGTGCCGCCGGCCGTGTCGCTGAGGAAAGCGGAATCGATCCTCGGGCGGGCGGTGTCCGTGAGATTCACGGTCGTGTACGGGATGCCGGTGCTTCTCAGGCGGTCGGCGATGGCGCGGACGGGTTCTGTCCCGTCGTCGACCACCAGGACTCTCAGGTCGATGCGCGGCTCGGTCGCCGCGGTCGCCACGGGGGCGCTCAGGCCCACGGCCATCAGGCCCGCTGCCGCCGTCGTCGCGGCGGTCCTTCTCCATAACTGCGCGCTGCGCACCATGGCCCCTCCCCTGGGACAGGGACCTTCCGGTTGCGGGGACGGCGTACGACACGTGTCACCGATGCGGAAGATCCGTTGATTTCATGTAAATCATGCAAAGCGGTGAGCACATCACCTCACCGGAACCGGGTGAGTGTGACCCACCTCATGGCCCGAGGGGTGCTGGAAATGGCCATGACACCTCGGAGGGGTGAACACTCGCAGGAGTGAGCGAACGCACACACCCGCGTAGGCTCATGGCGGGATCTGTCGCCTCGGTTCGCCGCGCCGGAGCGACCGGACCCGCCCGCGACCGTGCGCCGGCGCCGACCTAAGGTCGTCCGTCGGGCCCGGTCGACCCACACCGTTCGGCCACAGCAAACCCTCAAACGGAAGCGGAGAACTCACTACCGTGACTGCTCTCATCCTCAGCACCGCCGCGGCGCCCGGCCTCCGGGCCGACGCGATCGTGATCGGTGTCGCCAAGGGCCCGAAGGGTCCGGTCGTCGCACCGGGCGCGGAGGCCGTGGACCAGGCCTACGAAGGGCGGCTCGCCGCCGTCCTGGAGACTCTCGGCGCGTCCGGCGCCGAGGGCGAGGTCACGAAGCTGCCCGCGCCGGCCGGCTTCAAGGCACCGCTCGTCATCGCGGCGGGGCTGGGTACTGAGCCCGCCGACGACGCCTCCTTCCCGGCCGAGGCGCTGCGCCGCGCGGCCGGAAGCGCCGCCCGTGTCCTGTCCGGCGTGAAGAAGGCCGCGTTCGCGCTGCCGCTGGCCGACGCCGCCGACGTCGGCGCGGTCGCCGAGGGCGTCCTGCTCGGCGCGTACTCCTTCGACACGTACAAGGAGACCCCGAAGGACGCCAAGGGCAAGGGCGGCAAGGCGCCCCTCGGGGAGGCCGCGCTGCTGGGCGGCAAGCCCCGCGACGCCGCACACAAGGCCGCCCTGGCCCGCGCCACGGCCGTCTCCGAGGAGCTGAACCGGGCCCGTGACCTGGTCAACACCCCGCCGAACGACCTGACCCCGGCCGTCTTCGCCGCGCTCGCCCAGCGCACCGCCAAGGAGCACGGCCTCACGGTCGAGGTCCTCGACGAGAAGGCCCTCGCCAAGGGCGGCTACGGCGGCATCCTCGGCGTCGGCGGCGGCTCGGCGGCCACCCCCCGGCTGGTGAAGCTGTCGTACAGCCACCCCGGGGCGGCCAAGCACCTGGCGTTCGTCGGCAAGGGCATCACCTACGACTCCGGCGGCATCTCGCTGAAGCCGGCCGGGCACAACGAGACGATGAAGTGCGACATGAGCGGTGCCGCCGCCGTGTTCGCCGCCGTCGTCTCCGCCGCCCGCCTGGAGCTGCCCGTCAACGTGACCGGCTGGCTCGCGCTCGCCGAGAACATGCCGTCGGGCACCGCCGTGCGCCCTGGTGACGTGCTGCGGATGTACAGCGGGAAGACCGTCGAGGTGCTCAACACCGACGCCGAGGGGCGGCTCGTCCTCGCGGACGCGCTGTGGGCGGCGTCGGCGGAGAAGCCCGACGCGATCGTCGACGTCGCGACCCTCACCGGCGCGATGATGCTGGCGCTCGGCGCCCGCACGTTCGGCGTCATGGCCAACGACGACGCGTTCCGCACCACGATCCACGAGGCGGCCGAGGAGGTCGGCGAGCCGGCCTGGCCGATGCCGCTGCCCGAGCACCTGCGCAAGGGCATGGACTCCCCCACCGCCGACCTCGCCAACATGGGCGAGCGCATGGGCGGCGGGCTCGTCGCCGGGCTCTTCCTGCGGGAGTTCGTCGGCGAGGGCATCACCTGGGCGCACCTCGACATCGCCGGGCCCGCGTTCAACGAGGGCGGCCCGTTCGGGTACACGCCCAAGGGCGGCACCGGGTCGGCCGTACGGACGCTGGTCCGGCTGGCCGAGCTGACCGCCGCGGGCGACCTCGGCTGAAGACAGCGCTGTGCGCCGCGCGGGGATCTTGTGACGGACCCCGCGCGGCGCGGCCGTGTATCAGCTGTGACGGCGTCCGCCGTGTGGTGTCTCACACCCCATCCCCGTGTCTCGTCCGCCTCCGACAAGTGCGAGGATGGCTCTCGGCAGGACAGGGCCCCCACCGAAGGGCCGAAGCAAAGAGCGGCCGGACACCAGCCGCCTGCCGGTCAGTGACGACCGGCGTACGGCGCACATGCATGGAGGACGTGACGTGGCGAACGACGCCAGCACCGTTTTCGACCTAGTGATCCTCGGCGGTGGCAGTGGCGGCTACGCCGCCGCTCTGCGCGGGGCTCAGCTGGGTCTGGACGTCGCCCTGATCGAGAAGAACAAGCTCGGCGGCACCTGCCTGCACAACGGCTGCATCCCGACGAAGGCCCTGCTGCACGCCGGCGAGATCGCCGACCAGGCGCGCGAGGCGGCCCAGTTCGGTGTGAAGACCTCCTTCGAGGGCATCGACATCGAGGGGGTGCACAAGTACAAGGACGACGTCATCGCCGGCCTGTACAAGGGCCTCCAGGGTCTCGTCGCCTCCCGCAAGGTGACCTACATCGAAGGCGCGGGACGGCTGTCCTCCCCCACCTCCGTCGACGTCAACGGCCAGCGCGTCCAGGGTCGGCACGTCCTGCTGGCGACCGGCTCGGTGCCGAAGTCGCTGCCGGGCCTGGAGATCGACGGCAACCGGATCATCTCCTCCGACCACGCCCTCGTCCTGGACCGCGTGCCCAAGTCCGCGATCATCCTGGGCGGCGGTGTCATCGGCGTCGAGTTCGCCTCCGCGTGGAAGTCCTTCGGTGCCGACGTCACCGTCATCGAGGGTCTGAAGCACCTCGTCCCCGTCGAGGACGAGAACTCTTCGAAGCTTCTTGAGCGCGCGTTCCGCAAGCGCGGCATCAAGTTCAACCTGGGCACGTTCTTCTCCAAGGCCGAGTACACCGCCGACGGCGTGAAGGTCACTCTGGCCGACGGCAAGGAGTTCGAGGCCGAGGTCCTGCTGGTCGCCGTCGGCCGCGGCCCGGTCTCCGCCGGTCTCGGCTACGAGGAGCAGGGCGTCGCGATCGACCGCGGCTACGTCCTGGTCGACGAGTACATGCGCACCAACGTCCCGACGATCTCGGCCGTCGGTGACCTGGTCCCGACGCTCCAGCTCGCGCACGTCGGCTTCGCCGAGGGCATCCTGGTGGCGGAGCGGCTGGCCGGCCTCAAGGCCGTGCCGATCGACTACGACGGCGTGCCCCGGGTGACGTACTGCCACCCCGAGGTCGCCTCCGTGGGCATCACCGAGGCCAAGGCCAAGGAGATCTACGGCGCGGACAAGGTCGTCGCCCTGAAGTACAGCCTGGCGGGCAACGGGAAGAGCAAGATCCTGAAGACCTCGGGGGAGATCAAGCTCGTCCAGGTCAAGGACGGTGCCGTGGTCGGCGTCCACATGGTCGGCGACCGGATGGGCGAGCAGGTCGGCGAGGCGCAGCTGATCTACAACTGGGAAGCGCTGCCGGCCGAGGTCGCCCAGCTCATCCACGCCCACCCGACGCAGAACGAGGCGCTCGGCGAGGCCCACCTGGCGCTGGCCGGCAAGCCGCTGCACGCGCACGACTGACCCCCTCGGTCGAGAACACAGACTTTCCGCAACTCGTAAGGAGCAACCGAAACCATGGCGGTTTCCGTAACCCTTCCGGCGCTCGGTGAGAGCGTCACCGAGGGCACCGTCACCCGCTGGCTGAAGGCCGAGGGTGAGCGCGTCGAGGCCGACGAGCCCCTGCTCGAGGTGTCGACCGACAAGGTCGACACCGAGATCCCCTCGCCGGTCTCCGGCGTGCTGTCCTCCATCAAGGTCGCCGAGGACGAGACCGTAGAGGTCGGTTCCGAGCTGGCGATCATCGACGACGGGACGGGTGCGCCGGTGGCCGCCCCGGCCCCGGCGGCTGCCGCTGTCGAGACCCCGGCCCCGGCGCCTGTCGCCGCCGCCCCGGCCGCCCCGGCGCCGGTGGCCGCCGCGCCCGCCGCTGCCGCCCCCGCCGCCTCCGGCACGGACGTCGTGCTGCCCGCGCTCGGTGAGTCCGTCACCGAGGGCACCGTGACCCGCTGGCTGAAGTCGGTCGGCGAAGAGGTCGCCGAGGACGAGCCGCTGCTCGAGGTCTCCACCGACAAGGTCGACACCGAGATCCCCTCGCCGGTCGCCGGTGTGCTGCTGGAGATCCTGGTCGCCGAGGACGAGTCGGCGGAGGTCGGCGCACGCCTGGCCGTCGTCGGCGCGCCCGGCGCGGCTCCGGCGGCCGCGCCCGCCGCCGCCGCTCCGGCCCCGGTGGCCGCGGCTCCCGTGGCTCCGGCCGCGCCCGCCGCCCCGGCTCCCGCGCCTGTCGCCCCAGCCGCTCCGGCTCCGGCCGCCGCCGCGCCCGCCGCCCCAGTCGCCCCGGCTGCTCCGGCCCCCGCGCCGGTGGCCGCCGCCCCGGTCGCCGCGCCCGCCCCCGTCGCCGCCGCTCCGGCCGCCGCGCCGGTCGCGACCGCCGGTGACGACGGTGCGTACGTCACTCCGCTGGTCCGCAAGCTCGCCGCCGAGAGCGGTGTCGACCTCGGGGACGTCAAGGGCACCGGCGTCGGTGGCCGGATCCGCAAGCAGGACGTCGTGGCCGCCGCCGAGGCCGCCAAGGTGGCCGCCGCTCCGGCGCCCGCCGCCGCTGCCCCGGTCGCCGCCGCCGCGAAGAAGACGGCTCCGGTCCTCGAGGCGTCCCCGCTGCGCGGGCAGACCGTCAAGATGCCGCGCATCCGCAAGGTCATCGGCGACAACATGGTCAAGGCGCTGCACGAGCAGGCGCAGCTGTCCTCGGTCGTCGAGGTCGACATCACCAAGCTGATGAAGCTGCGCGCGCAGGCCAAGGACTCCTTCGCCGCGCGTGAGGGCGTCAAGCTCTCCCCGATGCCGTTCTTCGTGAAGGCCGCGGCCCAGGCGCTCAAGGCCCACCCGGTCATCAACGCGAAGATCAACGAGGCCGAGGGCACGATCACCTACTTCGACTCCGAGAACATCGGGATCGCGGTGGACGCCGAGAAGGGCCTGATGACCCCGGTCATCAAGGGCGCCGGCGGGCTCAACATCGCCGGTATCGCCAAGGCCACGGCCGACCTGGCCGGCAAGGTCCGCGCCAACAAGATCACGCCCGACGAGCTGTCCGGCGCGACCTTCACCATCTCCAACACCGGTTCGCGCGGTGCCCTGTTCGACACGATCATCGTGCCGCCGGGCCAGGTCGCGATCCTCGGCATCGGCGCCACGGTCAAGCGCCCCGCCGTCCTGGAGACGGAGGAGGGCACGGTCATCGCGGTCCGCGACATGACCTACCTGACCCTGTCCTACGACCACCGCCTGGTGGACGGCGCCGACGCGGCCCGCTACCTGACGGCCGTGAAGGCGATCCTGGAGGCGGGCGAGTTCGAGGTCGAGCTGGGGCTCTGATCCTCGGCGGTCCGCTGAGAGTTCTGCTGACGAGGATGCCCTCGCCCGGAGTTTCCGGGTGGGGGCATCCTCTTTTGCGCAACAGCGTGTAAGTCTCGTCTCACCTGCGTAAAAGCACCCCCATGCATCCCGTCCCGCCCGGCCCCCGGCCTTATGGTCTAAACGTCGAACGCCCTAAGGAGCCCGCCATGACCGCGCCCGTCGTCCACTCGCTGCGCGAGCAGATCCGCGAGCACATCGTGGAGGGCATCGTCAGCGGACGCTGGAAGCCGGGCGAGCGCATCGTGGAGCGCAGGATCGCGACGGAGCTGGAGGTCAGCCAGACCCCGGTCAGAGAGGCCCTGCGCGAGCTGGAGTCGCTGCGCCTGATCGAGTCCGCCCCCAACAAGGGCGTACGCGTACGCAATCTGACGGCGGCCGACCTGGAGGAGAGCTACCCGGTCAGGGCCGGCCTGGAGGCGATCGCCGCCGAGCTGGCCGCGCAGCGCCTCGCGGAGGACTGCTCGGCGCTGGAACCGCACGTCGCCGCGCTGTACGAGGCGGACCGCCGCTCCGACGGCACCGGCCAGGTCCGGCACACCGTCGGCTTCCACCGCGAGCTGGTCAGGGCGGCCGGCAACTCGGTGCTCCTGCACACCTGGGAAGGGCTCGGCATCGAGGTGTTCACGGCCCTGTCCATCCGCTGGCTCGGCACCGTCCAGCAGTCGTACGCGGAGGAGCACGAGGAGCTGGTCGCGGCGTTCAAGCGGCGGGACCCGAGGATCGCGGACCTGGTGAAGGCACACGTGCTGGGCTGCGCGCCGCGCCCCTGAAGCTGTCCCCGTCGGTCCGCTCACCTGCACCGCCCCTCGCCCACCTGCGAAAACTCCCGAAATGAGCGGCACCCGGTGCCTGTCCGAAAGGCACCCCGTGCCTACTTTCTCGGGTTCGAGAAGTTTTGCCCTTCAACCCTTTGATCGATCATCGATCAGCGCGTTAGAGTCGCCGACGGACCTCTACCGAGGGCCCCGCCCTGTCCTGCCAAAGACCTAGGGCAACCCCGAACCCTTACCCGTGAGGGAACCCCCTTCGACTGAGGAAGGCGGCGACATGACCGACCCCAACGCCAGCCAGGCGAGCGCGCTCGACCAGCTCCCGGACCGCGACCCGGAGGAGACCGCCGAATGGCAGGCCTCACTGGACGCGGTCGCCAAGGCGGCCGGACCGCACCGCGCCGCGTATCTGATGCGGCGCACGCTGGAGCGGGCCGAGGCCGGCGGTGTCGCACTGCCCAAGCTTCTGGAGACCGACTACCTCAACACCATCCCGACGGCCGCCGAACCGGCCGTCCCGGGTGACGAGGCGATGGAGCAGCGGATCACCGCGTGGAACCGGTGGAACGCCGCCGCCATGGTGACCCGGGGCGCGAAACACGGCGTCGGCGGCCACATCGCGACGTTCGCGTCGGCGGCCTGGCTGTACGAGACCGGCTTCAACCACTTCTTCAAGGGCAAGGAAGCCGACGGTTCCGGCGACCAGCTCTACATCCAGGGCCACGCCTCCCCCGGCATCTACGCCCGCGCCTTCCTGGACGGCCGCCTCACCGAGGCGCACCTGGACAACTTCCGCCAGGAGGCGGGCGGCGGCGGCCTCCCGTCGTACCCGCACCCCCGGCGGCTGCCCTGGCTGTGGGAGTTCCCGACGGTGAGCATGGGCCTCGGCCCGCTCTCGGCGATCTACCAGGCCCGCTTCAACCGCTACCTCACCGCGCGCGGCATCAAGGACGTCTCGCCGTCGCACGTGTGGGCGTTCCTCGGCGACGGCGAGATGGACGAGCCGGAGTCGACGGCGGCGCTCGCGCTGGCCTCGCGCGAGGGTCTGGACAACCTGACCTTCGTCATCAACTGCAACCTCCAGCGCCTCGACGGTCCGGTCCGCGCGAACTTCAAGATCGTGCAGGAGCTGGAGGCGCAGTTCCGCGGCGCCGGCTGGAACGTCGTCAAGACGCTGTGGGGCTCGGCGTGGGACGAACTGTTCGCGCTCGACACGACCGGCGCGCTCGTGCGGCGGCTGCGTGAGGTGCCCGACGCGCAGGTGCAGACGTACCAGACGCGGGACGCGGCCTACATCCGCGCGGACTTCTTCGGCAAGGACCCGGCGCTCGCCGAGATGGCGAAGCTGCTCAGCGACGACAAGATCCTCGAGGTCTTCCACTTCTCGCGCGGCGGTCACGAGGCGCGCAAGGTGTACGCGGCGTACAAGGCGGCCCTGGAGTTCAAGGGCGCGCCGACCGTGATCCTCGCGCAGACCGTCAAGGGGCACACCCTGGGCTCGGGCTTCGCGTCGAAGAACGCCAACCACCAGATGAAGAAGCTCACGGTGGACGAGTTCAAGACGATGCGCGACCTGCTCGAACTCCCCATCTCCGACGCGCAGTTCGTGGACGGCGTGGTCCCCTACGGCCACCCCGGCGCCGACTCCCCGGAGGTCCGTTACCTCCAGGAGCGCCGCGCGGCCCTCGGCGGCCCGGCCCCGGCCCGTCGTACGCACGCGATCGCCCCGCTGCCGACGCCGTCGGAGAAGGCGTTCGCGTCGTTCGACAAGGGGTCCGGGACGCAGAGTGTCGCGACGACCATGGCGTTCGTGCGGCTCGTCAAGGACCTGGTCCGTGACAAGGAGACGGGCAAGCGCTGGGTGCCGATCGTGCCCGACGAGGCGCGGACCTTCGGTATGGAGTCGCTGTTCCCGTCGCTCGGGATCTACTCCCCCAAGGGGCAGACGTACGAGCCGGTCGACCGCGACCAGCTGATGTACTACAAGGAGGCGAAGAACGGGCAGATCCTCAACGAGGGGATCACCGAGGCCGGTTCGATGGCCGACTTCATCGCCGCGTCGACCGCGTACGCGACGCACGGCGAGGCCATGATCCCGTTCTACATCTTCTACTCGATGTTCGGCTGGCAGCGCACGGCCGACCAGATGTGGCAGCTCGGCGACCAGCTCGGCCGCGGCTTCCTCGTCGGCGCGACGGCCGGCCGTACGACCCTGACGGGCGAGGGCCTCCAGCACGCCGACGGCCACTCCCCGGTGATCGCCGCGACGAACCCGGCGGCGCTGTCCTACGACCCCGCGTTCGCCTACGAGATCGCGACGATCGTCAAGGACGGCCTGCGCCGCATGTACGGCGAGGCGGCGCCCGGCGAGGACGCGAACGTCTTCTACTACCTGACGGTCTACAACGAGCCGATGCCGCAGCCCGCCAAGCCGGCCGGCCTCGGCATCGACGAGGGCATCGTCAAGGGCCTGTACCGCTTCAACACGGCCGAGTCCGCGGGCCTCTCCCCCGCCGCGAACGCCCCCCGCATCCAGCTGCTCGCCTCCGGTACGGCGATCCACTGGGCGCTGGAGGCGCAGAGGACGCTGGCCGAGGAGTGGGGGGTGGCCGCCGACGTGTGGTCCGCGACCTCCTGGACGGAGCTGCGGCGTGACGCGCTGGAGGCCGACGCGGCACTGCTGCGCGGCGAGGAGCGCGTCCCGTACGTGCGCCAGGCGCTTCAGGGCGCCGAGGGTCCGGTGCTCGCGGTGTCGGACTACATGCGCCAGGTTCCCGACCAGATCGCGCAGTGGGTGGAGCAGGACTACAGCTCGCTCGGCGCCGACGGCTTCGGTCTGTCGGACACCCGGGAGGCGGCGCGCCGGCACTTCGGCGTGGACGCCCAGTCCATCGTGGTCGCCGCGCTCGCCCAGCTCGTCCGGCGCGGCGAGGCGAAGGCGACGTCGGTGAAGGAAGCCCGGGAGCGCTACGGGCTGTAGCCGCCGCTGAGGTTCGCTGAAGGGGTACGGCCGACTCGGTCGTACCCCTTCGGGGTTTGCTGCCATCTCCGCCCCTTCCTGTCGTCTGCTTGCCCTTCCATCGCATCGAGCGGGCCGATCGGTTCACGGTCCGGGCGGGTTTCTCCGTGCCCGGCCGTTGTCAGTGGCGGCGGGCAGCATGGGGGTATGCGTGCTGCTCGGCTGATCAAGATGGTGTTGCTGTTGCAGGGGCGGGGCTCGATGACCGCCGCTGAGCTGGCCCGGGAGCTGGAGGTGTCGGAGCGGACCGTGACGCGGGACGCGCAGGCGCTGTCGGAGGCGGGGGTGCCGGTGTATGCGGACCGGGGGCGGGCCGGGGGGTACCGGCTGGTCGGGGGGTACCGGACGCGGCTGACGGGGCTCGCGCGGGACGAGGTCGAGGCGCTGTTCCTCAGCGGGGTGCCCGGCGCGCTGCGGGACATGGGGCTTGAGGACGCCGCTTCGGCGGCCCGGCTGAAGGTGTCGGCCGCGCTGCTGCCGTCGCTGCGGGACGCGCCGTTCGGCGCCGCCCAGCGGTTCCACCTCGACGCGCCCAACTGGTTCACCCGGCCTTCCGTGCCCGACACGCTGGCGGCGGTCGCGGAGGCCGTGTGGGACGACCGGCGGATCCGGGGGCGGTATCTCGGGCGGGGCGGGGAGGTCGAGCGGGAGCTGGAGCCGTACGGGCTCGTCCTCAAGGCGGGGGTCTGGTACGTGTGCGCGCGGGCCGGCGGGGACTTCCGGGTCTACCGGGTCGAGCGGTTCGTGTCGGTCGTCGCCGGGGAGGAGCGGTTCGACCGGGACGGCGGGTTCGACCTCGCCGCGTTCTGGGCCGAGCGGGCGGAGGAGTTCGCGCGGGACATGCTGCGCGCGGAGGTCGTCGTACGGCTGTCGCCGGACGGGGTGCGGGGGCTGCCGTACGCGGTGGGGGCGGTGGCCGCGCGGGAGGCGCTGGGCGGGGGGCCTGAGGCGGACGGGGCGGGGTGGGTGACGGTGACGTTGGGGGTGGAGTCGGAGGAGGTGGCCTATGGGCAGCTCGCGGCGCTGGGGCCGGAGGCGGAGGTGGTCGCGCCCCGGGCGTTGCGGGAGCGGTTCGCGCGGGACGCGGCGCGGCTCGTGGCGCTGTACGGCTCCTGAGTCACCGCGCGCGCATAACGATCTGTACCTCCGCGTGCGCGGGGTGCCGTGAGGGCCGATGCTGAGGGGGTGATGGACGAGACGGAGTTCTGGGAGCTGGTGGACGGCGCTCGGGAGGCTGCCGAGGGTGATCCCGAGGAGCAGGCCGATGTGCTGGTGACGCGGTTGCTGGGGCTCGACCCGGAGGCGGTGCTGGACTTCGCCCGTCACTTCGAGGCGCGCTACAACCGGGCGTATCTGTGGGATCTGTGGGGCGCCGCGAGCGTGCTGCTGGACGGCGCGAGCGACGACGCCTTCGACTACTTCCGGTGCTGGCTGATCGGGCAGGGCCGGGAGGTCTTCGAGGCCGCGGTGCACGAGCCGGACGCGCTGGCCGAGCTGCTGGGCGACTTCGACGAGGAGATCGACGGCGACGGCGAGGAGCTGGGGTACGCGGCCGACGAGGCGTACGAGCAGCTGACGGGGGTCGTCGCCCCGGACCTCGGGATCCCGCCGGCGCCCGCGGAGCCGCTGGGGACGCCGGTCGACTTCGAGGACGAGTCGGCGCTCGCGGAGCGGTTCCCGCGGCTGTGGGAGCGGTTCAGGGGGTAGGCGGCCGGCCGGTCAGGCTGCCGCGGTCTTGCGCCGCCCGCCGGTGTCCGCCGGGAGGTACGCCTGGGGCTGCTCGGTCTTGTACACGGCGTGGTGCAGCGGGGCCCGGTTGGCCTGTTCCAGTGCGGACGCGGTGGTGGCGGCCGGGCCGAGGACGACGGCGGCGACCGCGCAGAGGACGGTCCAGGGGTTGCGCGCGGCCTTCGCCCATCCGGTGGCCCGCTGCGAAGTGGCCTGCTGTGTACGGCTGTTGTTCATGGTCCCCGCCCTCCTGTGGCTGCTGACGACCATGAATCTAGGGGCCGCTCATGGGAGAACTCTGAATGCTCCCTGAGGCGTTCCTGTGAACGTGCGCCCCACCCGAAGACGGGTGGGATATGCCGTGTGCCACTCGTTGGAACCATCGCCCCGTTCCGGGCGTTTTCCGAGGTGACGAGGTGACGCCTTCCGGGGCGTCGCTGATCAAAGGGACCGTCCCCCACGTATGGAAGGGTTCCAGAGAAAGGCGGCTGGCGTGGACCTGCTCGACATCCTGCTGGTGCTGGTCGTGCTGGCGTACGCCGGCTCGGGGTACCGGCGCGGCCTGGTGGCCGGCTGCGTCTCGCTGGCCGGTTTCGTGGGCGGCGCGGTGATCGGCGTATGGCTGCTGCCCTGGGTGATGAAGCTGGTCACGCCGGGTACGACGGCGGCGACGGTGACCGCGGTGTTCACGGTGCTGGTGCCGGCGGTGCTGGCGCACGGCCTCGCGGGCCGCCTCGCGCTGCGGCTGCGCCGCGAGCTGGACCGGGGTCCGCTGCGGGTGCTGGACGGGATAGGCGGCGCCGCGGCGAACGCGGTGGCGGTGCTGATCGTGGCGTGGGTCGCCGCGAGTGTGCTGGGCGCGTCCTCGTCGTCGCTGGTGACGTCGGCGATCCGGGACTCCAAGGTGCTGGGTACGGTCCAGGACGCCATGCCGGCCACCACTCCGGCGTGGTTCTCGAACGCGACGTCGGCGCTGACCCAGGCGGGCTTCCCCCAGGTCTTCAACCCGTTCGAGAACGAGTCGACGGCCGAGGTCGCCAAGCCGTCCGGCGACAGCGTGACGGCGAGCGCGACGAACGCGGCCAAGCTGAGCACCGTCAAGATCGAGGGCGCGTCCGGGACGCAGGGCCGCGAGGGCAGCGGTTTCGTGTTCGCCCGGGAGCGGGTCATGACCAACGCCCATGTGGTGGCCGGCATCGACCGTCCGACCGTACGCATCGGCGGGGTGGGCCGTTCGTACGAGGCCCGGGTGGTGCTCTTCGATCCCAACAAGGACGTCGCCGTGCTGTATGTGCGCGGGCTGCGGGCGCCGGTCCTGGAGTTCGACGGGAGCGCCGCGCGCGGGAACGAGGCGGTGGTCGCCGGTTATCCGCAGGACGGTGACCTCAACCTCCAGGCGGCGACGGTCGCGAGCAAGGTGAACGCGACCGGCCGGAACATCTACAACGACGCGACGGTGACCCGGGAGATCTACTCGATCCGCTCGACCGTGCGCCCCGGCAACTCGGGCGGCCCCCTGCTGACGACCGACGGGCAGGTCTTCGGGGTGGTCTTCGCGCGGTCGACGTCCGACGACGAGACGGGGTACGTGCTGACGGCGGCGGAGGTGGCGGGGGACGCCGAGCGGGGGGCGACGGCTACGCGGGCGGTGGACACGGGGGAGTTGATCAGCGGCTGAGGGCGGGACGCTCGCGCGAGAAGCAGGCGCCCTCAGCAACTTCGGGCGCTCGCGCGAGAGACCGGCGCCCGCGGCAGCTTCGCCCCGCCAGCAGCACCCCCTGGCAGCCACGCTTGAATATTCAAACGCCCCCTTTACCCCCTCCCGTGCAGGATGAGCGCATGCGACGAATCGCGGTGGCCGGCGCTTCCGGTCTGATCGGCAGTGCGTTGGTCCGGGCTCTTGAGGCCGACGGGGACGAGGTGGTGCGGCTGGTGCGGCGGGCGCCGGGCGGGCCCGGTGAGGTGCGGTGGGACCCCGAGGCGGGGCGGGTCGACGCGGCGGGCCTCGCCGGGGTGGACGCCGTCGTCAATCTGGCCGGGGCCGGGGTGGGCGACCGGCGGTGGACGGAGGGCTACAAGAAGACGATCCGGGACGGCCGGGTCAACGGGACGCGGGCGCTCGCGGAGGCGGCGGCCGGGCTCGCCGCTCCCCCGCGCGTGTTCGTCAACGGCAGCGCGATCGGCATCTACGGCGAGACCGGGACCCGTGCCGTCGACGAGTCGGCGCCCGCCGCCTCCGGGTTCCTTCCCGAGCTGTGCGTCGACTGGGAGGGGGCCGCGGCTCCCGCGCGGGACGCCGGCATCCGGACCGTATTCGTGCGCACCGGGCTGGTCGTGGCGCGCGGCGGCGGGGCCTGGGGGAAGCTGTTCCCGCTGTTCAAGGCGGGGCTCGGGGGGCGGATGGGGAACGGCGGGCAGTACTGGTCGTACATCGCGCTGCACGACGAGGTCGCGGCGATCCGGCATCTCCTCGACCGGGAGGACCTGTCGGGCGCGTTCAACCTGACCGCGCCGGAGCCGCTGACGAACGGGGAGATCACGGACGCGATGGCGCGGGTGCTGCACCGGCCGAAGCTGTTCGCCGTGCCGGCGCCGGTGCTGAAGGCGGTCCTCGGGGAGATGGCCGGGGATGTGCTGGGGAGCGCGCGGGTGGTGCCGGGGCGGCTGCTGGAGTCGGGGTTCCGGTTCACGTTCCCGGGGATCGAGGAGGCGGTCCGGGCGGCGCTGAAGTAGAAGCACGGCGCCGGGAGCCGCCTCGGGTCGCACGGCTGGGGACCGTATGCGACCGTTGTGCGCCCGTGCTCTGTTCATGCGCGACTGTTACTGATCGGTTTCGGCTCTACCCTCGACCGGAACTCGGGTATCCCGACGGCGAGTCGAGGGCAGCACGCCCTCACCGGCCGCGTAACCGCGAGGAGGGGCACGTGCGTGAGCCCGCGAACAGGTCAGACGTCATCGTGGTGGGAGCCGGGGTCTCCGGGCTGTCCGCCGCGCTCCGGCTGGTCCGCGCAGGATTGACGGTGACGGTGCTGGAGTCCGCGCCCTGGGTCGGGGGGCGGATGTCGACGGAGAAGGTCGACGGCTTCCGGCTCGACCGGATCGGACAGCTGCTGTCCACGGCCTACCCCGAACTGGCGCTCGCCCCGGGGCTGCGGTCCCTGGTGCTGCGGCCGTTCACACCCGGGGTGCTGCTGCACAGCGAGGGCCGCAGGCAGCGCGCGGGCGCACCGGCGAGCGCCGGGGGCGCAGGGGGCGCGCGGGGCGCGTTCCACGCGGTACGAGCGCTGGCGGGAGCGCCGCTGGGCCGGGCGAGCGGGAGGCCGTCAAGTGGGCTGACGGACAAGGGAGTTGAGCAGGTGGGCGCCTCCGCCGGCACCCCGGACGCCCGGAGCCTCGTATCCAACCGCGCCCGCCCCGGTACCCCGGACACCCGGAGCCTCGTACCGAACCGCGCCCGCCCCGGTACCCCCTTCATCTCCGCGCTCGACCAGGCCCGGCTGCGGGGTGCGCTCGCTCGGGTCGCCGGGGTGCCGGTCGAGCGGCTGCTCGCGCGGCCCGAGGCGGCTGCCAGGGAGGCGCTGTACGCGCGGGGGCTGCCCGCGCGGACCGTGGACGGGTTCCTGCGGCCCCTGCTCTCCGCGCTGCTCTGCGACCCCGAGCTGAGCACGTCCAGCCGGTGCGCCGACCTCGCGCTGCGGGCGTTCGCCGGGGGGCGGCTGTGTGTGCCCGAGGGGGGCGCCGACGCGCTGCCCGAGCTGCTCGCGGGGCTGCTGCCGGAGGGGAGTGTGCGGACGGGGGTGCGGGTGACGTCGGTGTCGACGACGTCCGCCGTGACCGCCGAGCACGGCGTCTTCCGGTGCCGCGCGATCCTGCTGGCCACGGACGCCCGTACGGCCGCCGAGCTGCTGCCGGGGTTACGGGTGCCGGACTTCCACCCCGTGACGGTCGTCCACCACACCACCGACGAGCCGCCGGAGACGGGCGCGGCGCTGCTGCTGGACTCCGACCGGGGCGGTCCGGTGTCGCACACGGCGGTGATCAGCGAGGTCGACCCGACGCGGGCGCCGGCCGGGCGGGCGCTGATCTCGTCGACGGTCCTGGGGGCTCCCCCGCAGGACGTGGACAGGGCGGTACGGGCGCACTTGGCCCGCCTGTACGGCATACCGACCCACCGCTGGGAGACTTTGACGGTCCATCACACGAAAGAGGCGGTCCCCGCGATGCGCCCGCCGCACGATCTGCGCCGCCCGGTCCGGCTGCTGGCGGGCCTGTACCTCTGCGGCGACCACCGCGACACCAGCACGGTCCAGGGCGCCCTGCACTCCGCCCACCGCGCGGCGGCGGCCCTCCTGTCGGACCTGACCGCCGGAACGGCCCTGGCGGACCCGCCAGCGACGGTGTCCGAGGCGGCGTGAGGTCAGACACGGTGTGAGGCGAGCGGTCCCGAGGGGCGCGCCACCCCCCGGGACCGCAGCCCCGCCCCTTATAGGCCCGCCCTCACCCCAGCGCCGCCACCTTCTCCCGGTAGGTCCGCACCGCCGAGGCGTCCTTGTACGGCTCCAGCCGCCGCTCGAAGTCCCGGACGTACTCGACGGCCCGCGCGGAGCGCATCTCGGAGGCCTGGGTGGCCGCCTCGGCCGCGTGGCGGCAGGCCTGGTCCAGTTCGCCCAGGGAGAGGCGGGCGGTGGCCAGGACGACCCGGCAGAACAGGCGGCTCCTGGCGTATGTGCTGGGGCGCAGGTGCAGGGAGCGTTCGGCGTGCTGGGCGGCGGCCCGGAACTGGTGCAGGTCGCGGTGGCAGTGGGCGAACTCGTCGGCCAGCTGGGCCTCGTCGAAGAAGCGGGCCCAGTACGGGGCCTCCTCCGCGCCCGTGTGCTTCGACGCCTCCAGCGCCCGCTCCGCGCGGACCAGGGACGTCGTACAGGCCCGCACCTCGCCCAGCACCCCGTGCCCGCGCGCCTCCACGGCGTGCAGGAGGGCCTGGACCGTGGGGGCGGCGTTGGTGCCGACGCCCTGCTGGGCGACTCGCGCCAGCTGGACCGCCTCGCGGCCGTGGCCGAGGTAGACGGCCTGGCGGCTCATCGTGACCAGCACGTACGAGCCGTAGGCCCGGTCACCGGCGGCCTGCGCGAGCCGCAGGGCCTGGACGAAGTACCGCTGGGCGAGGCCGTGCGCGCCGATGTCGTACGACGTCCAGCCGGCGAGGCGGGTGAGGTCGGCGGCGGCGGCGAAGAGGCGGCGGCCGGTCTGTTCGCCGTAGATCCCCCTCAGCATGGGCTCGCACTCGTGCTCCAGGTAGCGGACGAGGGCCTGGCGGGCGTGGCCGCCGCCGTAGCGGTTGTCCAGCGCCCGGAAGAGTTCGCCCACCGACCTCAGGGCGGAGATGTCCCCGCCGGTGACCTTCACCCCGCGCTCCCCCTGCACGCGCTGGCGGGGTACGAGGGGGCGGCCCTGCGCGGGGAGGCGGGGGTTGGGCTCGGTACGGGCGACCTTCTCGTCAGGCCGTCCGATCAGCCAGTCGCGGCTCGGTACGACGAGGCCCGCCGGGGTGAACGCGATCTTGCGGAGCTCGGCGTGGCTGCCGGAGTCCTTGCGCCACAGGCCGCTGACGATGTCGACGGCCTCCTCGGGGGTGCCGGCGAACTCCAGGCCCGCGTAGACCGGGGCGCAGGCGTCCAGGCCCAGGTCCTGGGCGGTGAGCCGGCGGCCGAGGCGGCGGGTGAAGACCTCGGCGATCAGCGCCGGTGTCGTGCCCCTGGGCTGCTGGCCGCGCAGCCAGCGGGTGACGGACGTCTTGTCGTATCTGAGGTCCAGGCCGTGTTCGAGCCCGAGCTGATCCACCCGGCGGGCCAGTCCCGCGTTGGAGAACCCCGCTTCTGCGATGAGCGCGGCGAGCTGGCGGTTGGGAGTGCGCTGCGCGGGTCGTTCCGTCATCTGCGGTGCGGTCTCCTGCCTTCCGGTACGTCTGACGTGCCCGGATGAAGTGCCCGGATTGCGTGTGAGCAGCCCAGTCGGCCTGTGGACGGCGCGAATGTAGCGGAGAGTGAACAACCAGTCGCACAATCCGGCTGCTATTCATCCGATCGTGTGAGGATCGCCTGCCGGACTGACGGGCCGCACACAGTCGTACAGTGGCGTGGAGGTGTTTCGTGCCTTACCACGTCGAGGAGGCGTTTTCCGTGAGTGAGCTGCGGTTCGTCCGCATGGGGACCGTCGAGTACCGGGCGGCCTGGGACGAGCAACGCCGTGTGCACGCGGCGCGGTTCGCCGACGAGGTGCCGGACACCGTGCTGCTCCTCGAGCATCCTCCGGTGTACACGGCCGGGCGGCGGACTTCGGACAGCGAGCGGCCGCTCGACGGGACGCCGGTCGTCGACGTCGACCGGGGCGGGAAGATCACTTGGCACGGTCCGGGCCAGATCGTCGGCTACCCGATCCTCAAACTGCCCCGGCCGGTCGACGTCGTCGCGCACGTGCGGCGGCTCGAGGAGGCGCTGATCCAGGTCTGCGCGGAGTTCGGGGTGGCCACCAGCCGGGTCGAGGGGCGCAGCGGGGTGTGGGTGCTCGGCGATCCCGTCGAGCGGCGGCCGGCGCCCGGGGGGCTCTCGCTGGACTTCGATCCCCGGCTCACCGACGAGGAGTTCGACCCCCGGCTCAACGGTCCCGAGTACGCGCCCTCCAACGCCGGGCAGCGGCGGGAGGACCGGAAGATCTCGGCGATCGGGATCCGGGTGGCGAAGGGGGTCACGATGCATGGGTTCGCGTTCAACGTGAACCCCGACAACAAGTGGTACGACCGGATCATCCCGTGCGGGATCCGGGATGCCGGGGTGACGTCGCTGGCGGACGAACTGGGGCGGGATGTCTCCGTCGACGAGGTGCTGCCTGTTGTCGAGCGGTATCTGGCGGATGTGCTGGGGAGTGCCGAGCCGAAGCCGCGGGAGATCGAGAAGGCGTCGGCCTAGACAGGGCGCTCTCCTCATATAAGCGGGGGAATGCACCTCGCTCCTGCGGGGTTGGGCTCAGCGCGGAGCTGAATTAGCACGGGCGTACCCTGGTGTACGCCGAAGAATCGAAGCTACAGGGAGCCGGTCGTGTCCGCAGTCGCACCCGACGGACGCAAGATGCTGCGCCTGGAGGTCCGTAACAGCCAGACCCCCATCGAGCGCAAGCCCGAGTGGATCAAGACCCGGGCGAAAATGGGTCCCGAGTACACGAAGATGCAGAACCTCGTGAAGGGCGAGGGCCTGCACACGGTGTGCCAGGAGGCCGGCTGCCCCAACATCTACGAGTGCTGGGAGGACCGCGAGGCGACCTTCCTCATCGGCGGCGACCAGTGCACGCGGCGCTGCGACTTCTGCCAGATCGACACGGGCAAGCCCGAGGCCCTGGACCGCGACGAACCGCGCCGGGTCGGCGAGTCGGTCGTCACGATGGACCTGAACTACGCCACCATCACCGGCGTCGCCCGCGACGACCTGGAGGACGGCGGGGCCTGGCTGTACGCCGAGACCGTCCGGCAGATCCACGAGCAGACGGCGGCCCGCGCGGACGGCCGGACGAAGGTGGAGCTGCTGGCGCCGGACTTCAACGCCGTGCCGGAGCTGCTGCGGGAGGTCTTCGAGTCGCGGCCCGAGGTGTTCGCGCACAACGTCGAGACCGTGCCGCGCATCTTCAAGCGGATCCGGCCGGGCTTCCGGTACGAGCGTTCGCTGGACGTCATCACGCAGGCGCGGGACTTCGGGCTCGTCACCAAGTCCAACCTGATCCTCGGCATGGGCGAGACCCGCGAGGAGGTCAGCGAGGCGCTGAAGCAGCTGCACGACGCCGGGTGCGAGCTGATCACGATCACGCAGTACCTGCGGCCGTCCGTGCGCCACCACCCCGTCGAGCGGTGGGTCAAGCCGCACGAGTTCGTGGAGCTGAAGGAGGAGGCCGACCAGATCGGGTTCTCCGGGGTCATGTCGGGTCCGCTGGTCAGGTCGTCGTACCGAGCGGGCCGGCTGTACCAGATGGCCATTGAGAAGCGTGGTTCCTTCATCGCGGCGCAAGCCGTCTGATCCGGCCTGTGTGAATTCCCGCACAAGAGGCTACCGGTCAGTAATGGCCGATACGGCGCGGCCCTGATCGTCTCCGCAGGTGGCGGGGCGTCTCGGGGCCGCGCCGAAAGTTTTCAAGGGCGCACCCAGGTTTCATTGGTGTTTGACCGGTCGGTCACGCCCTGGTAACACCAATCAGTGACTCTGTTATCACGTCACGTAGGCCCATACCCAAAGCCGCTCCTGAGGGGGGACCTTCCATGCAGGCCGCGCCCGTACGCGCCACCGCCATCCCGACCTTCACCGACGCTCTGCGCGCCGTCGAGTCGCTGCTGCTGAGCAGTGGCCAGCGCACCGCCCGCCGTAACGCCTGGACCTCCGTCCTGGAGGACCGCCGCCGTGCGAAGGACCGGGTCGAGGCGCAGCGCGTGCTCGAAGCGGTCAGCTCCGACCGGTTCTGAGGCTCCCGCCCAAAGCCCGCAGCACCCTCGCCGTCTTGGCTGCCGCCCTCCCGGGGAGAGGGCGCTCCAGGGGGCACGTAGACTTCCTGCCATGGCGAGGAAGGACAACGCGGCGGACGCCGCGAACCCCGGGCGACTGAAGCAGATCGCCCTGACGTACAAGATGACCCGCAAGGCCGACAAGAAGATCGGTCTTGTACTCGCGGCTGTCGGCATCATCACCTTCGGTGTCTTTCTCGCGATCGGTTTCCTGATCGGCCATCCGGTCTACCTCGGCATCCTGGGCTTCCTGCTCGCCTTCCTCGCGTCGGCGATCGTGTTCGGGCGCCGGGCGGAGCGGGCCGCCTTCGGGCAGATGGAGGGGCAGCCGGGCGCTGCCGCCGCCGTTCTGGACAACATCGGGCGGGGCTGGACGACCACTCCGGCCGTGGCGATGAACCGCAGCCAGGACGTCGTGCACCGCGCGGTCGGGAAGGCCGGGATCGTACTGATCGCGGAGGGCAATCCGAACCGGGTGAAGACGCTGCTGGCGGCCGAGAAGAAGAAGATGAACCGGATCGTCGCGGACGTGCCGGTGCACGACGTGATCGTCGGGGTCGGTGAGGGGCAGACCGAGCTGAAGAAGCTGCGGACGACGTTGCTGAAGTATCCGCGGGTGCTGACCGGTCCCCAGGTGACGACCACCAATGACCGGTTGCGGGCGATGGGGGACATCATGTCCAACATGCCGTTGCCCAAGGGTCCGATGCCGAAGGGGATGAAGCTGCCGAAGGGCGGTGGCCCCAAGGGGCGTTAGCAGGTGACGAGAAAGGGGGCGCCCGAGTTGCTCTGGGCGCCCCCTTCGTCGTATCCGGATCTCAGATCCGTACCTCTACCGTTCGCGCCAGTCTGTCGTGCAGGCCCCGGCCGTCCTTGTCCCACACCAGTGCCGGGATCGCCAGGCACAGCAGGGCCGTTCGCATCAGGGCCCGCAGTGGGTTCACCGTTCCTGTGTCCAGGTGGAGGACTCTGATGCCGAAGAGGCGTTTGCCGGGGGT
This sequence comes from Streptomyces sp. AMJ-169, assembly GCF_055597585.1. Classification (NCBI taxonomy): domain Bacteria; kingdom Bacillati; phylum Actinomycetota; class Actinomycetes; order Kitasatosporales; family Streptomycetaceae; genus Streptomyces; species Streptomyces sp. AMJ-169. The sequence goes on from NZ_JBVLTJ010000006.1 coordinate 458,211, forward strand.
GAAGCCGATGGTGGTGACCGTGAGGGCGCCCATCAGGAAGAAGACGCCCAGGGCCCAGTTGCTGGTGGACGGAGTGTAGCCGTCCGTGATGAGGCCGTATGCGATCAAGACGCTGAGGCCCCAGTCGACGGCGAGGGCGCCCAGGCGGCGGCCGGGGCGGGCCAGGGAGCCGGGGCCGGTCTCGGGGAGGCCGAGCTGTTCGCCGCGGTAGCCGAAGTCGGCGCCCGCCTCCTCCAGGGCCGCGCGGGGGCCGGAGAGCCACGATCCGAGTGCTTGCCTTTTGTCCACAAGTCCACGGTACTGGGCGCGCCGGGACGCAGGGACAGGAGGGGGCAGGTGGGCCGGGTCGTCGGGCCGCCCGGCACCGAATCCGGTTAACTTCGGTGAAACAAATGGGTCACGCCCGAGAAATCACCCATCCCTAGGGTCGGGACGAGCGTGTGCCACCGCACTGGCCGCACGAACGAACTACCACCCCGGTCCCCGAGCCGGCCGGGAGTAGGAGGAGCTGGATGTCCCAGAACGCCGACGACATCAAGAAGCTGATCACCGACGAGAAGGTCAAGTTCGTCGATGTCCGCTTCTGCGACCTGCCGGGCGTGATGCAGCACTTCACGGTGCCCGTCGACGCGTTCGACCCGGACGAGGAGCTGGCGTTCGACGGCTCGTCGATCCGCGGTTTCCAGGCCATCCACGAGTCGGACATGGCGCTGCGGGCCGACCTCAGCACCGCGAAGATCGATCCGTTCCGCCGTGACACCACGCTGAACATCAACTTCTTCATCCACGACCCGATCACGGGCGAGCAGTACTCCCGTGACCCGCGCAACGTGGCGAAGAAGGCGGAGGCGTACCTGGCGTCGACCGGGATCGCGGACACCGCGTACTTCGGTCCGGAGGCGGAGTTCTACGTCTTCGACAGCGTGCGGTTCGCCACGGGTCCGAACGAGAGCTTCTACCACATCGACTCCGAGGCGGGTGCCTGGAACACCGGCGCCGTCGAGAACAACCGTGGTTACAAGGTCCGTTACAAGGGCGGCTACTTCCCGGTGGCCCCGGTGGACCACTTCGCCGACCTGCGCGCGGAGATCTCCCTGGAGCTGGAGAAGTCCGGTCTCAAGGTCGAGCGCCAGCACCACGAGGTGGGTACGGCCGGCCAGGCGGAGATCAACTACAAGTTCAACACGCTGCTCGCCGCGGCCGACGACCTCCAGCTCTTCAAGTACATCGTGAAGAACGTGGCCTGGCGCAACAACAAGACCGCGACCTTCATGCCGAAGCCGATCTTCGGCGACAACGGCTCGGGCATGCACGTCCACCAGTCCCTGTGGACCAACGGCGACCCGCTGTTCTACGACGAGGCCGGTTACGCGGGCCTCTCCGACACCGCCCGCTACTACATCGGCGGCATCCTCAAGCACGCGCCGTCGCTGCTGGCGTTCACCAACCCGACGGTGAACTCCTACCACCGCCTGGTCCCGGGCTTCGAGGCGCCGATCAACCTGGTGTACTCGCAGCGCAACCGCTCGGCGGCGATGCGCATCCCGATCACGGGGTCCAACCCGAAGGCCAAGCGCGTGGAGTTCCGCGCGCCCGACTCCTCCGGCAACCCGTACCTCGCCTTCTCCGCCCTGCTGCTCGCGGGCCTCGACGGCATCAAGAACAAGATCGAGCCGGCCGAGCCGATCGACAAGGACCTCTACGAGCTGGCCCCCGAGGAGCACGCGGGCGTCGCCCAGGTCCCGACCTCCCTCAACGCGGTCCTCGACGCCCTCGAGTCCGACCACGAGTTCCTCCTCGCGGGCGGCGTCTTCACGCCCGACCTGATCGAGACGTGGATCGACCTCAAGCGCACGACGGAGATCGCCCCTCTCCAACTGCGGCCGCACCCGCACGAGTTCGAGCTGTACTTCGACGTGTGACCGAGCCCGCCTCACCGGCGCCCTCGCCCCGTTCCCCGGGGCGGGGGCGCCGTCGTATCTTGCCCCTATGGCTGAACAGAACGACGAGGAGCGGGAGTTCGATGTCCGGTGGGCCGATGCGGGGGTCAAGGAGCCTTCCGCTCGGGCTCGGATGCTGGCTGCGCGGTGGAAGGAGCGGCCGCCTGAGGCGGTGCCGTTCCGGGGGGAGAGCCGGGCGGGGTGGGGGCGGCGGGTGCGGGGGGCGTTCGCCGGGGTCTCCTGGGGTCCCGTGGTGGTGGTTTTCGGGGGAGTTGGGGTGTTGATCCTCTTGCTGGGGTACTTCGGGATCACGGTCCCGTAACCATCTGTTCCCTTACTTTTGTGAAGCGTTTTCACACCTGATAGAACTTGTGTTCTGGCTGTCGCCGATCTGTGTTGGTGTGGTGATGCTGCCGGGGGGAGCTCAACACAGGTTCGCGCTCGGGCTGTTCGCACGCCCGCAGGGCCTTTTCCGTCACGCCGTCTCTCTTCCCGTGCCGTCACCACCCTCCGTTCGAGGAGAGGGAGTTGCATGGGCCGAAGAGATACCCGTGGTCCGGTGTTCCGGTGGGGAGTCGCGGGGGTCGCCGCAGTGGCCGTCGCCGCTGGTGTGGCGCCTGTCGCGCATGCCGAGGGACCTGGACCGCAGCGGGTCGGGGGCGCGCCCAAGGTGCCGCAGGGCGCCGTGAAGACGGCTGACCCCGCAGGGGCGGAGGCCGTCGGTCTGAGTGTCGTGCTGGAGCCCCGGGACCCGGACGCGCTCAGCCGGTTCGTGGCCGAGGTGTCCGATCCCGCCTCGCCGAACTACAAGAAGTACCTGCGGACCGGCGAGTTCGCCGAGACCTTCGGGGCCGCGCCCGCCGCCGTCGAGCGGGTGCGCGCGGAGCTGGAGGAAAAGGGCCTCACCGTCGGGGAGTTGGCGGACGACGGGCTCACCCTGCCGGTCACCACCACCGTCGCCGGCGCCGGGAAGGCCTTCGCCACCGACTTCGCCGGGTACCGGCTGAAGGACGGCGAGGACGGGTTCGTCAACACCCGCGCGCCGCAGTTCAGCGGATCAACCGCCGGTGACGTCAAGGCCGTTGTCGGGCTGTCGACCCTCGGGTCCCGGCAGGCCAACAACACCGACGTGAAGCTGCGCAAGGCCGACACCGGCGGCGGGGCCCAGCAGTCGCGGCTGACGGGGACGACCCCGACGATGTGCGCGGGCATCCGCGACCTGTACGCGGACACCTCCGGCGGCTGGACGGCGGCGTACGACAAGACCGACTACTGGAGCGCCCGTTCGCTCGCCGCCGCCTACAACATGGCGGACCAGGCGAACGTCCAGAACGGCACCACGGTCGCGATCTACTCCCTGGAGAACTACGACCTCCGGGACATCAACAGCTACCAGGCCTGCCACGGCACGAAGGTCCCGGTCAGCTCGGTGCGCGTGAACGGCGGTCCCAGCGACCCCTCCGACATCGACACGGGCGTCGGCATGGAGACCGCGCTGGACGTCGAGACGGTGATCGGTCTCGCCCCGCAGTCGAAGGTCCTCGTCTACCAGGGCGAGAACACCTGGGACGACGGCGTCGCCGTCTACCGGAAGATCGTCAGCGAGAACCGCGCGAAGGTCGTCTCGGTCAGCTGGGGGCTGTGCGAGCTGAACACCCCGACCGATGTCATGAACGCCGAGAACCTGCTGTTCCAGCAGGCGGCGGCGCAGGGGCAGACGGTCGTCGTGGCGTCCGGCGACAGCGGCTCCACGGGCTGCTACTCCTCGTACGCGAACATGCCGAACGCCTCGACGCTGGCCACGGACTTCCCGTCCGCGTCGCCGTACGTCGTCGGTGTCGGCGGGACGACGATGCGGACGGCCGTCGGCAACCAGACCACGTGGGTCGGGTCCGGCGGCGGCGTCTCCTCGCGGTTCACGCTGCCCGCTGACGGCTACCAGAGCAGGACCTCCGCCGCCGGCTACACGTGCACGTCTCCCACCGGGCAGGCCTGCCGGCAGGTCCCGGACGTCTCCGGGCTCGCCGACCCGGCCACCGGCTACCCGGTCGCCTTCGGGCACGAGGGCAGCACCCAGTACTGGAACATCATCGGCGGCACCAGCGGCGCGGCCCCCGTCTGGGCGGCGCTGTTCGCGCAGGCCAACCAGGACCTGGCCTGCCAGGCCAACGGCCCCGTCGGGTACGCCAACCCGGCGCTGTACCAGCTGCCCACGGCCGCCTTCCGTGACGTCACCACCGGGCACAACAACCAGACGAACTCCGGCAATTACTCAGGCCTGTACAAGGCCGGCGCCGGTTACGACCTGGCGACCGGCCTCGGTACGCCGAACGGCAAGGAGATCGTCAAGGGCCTGTGCTCGGCCGTCCCCGCCACCCCGGCGTCGACGTTCACCGCGCTCACCCCGGCCCGCGTCCTGGACACCCGGTACGGCGTCGGCCGCGCCGGCACCACTCCGGTCGCCGCGAACGGCACCGTCAAGCTGAAGGTCACCGGCACCGCCGGGGTCCCGGCGAGCGGCGTGACCGCGGTCGTCGTCAACGTGACGGCCGTGAACCCGACCGCGACCGGGCACCTCATCGCGTACCCGAGCGGTACGACCCGGCCCGCGTCGTCGAACATGAACTGGCTGAAGGGCCAGATCGTGCCGAACCTGGTGACCGTTCCGGTCGGCAAGGACGGCTCGGTCGACCTGTTCAACGCGGGCAGCGGGACGACGCACTTCGTCGCGGACGTCTCCGGGTACTACGCGACGGACACCGGCGGCAGCACGTACCTGCCGAAGGGCCCGGCGCGCATCCTGGACACCCGTAACGCCATCGGCGTCGGCACCAAGACGGCCGTCGCGGGCAAGGGGACCGTCGCGCTGACGGTCGCGGGCAAGGGCGGGGTGCCGGCCGCCGGCGCGACCGCCGTCGTCCTGAACGTCACGGCCACCGCCGCCGCCTCGACCGGGCATCTGATCGCCTACCCGAGCGGCAGCGCCCGGCCGACCGCGTCGAACATCAACTGGCTGAAGGGCGAGACCCGGCCGAACATGGTCGTCCTGCCGATCGGCCCGGACGGGAAGGTCGACCTGTACAACGCGGGCACCGGCGGCGTGCACTTCGTCGCGGACGTCTTCGGGTACTACACGCAGGCGGCGGAGGGCTCGTCCTTCCACACGGCGGGTCCGAGCCGGCTGCTGGACACCCGGTACGCGCTCGGCACCGCCCGCAGCACGCCGGTGCCCGGCGGGGCGAACCTGGTGCTGAGCCTGGCCGACGGGCACACCCTGGCCAAGGCGAAGGCGGTCGTCCTGAACGTGACGGTCACCGCGCCGACGTCGAACGGCTTCCTGACCGTGTGGCCCGACGGCACGGCCCTGCCCAACGCGTCCAACCTGAACTGGACCAAGGGGCAGACCGTCGCCAACCTGGTGACCGTCCCGGTCGTCAACGGGAAGATCGATTTCCGGCCCAACGCGGGCAGCGTCCATGTGATCGCCGATCTCTTCGGCTACTACCTGTAGCGGCGCTCCCACCGGCCCGGTCCCCGCCTCGGGGGCCGGGCCTTTTTTTGCCTGGACCGGGGGCGTTCGGGCCCCGTTCATGGGGTGGTCACGAGGCACACTGGAGATCAGGGACGAGTGCTTGACTGCGGGGTGATGCAGATGCGCAGCCGTTTCCGGAGCGACCGGCAGCTGACCGTGCGGATGACGGTCACGATGTTTCTGCTGGGACTGCTCTATGTGGCGTTCGTCGCCGCTCTGATCGTCCTGCTGAAGTCCTGGATCCTGGTCGTGGTGGTCGCGGGCGGGATGCTCGCGGCCCAGTACTGGTTCTCCGACCGGATCGCGCTGTTCGCGATGCACGGGCGGGTCGTGGAGCGGGAGGAGTATCCCGAGCTGCACGCCGTGGTGGACCGGCTGTGCGCGCTCGCCGACATGCCCAAGCCCGTCGTCGCCGTGTCCGACATGGATATGCCGAACGCCTTCGCGACCGGGCGCAACCCCCAGAACGCGGTGGTGTGTGTGACCACCGGGCTGCTGCGCCGGCTGGAGCCGGCCGAGCTGGAGGGGGTGGTGGCGCACGAGCTGTCGCACGTCGCCCACAAGGACGTCGCCGTCATCACCATCGCCTCCTTCCTCGGCGTGATCGCCGGGCTGATCGTCCGCTTCGCCTTCTACTCCGAGCTGTTCGGCGGGCGGGGCCGCAAGGACCAGAACACCCTCGCCGTCTTCGCCGCCGTGATGGGCGTCTCGGCCGCCGTGTACGCGCTGAGCTTCCTGCTGATCCGGGCGCTGTCGCGGTACCGCGAGCTGGCCGCCGACCGGGCCGCCGCGCTGCTCACCGGGCGGCCCTCGGCGCTCGCGTCCGCGCTGACCAAGGTGGACGGCGACATCGCCCGTATCCCGTCGAAGGATCTGCGCACCGCGCAGGCGTTCAGCGCGTTCTACTTCACGCCGGCGCTGGGTGCGGAGCCGGGCATCGCCCGGTACTTCTCCACCCACCCGAGCCTGGAGCAGCGGCTGGAGCAGCTGGGGCGGATCTCGGCGGAGCTGGGGGAAGCGGCGCGGCCGGGGCGGGCCGGCTGAGCTGCGGCCTGCGGGGTATCGGCGGATTCTAGGTGTGCGCGGCCGGTTCGGGTGCCGGGCGAGTCGGGAGAGCGGGACGTGAGAGCAGTGGACCGATCCATGGGGAGCAGGGACTAAAGGACATGGGGTTGTTGGACATTCTGCTCGGGCGGAGCAAGCCGGTCGTACCGGATCTCGACCAGCTGTTCGCGCTGCCCTCGGCGGCGGTCACGCTGGAGGCGGCGACGGGTCTCACGCCGACCGGGCAGGGCGCGGTCTGTTTCGCCACCGTCGAGGGCGGGGCCTTCGAGCAGACCCACCGGGAGGTCCAGGCGCTCCTGGACGCGGACACCGACCGCACCGGCCCCCCGGTCCAGCTGCTGCGGGACGACTTCGGCTACTCCTGGCTGCTGTCGCAGCGCGCCCCCGACGAACTCTCCCTGCTCGTCAACGACTTGCACGCGGTGAACAGCTCGATGGAGGTCAACGGCTTCGGCCCGGGGCTGCTTTGCTCCCTCGCGTCCTTCGCGGACGACGCCGGGCGGCGGCTGGCGCTGGTCTATCTCTACAAGCGGGGTACGTTCTTCCCGTTCGCCCCGCTGGGTGGTCAACGCCGGGACAACGCGCTGGAGTTGCAGGTGAAGTCGGCGCTCGGGAACGACCTGCGGGTGGAGCAGGACCTGAGCCGGTGGTTCCCGGTGTGGGGGGCGCCGGGGCTGTAGCCCTGACGCCCCCGGTACTCACCCCAGCTTCTCGATCAGCGCCCGGCGGATCAGGAACTTGCCGGGCTCACGGACCTGTTCGAACGCGGCGTCGTTCAGCAGCGCACAGCTGCCGGAGACCGAAGTGACCTGTACGGTCGTCGACTTGCCGTTGTCGAGGTTGGTGACCTTGAGGGTGGTGCCGCTCGGGAACCGGTCGCTGGAGGCGGCGGGGGCGCCGGCCTCGCCGGAGAGGGTGACGGTGGAGCCGACGCAGACCTGCTGGGCCGAAGTGCCGGTTCCGGTAGGCGGATTGGAGGCGATCGGGGTGGGCTGGGCGGGGGTTTCGGCAGGCTTTTCGGCGGGGCTTCCGGCGCCGGGCTGGGAGTCCTGAGCCGACTCCCCTGTCCCGCCGACCGACTCCCCCACCGCGCAACCTGACGCCTCCTGCTGCACCTTGATCTGGGTGATCACCGCTTCCCTGTTGGCGATCCTGGCCGCCGACTGGGCGTCGGGGGCCGCCTGTTGGCCGGCGATGAACCGCTGGTTGTCGCCGAGGGCGGTGGCCAGGCCCTGGCAGACGGTCGACTCGGCCGCCGTCCGCGGCACTTGGGCGGCATTGGACGTCGCCGCGAGCGCGAACGCGCCGCCCGCCGCGAGCGCGGCCGCGCCCGTCAGCAGCGCGGCTTTGTGGGCCGTACCGAGTCTTCTCCTACGCGACATGCGCGCCTCCTGAAGAGGTCGGGGAACGTACTCGGGTAGGTACGGGATCCCGGGCGGGATCGCTCAGCGGGCGAGCGCGTCGCGTACCGCCTCCTCGGTGCGGGCGATCACGGCGGTGCCGTCGGCGGCGGTGATGATCGGGCGCTGGATCAGCTTGGGGTGGGCGGCCAGGGCCTCGGTCCAGCGGGGGCGGGCGGCGGCGTCGCGGGGCCAGTCCTTCAGGCCGAGTTCCCTGGCGGCGGGTTCCTGGGTGCGGACGATGTCCCAGGGCTCCAGGCCGAGGCGGGCGAGGACGGCCTCGATCTCGGGGACGGTGGGGACGTCCTCCAGGTAGCGGCGGACGGTGTAGCCGGCGCCCTCGGCGTCGAGGAGGGTGAGGGCGCCGCGGCACTTGGAACAGGCGGGGTTGATCCAGATCTCCATGGGTCAAAGGTAGTGCCGAGGGGCGTGCGCGAGTGCGCCTGTGCGCCCCTGAAAAGGGCTCTGGCCAGGGGCGATTGTCAGTGGTCGGCAGTAGAATAGAAGCAGTGTTCGAACGCGCCAGGAGGATGCCTGTGCCCGCTGCCGCCGTACGGAAGACGAAGCCGCTGCCGACCCGGTCCACCGCGAAGCGCCCTGTCCGACTCGACCTGCCGTACACCCCGCTGGAGAAGCACGCGCTCCCGCCGGGCCGCCCGCGTGAGTGGTACATCGCGCACAACCGCAAGCTGAAGGCCATGCGCCTGGCCATCGCCCTGCTGGATCTGGGGGTGTATGTGCCGAACCAGGCCCGGGACGAGCGGATCCGGGACACGGCCGAGCTGATAGGGGTGCGTCCGCCGTCGGCGACGACGTGCCATATGGTGCGGGCGCTGATGCGATACACACGCTGACCGGAAATCTCGGGTGCCGCTCGCGAGGGCGGCGCCCGATCCGCTCTACGAGGCCTCGCGCAGGTCGGGCGGGGTGTGAATATGCCGGGGTCCCTTGACCAAAAAAGACGATGCACTGTCCGTGACGGAGTGGCTACGCTTAATCGGCGATCTTCCCTCGCCGTTTGGCACTCGGCACACGGAGGCTCATGGGCACCGTCGTTTTATCCGGGACCGCGGTCCTGGTGCTGTTCGGTTTCGAGAACCACGTCTATTGGCTCATCGCGACCGCCGTCCTCTATCTGTATGTGAAGTACGGCGTCGATCTGGGGTCCGGGGCGCCCCCTCCCCCGTCGTCCCCCAAGCCGGGCGGCTCCGGCTCGCTGCCGACGCCGCACACCTCGTACAAGTCGTACAAGGCGTACCGCCGGCGGCGGGACCAGCAGGCCCGGTGGGAGCGGCGCTATCAGCGTGAGCGCAGCTTCTTCTGACGTGGGCGTCACCCCCTCCTGACGCCCGCGCGTTGCCCCGGGTGTGAATCCGCGCACAGAACACGCAGGTAACACGGGGTTCACACTCGGGCAATGATCGGGAAATCGCCTGTTGACAGGGTGCGGGCTATTCCACCGCAGCGCCCCAGTGCCGTAGCGCCGCAGCACCGCACCCGCAAGTGCGCCAGGACATACCCCGAAGGATGTGGGTCCGTGACCTTCAAGGCTGAGTACATCTGGATCGACGGCACCGAGCCGACGGCCAAGCTGCGTTCCAAGACGAAGATCGTCACGGGTGACTTCGAGGGTCTCGGCGCGCTGCCGATCTGGGGCTTCGACGGCTCCTCCACCAACCAGGCCGAGGGGCACGCCTCGGACCGCGTCCTGAAGCCGGTCTTCAGCTGCCCGGACCCGATCCGCGGCGGCGACGACGTCCTGGTCCTGTGCGAGGTCCTGGACATCGACATGACCCCGCACTCCTCCAACACCCGCGCCGCGCTGGCCGAGGTCGACGCCCGGTACGCCGCGCAGGAGCCGATCTTCGGCATCGAGCAGGAGTACACGTTCTTCAAGGACGGCTACCCCCTCGGCTTCCCCAAGGGCGGCTTCCCGGCCCCACAGGGCGGCTACTACTGCGGTGTCGGCTCGGACGAGATCTTCGGCCGTGAGGTCGTCGAGGAGCACCTGGAGAACTGCCTCGCGGCCGGTCTCGGCATCTCCGGCATCAACGCCGAGGTCATGCCCGGCCAGTGGGAGTTCCAGGTCGGCCCGCTGTCCCCGCTGACCGTCGCCGACCAGCTGTGGGTGGCCCGCTGGCTGCTCTACCGCACCGCCGAGGAGTTCGGCATCACCGCGACGCTGGACCCGAAGCCGGTGAAGGGCGACTGGAACGGCGCGGGCGCGCACACCAACTTCTCCACGAAGGCGATGCGCGAGGGCTACGACGCGATCATCACCGCCTGCGAGTCCCTCGGCGAGGGCTCCAAGCCGCTGGACCACGTCAAGCACTACGGCGCCGGCATCGACGACCGCCTCACCGGGCTGCACGAGACGGCTCCGTGGAACGAGTACTCCTACGGCGTCTCCAACCGCGGCGCGTCCGTCCGTATCCCGTGGCAGGTGGAGAAGGACGGCAAGGGCTACATCGAGGACCGCCGCCCGAACGCGAACGTCGACCCGTACGTCGTGACGCGGCTGATCGTGGACACGTGCTGCGAGGCCCTGGAGAAGGCCGGCCAGGTCTGAGTTCCCGCTTCCTGAAGGGACGTCCGCCGTTCGCGGCGGGCGTCCCTTCGGCGTTGGACCGTCAAGGAAGCGTCCAAGCAGTGAGAGAAGGGTCCTCCAACGGCGTCCTGTCTGCTTCAATGAAGCATGGCCAGCTTCCGGAAGTACCTCGCGACAGGTCGCCAGGACCTTGAGCCCTTCTGGCCGTCCCGTCAGCATCATGACTTCGACCGGGTGTGTTGTCGCGCGACGAACGCGCGGGCCCTCTAAAGCCGTCACACCCCTTCGGCCTTCGGCCAGCGCGACCCGTACGTCCCACCCCTGACGGACTTCTCGCGCGAAAGAGCTGACCTCTCATGGCGACCACTCGTTCTCTGCCGTCCCCTGTCCCCTCCCCCGCCCCCGCCCGGCACCGGCTGCGCGCCGTGGACCGGGACGAGGTGGTCGACATGGCGGACTTCCTTCCGCCGGGGGCCACTTGGCTGCCGGCTCCGCAGCACACCTTGCCCACGCTGCCGGGGCAGCCGCCGATGATCGGGTACCTGGTGCTCGTACCGGCCGATCAGCAGCCGCCGTTCCTGCCGGTGGCGGTGCCCGGCCCGGAGCAGGCCCCTCAGGCGGCCTCCGGCGCCGGGACGCTCGTACGGGTCGACCCCGTGCAGCGCACGGCCGCCGTCGACGGGCGTGAACTCGACCTGACCTACCTGGAGTTCGAGCTGCTCGCGCATCTGGTGGCGCATCCGAACCGGGTGCACACGCGCGATCAGCTGGTGACGACGGTGTGGGGGTACGGGCACGTCGGGGACGGCCGGACCGTCGACGTCCACATCGCCCGCCTGCGCCGCAAGCTGGGCGCACACCGGCAGGCGATCCAGACGGTCCGCCGGGTGGGGTACAAGTACACGCCGCCGACGGGGAGTTGAGCGCGGCCGGCACCCTCCCGGCCCGGCCCCGGTCCTCTGCCCTCGGCAGATCCCCGTTCCCTCCCCAGCCCCCAGCGGGCAGAGTCCGTCTCATGAGACTTCTGGTGCTGGGTGGTACGGAGTTCGTGGGGCGGGCCGTCGTCGAGGGCGCGGTCGGGCGGGGGTGGGACGTGACCGTTCTCAACCGGGGGCGGCTGGCTCCCGTCCCCGGGGCCCGTTCGCTGGTCGGTGACCGGGCCGCCGCCGGTGGGCTCGCGGCGCTCGGACAAGGGCGCTGGGACGCCGTCGTCGACACCTGGTCGCGGGAGCCGCGCGCGGTCGACGCGGCGGCCCGGCTGCTGCGGGGGCGGGCCGGGCGGTATGTGTACGTGTCCAGCTGCTCGGTGTACGCGTGGGCGCCGCCGGGCGGGCACGCCGAGGACGCGCCGCTCGTCGAGGGTGCGCGGGCGGACGCGGACCGGACGGACTACGCGCGCGACAAGCTCGGCGGTGAGCTGGCCGCGCTGGAGTCGTTCGGGGCGCGGCGGTCGGTGTTCGTGCGGGCCGGGCTGATCCTCGGGCCGCGCGAGAACATCGGCCGGCTGCCGTGGTGGCTGACCCGTATCGCGCGCGGCGGCCCGGTCCTCGCGCCGGGTCCGCGTGATCTGGCCCTTCAGTACGTGGACGCCCGCGACCTCGCCGCGTGGGTGCTCGGCGCCGTCGAGCGGGAGGTGAGCGGCCCGGTCAACCTGGTCAGCCCGCGCGGCCACGCGACCATGGGCTCCCTGCTCAACTCCTGTGTCTCCGTGACCGGTTCGGACGCGGACCTGCGCTGGACACCCCCGGAGACCGTCCTCGCGGCGGGCATCGCGCCATGGACGGACCTGCCGGTGTGGACCCCGCCGGACAGCGACATGTACGACGCCCTGCACGACGCCGATGTGTCGGTGGCGGTGTCGACGGGGCTGGTGTGCAGGCCGGTTGAGGAGACGGTCGCCGACACGTGGGCGTGGCTGCGGGCGTCGGGCGGGGAGGTGCCCCGGCGGGAGGGGGTCACGCTGGGGGTGGCTCCGGAGGTGGAGGCGAGGGTGCTGGGCGGGCGCGTCCCCAGGGCGTAGCTCTCGGGCGGGCGCGTCCCCGGGGACGTACCAGGGTGTACCTGGCACCACCCCCTGATCCGGGGCCTTACGCCCGTGACCGGCGGCGTGCCGGTCCGCGAGACTTACTGTATGGACACCACAAGGTCGAAGATCCGCGCGGCCCTGCTCGCGGCGGTGCGGGGGCTCGTGCTGGCGATGGCGATGCCGTCGGTCACCGTGCTGCTGCTCTGTCTGCTGCTCGTCTCCTTCGTGCTGATACCGCTGGGCGTCGGCCTGGTCACCACCCCTCCGCTGCTGCGCGGGGTGCGGGAGTACGCGGAGAAGCGGCGGGAGATCGCGTCGGAGTGGAGCGGGGCGCGGGTCGTGTCGGCGTACCGGGAGGTGCCGGCGGACGCCCGGGGGTGGGCGCGGACGTGGGCGCTGCTGCGGGATCCGCAGGTGCGGCGGGATCTGGTGTGGCTGCCGGTCGACATGACGGCGGGGCTGATGACGGCGCTGCTGCCCGTGGTCACGCTGGCGTTCGGCGCGGAGGGGATCCTGCTCGCCACCGGGCTGTGGCGGCGGGTGTTCACCGGCCGGCTGGGCGAGGGGACGTACTGGTACGGGTTCGTGCCGGTGACGGGCCAGGCCTCGGCGCTGGGCGCCGGGGTGCTGGGCGCGGCGGTGCTGTACGCGGCGTACCGGTACAACCCGCGTCTCATCGGTGTCCATTTCCGGCTGACGCGGGCGCTGTTGGCGGCGGACCATGCCGAACTCACCGAGCGGGTAAGGGTGTTGACGGAGACGCGGCGGGACGCGGTGGACAGTTCGGCGGCCGAACTGCGGCGGATCGAGCGGGACTTGCACGACGGGGCGCAGGCGCGGCTGGTGGCGATGGGGATGGATCTCGGGACGATCGAGGCGCTGGTCGAGCGGGACCCCGCGAAGGCGAAGGAGCTGCTGGCGCAGGCGCGGCGGCACTCGGCGGAGGCCCTTGAGGAGTTGCGGGACCTGGTGCGCGGGATCCATCCGCCGGTGCTGGCCGAGCGTGGACTCGGGGACGCCGTACGGGCGTTGGCGCTGCGGCTGCCGGTGCCGGTGGAGGTGGCCGTGGAGCTGCCGGGGCGGGCCGAGGCGCCGGTGGAGTCGGCGGCGTACTTCGCGGTGAGCGAACTGCTGACGAACGCGGTGAAGCATGCGCAGGCCGATCGGGTCTGGGTCGATCTGCATTACCGGGAAGGGAAGTTGAGGGTGTCGGTGACCGACGACGGGCGGGGCGGGGCCGTGGTCGGTCACGGGTCGGGGCTGGCCGGGCTGGAGCGGCGGCTGGGTACCTTCGACGGTGTCCTGGCCGTCAGCTCGCCCGCCGGCGGTCCCACTCTGGCGACTCTGGAGATTCCGTGCGCGTTGTCCTAGCCGAAGACCTGTTCCTGCTGCGGGACGGTCTGGTGCGGCTGCTGGAGGCCTTCGGGTTCGAGATCGCGGCGGCGGTCGAGTCGGGGCCCGAACTCCAGCGGGCGCTCGCGGAGTTGGAGCCGGACGTGGCCGTGGTGGACGTACGGCTGCCGCCGACGCACACCGACGAGGGGTTGCAGTGCGCGCTGCGGGCGCGGCAGGAGCGGCCGGGGCTGCCGGTGCTGGTGCTGTCGCAGCACGTGGAGCAGTTGTACGCACGGGAGTTGCTGGCGGACCGCAACGGGGCCGTGGGGTATCTGCTGAAGGACCGGGTGTTCGACGCGGAGCAGTTCGTGGACGCCGTGCGGCGGGTCGCGGCGGGCGGGACGGTGATGGATCCGCAGGTCATCCAGCAGTTGCTGGCGCGGCGCGCTGAGGACCGGCTGCCGGCGCGGCTGACGCCGCGGGAGCTGGAGGTGCTGGAGCTGATGGCGCAGGGGCGGTCGAACGCGGCGATCGCGGGGAAGCTCGTGGTCACCGAGCGGGCTGTGGCGAAGCACACAGCCAACATTTTCCAGAAGCTCGGTCTCGAGGTGTCCGACGACGACAACCGCAGGGTACTGGCGGTGCTGGCGTATCTGGACCGGGACCGGTGACCCGGGGTCCGCTCAGGTTTTTCTGTGACGGCTGAACACCCCTGCGACGGGCTGCGTATGGAATGGCGCCGCTTCACTCCTGTCGGGCGCCTCGCTGCCGCCCCGCCAAGGAAGGTCAGAGGAGTTCCATGGGACGCAACATACGTAAACGCCGTTCGTCGATGGCCAACAAGGCCATAGCCGCGTCGGCCGCACTAGCTCTTGGTGGGGGCGGTCTGATCTGGGCGAACTTCTACGCATCCGCGCACGAGTCGAACAACTCGGCGCAGAACGAGGTCAAGGCCGCCGCGGCGCAGGTGGCGACGATCGCCTGCCCCGACGTCGGCCAGAAGCTCACGAACGTGCCGCAGTCGGCGCGCGCGGGCGTCGACAAGGAGCTGGCGCTGCTGGACAAGCAGATCACCGAGGCGTACGCCCGCCTCGCCTCCACGCGCCAGGCGCAGGCGCAGGACGCGGGCTTCGTCCAGAACGCGATCAACGGTCCGCTGAAGGACAAGCGGGCCGCGACGATCGACCGGATCCGGATCGACATCACGCGGGTGGGCGGGCAGTTCGACAACTCGCTCAGCCAGCTCGCCGCCTGCACCGCGCAGACCGCCGACGCCCAGACCAACGCCGGTGGCAACAACAGCAACGGGGGCAAGAACAACAACGGCGGGCAGAACAACAACAACGGCAATAACAACAACGGCCAGAACGGCAACAACGGCCAGAACAACAACGGCAACGGCCAGAACAACGGCAACGGCAACGGCGGCCAGGGCGGCAACGGCCCGACCGCGAACGACTTCGTGGACATCACGAAGGTCCAGCAGAACGTGGCGCTGGGCGTCGGCAACAACGGCCTCGCCGCGAACGGCAATTCGGGTTCGCGCGGCAGCTTCACCAGCAAGTGCGGCACCAACGGCAACGACAACCACAACACGGACAACGTGATCGTGGCCCCGGGTGTCGCCAACGGCGCGCACCACCTGCACGACTACGTCGGCAACCAGTCCAACGACGCGTTCGCGAGCGACCAGGAGCTGGCGGCGGCGCAGACCAGCTGCCAGAACCAGGGCGACAAGTCGTCGTACTTCTGGCCGGTGCTGCGGGTCCAGGACGGTACGCAGGACTTCGACCAGAACAACGACGGCGGTGGCAAGGAGGGCAACGTCGGCAAGATCCTCCAGCCGACCTCCGCCCAGCTGAAGTTCGTCGGCAACAAGCGCGGCCCGGTCGTCGCGATGCCCACCGCGCTGCGCATCATCACCGGTGACGCGAAGGCGTTCGTCAACGGCAACGCCAACGCGAACGTCAACTGGAGCTGCACCGGCTTCGAGAACAAGGTGCAGCTGAAGGACAAGTACCCGATCTGCCCGCAGGGCAGCCAGGTCGTGCGCCTCAGCAACTTCCAGAGCTGCTGGGACGGGCAGAACATCGACTCCGCCAACCACCGTACGCACGTGTCGTTCGTCCAGGGCAACGGCCAGTGCGCGAACGGGTTCAAGGCGATCCCGCAGCTCCAGGTCCGGCTGACCTACAACGTTCCGCAGCCGGTCGTCCAGAACGGCGCGGTGAAGAACGCGTACGCGGTCGACACCTTCCCCGAGCAGCTGCACAAGCCGATCACCGACCACAACGACTTCATCAACTTCTTCTCCAAGAACACGATGAACCAGATGGTCAACTGCATCAACAGCGGGCGTAAGTGCTAGTAGCGGCACAGGGTTCATGAGAGAGCGGGCGGTGGGAGATCCCACCGCCCGCTCTCTGTCTGCCTGTTCTGTCGGTACGGGGGAGCTTCAGTGCCCGGCGTGCGAAGGGCTCGCGGAGCCGCCGCCCTCGTGCGCCGAGTGGTCGATGCCCTCCTCGATGTCGCCGCCGAGCGTCCGGCGCAGTGTCGAGACGGTGCTGGTCTCGTCGCCCACGGCGATCCACTTGCGGCCGACGAGGTAGTGACCGCCGTAGTCCTTCGCCCCGTTGATCCACTCCCGCTGGCCGCGGTCGGTCGCGAAGGTGAGGAGGATGAACTTGCCGGCGCCGGTCTTGCAGATGGCCTGCCTCAACTCATCGGCGTCCGTCTGCATGTTGGGGTCGCACTTGACCTTGGCGGCCAGTTGCTCCAGGCTGCCGGTCGCCGCCACGGGCACCGCCGAGGCCTTCGCCCCGCCGGAGTCACCGGAGCCGCCGGAGCCGCAGCCCGTCAGCGCGAGCGCCAGCGCGGCCAGGGCCGCCACGGCCACCGGCGTCGGTCGGGTCAGCTTCATCTGTCCAGTTCCTCCCTGCGGGTACCTCCCCTTCGATACGGCTGCCGGCGCCGAAGCACTCAACCGGTGCGCCGCTCAACCCCGGTGTGCCGGACCGGCGTTCGTGAACGGGCCGAAACCCCTGCTCACCCACCCGGCGGTGACCAACCGCCGGTTCGCTCGTTTTCCCCGGCGTGCAGTCACAGGATGTCGCCCCGCGCCCCCACCCCGGTTCCGGCCCCGCCGGTCAGGTCCTCGATGTCGAGCAGGCCGAGGCCGCGCTCGTCGAGCACTACCCGCGGCTCGTCCGGCTCGCCTACCTGGTGCTGCCCCCGACACTTCCCCGGGGCCGCCGCGTCCTCACCGCGCACGCCCTCGTCCAGCGCGCCCTGCCGCGCCGGCGCACATCGGCCCCGGCGATCCCGGCCCAGTCCACCGGCCGCGACGGCGACCCCGGCTACGCCTTCGTCCGCCTCCAGGTGGTGCGTACGGCGCTGGCGGCGGGCCTGCCGCTGAGGCGCCGGGCCTGGCCCAAGCGGGCCCAGCTCCCGCCCCTGCTCCCCCAGGTGCGGGGGCTGCGGCTCTTCCCGCGCTCCGGCGGCGCCGACGAACTCGCCCTGGAACAGCGGCTGTCGGAGCTGGCGGGCCCGGCGCGGGCGGCGTACGCGCTGCGCGGTCTGGAGAAGCTGCCGGAGGGCGACGTACGCAAGATCCTGGGCGCCTGCGGGGTCGAGGAGATCGACGCGGCGCTGGCCGGGGCGAGCGAGGTGGAGGAGCGGTACGAGCTGCTCAACTCCCCCGAGTTCGACCCCTGTTCGCTCCAGGCGCGGCCGACCGACCTGATGCGCAGGCGGCAGCACATGAAGGCCGCGCTGGCGGCGGGGGCGGCGCTCGCGGTGTGCGGGGCGCTGGTCCTGCTGCCGGGCGGCGGCTGGGGCCCGGACGGCGCGGCGGCCCCGCTGTACGCGCAGAACCCGGCCGCGGAGGCCGCGTTGGACCCGGGCAGGCTGCTGAAGATCTCCCCGGCCGCGTGGAAGACCTCGGCCCGCACCGACTTCTCCGCCTGGCCCGCACGCGGTGAACTCACCACCGACACCGGCCTGTTGCACCGCGCCCTGGCCGTCTGGGCCCGCCCCGGCACCTCGGTCCACGTCTCCTCGACCCCCGACACCCCGACCGGCGGCCCGGCGGGCCCACCTCAACTCCTGTACGCGGGCACGGTCGACAACGCGCGCGTCGTCATCCTGTACGACGGACTGCGCATCGCCCGCTACGCCGAGCCGAAGGACGGCACCGCCGGGGCGGCGCTGGACTTCGCCCGGGTCGACGGGGCGTCCGGCGCCGAGTCGGGCGCGGTCGTGGTGAGCCGCTCCGACAGCAACGTCCGCTATCTGACGGCCCCTTGGGTGACCCGCGCGGGCGAGCGGGACCTGTCGAAGCCGGGCGCCGGGGTGATGGAGCTGGCGCTGACCGACGGGGTCACGGCGCCGATGGCGTCCCCGGCGACGACGAGCGGGACGTGCACGACGTGGAACGTCCTCCAGCTGACCGGCGGCCAGGGCACCCAACTCCTCAGCGACCTCGGCGAGTTGATCCCGGCCCGGCTGACGTCGGGGCGGCCCGGCGCGGCCGGTGACGTGACCGGCGCGGAGGCGCTGCGAACCTGGGCGCCGTACGCGTGCTCGCTCGCGGATGTGCGGGCGCAGGGCGTGCGGTCCGTGAACATCTGGCAGTTCGCGCGGCAGCCGCTGCCCGACGGGAGCGGTTCGGCGTCCTGGGTGTGCAGCCGCGCCGAGACCTGGCGCGGGGACGGCACCCGGACGTACGCCCAATTCCACACGCCGGGCGGGCTGTTCGGGGCGGTCGCGGCGAAGGCGGGGGACGTGCCGGCGTGCGGTCCGCGTGATCCGCACGTGCTGGCCGGGGTGCTGTGGAAGGCGAAGGACAGCGCCTGGTATCTGCTGGCCGCCGGTGACAACGCCACCGCGTCGATCCGGACGACGGGCGGGGTCGCCGCCACGTCGGAGGGCAATCTGCTGGCCGTGCGGACCAAGCAGGGGGTCCAGGCGGGGCTCGAGGGGACGCTGGAGGGCGGGAGGGCGATCAGCGGGCTGCGCTGAATCCCGGCCCGGCGGGGCTTCGCCCCTGTGCAGAAAAGCCGTGCACAGGGGTTCACCCCCGTTGTACCCATCAGTACATTGACAACATGTCTAACAAGCCGGAGCCGCTTCCCGTCGCGGGTGAGCGGGTGGACCTCAGGGCGCGCAAGGTGTCGTTCTCGTGGGAGGGCACGCCGCTGCACTGGGTGCCGAACGACCCGTTCGCCACGCACACGATCAATGTGCTGCATCTGCTGCTGCCGGCGGGTGAGCGGTGGTTCGTGCAGGTCTACAAGCAGGTGCTGCCGCTCATCCGGGACGAGCAACTGCGCGCGGACGTCATCGGGTTCATCGGGCAGGAGGCGACGCACTCCCAGGCCCATGACGAAGTCCTTCCGCATCTGCGGGAGTTGGGGCTCGATCCGACGCCGTACACCGCGCAGGTGGACTGGATGTTCGAGAAGCTGCTGGGCGACCGGACGCTGCCGCCTGGGCGGGCGCGGCACTGGTGGCTGATGGAGCGGGTGGCGTTCATCGCGGCGATCGAGCACTACACGGCGTTCCTCGGCGACTGGGTGCTGAACGCCGACGAGCTGGACCGGTGCGGGGCGGACGCGACGATGCTGGATCTGCTGCGCTGGCACGGCGCGGAGGAGGTCGAGCACCGGTCCGTCGCGTTCGACCTGTTCATGCATGTCGACGGCAACTACCGGCGCCGGGTGCGGACTTGGGCGACGGGGTTTACGACGCTGGTGTTCCTGTGGCAGCGCGGGGCACGGTTCTTCATGGCGAACGACCCGACCGTTCCCGTCGGGCGGGCGAGCGTGAAGGACTTCTATCTGCGGGGCAGGCAGGGGACGTTGCCGGCGACCGGGGAGCTGCTGAAGTCGATCCCGCGCTATCTCCGTCACTCGTACCATCCGTCGCAGGAGGCTTCGACCGCGCAGGCTGTCGCCTATCTGGCGGAGTCGCCGGCCGCGCGCGCCGCCGCCCTCGCCGCTGAGAAGAGGGTGTCCTGATGGCGGTGGTCCGGCCGGTGGCGGCCGTCGCGGTCGCGGGGGCCGCGCTGCTGGTGAAACGGGCGCTGCGCAGGCGCATCGAGGCCTCGCCGCTGTGGCCGATGCCCGCGCTGGAAGAACCCATATCGGGGCGGCCCCGGAGCCGGGCGCTGCGGCTGCGGGTCGCCCGGCGGACGGCGGTCGCCGAAGGGGTCGTGCAACTGCGGTTCGAGGGGCGGGAGTTGCCCGCGTGGGAGCCGGGGGCGCACATCGATCTCGTGCTGCCTTCGGGGGCGGTGCGGCAGTACTCGCTGTGCGGGGACCCCGGGGACCGGTCGGCGTACACGGTCGCGGTGCGGCTCGTCGCGGGCGGGCGGGGCGGATCGCGGGAGGTGCACGAGGAGTTGCGGGAGGGCGTGGAGGTCGAGGTGCGCGGGCCGCGCAATCGGTTCCCGCTGGTCGCCGGGGCGCCCTCGTATCTCTTCGTCGCGGGCGGGATCGGGATCACGCCGATCCTGCCGATGCTGCGGGCGCTGCCGGAGGGGGCCGACTGGCGGGTGGTGTACTGCGGGCGGTCGCGGGCTTCGATGCCGTTCCTCGAAGAGGTCGAGAGGACCGGGCGCGCGACCGTCGTCGAGGGGCGGCCCGAACTCGACTCCGTGCTGGGCGAGTTGGCGGACGGCACCGTCGTCTACTGCTGCGGGCCCGAGGAGTTGATGGCGGACGTCTCACGGCGGGTGCCGTCGGTGCGGGTCGAGCGGTTCGGTGCCGCCGGTGCGGGCGGGGAAGCTTTTGAGGTCGAACTCCGGCGCAGCGAACGGGTGTTGACGGTGCCCGGTGACTCGTCGGTGCTCGCCGCCGTGCGGGCCGAGCTGCCCGGCACGCTGTACTCCTGCGAGCAGGGTTTCTGCGGGACGTGCCGGCAGCGGGTGCTGGAAGGGGAGGTCGAGCACCGGGACGAACTGCTCACCGATCGGGAGCGGCGGGACTCGATGCTGATCTGTGTGTCGCGGGCGCGTGGTGGACGTCTGGTGCTGGACATGTGAACGTCCTTTGCAGGTCGGGGCAGTTGGCGGGCGGACCGGTCGGTAAGGTTGGCGGTATGACAACCGGGGTTCGCCGCAGAATGGGTGTGGAGGAGCGGCGGCAGCAGTTGATCGGCGTCGCCTTGGAACTGTTCGCCCGCCGCTCCCCCGACGAGGTGTCCATCGACGAGATAGCGGCGGCGGCAGGGATCTCCAGGCCGCTGGTCTACCACTACTTCCCCGGCAAACTCAGCCTGTACGAGGCGGCGTTGAAGCGGGCGGCGCAGGATCTGGCGGGCCGGTTCGTGGTGGCGCGCGAGGGTTCGCTGGGCGGGCGGCTGCTGCGGGTGATGCGGCGCTACTTCGACTTCGTCGACGGTCACGGGCCCGGTTTCGCGGCGCTGATGCGCGGCGGCCCGGCGGTCGGCTCCTCGACGACGAACGCGCTCATCGACTCCGTACGGCAGGCCGCCTACGAGCAGATCCTGTCCCACCTGGACATCACCGACGCGCCGCCCCGGCTCGAACTCCTCGTCCGCTCCTGGATCTCCCTCGCCGAGTCGACGGCGCTGCTCTGGCTCGACGGCCGCCGCATCCCGCGCGAGGAGCTGGAACTCCAGCTCGTGCACGACTTCGCCGCGCTGACGGCCGTGACCGCGGCCCACGACGACGAACTGCGGCTGCTGCTGCGCCCGGTGCTGGGCGACGAGCCGGCCGACGGCCCCTTCGGACTGCTGGCGGCCAGGCTCATCGCCCTGGCGTCGTAGGCAACTCGGGTTCTAGCGCTCGGACTTGGTGTACGACGGGTCGAGCTCGCGCACCTCCGCCGAGATGTGCAGGCCGATCCCGTCGTCCTCGATGTGCTTCTTCAGCAGCTCCAACACCGCTGCCGTCAAACGGGACTTGGTCTCCTCGGTGCGGCCGGCGAGGAGGCCGAGGGTGACGTGCACGACGGCGTGACCGTCGTCCTCGTACGCGTACGCCGTGTGGTCGGCGGCGCGGAAGAGGGTCTTGCAGGCCTCCGGCTTGGCCGCGGCGATCTCGACGACGGCCCGGTGCAGGTCCTTGGCGAAGGCCGCGCGGTCGAGGCCGGGGAGGGGCGTGTGGTCGACGGTGATCTGCGGCATGAGCGCTCCTGACGTGGGACGACCGGGCGGGTGACCGGAAGGGGACGGCTGGGGTCAGCCTAGCCTCAGCCCCTTGCGCCGCCCGCGCCGGTGAACACCGCGACCGTGCGCGCCGGAACCGTGAACGTGCCCGTGCCGGCGTCGTAGCGCGCGGACCTGACCACCGGGTCGGCGCCCGCCGCCTGGACGGGGTGCAGCCGGAAACCGGTACCGGCGAGCGCGCTCACCCGCTGCTCCCGCGTGTCCGGCGTCGCGTTGAAGACGATCACGAGGTCGCCGAGGCGCGCCAGGATCACCCCGGGTGTCTCGTCGGCCCCGGACAGCGGGAAGGACAGCTGAGCCTGGACCTGGGCGGCCGTGCCGAGGGAGAACGCCTTCTCGGTGGTGCGGATCCGCAGCAGGTCGCGGTAGGTCGCCGAAGTGGCCGTGATCTGGGGGCAGTCGACGCGGACGGACGTCAACAGGGGTCTGGCGTACGGCCACTTGTCCGCGTTGTCGGCGGCCATGGGCAGGCCCCGGCCGAAGCCGTTGCCGTCGGCGCAGTTCCAGTGGATCGCGTTGAACCAGTCGCCGCTGTCGAAGGAGTTGCGGTCCAGGGACTTGGAGCGCAGCAGGTCGGTGCCGGCCTGGGAGAGGGACGGGCCCTGGGAGAGGGCGGCGGTCGCCATGGCGAGAACCTGCATACGGGCCCGGTCGGCGGCGGAGGTGCGCGGCGGGAGTTTGTAGGCGAGGGCGTCGAAGAGGGACTCGTTGTCGTGGGCGTCGGCGTAGGCGAGGGCGTCGCCGGGGGCGGCGGCGTACCCGGCGGGCTGCCCGTTGTAGTCGACCTGGGCGCCGGTCACGGCACGCCCCGAGGTGTCGGTGAACCGGTACCCGGCGAGGTTCCCGCTCAGCCCGACCTTGATGAGGTCCTGGTAGTGCAGCAGCCGCGCCTTCTGCTCGGCCGAAGTGCCGTTACTGGTCGAGGAGTTGGGGTCGGTGTAGAGCCCGGAGGCGAAGCCCTGCACACCGGGGTCGGCGTCGAAGGGGCTGCCGCCGCGTACGGCGTCCCGGGCGCGGTCGGAGAACGTCGCGATGCCGGTGCCGGCCATGTTCCGCTGCGTGGCCTGCACGAACCGGGCGTCGTCGGCGACCTCGCCGAAGTTCCAGCCCTCCCCGTACAGGATGATCTTCTTGCCGTCCACGCCGTCCTTCCGGAGCGTGAGGGCGTCGAGTGCCGTGCGGACGGCCAGGATGTTGGCCTTGGGGTGGTGGCCCATGAGGTCGAAGCGGAACCCGTCGACCTTGTACTCCTTCGCCCAGGTGACGACCGAGTCGACGACCAGCTTGCCCATCATCGCGTTCTCCGGCGCGGTGTTGGCACAGCACGTGCTGTTCGCGACACTGCCGTCCGCCAACAGCCGCTGGTAGTAACCGGGTACGACCTGGTCGAGCACGCTGGTGCCGGCCTCGCCGGAGGCGGCGGTGTGGTTGTAGACGACGTCCATGACGACCCGGAGACCGTCCGCGTTGAGCGCCTTGACCATCTCGCGGAACTCCAGCGTGCGGGCGGTGCCGTCGGGGTCCGAGGCGTACGAGCCCTCGGGGACCGTGAAGTGGTACGGGTCGTAACCCCAGTTGAAGCCGTCCTTCGCGGCGGTCTTGGCGACGCACGCCTGCTGCTGGTCGGAGTCGGCGGGGAAGGCGGCCAAGTCGCAAGGCGGGGTGGCCTGTTCGGACTTCTTCTCGGGGACCGTGCTGAAGTCGAAGGCGGGCAGGAGGTGGACGTAGCCGGTACCGGCCCGCGCCAGCTCCTTCAGGTGCTTCGAGCCGTCGCTGTTCTTGTCGGTGAACGCCAGGTACTCGCCGGGGTGTTGAGAGGTGCGGTCCGCGATCGAGAAGTCCCGGATGTGGAGTTCCTGGATCTGGGCGTCCTTCAGCGGGACGGCCTTGGGCTTGGCGTAGGTCGTCCAGCCGTGCGGGGCGAGGGACTTGTCGTTGAGGTCGACGATCAGGCTGCGCTCGGAGTCGGCGGTGAGGCCGAGGGAATAGGGGTCGGTGACGTGGTTGGTGACGACCTCGCGGACGCTGGGGGCCCAGACCTTGACGGCGTACCGGTAAGGCTTGTTCTTCCAGGACGCGGGGCCGGTGACGGACCAGACGCCGGTGGTGTCGTTCCGCTTCATCTCCCTTGCAGAGCCGTCCAGTTCGAGCCGGACGCTCTGTGCCGTCGGGGCCCAGACCGCGAGGGTGGGGCGGCCGTGGCTGAAGGTCGGGCCGAGTCGCGCCTTCGTCGCGTCGTACAAGTCGTCGAGGACGCCCGCGAGTTGGACGCCGGTCGCGGCCAGGACCGCGCCGTCGGTGGTGCGTTGGGAAGCGACCAGCTGGCCGCGCAGGGCTTCGCGGACCCGGGGGCGGTCGCGGGGGTCGACGGTCCAGGCCGTGTAGTCCTTCAGGTGGGGGAACTTGGCCTTCTGGACGGCGGTGAGGGTCGTCTTGGACAGCCGCAGCCAGCGTTCGTCGTCGCTGGTCAGGGCGGCGTTCTCGGCCTTGATCGAGCCGTCGTGGGAGTACAGGAGCTGCGTGGAGGCGGCCCCTTCGGCGCCGTTCCAGGCGACCGTGTCCCGGTCGATCCAGATCGCCTTGGAGGTCGTCAGGTCGAGGTCGGCGGCGCTTCCGGCGGGCTGCGGGAGCAGGTGTTTCTCCTGGCCGTTCAAGAGCCACACCTCATGTCCGTCGGCGGTGAGGTCGAGTGACTGGTCCGTGGGGAGGTCTTTCTCGTCGCCCTTGTGGACAAGGTAACTCAGGCTGGTGGCACCGGAGTTGAGGGGGACTTCGAAGACGGCTCCGTACGTGTCGACGCGCGCCGGCTTCAGCGGGCTCGCCCAGTCGGTGGGGGTAGCCGCGCCCGCCCAGACGTGCAGGCCCCAGCCGTCGTAGTTCCCGTCGGCGCGGTGGTAGTGGAGGACCGCCTTGGTCTTGTCCTGGGCGGGGTAGGCGGGGCGGTCGGTGCGGATGTCCGGCTTGCCTTGCTCGATCCAGACCTCGCCGGTCCTGGTGACGTCGATCGTGCGGTCGGCGGAGACGTCCTTGTTGCCGTCCTTGTCGACCACCAGGAAGCCGACCGAGGAGGCGCCGGGCTTCAGCTTGACGTAGGCGAAGGCGCCGTACGCGTCGCGGCCGGTGAAGGGGTGTCCGGCCGGCCAGGTGGTCGCCTCGCCGTCGGCCAAGTCGCCCCAGGCGTACAGGTTCCAGCCGGTGTAGTCGGCGTCGGGGCGCTTGTAGTGGACGATCGCGTAGTCGCGGGCGGCGGCGGTGGGGGGCTGGGCGACGGGCGGGGTGCCGGTGACCGTGGCGGCGGTCGCCGAGGCTCTGCGGCCCGCCGAGTCGACGGCAACAGCCTTGTAGCGCACGGGAGTTCCGGCAGCCGCGGTGATGGTCTGCGTGACCTTGTACGGGGCGTGGTCGGCCGAACCGAGCGTCCGCCAGGGGCCGTTGCCGATC
This sequence comes from Streptomyces sp. AMJ-169, assembly GCF_055597585.1. Classification (NCBI taxonomy): domain Bacteria; kingdom Bacillati; phylum Actinomycetota; class Actinomycetes; order Kitasatosporales; family Streptomycetaceae; genus Streptomyces; species Streptomyces sp. AMJ-169. The sequence goes on from NZ_JBVLTJ010000006.1 coordinate 483,688, forward strand.
TGGGCGGCGAAGACGACCCGGTTGAGCCGGCCGCCGGTGACGTCGGCGGACAGCTCTACAGTGCCGGTCGCTCCGGCCGGCGGCGCGGTCAGGGTGAGTTCCGGCGGTGAAGTCGGCTTCGCCAGGCCGCCCTTGAGGACGAGGGCCTTGCCGGGCGGGACGGTGAGGGTGACCTGGTTCGTCCGGTCGGAGCGGATGGCGGCCGAAGTGCCGTAGACGCCCTGGAAGTTCATGCCGGGCGAGGAGGTCGTGAAGGTCGCCGTCCTCGGCTCGGGCGCGTTGTTGAGGGCGACCACGTACTCGTTGTTCTTGTCGGTGCGCGTGAACGCGTAGACGCCGGGGCCTTCGGCCGCGTAGCGCTCGGTCTGGACGCCGTCCGTCAGGGCCGGGTTCGCCTTGCGGAGCTTCGCCAGCGCGGCGATCCGCCGGTAGAGGGGGGCGGTCGGGTCGTAGGCGTCGCTCGCGTGGGTGCGGGTGGTGCCGATCTCGGGGTCGTCCAGGTAGTCGGGGACGCGGGAGGCGAACATGGTCTGGCGGGCGTCCTTGTCGCCGCCCGCGCCGGTGAAGCCCTGTTCGTCGCCGTAGTAGACGACCGGGTTGCCCCGGCTGAGGAACATCAGCTCGTTGGCGAACCCGTCCTTGGCGAGGAGTTCGGCGTCCGTGGCCTTCGGGTTGTCCTGTCTGAGGAAGGAGCCGATGCGGCCCATGTCGTGGTTGCCGAGGAAGGTGACCTGTTCGTAGGCATTGGCCTTGTCGGTCGTGTACTTGTAGTCGGCGGCGAAGACCTGGGCGAGGGATCGCGCGCTGCCGCCCTGGGAGGCGTACGCGCGGGCGGCGTCCTGGAAGGGGAAGTCCAGCGTGGCGTCGAGGCGGCCCTGGGTGACGTACGGCGAAGTGACGTCCGGGTCGGCCGAGTAGACCTCGCCGAACAGGAAGAAGTCCGGGCGGCCCTGCTTCGCGGCGTAGGCGTCGAGGGCGGTCGCCCACTGGGTCCAGAACTCCATGTTGACGTGCTTCACGGTGTCGATGCGGAAACCGTCGACGCGGAAGTCCTTCACCCAGCGCTCGTAGATCTTCTCCATTCCCCGTACGACTTCGGGGCGTTCGGTCCACAGGTCGTCGAGGCCCGAGAAGTCGCCGTAGGTGGTGGACTCGCCGGTGTAGGTGGAGTCGCCCCTGTTGTGGTACATCGTGGGGTCGTTGAGCCAGGCCGGGACCTTGGCGTTGCTCGCGGCTTTCGGGGTGCGGGGGAACGAACTGGCGTCCACAGCAGGGAACTTGCGCCTGCCGTCCGCGTAGTCGGCGTCGTCGAAGGGCTTTCCGTCCTTCGTGAGGTACGGGAAGGCGCCCTTGGAGAGGTAGTCGTAGGACTTGGGGTCGTAGTCGACGACGTCGGCGGTGTGGTTGGTGATGACGTCGAAGTAGACCTTCATGCCTTTGGCGTGGGCCTTGGAGATGAGGGTTTCGAGGTCCTTGTCGGTGCCGAAGTGCGGGTCGACCTGGGTGAAGTCGGTGATCCAGTAACCGTGGTAGCCCGCTGACGCGTTGACTCCCGTGCCCTGGACGGGCTTGTTCTTGAAGATGGGGGCCATCCAGAGGGCCGTGGTGCCCAACCCCCTGATGTAGTCGAGGCGTTGGGTGAGGCCCTTGAGGTCGCCGCCCTGGAAGAAGCCCTTGTCGGTGGGGTCGTAGCCGGTCTCCAGCCGTGAACCCGTGAGGCCGCCGCGGTCGTTGGAGGTGTCGCCGTTGGCGAAGCGGTCCGGGAGGACGAAATAGAACTGCTCCCGGGTCGCGTCGTGCCGGGCGGGCTCGGCGGCGAGCCTCGCGTCCGAGGGCGGCGCGGGCGGGGCGGCCGCGCGGGCGGCGAGCGGCGGGGTGAGAGCGGCAGCCAGAGCGATGAGAACTACGGCTGCGGTCCGTCTGCGGCGTTTCACGGGCGGGAACTCCTAGCGTTCGCCTGGCGGTTACTACAACCCCGCGTGACCGTATCCCCGTCGCAAGTGTTACTGCAAGATGTCTGCAACACACGGAAAGAAATTTCAACCGCGGCCTTGACGTGCCCTTCTCCGCTGGCTCAATCTCACGGGTTGTAACCCCTTGCAGTACACCGTTGCCTCCCCCCAACTCTGAGTGACGGAGCCGCACATGACCCCACACAGATCCAAAGGCGCTGTCCGCCGCACCGGACACCTGGCCGCCGCCGGCGCCCTCGCGCTGGCCGGTGCGATCGCCCTGCCCGCCGCCCAGGCCTCGGCCGCCCCGACCGCGAGAGGCGATGTCATCGCCAACTTGTGGGAGTGGAACTGGGATTCGGTCGCGTCCGAGTGCACCAACGTGCTCGGCCCGGCCGGCTACGGCGCCGTGCAGGTCGCGCCGCCCCAGGAGTCGCTGAAGCAGCCGTCGTACTACTGGTGGGACGTCTACCAGCCCTACTCGTACAGCCTGAACAGCCGTTTCGGGACAGCGGCGAAGTTCAAGGCGATGATCGACGCGTGTCACACGGCGGGCGTGAAGGTATACACCGACGCCGTCATCAACCACACGGCCGCCCAGACCGGGACCGGCTACAACGGGACGACGATCAGCAACAAGTACGCGACGCCCAACTGGAGCCGGGGCGACTACCACGACTCCTCGCAGTGCCCCACGTCCGACCTGACCATCCAGGACTACTCCAACCTCACGCAGGTCCAGAACTGCGAACTCCTGGGCCTGCCCGACCTGAAGACCGAGTCGGACTCGGTCCGCGCGGGCCTCGCCGACTTCCTGAACTCCCAACTCGCCCTGGGCGTCGACGGATTCAGGGTGGACGCGGCCAAGCACATCCCGGAGACCGACCTCAAGGCGATCGAGGGCAAGCTCACCAACACCACGTCAGGGACGGCCCCTTACGTCTTCCAGGAGATCTACCCCGGCTCGACCCCGCAGCCGGCCGACTACTACCCCTCCGGTGACGTCCTGGACTTCACCTACGCGAGCAAGCTGAAGTCGGCGTTCCAGGGCAACGTCAGTGACCTGGCGTCGATTTCGGGCAGCGGCATCCTCCCGGCCGCGAACTCGGTGTCGTTCGTGACGAACCACGACACCGAGCGCAACGGCCTGCACCTGTCGTACAAGGACGGCGACACCTACCGGCTGGCGAACCTCTTCCAGCTGGCCTACAAGTGGTCGACGCCCACCGTGTACGCGAGTTGGGAGTGGACGCAGAGCGATCAGGCGCCGCCGAACTCGGCCGGGTTCGTGACGGACACGGACTGCTCCGGCGGCCAGTGGTACTGCCTGAACCGGGACACGGCCGTGGTCGGGATGGTCGCCTGGCACAACGCGACCGACCAGGCGGCGGTCTCCGACTGGCAGACCAAGTCGTCGAGCGTGATCGGGTTCGGCCGCTCAGGCAAGGGCTTCTTCGCCGTCAACAACGGTTCCTCCGCGGCGACTTACTCCTTCACGACCGGGATGGCCGACGGCACCTACAAGAACGTCATCGACGGCGGCAGCACCACCGTCACCGTCTCCGGCGGCAGCGCCTCGCTGACCGTCCCCGCCAAGGGCGCGATCGCCTTCTTCAACGGCACCTATACCTGCCCGATCACCTGCCAGACCCCGGGCGGCGGTGGCGGTGGCGGTTCGTCGACGGTCGCCGCGACCTTCAACGCGTACGCGCCGACGACGTCCGGCACCAGCGTCTACGTCGTCGGTTCCCTTGCCGCGCTGGGCAGTTGGGACACCTCCAAGGCGATCCAGCTGTCGTCGAGCGGCTACCCGGTCTGGTCGGGCCAAGTGTCCGTACCGACCAGCACCAGCTTCGAGTACAAGTACATCAAGAAGGACTCCTCGGGCACCGTGACCTGGGAGTCGAACGCCAACAGGACTGCCACGAGCGGGACTTCGGCGCTCACCCTCAACAACTCCTGGAACGTGGCGAACGCGGACGCGACCGACGTCACCTTCAACGAGAACGCCACCACGGTCTCGGGCACCAACGTCTACGTCGTCGGCTCGATCGCCTCGCTGGGCTCCTGGAACACCGCCGACGCGATCCCGCTGTCGTCCGCGTCGTACCCGGTGTGGTCCAGGACGGTCATCGTGCCGAAGAGCACCGCCTTCGCGTACAAGTACCTGAAGAAGGACGCCTCGGGGGCGGTGACGTGGGAGTCGGGGGCCAACCGGTCGTACACGACGGGTGGTTCGACGGGGTACTCGGTCAGCGACACCTGGAAGTAGCGGACCCCGTGAAGCAAATTGGCCGGCTCTCCCGGGAGAGCCGGCCAACTCCCGTACATCCAGGACTACTCGGCCCCGAACCACACCGTCGTGTCCCCCGGCACCTTGCTCTCCGAGGCCCCCTCCTCGACCTCCCCGCTGGCGACCAGCACCCGCCCGTACGCCGGCACATGCACCGCCCCCCCGGTCGTGTTCGCGACGCACACGAACTCCCCCCGCCGGAAGGCGAGTACACCCTGCGGCGCCTTCAGCCACTCCACCGAGTCCCCCGCCCCGAGGTCCGGATGCGAGCGCCGGACGGCCAGCGCGGTCCGGTACAGCTCCAGCGTCGACCCCTCGGCCCCCTCCTGCGCGGCCACGCTCAGCTCCCCCCAGCCGGCCGGCTGCGGCAGCCAGCTGCCGCCCGGGCCGAAGCCGTAGGAGCTGCCCTCGCGGGTCCAGGGGATCGGCACCCGGCAGCCGTCGCGGAAGCCGTCCTGCCCGTCGGCGCGGAAGTACGCGGGGTCCTGGCGGGCCTCGTCGGGCAGGTCGACGACGTCGGGGAGGCCGAGTTCCTCGCCCTGGTAGACGTACGCGGAGCCGGGCAGCGCGAGCATCAGCAGGGAGGCGGCGCGGGCGCGGCGCAGGCCGAGGGCGCGGTCGCCGGCGAGCCGGAGCTGGGTGCCGAGGCCGGGTTCGTTGGCGTAGCGGGTGGCGTGCCGGGTGACGTCGTGGTTGGACAGGACCCAGGTCGCGGGGGCGCCGACGGGGCGCATCGCGGCGAGGGTGAGGTCGATGACCTCGCGCAGCGCCTCGGCGTCCCAATAGGTGCTGAGGTACTGGAAGTTGAAGGCCTGGTGGAGTTCGTCGGGGCGCACGTAGTTCGCGGTGCGCTCCAGGGTCGGGGTCCAGGCCTCGGCGACGAAGATGCGGTCGCCGGAGTACTCGTCGAGGATGGTGCGCCACTGCCGGTAGATGGCGTGGACGCCGTCCTGGTCGAAGAACGGCATGACATCGTTGCCCAGCAGGCGTACCTGTTCGCCGTGGCCGATGTCGGGCAGTCCTGGCGCCTTGACCATGCCGTGGGCGACGTCGACGCGGAATCCGTCGACGCCCATGTCGAGCCAGAAGCGCAGGATGGAGCGGAACTCGTCGCCGACGGCCGGGTGGTCCCAGTTGAAGTCGGGCTGTTCGGCGGCGAAGAGGTGCAGGTACCACTCGCCGTCGGGGGTGCGGGTCCAGGCGGGTCCGCCGAACAGTGACTCCCAGTCGTTGGGCGGGAGTTCGCCGTTCTCGCCCTTTCCGGGGCGGAAGTGGTAGCGCTCGCGCAGCGGGGAGCCGGGGCCTTCCTCCAGAGCGCGTTTGAACCACTCGTGCTGGTCGGAGGAGTGGTTGGGGACGAGGTCGACGATGATCCGCAGGGACAGTTCGTGGGCGTCGCGGATGAGGGCGTCGGCGTCGAGGAGCGTGCCGTACATGGGGTCGATCGCGCGGTAGTCGGCGACGTCGTAGCCGCCGTCGGCCTGCGGGGAGGCGTAGAAGGGGCTGAGCCATACGGCGTCGACGCCGAGGTCGCGCAGGTAGGGCAGGCGGGCGCGGATGCCGGGGAGGTCGCCGGTGCCGTCGCCGTCGGCGTCGGCGAAGCTGCGCGGGTAGACCTGGTAGATGACGGCGTCCCGCCACCAGTCCCGGCGGCGGGCCAGGGCGGTGGCGGGGGCGGCGGTCGTCGGGGCCTGGTCGGCTGCGGGGTGCTGCTGGCTCATGGCGTCCTTGTGCTAGTCGCTCGGTCTGGATCGGCGTGGCTCAGGCCATCCGTATCAAAGGGATCGGAGGACATGAGCGGGAGTTTCGTAAAAATCAGCTGTTTGTCAGCCCTTTGTGCCACCGGCGGTGAGCCCGGTGACCAGGTTCTTCTGGACGAGGTAGAAGAACGCGGAGACGGGGAGGGCGATGAGGACGGCGGTGGCGGCCATCAGGTTGCGCTGGGCGTCGTGTTCGCTGACGAAGCTCTGGAGGCCGACGGCGAGGGTGTACTTCTTGTCGTCGAGCATGAAGGTGGTGGCGAAGGCGACTTCGCCGAACGCCGTGATGAAGCTGTAGAAGGCGGCGACGGCGAGGCCGGGGCGGGCGAGCGGGAGGATGAGGCGGGCGAAGGTGCCGAAGGGGGTGAGCCCGTCGACGCGGCCGGCCTCGTCGATCTCGAAGGGGATGGTGTCGAAGTACCCCTTGAGCAGCCAGGCGCAGTAGGGCACGGCGGTGGAGCAGTAGACGAGGATCAGGCCGAGGTAGCTGTCGATGAGCTGGAGGTCGGCGAGGATCTGGTACATCGGGACCATCAGGACGGCGACCGGGAACATCTGGGTGAGCAGCAGGACCCACATGAACCTGCGGTAGCCGGGGAAGCGCATCCGGGACACGGCGTAGCCGGTGGTGGCGGCGACGAGGACGCCGAGGACGGTCGTGCCGAGGGAGACGATGAGGGAGCTTTTCAGCCAGTCGAAGAAGCTGGTGTGCCGCAGGACGAAGCTGTAGTTGTCGAGCGTCATCTTGGACCAGATGCGCCCGGGGTGGAGGTAGTCGTCCTTGTCGGGGCCGAGCGAGAGGAACACCAGCCAGGCGACCGGGAACAGGGCGATGAGGCTGGCCAGGACCAGGGTCGCGTGCGAGGCGAGGGAGGTCAGCGGGCGGGCCGTGCCGCGCGGTCGGGTCGTCGTACTCATGAAGGCTGCCTCCTCAGATCGCTTGCTGCTCGTCGCGGTTCAGCCAGCGGCGGTAGAACGAGGTGAAGACGGTCAGGACGGCGAGCAGCAGGATGCCGTAGGCGGCGGACTGGGCGAAGTCGCGCGGCTGCTGGCCGAAGCCGAGGTAATAGGCCCAGGTGACGAGGATCTGCGCGTCGGGCGCGGTGTTCCCGAACAGCAGGAAGATGACGGCGAACTGGTTGAACGTCCAGATGACACCGAGGAGTACGACGGTGGAGCTGACCGTTCTGAGGCCCGGCAGGGTGATGTGCCGGAACTGCTGCCAGGCGTTCGCGCCGTCCATCTCGGCTGCCTCGTAAAGGGAGTTGTCGATGGACTGGAGGCCGCCGAGCAGGGAGATCATCATGAACGGCACCCCGCACCAGGTGTTGACCATGACGGCGGCGGCCCGCTGCCAGAACGTGTCCTCCAGCCACTGCGGGGTGGGCAGGTGCAAGGCGTCGAGGGCGGTGTTGAGGATGCCGCTGTCGGCGAGCATGAACCGCCAGCCGAAGACGGTCACGAACGTCGGTACGGCCCAGGGCAGGACGAGCAACAGCCGGTAGAGGGTCCGGCCGCGCATCTTCCGGTTGAGCAGCAGCGCGAGGCCGAGGCCGATCGTGTAATGCAGGGTGACGCACAGGGCCGTCCAGACGACGGTCCACAGGAAGTGGGACCAGAAGCGGTCGTAGGCGGTCGGGCCCCACAGGATGTCGGCGTAGTTGTGCAGGCCGATGAACTTGTAGGTGGCGTCGATGTGGTGGACGCCGATCGTGCGGGCGGTGTTGAGGCTGTTTGCGTCGGTGAGGGTGAGGTAGAGGCCGTACAGCAGGGGGTAGAGGACGAGGACGCCGAGGACGATCGCGACCGGGGCGATCATGGCGTAGGCGTACCAGTGCCGCTGGTAGGCCCGCTTCAGGCGCTGCCCGGGGCCCGGCCGGGGGGCGCGCTCGCCGCGGCGCTTGCCGGTCGCGCGGTCGATGACGACGGTCATGGTTGCGCAGCCTCTACTTGCTGAAGTCCGGGACCAGCTTCTGGATGGCTAGGTCCGCGCTCGCGAGGCCCTGGTCCAGGGACTCCTTGCCGCCGGCGATCTTCAGCAGTTCGGTGTCGAGCGGCGGGAGGAAGGAGCTGTACTCGGGGAGGGCGGGGCGCGGCTGGGCGGCGGCGAGGACGGTCTGGAAGCCCGCGATGCCCGGGTCGGCCTTGACGGCGGGGGTGTAGGCGTCGTCGCGGGTCGGCAGGGTGGAGTTCTTCAGGGCGATCGCGGCCTGCGACGGCGCGGAGGTCATGAAGTCCAGGAAGCGCAAGGCGGCTTTCTGGTGCGCGGCGTCGGAGCCGGCGTACACGGAGAGGTTGTGGCCGCCGGTGGGGGCGCCCGCCTTGCCGGCTCCGCCGGCGGGGACGGTGGCGATGCCGAGGTTGGCCTTGTCCTTGAAGGCGGTGCCCTTATAGAAGTTCGTGATCTCCCAGGGGCCTTGGATGATCGCGGCGACCTTGCCGTTGACGAAGGCGTCCTGGATGTGGGCGTAGGCGTCGGCGGTGGTGTCGGCCTTGTGCAGGCCCTTGCCGTCGAAGAGGCCGAGCCAGGTGGCGTACCCCTTCTTGGCGGCGGCGGACTCGACGGTGATCTTCTTGGCGGTCGCGTCGACGATGTCGGTGCCCTCGCCGTAGAGGAAGGGCTGGGCGTAGTAGGCCTGGGTGGAGCCCCAGTAGCCGTCCACGCCGGTCTTGTCCTTGATGGTCGCGGCGGCGGTCTTCAGCTCGTCCCAGGTCTTGGGGGCGGCGACGCCGGCCTTGGCGAAGAGGGACTTGTTGTAGACGAGGGCGAGGGTGTCGGTGACGAGGGGGACGCCGTACGTCTTGCCCTCGTACTGGGCCTGCTTGATCAGGCTGGGCTTGAACTCGGCCTGGCCGGCGAGGGCCTGGGTGCCGTCGAGGGGGAGGAAGTAGCCCTTCTTGGCGAAGGCGGGCGTCCAGCCGACCTCGGAGCGCAGCACGTCGGGGGCGCCGGAGGCACCGGCGGCGGTGTCGAACTTGTTCTGCGCCTGGTCGAAGGGGACGTTGACGTACTTGACCTTGACGTCCTTGTTCGCGGCCTCGAACTCCTTGACGAGCGCCTGGTAGGCGGGGGCCTCGTTGGTGGCGTTGGAGGTGTCCCACCAGGTGATGGTCACCGGGCCGGACGTCTTGCCGCCGCCGTCGCCGCCGCCGCCACAGGCCGTCGCCGTGAGGGCGACGGTCGCCACCAGCACGGTGGCCGCATTGCCACGCCGCATGTGTCTCTCCTTGGGTGATGCCCGGGTAGGCGTCAGGGAACGTAACAGCGTTGCAAGCCGTACGAAAGACCTTGCAGAAAAAAAGTGCAAGAAACCTGTCAAGTCCGCCCCCGCAGGCCCCTGATCAAGCGGCTCGCACCTATGAAAGACTCTGCAAGCTCTTGCCACCACTTTCATGAGGAGCGCGATGCCACAGCAGCGCGGCCGGCGCCGGCCGGTACAGTCGACGTCTGTGACCACACGGCTTGCCGACATCGCCGCGCAGGCGGGGGTGAGTGAAGCGACGGTCAGCCGGGTCCTCAACGGAAAGCCGGGCGTCGCCGCCACCACCCGCCAGTCCGTGCTGGCCGCCCTCGACGTCCTCGGCTACGAGCGCCCGGTACGGCTGCGCCAGCGCAGCGAGGGCCTCGTCGGTCTCATCACCCCCGAGCTGGAGAACCCGATCTTCCCGGCGCTGGCCCAGGTCATCGGCCAGGCGCTGACCGGGCAGGGGTACACGCCGGTCCTCGCGACCCAGACGCCGGGCGGCTCCACCGAGGACGAGCTGACGGAGATGCTGGTGGACCGGGGCGTCGCCGGCATCATCTACGTCTCAGGACTGCACGCGGACACCACCGCCGACATGCAGCGCTACGAGCAACTGCGGGCGCAGGGCGTGCCGTTCGTGCTCGTCGACGGGTTCTCGCCGAAGGTGCGGGCGCCGTTCATCTCCCCCGACGACCGGGCCGCCATGACCCTCGCGGTGACCCATCTCGTCTCGCTCGGGCACACCCGGATCGGGCTCGCGCTCGGGCCGAAGCGGTTCGTGCCGGTGCAGCGCAAGATCGAGGGTTTCGTCCGCGCGATGCAGGACCAGCTGGGGCTCGCGGCCGCCGTGGTCGAGACGGAGCTGGTCCAGCACTCGCTGTACACGCTGGAGGGCGGGCAGGCCGCCGCGGACGCGCTCATCGGGCGGGACTGCACGGCCGTGGTGTGCGCCAGCGACATGATGGCGCTCGGCGCGATCCGGGCGGCCCGGCAGCGGGGGCTCGCGGTGCCCCGGGACGTGTCCGTGGTCGGTTTCGACGACTCCGTCCTGATCGCCTTCACCGACCCGCCGCTGACGACCGTGCGCAAGCCGGTCCCGGCGATGGGGCAGGCGGCGGTGCGGACGCTGCTGGAGGAGATCGGGGGGACGCCGGCGCCGCACAGCGAGTTCGTGTTCATGCCGGAGCTGGTGGTACGGGGGTCGACGGCGTCGGCGCGGACCCGGGGCGACTGAAAGGGCCTTCTCGTACCCAGGGTGTAGTTCGCCCCGGTCTGTTCGCCGTAGGACGTGCGGGGTGAACCCACCCAAGGGATGATCGGGTGGACAGTCGTTTTCTGGCAGACTTCATGTCCATGGGCGAAACCACCGTGACCAGTCCGGAAGGCCGTGATCAGGCCCTTCCTCATCCCGTCACGGCCCGGTTCCGGCGTATCCGCACCCCCCGCCGGCCGCGGCTGTGGTTCGAGATCCTGCTGATCGCGGTGAGCTACTGGACGTACTCCCGGATCCGCAACGCCGTCCCCGAACAGAAGGCGCAGGCGCTGCGCAACGCCGACTGGATCTGGCGGGTGGAGCACGATCTGGGGATCGCCGTCGAGGAGTCGGTCAATCACGCCGTGAACTCGGTGACTTGGCTGATCGTCGGGATGAACTACTACTACGCCACGCTCCATTTCGTCGTCACGCTCAGTGTCCTGGTGTGGCTGTACCGCCGGCACCCCGGCCGGTACGCGGCGACCCGGCTCGTCCTGTTCGCGACCACCGCGGTGGCTCTGGTCGGCTACTACCTGTATCCGCTCGCCCCGCCGCGCCTGATGAACGGCGGCGACTTCATCGACACGGTGGTCGTCCACCAGACGTGGGGCTCGATGGCCTCCGGCGATCTGAAACACATGTCGAACCAGTACGCCGCGATGCCGTCCATGCACATCGGCTGGTCCCTGTGGTGCGGCCTGACCATCTTCGCGCTGGCCAAGATCCCGTGGGTGCGGGTGCTCGGCCTGCTCTACCCGATGGCGACACTGACCGTGATCGTCGCGACCGCCAACCACTTCTGGCTGGACGCGGTGGGCGGCATGATCTGCCTGGCCTTCGGCTTCACGGTCGCCCGGCTGTGGTACGGATCGCTGCCGTACACGCTGCCGCAGACGGTGCCCGACGGGACCTAGCCCCCGTAGAACAGCTCCTCCACGACCCCCCGGGCCCGCCGTGCGGTGCGCCGGTACGCGTCCAGCATGTCTCCCACATGGCCCGCCGAGTACCCCAGGTACCGCCCCACGGCCGCCAGTTCGCGCGGTTCGGTCGGGAAGGTGTCCCCCGCCCGCCCCCGCACCAGCATGACCGCGTTGCGCACGCGCGTCGCCAGCACCCACGCCTCGTCCAGGACGGCCGCGTGTTCGGCGTCGATCAGGTCCGCCGCGCGGGCGGCGGCCAGCGCCTCGCGGGTGCGGGTGGTGCGCAGGCCGGGCCGCGACCAGCCGTGGCGCAGCTGGATGAGCTGTACGGTCCACTCGACGTCGGAGAGCCCGCCGGGCCCCAGCTTGGTGTGCAGCTTCGGGTCGGCGCCCCTCGGCAGCCGCTCCGACTCCATCCGCGCCTTCAGCCGCCGGATCTCGCGCACGGCGTCGTCGCCGAGCCCCTCGGCCGGATAGCGCAGCGGGTCGACGAGTGCGATGAAGCGGGCGCCCAACTCCTCGTCCCCGGCGACCTGTTCGGCCCGCAGCAGCGCCTGCGACTCCCAGACCAGGGACCAGCGGCGGTAGTAGGCCTCGTACGACTTGAGGGTGCGCACCAGCGGTCCTGACTTGCCCTCGGGGCGCAGGTCGGCGTCGATGAGCAACGGCGGGTCGGCGCTGGGGAGTTGCAGGAGGCGGCGCATCTCCGAGACGACCTTGTTGGCGGCCTGGGCGGCCTCCTGCTCGCCGACGCCGTCGCGGGGTTCGTGGACGAAGACGACGTCGGCGTCGGAGCCGTAGCCGAGTTCGTGGCCGCCGAAGCGGCCCATGCCGATGACGGCGAACCGGGTGGGCAGGGTGTCGCCCCAGCCGTCGCGGACGACGGCGCGCAGGGTGCCGGCGAGGGTCGCGGCGGTGAGGTCGGAGACGGCGGCGCCGACGCGGTCGACGAGGGCGCCCTGGTCGGGTTCGGCGGGGTTGGTCTCGGTGCCGTAGGAGTCGACGATGTCGGCGGCGGCGGTGCGGAACAGCTCGCGGCGGCGCACCCCGCGGGCCGCGCGCACCCCGTCGGCGCCGCTGTCGGCGCGGCCCACGTTGGCGAGGATCTCCTGTTCCAGCTGGGCGCGCCCGCGCGGCTCCAGACCGCTGCCGTCACCGTCGCCGAGGAGGGCGACGGCCTCGGGCGCGCGCATGAGGAGGTCGGGGGCGAGGCGCCCGGCGGACAGGACGCGGGCGAGGTTCTCGGCGGCGGCGCCTTCATCGCGCAACAGCCGCAGATACCAAGGGGTCTTGCCCAACGCGTCCGACACTTTGCGGAAGTTGAGCAGTCCGGCGTCGGGGTCGGCGGAGTCGGCGAACCAGCCGAGCAGGACGGGCAGCAGGGTGCGCTGGATGGCGGCCTTGCGGGTGACGCCGGAGGCGAGCGCCTCGAGGTGGCGCAGGGCGGCGGCGGGGTCGGCGTACCCGAGGGCGACGAGCCGTTCGCGGGCCGCCTCGGGGCTCAACCTGACCTCGCCGGGCCCGAGTTGGGCGACGGCGTCGAGCAGCGGCCGGTAGAACAGCTTCTCGTGCAGCCGCCGTACGACGCCCGAGTGCCGCTTCCATTCGTGGGTCAACTCGGCGACGGGGTCGGCGCGCAGGCCCAGCGAGCGGCCCAACCTCCGCAGGTCTTCCGCCTGTTCGGGGACGAGGTGGGTGCGGCGCAGCCGGTAGAGCTGGATGCGGTGTTCCATGGAGCGCAGGAACCGGTACGCCTCGTCGAGCTGGACGGCGTCCGCGCGGCCGACGTAACCGCCCGTCGCCAGGGCCTGGAGGGCGTTCAGGGTGGTCCCGCTGCGCAGCGAGGCGTCGGCGCGGCCGTGGACCAACTGGAGCATCTGGACGGCGAATTCGACGTCCCGCAGCCCGCCGGGGCCGAGTTTGAGTTCGCGGTCGACCTCGGCGGCGGGGATGTTCTCGACGACGCGGCGGCGCATCTTCTGCACGTCGGCGACGAAGTTGTCCCGCTCGGCGGCCTGCCACACCATCGGCGCGAGCGCGTCGACGTAGGCCTGCCCGAGAGTGAGGTCGCCGGCGACCGGGCGGGCCTTGAGGAGGGCCTGGAACTCCCAGGTTTTCGCCCAGCGTTGGTAGTAGGCGAGGTGGCTGGAGAGGGTGCGTACGAGGGGTCCGTTACGGCCCTCGGGGCGGAGGTTGGCGTCGACGGGCCAGATCGTGCCCTCGACGGTCGTCTCCGAGCAGATCCGCATCATGTGCGAGGCGAGTTTCGTCGCGGCCCGCAGCGCCTTCCCCTCGTCGGCGCCCTCGGCGGCCTCGCCGACGAAGATGACGTCGACGTCGGAGACGTAGTTCAGCTCGTGGCCGCCGCACTTGCCCATGGCGATGACGGCGAGCCGGCACAGCGCGGCGTCGGCGGGGGCGGCGGCGCTCGCGAGGGCGAGGGCGGCGCGCAGGGTCGCGGTGGCGAGGTCGGCGAGTTCGGCGGCGGTCTCGGAGAGGTCCGTGGTGCCGCAGACGTCGCGGGCGGCGATGGAGAGCAGGCAGCGGCGGTAGGCGACGCGCAGGGCGACGGGGTCGGCGGCGCCGGCGAGTCCGCGGGCGAACTCCTCCACCCCCGGGTGGAGGTCGCGCGGCTCGTAGGTGACCAGGACCTCCCAGTCGCGGGGGTGGCGGGCGAGGTGGTCGGCGAGGGCGGCGGAGCAGCCGAGGACGCCCAGCAGCCGGTCGCGCAGCGGTTTGGCCGCTATCACCGTGTCGAGCAGTTCCCGCCGGGCGGTGGGTCCGGGCTGGGCCTCCAGGAGGCGGGCGAGGCCCTGGAGGGCGAGGTCGGGGTCGGCGGTCGCGCCGAGGGCCTCCAGGAGGACCGGGTCGTTGCGGACGGCGGTGAGTCCGTCGCCGTCCAGGAGGCGTTCGGCGGCGGAGGGGTCGGTGAATCCGTGCCGGAGCAGGCGGCTGAAGGTGCTGCTGCGGCGACCGGGCACGGTCATCCTCGGCCTCCTGGCTGTCACGGGCGTACGGCGGGTCGATCAACGTCGAGCGTAACGCTCCGGGGTGGGGTGAGCGCCGGTCCGTGCGGCAGGGGGCGTTCGCGTCACGGCAGTTCACGCGGACTTCATCCGGGTGGGCCGCCGAAGTCGTACGCTCGATTTTTAGCGTGTACATGATCTGCCCGCACCGTCAGCTCCGCCTCACCCCCCACCGGAGGTCGATGTGTCCGGCACCACCCCTTTGCGCCGTGCGCTCACCGCTTTGGCGTCCGTCACCGCTCTCACCGCCGCCGCGGCCGGCGTCTGGACCGGCTTCGGCCAGGACTCCGCCCACGCGGCGGCGGCCGTACCGTCCCCCGATCACGTGGTCGTGGTGATGTTCGAGAACCACGCCTACAACCAGGTCATCGGCTCCTCCAGCGCGCCGTACATCAACTCCCTCGTCTCCGGCGGCGCCAACCTCACCCAGGCGTACGCCGAGACGCACCCGAGCCAGCCCAACTACTTCGCCCTGTTCTCCGGTTCGACCCAGGGGATCACCGACGACAGCTGCTACACCCCCGGCTTCTCCTCCGCCGCCAACCTCGCCTCCGAGCTGATCGCGGCCGGCCGCACCTGGGCCAGCTACAACGAGACGCTGCCGAGCCAGGGTTCGACGACGTGCGGCAGCGGCGACTACGCGCGCAAGCACAACCCGTGGTTCGGCTTCAGCAACGTCCCGACCTCCACGGCCAAGACGTTCGCCCAGTTCCCCACCGACTACTCGGCCCTGCCCGACGTCTCCTTCGTGGTGCCGAACCTGTGCAGCGACATGCACGACTGCTCGGTCGGGACCGGGGACACCTGGCTGAAGAACAACCTCGGCGCGTACGCGAGCTGGGCCAAGACCCACAACAGCCTCCTCGTCGTCACCTTCGACGAGGACAACCGGCTCGCCGGGAACCGGATCCCGACGGTGCTGTACGGGCAGCCGGTGACCGCAGGGTCGTCGTCGGCGACCACGTACAACCACTACGACCTGCTGCGGACGATCGAGGACACGCAGGGGCTTTCGAGCCATGCGGGGAACGCGGCGGGCGCGAAGGACATCTCCGGGGTCTGGGCGTCCTGAGGTGTATGTAGCGGACAGCCGTTCTTCCAAGGGGCCGGTGTCCGAGGGGCCGGTGTCCGGGCCGGGGGCGCGGGTGTCCGAGCCGTCGGTGGGGGCGTCCCCGGCGCTCCGGGGGTCGCGTGTGGCCCGGGTCGCCCCCACCGTCCTCGCGCTCGGCGCGGTCAGTCTCATCACGGACGTCTCCTCCGAGATGGTCACCGCCGTCCTCCCCCTGTACCTCGTCGCCGGTCTCGGCCTCTCCCCCCTGGGCTTCGGCCTCCTCGACGGCGTGTACAACGGCTTCTCCGCCGTCGTCCGCCTGGTGGGCGGGCATCTCGCGGACCGGGGCGGGGGGCGGCACAAGTGGGTGGCGGGTTTCGGGTACGCCCTCTCGGCGGTCTGCAAACCCCTGTTGCTGCTCGCGCACTCCCTGACCCCGATCGGCCTGATCCTCGCGGCGGACCGCACGGGCAAGGGGCTGCGTACGGCGCCGCGTGACGCGCTGATCTCGTTGTCGTCCACGGCGGAGAACCGGGGGCGGGCGTTCGGGGTGCACCGGGCGATGGACACGGCGGGGGCGTTGCTGGGGCCGCTGGTGGCGTTCCTGATCCTGCGGGAGGCGGTGGAGGGGTACGACGCCGTGTTCACGGTGAGTTTTTGTGTGGCGGTGGTGGGGGTGGTGGTGTTGGTGCTGTTCGTGCCGGGGGGTGGGGCCGGGGGCGGGGCTTCGAGGGGGCTTGGCGGCGGGGGGTCCGGCGTTCCGGGCGCTGAGGCTTCGGGTGTACCCCGTGCTGAGGCTTCCGGTGTTCCCGGCGCTGAGACTTCCGGCGTACCCCGCGCTGAGACTTCCGGCGTACCCCGTGCTGAGACTTCCGACGTTCCCGGCGCTGAGGCTTCCGGTGTTCCCGGCGCTGAGACTTCCGGCGTACCCCGCGCTGAGACTTCCGGCGTACCCCGCGCTGAGACTTCCGGCGTACCCCGTGCTGAGACTTCCGACGTTCCCGGCGCTGAGGCTTCCGGTGTTCCCGGCGCTGAGACTTCCGGCGTACCCCGCGCTGAGACTTCCGGCGTTCCGGGCGCCCCTCGTCCCACCCTCCGCGCCGCCCTCTCCCTCCTCCGCCACCGCGCCCTTCGCCGCACCACACTCTGCGCGCTGCTCCTCGGGCTCGCGACCGTCAGTGACTCGTTCGTGTATCTGCTGCTGCAACGGCGGTTGGGGGTGCCGGACCGCTGGTTCGCGCTGTTGCCGCTCGGTACGGCCGCCGCGTTCCTGCTGCTCGCGGTGCCGCTGGGGCGGCTCGCCGACCGGGCCGGGCGGCTGCGTGTGTTCCTCGCCGGGCATGCCGCGCTGCTCGCCGCGTACGCGGTGCTGCTGACGTCCTGGCACGGGTCGGCGCTGCCGTATCTGGTGCTGTTGCTGCACGGGGGGTTCTACGCGGCGACCGACGGGGTGCTGATGGCGGCGGCTTCGGACAGCGTGCCGGAGGAGCTGCGCTCGTCGGGTCTCGCGCTGGTCCAGACGGGGCAGTCGGCGGCGCGGTTCGCGTGTTCGCTGGGGTTCGGGGCGATGTGGACGGTGTGGGGGGACCGGGCGGCGCTGGGGGTTTCGGCGGGGGTGCTGGCGTGCGGGGCGGTGGTGTCGGTGGGGTTGCTGCGGGTGCGGGAGGGGGCGTGAAGAGGCGTTCCGCGAACTTGGGGTCCGGCGTGGACAGGCGTTCCGCGAACCCCGGGTCCGGCATGAACAGGCGTGCCGCGCACCCGGAGGTCGGCGTGAAGAGGCGTGCCGCGAACCCCGGGTCCGGCGTGAACAGGCGTGACACGAGCGCGAGGGCCGGCGTGAAGAGGCGTGCCGTACACCCGAGGGCCGGCATGAACAGGCGTTCCGTACACCCGAGCTCCGACGACATCGCGAGGAACCCGACATGAGCATCCGTAACCGCTTCCTCGTCCTAGCCGCCGCCGTACTCGTCCTAGCCGCCATCGCCGTAGCCTCAGTCCTGCACGCCTCCGCACGTGCCGAGCGCCGCGACCAGGCGCAGCCCGGCGGCCCGGAGGTCACCTCCGGTGCGGTGGACCTGACGTCACCAGGGCTGATGGTGTTCCGGAACATGGCGTGGGGCCCGCACCGGGACGAGATCTCGGCCGTCACCGCCCCCTCCGGCCCCCGCACCGCCTCGCACCTGAAATGCCTCCGCTTCTACGCCGCCGCCGGCACCGGAGTCTGCCTCCAGGCGGAGCACGGCCCGGTCTCGGACACGTACCGCGCGCTGATCCTGGACGCACATCTCAAGGAGCGGGCACGGTACGACGTCCCCGGCATCCCCTCCCGCGCCCGCGTCTCCCCCACCGGTCACTTCGCGGCCTGGACGGCGTTCGTGGGCGGTGACTCGTACGCGGGGACGAACTTCTCGACGCGCACGGCGATCGTGGACACGCGTACGGGGGTGCTGATCCCGACACTGGAGGAGTTCAGGGTCCTGAAGGACGGCCGCCCTTACCGGGCGCCGGACGTCAACTTCTGGGGCGTGACGTTCGCGGGGGACGACCGCACGTTCTACGCGACACTGTCGACAAAGGGCAAGACATACCTGATCAAGGGCGACTTGACCACACACACCGCAACAACCCTGCACGAGAACGTGGAGTGCCCGTCCCTCTCCCCCGACGCCACCAAAATCACCTACAAAAAACGCGTCCCCGGCCTCCCGAAGGACGCCCCGTGGCACCTGTACACCTTGGACCTGCACACTTTCCAAGAAACCCCCTTGGCGGAGCCCCGAAGCGTGGACGACCAGGCGGTCTGGAAGAACGACCACACGGTGGTGTACGCGCTACCCGGGGACTACGGGGCGGACCTGTACGAACTCCCGGCGGACGGGACGGGCAAGCCCCAACGCATCAGCACGGCGGCGGTGTCCCCGGCGTTCATCAGCTGAGGTCGTCGGGCAGCACCCGGAAGTGGGTGTACCGGCCGCCGAGGGGGCGTACGGCTCTGAAGTCGCGGAGGTCGCGGGTGAGGACGGCGTCGGTGTCGTACTCGGCGGCCAGGGCGACGTTGACCGCGTCGACCAGGTCGAGGTCGAGGGAGCCGTAGCGGGCGCGCACGGTCAGGGCGGCGTCGAGGAGTTCGGGGGTCGGCGGCGCGAGGACCAGCCGCAATTGGCGCACCCGCGCGGTGAGCGAGCGGAGGATCGCGTCGGCGGCGGCGCGGCCCGCGCGGCTGGTGGCGACCTGGTGGACCTCGGTGAGGGCGAGCGGGGTCGCCACGAGGAAACCGCACTGGTCGGCGGCTTTCCTCGCCGCGTGGTGCGCCGGGTCGGAGCGGTTGAACAGGGCGAGGATCCCGGAGGTGTCGGCGACGGCGATCACGCGGCGCGCCCGTTGTTGCGGCGCTCCTTCGCCTCGTATCCCTCGGTCACGGCCGCCCGCACCTCCTCGCGCTCCACGGGGCCGCCGAAGTCGAAGGTCTCCTCGTCGGAGACGAACGGCTCGTCCCAGACCCGGTGCGACAGCGCGATCCGGTGGATGCCCTCCCGGATCAGCTCCGCCTCCGGCACGCCCAGGCGCGCGGCGGCGTCCTTGATCAGGGCCAGGTCGCCGTCGTCGGCGTAGACGTTGGTGCGCTTCAGAGCCATGCCCTCAAGGTACAGGATGTGTACCTTGGACCGCCGCTCACCCTATTAAGCGACATGTCGACTCTTTGTTCTCCGTTTACCTTCTGGGCGATTGGCCAAGATTGTCCAATGGTGTGAGAAATCCGCACCGCCCATGAGGGAGAGGAAGACTTCATGCGCCGCATCCAGTCGTTAGCCGTCACCGCCGCCGCCTTCGCGGCTGTGCTCGGGAGCGTGCCCGCCGCGGTGGCGGCGCCCGCCGTGCCGCCGGCCTACAACTGCACCTCCGGGTACTTCTGCATCTACAGCGACTGGAACGGCGGGGGCACCCGCTGTCAGTGGTCGCAGGCGCAGGTGGCGAACACCGCTGACCTCTGTTCCTTCATCCGGCGCGGTGACAAGGTGCGCTCGCTCTGGAACGGGACCGCGCATCGCGTGCAGTACTACACGAACACGAACTACAACAGCCGCGTCGGGTCCACCCCGGCCGTCGCGGGCGGCAACCTCCAGGGCGACTACCAGATCCGGTCGTTCAAGCCCCAGTAGCCGGTACGCACGCGGAGGGGGCCGACGGTTCGTGACCGTCGGCCCCCTCCGCGTGATCCCCTACAGCACCGGCAAATTCTTCCGCAGCTCAAACGCCGTCACCTCGGACCGGTACTCCTCCCACTCCTGCCGCTTGTTGCGCAGGAAGAAGTCGAAGACGTGTTCGCCCAGGGTCTCCGCCACGAGGTCGCTGCGTTCCATCAGGGTCAGCGCCTCGCCGAGGTTCTGCGGCAGCGGCTCGATGCCCATCGCGCGGCGTTCGGCGTCGGAGAGGGCCCAGACGTCGTCCTCGGCGCCGGCCGGGAGTTCGTAGCCCTCCTCCACGCCCTTCAGGCCCGCCGCCAGCAGCAGCGCATACGCCAGGTACGGGTTCGCGCCGGAGTCCAGGGAGCGGACCTCGATGCGGGCCGAGCCCGTCTTGCCGGGCTTGTACATGGGGACGCGGACCAGGGCCGAGCGGTTGTTGTGGCCCCAGCAGATGTACGAGGGGGCCTCGCCGCCGGCGCCCGCCGTGCGCTCCGTGCCGCCCCAGATCCGCTTGTAGCTGTTGACCCACTGGTTCGTCACCGCGGACGTCTCCGCCGCGTGCTTCAGCAGGCCCGCGATGAAGGAGCGGCCGACCTTGGAGAGCTGGTACTCCGAGCCGGACTCGTAGAACGCGTTGCGGTCGCCCTCGAACAGCGAGAGGTGCGTGTGCATACCGGAGCCGGGGTGCTCCGAGAACGGCTTGGGCATGAACGTCGCCTGCACCCCCTGCTCCAGCGCGACCTGCTTCATGACGAGGCGGAACGTCATGATGTTGTCGGCCGTCGACAGCGCGTCGGCGTAGCGCAGGTCGATCTCCTGCTGGCCGGGCGCCCCCTCGTGATGGGAGAACTCGACCGAGATGCCCATGGACTCCAGCATCGTGATCGCCTGGCGGCGGAAGTCCATGCCGATGTTCTGCGGGGTGTGGTCGAAGTAGCCGGAGTTGTCGGCCGGGGTGGGGCGCGAGCCGTCGAGGGGGCGGTCCTTCAGGAGGAAGAACTCGATCTCGGGGTGGGTGTAGAAGGTGAAGCCGAGGTCCGAGGCGCGGGCGAGGGCGCGCTTGAGGACGTACCGGGGGTCCGCGAAGGACGGGGAGCCGTCGGGCATGAGGATGTCGCAGAACATCCGGGCGGTGCCGGGGGCCTCCGCGCGCCAGGGCAGGACCTGGAACGTCGACGGGTCGGGCTTGGCGATCATGTCGGACTCGTACACGCGGGCGAAGCCCTCGATGGCCGAGCCGTCGAATCCGATGCCCTCGTCGAACGCCTGCTCCAGCTCCGCCGGGGCCACGGCGACCGACTTGAGGAAGCCCAGTACGTCCGTGAACCACAGGCGTACGAACCGGATGTCGCGCTCCTCCAAGGTCCGGAGCACGAACTCCTGCTGCTTGTCCATCTTCCGCTTCCCCATCCTTGCTGGTCAGGCCGCCTGCCTCGGGTCCCTTCGAGAGGCGGTCGGGCACCTGAGCATCACACCACAACACCATTTCATGCGCGTTGCCGACCATGATCGGCCGTCCGGCCTCCGCCTGAACGCCTCACATACGCCAGGTGTACCGCTCTGTACCCCATCTTGCCTGCTCGGACGGACATCCGTAATGCCCGGGGCGCCCACCCCGACCGGACCTCGCCCGATCGACCACTCCCCCATTACCATCGTCCGGACTCGAACGCATCGAACACCCCCCACCGCCCGCCCAGAAGGACAGACAGCCATGGGTTCCGCGAACAAGACGAACAAGGCCGGCAGTGCCGAGCGCAAAGCGCGAATAGAGGAGATGCGGCGGGCCGAGAAGGCCCGGGAGCGCCGCAGCCGGGTGCTGGTGATCGCCGGGAGCGTCGTGGCCGTGGCCGCGCTGGTCGCGGGCGGTGTCTTCGTCATCCAGAAGAACAAGGACGACAACGACGCCCAGGCCGCCGCCGACGCGAAGGCATCGGGGTCGTTCAAGACCGGCTCGGACGGGGTGAAGACCTGGCAGGGCACGCTGGGCCGCACGCACGTGACGAAGACCGTGCACTACCCGACGGTGCCGCCGGTCGGCGGGGACCACGCCGCGATCTGGCAGAACTGCAACGGTGACGTGTACACCAAGGCGCTGAACGACATGAACGCGGTGCACTCGCTGGAGCACGGCGCGGTGTGGGTGACGTACAACAGCAAGGCCGCGAAGAGCGATGTCGAGGCGCTGGCGGAGAAGGTGAAGAAGACGCCGTACACGCTGATGAGCCCGGACGACAAGCAGGCCGATCCGATCATGATGACGGCGTGGGGGCACCAGCGGACGGTGACGTCGGCGGCCGATCCGGATGTGGACAAGTTCTTCGCGAAGTACGTCCAGGGCGAGCAGACGCCGGAGCCGGGCGCCGCGTGCACGGGCGGGCTCGCCCAGTGAAGCTGACCACGGGACTCGTCACGGGCGCGGCCGTGACCGCGCTGCTCGCCGCCGGCGGCATCACGTACGCGGTGGCCGAGGACAACGGCTCGGCGACGACGCTGAGCGTGCCGGCCGCCGACTCGGCCGACGCCGGGTTCGCCCGGGACATGGCCGTCCATCATCAGCAGGCCGTGGAGATGTCGTACATCGTGCGCGACCGCACGCAGGACGAGGAGGTACGCCGGCTCGCCTACGACATCGCGCAGACGCAGGCCAATCAGCGCGGGATGCTGCTGGGCTGGCTCGATCTGTGGGGGCTGCCGAAGGTGTCCTCGCAGGCGCCGATGACGTGGATGGGGATGGGGGACATGGTGGAGGCGAAGGACGGTTCGCTGATGCCGGGGATGGCCACCAACACCGAGCTGGAGAAGCTGCGTTCGCTGAGCGGGAAGCAGGCGGAGGTGTTCTACCTCCAGCTGATGACCGACCACCACAAGGGCGGGGTGCACATGGCGCAGGGCTGTGTCTCCACGTGCTCGGTGGGGGTGGAGAAGCGGCTGGCGCAGGGGATGGTCGCGGCGCAGCAGTCGGAGATCGATCTGATGGCGGGGATGCTCAAGGAGCGGGGGGCGGCGGCGCGTTGACCCCTCGAGCGAAAAACTCGCTGATACCCGGCGGACCCGTGCGCAACACCCCGTTCACAGTAACCCCCTAGGGTTTTCCCTACAGTTCACGGCCATACCGCCCAAATCCGCCCACCTGGAACCCGCTTGGGCTCCTCTTGGGTTTTCCATTCCCCTGGCATGGACAGTTCATCGTGAGAGTGGCCGTCTCGGGTGATCCACCCCGCGTCGAACCACTTTTCCCAGGGGGTCCTATGAGATCCAACCGTGCCGCGCTGCGCGCCGGAGTGAGCCTGGCAGCGACACTGCCCATGGTCGCCGGCGTCCTCGCGCTCGGCATACCCGCGGCCCACGCCGCGGACGGCCCGGCCCGCGACACGCTGGCCGGGACCAAGCCGGCGTGGGCCACCGCGCAGGCCGACAAGGGCGCCACCGCGGACTCCGCCCAGGTGAGCGTCCGGGTGTACTTCGCCGGTGACGCCAAGGGCCTCGCCGCCTACGCGAAGGCGGTCTCCGACCCCGCCTCGCCGTCCTACGGCAAGTACCTGAGCGCACCGGCCGCGCAGTCCCGTTTCGGGGCGACTCCCGCGCAGGTCAAAGCCGTTCAGCGGTGGCTGACCCAGTCCGGGCTCAAGGTCACCGGCACCACGGCGCACTACGTGTCCGTGACCGGTGAAGTGGCCGCCGCCGAGAAGGCGTTCGGCACCCAGCTGCACAACTACAGCAAGGGCGGGCACACTTACCACGCCCCCGCCAAGGCGGCCAGCGCCCCGGCCGGCCTCGACGGCGCCGTGCTGACCGTGACCGGCCTCGACAACGCGCCGCACCGGGCCACCGCGAAGGACACGCTCCCCGCGCCCAGCACGGTGTTCAAGAACTCGGGCCCGTTCTCGTCGTACTACGGCTCGAACGTCGCCGCCGCCCTGCCGGCCGCCTACGGCGCGAAGATCCCGTACGCGGTCGAGGGCTACACCGGCAAGCAGCTGCGGGCCGCCTACGGCGCCGGCAAGTACACCGGCAAGGGCGTGAAGATCGCCATCACGGACGCCTACGCCTCGCCGACGATCGCGTTCGACGCGGCGACGTACGCGAAGGCGCACGGCGACGCCCGCTGGAAGACCGGCCAGCTGAAGCAGGTGCTGCCGCCTACGTACACGAACACCGGCGCCGACGGGTGCGACGCGGCCGGCTGGTACGGCGAGGAGACCCTGGACGTCGAGGCCGTGCACGCGGTCGCGCCGGACGCGGACGTCACCTACGTGGGCGCCGCCTCCTGCTCCGACGACGATCTGCTGGACGCCCTGCACAAGGTCGTCGACAAGCACCTCGCCGACATCGTCTCCAACTCGTGGGGCGACGTCGAGGCCAACCAGACGCCCGACCTGGCCGCCGCCTACGACCAGGTGTTCCAGTTCGGCGCGGTCGAGGGGATCGGCTTCTACTTCTCCTCCGGCGACAACGGCGACGAGGTCGCCCACACCGGCACCAAGCAGGTCGACACCCCGGCGAACTCCGCGTGGGTGACGGCGGTCGGCGGTACCTCGCTGGCGGTCGGCAAGGGCGACACGTACCTGTGGGAGACCGGCTGGGGCACCGAGAAGGCCGTCCTGTCGGCCGACGGCAAGAGCTGGACGAACTTCCCCGGCGCCTACACCTCCGGCGCGGGCGGCGGCACCAGCAAGACCGTCGCGCAGCCCTTCTACCAGAAGGGGGTCGTCCCGGACGCGCTCGCCAAGGCCAACAGCGCGAGCGGTAACCGCGTGGTCCCGGACATCGCCGCGATCGCCGACCCGAACACCGGCTTCAAGGTGGGCCAGACGCAGACCTTCCCCGACGGCTCGCAGCAGTACAGCGAGTACCGCATCGGCGGCACCTCGCTGGCCTCGCCGGTGATCGCCGCCGTCCAGGCCCTCGCCCAGCAGGCGCGCGGCGGCAAGGCCATCGGCTTCGCCAACCCGCAGATCTACGCCCGCTACGGCTCCCCGGCCTACCACGACGTCACGGACAACCCCACGGGCTCCGGCCTGGCGGTCGCCCGCCTGGACTTCGTGAACGGCTACGACGCCACCGGCGGTGTCACCACCTCGGTGCGCAGCCTCGGCAAGGACAGCTCGCTGTCGGCCGTGACCGGCTACGACGACGTGACCGGCGTGGGCTCGCCCGCCCCGGGCTACGTGGAGTCGTACAAGAAGAAGTAGCTCCCGCACGGGGTGGCGTACGGCCGGGTCTTCCGCAGTGAGGTGCCCGACACCGTGCGCCACCCCATCGCGTCGCTCTGACGATTACACTGGGCGGCGTGCCTCAACTTCGCCTCGCTCTGAACCAGATCGACTCGCGCGTCGGTGACATCGCCGGTAACGCCGCGAACGTCCTCCGCTGGACCCGGCACTGCGCCGAGCAGGGTGCGCATCTCGTGGCGTTCCCCGAGATGGTGCTGACCGGCTATCCCGTCGAGGACCTGGCCCTGCGCTCCTCCTTCGTGGAGGCCTCCCGCGCGGCCCTGAAGACGCTCGCGGCCCAGCTCGCCGAGGAGGGCCTCGGGGAGCTCCCGGTGGTCGTCGGCTACCTGGACCGCTCCGAGGCCGCGCAGCCGAAGTACGGCCAGCCGGCCGGCGCCCCGCGCAACGCGGCGGCGGTGCTGCACGGCGGTGAGGTCGTCCTCTCCTTCGCCAAGCACCACCTGCCGAACTACGGCGTCTTCGACGAGTTCCGCTACTTCGTGCCGGGCGACACCATGCCGGTGCTGCGGGTGCGCGGGATCGACGTGGCGCTGGCGATCTGCGAGGACCTGTGGCAGGACGGCGGCCGGGTCCCGGCGGCCCGCTCCGCCCGGGCCGGCCTGCTGCTGTCGGTCAACGCCTCCCCCTACGAGCGCGACAAGGACGACACCCGCCTGGAGCTCGTCCGCAAGCGCGCCCAGGAGGCCGGCTGCACGACCGCCTACCTGGCGATGACGGGCGGCCAGGACGAGCTGGTCTTCGACGGCGACTCGATCGTCGTCGACGCCTCCGGCGAAGTGATCGCCCGCGCCCCGCAGTTCACCGAGGGCTGCGTGGTCCTCGACCTGGACCTCCCCGCTGCCTCGACCCCCGCCCCGAGCGGTGTGGTGGACGACGGGCTGCGCATCGACCGCGTGATCCTCAGCGAGGAGCCCGTCCCGGCGTACGAGCCGACGATGGCCGGCGCCTACGCGGACCGCCTGGACGACGACGAGGAGGTCTACTCGGCGCTCGTCGTGGGCCTGCGCGCGTACGTCGAGAAGAACGGCTTCACGTCGGTCCTGATCGGCCTGTCCGGCGGCATCGACTCGGCCCTGGTCGCCGCCCTCGCCTGCGACGCGGTCGGCGCCGCCCACGTGTACGGCGTCGCGATGCCGTCGAAGTACTCCTCGGACCACTCCATCGGCGACGCGGCGGAGCTGGCCCGGCGCACCGGCCTGAACTTCCGTACGGTCCCCATCGCCCCGATGTTCGACGCGTACATGTCCGCCACCGAGCTGACCGGTCTCGCCGAGGAGAACCTCCAGTCCCGGCTGCGCGGCACGCTGCTGATGGCGATCTCCAACCAGGAGGGCCACATCGTCCTCGCCCCCGGCAACAAGTCCGAGCTGGCGGTGGGCTATTCGACGCTGTACGGCGACTCGGTGGGCGCGTACGGCCCGATCAAGGACGTCTACAAGACGTCGATCTTCCGGCTCGCGGAGTGGCGCAACCGGGCCGCCGCCGAGCGCGGCCAGACCCCGCCGATCCCGGAGAACTCGATCAGCAAGCCGCCGAGCGCCGAACTGCGCCCCGGCCAGGTCGACACCGACTCGCTGCCCGACTACCCGGTCCTGGACGCGATCCTGGAGCTGTACGTCGACCGCGACCAGGGCGCCGACGCGATCGTCGCCGCCGGCTACGACCGCGAACTGGTCGTCAGGACGCTCCGCATGGTCGACACCGCCGAGTACAAGCGGCGCCAGTACCCGCCGGGCACGAAGATCTCCGCGAAGGGCTTCGGCAAGGACCGCCGCCTGCCGATCACCAACGGCTGGCGCGAGTCGGTATAACCGGCTCCGAAGAAACAGAAGCAGCCCGCCGGCTGGGGGAAGACCGGCGGGCTGCTTTGGTGCCGCAGTGGCCAGGCGGACCCGGTGAAGGCGACCGCGGTCCGGCAGCGCCGCCCGAGGGGCGCGGGGCGGTATCTGTCAGCGGCTCCGCCGCGGGGCGCGACCGGCCACGACGCGGCCGCACCCGGACGACGGCCCCTCACGGCACATCCGGCGGAGCTCAGTGCACCGAGTGCTCCTCCAGCGGGAACGTTCCGCCGACCACGTCCTCCGCGTACGCCTTCGCCGCGTCCGTCATCACGGCCCGCAGGTCGGCGTACTTCTTGACGAACTTCGGTACCCGCCCGGAGGTCAGGCCCATCATGTCCGTCCAGACGAGGACCTGCGCGTCGGTGTCGGGGCCCGCGCCGATGCCGACGGTCGGGATGTGCAGGACCCGCGTCACCTCGGCGGCCAGCTCCGCCGGGACCAGCTCCAGGACGACGGCGAAGGCGCCCGCGTCCTGGACGGCCTTGGCGTCGCGCAGCAGCTGCTGGGCGGCCTCCTCGCCGCGGCCCTGGACGCGGTAGCCCATGGCGTTGACGGACTGCGGGGTCAGGCCGATGTGGGCCATGACCGGGATGCCGGCCTCGACGAGGAGCTGGATCTGGGCGTGGCTGCGCTCGCCGCCCTCCAGCTTGACCGCGCCCGCGCCGGCCTCCTTGACCAGCCGGGTCGCCGAGCGCAGCGCCTGCACCGGGCCCTCCTGGTAGGAGCCGAAGGGCAGGTCGGCGACGACGAGCGCGCGGCTCGTGCCGCGGACGACGGCCGCCGAGAGGATCGTCATCTCGTCGAGGGTGACGGGCACGGTGGTCTCGTAGCCGAGGTGGCAGTTGCCCGCCGAGTCGCCGACGAGGATGACCGGGATACCGGCCTCGTCGAAGACGTTCGCGGTCATCGCGTCGTAGGCGGTGAGCATGGGCCACTTCTCGCCGCGCTCCTTGGCGAGGGCGAGGTCGCGGACCGTGATGCGGCGGGTGCCCTTGCCTCCGTACAGCGCTTTGCTGCCGTCGGAGGAGGTGTTCTGGGCAGCCGGAAGCTGCGTCATGGTGAACGGCTCCTTATGTCATCTCGAGGCGCCCTTACGGCGTCCCCGGATCACTCCCATGGTGGCACTTCGCCCTCGCGGGGACCAGAGGACCCCGGTGGACAGTGATCCGCCCCACGTACAGGTAAGGGTCGGGTAAAGCAATTCCGATACGGAACGGCACCGTATCGGAATTGACCTAGGCTCGTGGCATGACTTCTCCTGCTCCCGCCCCGACCGTCCCGGAGGCCGTGCACCGGCGCCGCTGGGCGATCCTGGGCGTGCTGATGCTGAGCTTGCTGATCGTCGTCCTCGACAACTCGATCCTGAACGTCGCGATCAAGACCATCTCCACCCCGGCCCCGGTGGGGCTCGGCGCGACGCAGAGCGAGCTGGAGTGGGCGATCAACGCCTACACGCTCGTCTTCGCGGGCCTGCTGTTCTCGGCGGGGCTGCTGGGCGACCGGCTGGGCCGCAAGAAGATCCTGCTCGGCGGGCTCGCGGTGTTCGGGATCGGCTCGGCGCTGGCCGCCGAGTCGGGTTCGCCGGGGGCGCTGATCGCGTTCCGGGCGCTGATGGCGCTGGGCGCCGCGTGCGTGATGCCCGCGACGCTGGCCGTGCTGATGAACGTCTTCGAGCGCGACGAGCAGCCCAAGGCGATCGGCATCTGGGCGGGCGGCGTCGGCCTCGCGATCGCGATCGGCCCGATCACCGGCGGGCTGCTCCTCGACCACTTCTGGTGGGGCTCGGTGTTCCTCATCAACGTGCCGATCGTGGTGACCGCGATCGCGCTGATGATCTGGCTGGTCCCCGACTCCCGCGACCCGAATCCCGGGCGGATCGACCCGGTGGGCGTCGCGCTGTCCGTCGTCGGCCTCGTGCTGCTGGTGTACGGCATCATCAAGGGCGGCCAGCTGGCGGACTTCACGGACCCGGCCGTGCTCGTGACGATCTTCGCCGGGCTCACGGTGCTGGCCGGGTTCGTCGTGCACGAGCAGCGCAGCGACCATCCGTCCATCGACATCGGGTACTTCAAGAACAAGGTGTTCTCGGCCGCGATCGCCGCGATCACGCTGGTGTTCTTCGCGCTGATGGGCGTGACGTTCTTCTCGGTGTTCTACACGCAGAGCGTGCGCGGGTACTCGCCGTTGGAGAGCGGTCTGCTGCTGCTCCCGCTGGCGGTCGCCCAGCTGATCTTCGCGCCGCGCGCCCGGCTGGTCGTCGACCGGTTCGGGAACAAGGCGACGACGACCGGCGGGCTGGTGCTGCTGGCGGCGACGCTGATGGCGTTCGCGACGTTCGGGAAGAGCACGCCGATCTGGCTGCTGGAGATCGTGTTCTTCCTCATGGGCGCCGGCATGGCGCACATCATGACGCCGACGTCGGTGGTCATCATGCAGGCCCTGCCGCGCGAGAAGGCCGGCTCCGCGTCCGCGCTGAGCAACACCTTCCGCCAGGTCGGCGGCGCGCTCGGGATCGCCGTGCTCGGCTCGGTGCTGTCCACGACCTACCGCAACGGGGTCGAGCGCCACCTCGGTCAACTGCCGCCCGCCGTACGGGAGACGGCGGGCGAGTCGATCGAGGCCACCCTCGGCGTCGCCGCCAAGCTCGGCGCCCAGGGCAGGGGGCTGGTCACTCCGGCGTACGACGCGTTCCTGCACGCGATGCACGTGACCGCGCTGTGCGGGGCCGGGGTGGCGCTGATCGGCGCCGTCGTCGTCGCCGTCTTCCTGCCGGGCCGGCCGAAGTCCGGGCAGGAGGCGGAGCACAAGGGCGAGTTGGTGCGGTGACGCGCGAGGTCACGGGGGCGGACAATTGCCCTGGTGGCACGAGGAGAGGACGGGTGACGTGAGCATCACGAGGGGCCGGCCGCGCAGTGAGGCCGTGGAGCGCGCGATCCTCGAAGGGACGATGAAGCTCCTCGAAGAGGGCGTGCCGCTGGGCGAGTTGTCCATCGAGCGGATCGCCCGCACCGCCGGGGTCGGCAAGGCGGCGATCTACCGCCGCTGGAGCGGCAAGGAGGAGCTGTTCGTCGAGGTGGTGCGGGCCGCCGAGCCCGACGACCCCGAACTGCCCGGCACCAGCATGCGCGACGACCTCGTGACGCTCCTGGAGGCCCTGCGCCGCCGGGGCCTGGCCAACCGCACCTCGGCGATCCTGCACAACGTGCACGCCCAGATGAAGAGCAGCCCGAAGATCTGGGCGGCCTACCACAGCATCGTCGTCGAACCCCGGCGCCTCATGGGCCTCGAAGTCCTGCGCCGGGGCCAGGCGAACGGCGAGCTGCGCGCCGACGTCGACGTGGAACTCCTGAACGACATCTTCGTCGGCCCGATGCTGGTGCGCACGGTGCTGCGCCCCGACGGGGATCTGAAGGAGGGGCTGGCCCGGGACATCGTGGACACTCTGCTCACCGGGCTACAGCCCGTCAGCTCGCCCGCCGATTAATCCGAATGTCTGAGTTCCGTCACAGTCAAGGCTCCGAACAGGGATGACGCAACTGCGCACCGGGCCACGACCGTCTGACTCCGCATGTGGTCGTCATGTGACGACCGGATCAGCGCCGATCATCCCCTAGGGTCGTACCCGGGGGACGACGGTGTGGCACGGCAGGCAGTGAGGGCGATCGCGGTATGGCGCAACAGGCGTATCTGGCGGAGACGGCAAACGGCGGCTCGGGGTCCGAGCAGCGGGGAAACCGGTTCCGGCGCCTGACCGGCCGGTGGCTGTCGGGCTGGCGCGACCGGCGGGTGTGGCGGCGCGGGCTGATCCTCGCCGCGTGCGCGCTGGCGCTGGCCGGGGTGCTGCTGCTGCACTCGCACATCCCCAACCGCTACGGCAACCTCGGCAGCCTCATCGAGACGTTCCTGCCCTGGCTGGGCCTGGCCGTCCCGCTGCTGCTCCTGCTGGCGCTGGTGCGCCGCTCGGCCACGGCGCTGATCGCGGTCGTCCTGCCCGTCGCGGTGTGGCTGAACGCGTTCGGCGGGCTGCTGGTGGACCGCACGGGCACCGGCGGTGACCTGACGGTCGCCACCCACAACGTGAACGCCGACAACGCCGACCCGGCCGGCACCGCCCGTGACGTCGCCGCCTCGGGGGCGGACGTGGTGGCGCTGGAGGAGCTGAAGGCGTCGGCGGTGCCGACCTACGAGCGCACGCTCGCGGCGACCTACCAGTACCACTCGGTGCAGGGCACGGTCGGGCTGTGGAGCAAGTACCCGGTGAGCGCGGTCAAGGCGGTCGACCTGGAGCTGGGGTGGACGCGGGCGATGCGGGCGACGGTGACGACGCCGGAGGGCGACATCGCCGTCTTCGTGGCCCATCTCCCGTCCGTGCGCGTGAAGCTGGAGGCCGGCTTCACCGCCCGGCAGCGCGACAAGAGCGCCAACGCGCTCGGCGAGGCCATCAAGGACGAACGGCTGCCGCGCAAGATCCTCCTGGGCGACCTCAACGGCACGATGAACGACCGCTCCCTGAACGCGGTCACCTCCCAGATGCGCTCCACGCAGGGCGCGGCGGGCAGCGGCTTCGGCTTCAGCTGGCCGGCGGCGTTCCCGATGGCGCGGATCGACCAGATCATGGTGCAGGGGGTGGAGCCG
Source organism: Streptomyces sp. AMJ-169 (assembly GCF_055597585.1). Taxonomy (NCBI): domain Bacteria; kingdom Bacillati; phylum Actinomycetota; class Actinomycetes; order Kitasatosporales; family Streptomycetaceae; genus Streptomyces; species Streptomyces sp. AMJ-169. The sequence continues at coordinate 515,090 of NZ_JBVLTJ010000006.1, forward strand.
GTGACGTCGTGGACGCTGCCGGCGACGGGGAGCGATCATCTGCCGGTGGCGGCGCGGGTGGACCTCCGCACGAGCTGACGTGTTTGAGCTGATGTAATTACAAATGACACCGCGCCGTAACCCTGGGGAATAGAGCGCGAGGCAGTGTTTGTTCCGACGATGAACAAACAGGCGTTACGATAAACGTACCGCCCCCTTCTGCCCTGCCTCCGCTCAGCCTCCCGAAAGGCCTCTCCTTCCATGCCCCTGGCCCTGCTCGCCCTCGCGATCGGCGCGTTCGGCATCGGCACCACCGAGTTCGTGATGATGGGCCTGCTGCCCGACGTCGGATACGACCTGGACGTCTCCCTCCCCTCCGCCGGCCACCTGGTCTCGGCGTACGCCCTCGGCGTGGTGATCGGCGCCCCGCTGCTCGCGGCGCTCACCTCGCGCATGGCCCGCCGCAAGGTCCTGATCGGCCTGATGGTCCTCTTCGTGGCCGGCAACGCCCTCTCCGCGTTCGCCCCCGGCTACGACTCCCTCCTCGCCGCCCGCTTCCTCAGCGGGCTGCCGCACGGCGCGTTCTTCGGCGTCGGCGCGGTCGTCGCGACGCAGCTGTCCGCGCCGGAGCGCAAGGCCCGCTCGGTCTCGCTGATGTTCCTCGGCCTGACCGTCGCGAACGTCGCGGGCGTCCCCGCCGCGACCCTCATGGGCCAGCACTTCGGCTGGCGCGCCACGTTCCTCGCGGTCAGCACCATCGGCCTGGCCGCCATCGCCGCCCTCGCCCTGCTCATCCCCGACGACGGCCCGCAGCAGGTCCGCACGACGGGCGTCCGGGGCGAACTCGCCGCGCTGCGGTCGCTGCCGGTGTGGCTGGCGCTCGGTACGACGATCGCGGGCTTCGGCGCGCTGTTCTCGGCGTACAGCTACATCACGCCGATGCTCACGGACTCCGCCGGGTACGCCGCCTCCAGCGTGACGCTGCTGCTGGCGCTGTTCGGGGTCGGCGCGACCATCGGCAACCTGGTCGGCGGCCGGCTCTCGGACCACTCGCTGCGCGGCACCCTGTTCGGCGGCATGACCTCCCTCGCGGCCGTCCTCGCGCTGTTCCCGGCGCTGATGGCGACGCGGTGGAGCGCGGCCCTCGCGGTGACGCTGCTGGGCGTCTCGGCCTTCATCACCGGCTCGCCGCTCCAGCTGATGGTGATGGAGAAGGCGTCCACGGCTCCTTCGCTGGCGTCCTCCGCGAACCAGGCCGCGTTCAACCTGGCCAACGCGGGCGGCGCCTGGATCGGCGGGCTCGCCCTGGCGGCGGGCTTCAGCGTGACGTCCCCGGCGCTCGCGGGCGCCGCGCTGGCGGTGCTGGGCCTCGGGGTCGCCGGGGCGGCGTACGCGGTCGACCGGCGCCGGGCCCCGCTGCACGGACACGAGCGCGTGGTGGCCGGGCACGTACCGGTGGACGGCGCGGAGGCCGTACGGCACTGAGTGCCTGCTTGTCGGCGGCCTGTCGGTGCTTTGTCGGTGGGGGCTGGCACCGTGGTCGGCATGAAGGAAATCAAGCCCAGCGGCGGGGGAAGCGCCGTCACCGTACGGGGGCTGGTCAAGCACTACGGCGAGACCAAGGCGCTGGACGGGGTCGATCTGGAGGTCCGCGAGGGGACCGTGATGGGGGTGCTCGGGCCGAACGGCGCCGGGAAGACCACCCTGGTGCGGATCCTCTCGACGCTCATCACACCGGACGCGGGCGAGGCGACGGTGGCCGGCTACGACGCCGTCCGCCAGCCCCGCCAGCTGCGCCGGGTGATCGGGCTCACGGGGCAGTACGCGTCGGTCGACGAGAAGCTGCCGGGCTGGGAGAACCTGTATCTCATCGGGCGGCTGCTGGACCTGCCGCGCAAGGCCGCGCGGGCGCGGGCCGACGAGCTGCTGGAGCGGTTCTCGCTGACGGAGGCGGCCAAGCGGCCGGCGAAGACGTACTCGGGGGGCATGCGGCGCCGGCTCGACCTGGCGGCGTCGATGATCGGGCGGCCCCAGGTGCTGTTCCTGGACGAGCCGACGACCGGGCTCGACCCGCGCACCCGCAACGAGGTGTGGGACGAGGTCAAGAGCATGGTCGGGGACGGCGTGACCGTCCTGCTGACCACGCAGTACATGGAGGAGGCCGAGCAGCTGGCGACCGAGCTGACGGTCGTGGACCGGGGGAAGGTCGTCGCGGCCGGCGCGATCGACGAGCTGAAGGCGAAGGTCGGCGGGCGCACGCTGCGGATCAGGCCGGCCGACGCCGGTGACCTCCGGCCGCTGTCGGTGTTCCTCGACGACCTCGGCATCACCGGCCTCGCCGCGCCGACGGTGGACACGGCGGGCGGCGCCCTGCTGGTGCCGATCCTGAGCGACGAGCAGCTGACGGCCGTCGTCGGCGCGGTCACCTCGCGCGGGGTCACGCTCTCCGCGATCAGCACCGAACTGCCCAGCCTGGACGAGGTGTTCCTGTCGCTGACCGGGCACCGCGCGAGCGCCCCGCAGACCGGACTGCCCGCCGACGACCGTGAGGAGGTCGCCGTATGAGCGCGACCACAGCCGCCGCCCCCGCCCCTGTCAACGCCCGTATCCCGCTGCGCGGCCACCTGCGGCACACGGGGGCGCTGATCCGGCGCAATCTGCTGTGGATCAGGCAGGACCCGGAGTCGATGGCCGACGCTCTGCTGATGCCGGTCATCTTCACGCTGCTGTTCGTGTACGTCTTCGGCGGCTCGATCGGGCAGGCGCTCGGCGGCGGGCAGGACGGCTATGTGCAGTACGTCATCCCGGGCATGATCGCGATGATGAGCATGACGCTGTCGCAGGGCGTGGGGACGGGGTTCAGCCAGGACTTCAACTCCGGTGTCATGGACCGGTTCCGGTCGCTGCCGATAGGCCGCGGCTCGGTGCTCTTCGCGAAGATCGCGGTGGAGCTGGTGCGGATGCTGTTCGCGACGGCGGTGCTGATGGTCGTCGCGCTGCTGGTCGGCTTCCACATCAACAGCTGGCCGGGGCTGCTCGCGGCGGTCGGGCTCTCGGCGGTCTTCGCCTCCTCGATCATGTGGGTGTTCCTCACCCTCGGCGTGATCATGAAGAACGCGCAGTCCGTGCAGGCGATGGGGTTCCTGGTGCTGTTCCCGCTCCAGTTCGGCTCGTCGATCTTCGCGCCGACCAACTCGATGCCGGGCTGGCTGCGTGCGTTCACCGACTACAACCCGCTGTCCACGCTCGCCGACGCGGCGCGCGGACTGATGGTGGGCGGTCCGGTGGCGCACGACCTGTGGGTGACGCTGGGCTGGTCGGCGGCGATCACGCTGGTGATGGCGCCGGTCGCGATCCACAAGTTCCGCACCAAGACCTGAGGTCGACAGGTTTCTCAGACCAGGGCGGCGGCTTCTTCGTAGGAGAGGGCGCCGCCTTCGGCGTAGGCGGTCGCGTACGCCTCCTCGCTGAGCGCCGACCTGGTCCGGCGGACGGCGGTGTCGCGGATCTCGCGTTCCGCGCGGCCGGCGAAGTAGCCGCCGGGGCGCAGCCGTTCGGCGGTACCGAGGCAGCGGGCGGCATCCGCGGCCTGGCCGCCGCCGGACTGGGCGAGCACGATCGCGGCGACCGTCAGGTGCAGGGACTGCATGTGCGGGGCGATGATCGCGGCGAGCGGGTCGGCCGCGGCGGCGAGGGCTTTGCGGACGGCTTGCAGGGCCCGCTCGGTGTGGCCCTCGACGGCGTCCATCCAGGCCTCGACGCCGAGGATGAAGGCGTCGAAGACGACGAAGTGGGAGAGGGCGAACTCCTCGCGCAGCAGCCCGAGTTGCTCACGGGCCTCGGTATAGCGCCCGGTCATGCCGAGCCAGCTGCCGAGGAAGAGCCGGGCGGCGGGGTGGGCCTCGCCGACGACGCCGGAGGTCTGGGCGATGATCTCGCGCAGGATGGCCTCGCCGCGCGCGGTGTCGGCGGCGTCGTCGCTCTCCAGCAGGACCGAGGCGAGCCGCACCCGCAGCACCGCCATCTGGGTGCGGGCGCCCAGGAGTTCGGCGTGGACGAGGGCTTCCTGGTAGTCGTCGTAGGCGGCCTGGAACTCGCCGTGCCGCTCGCGGGCCTCCGCGCGGGCGCCGAGCGCCTCGGCCGCGCCCCAGGCGTCGCCGAGGCGGCGGTAGATCTCCAGGGCCTCGTCCGCGTCGCGGGCGCCGTCGGCGGCCCGGTCGGCGCGGTTGGCCAGCAGATTGCCGCGCAGCTGGAGGCAGAACGCCAACTCCCATTCCATACCGGGGTGTTCACGGCAGGTGCGGACAGCGGCGCCGACGGTGCGGTCGACGTCGTCGAGGGTGCCGGTGAGCATCGCGGCGTAGAAGTAGTTGATGCCGGGCATCCGGCACAGCTGCGGCATCCCGGGCTCGTAGGTCCGGGCGACGACCCGCAGCCTGCGCTCGCCCGCCGGGGTCTGCCAGGCGCCCAACTCGGTGTCCATGGTGCCGATATGGGCGAGGTGCACCCCGCGCCGGCCCTCGGCGAGGGCTTCCCCGGCGTACGGCGGCGGGGAGTCGGTCAGCCGCTCCCAGACGGGGACGGCGACGGCGGCCGGGTCGGGTCCCGCGAAGAGGTCGGGGGCGAGGTCGATGACCTCCTTGCACCAGTCGCGGGCCTCGATCCGCATGTCGCGCATCTGCCAGAACCACATCAGCGAGTGGACGAGGCACAGCGCCTCCTGCTCGTCCGGCGCGGCGACGGCGCGGCGCAGGGCGATGCGGATGTTCTCGTACTCGGCCTGGAACCTTTCGATCGCGGCGAACTGGCCCGGGCCGCGCAGCAACGGGTCGGTGGTGCGGGCGAGTTCGCGGTAGTACGTGCCGTGCGCGCGCTCCGCCTCGGGGCGCCGGCCCGCCTCGGCGAGGCGTTCGCCCGCGTACTCGGCGACCGTCTCCAGCATCCGGTAGCGCATCGCGCCGTCCGCCGAAGGGGCCGCCACCACAAGGGACTTGTCGACGAGGGAGCCCAGCGCCTCCAGCGCGGCCGGGCCGCAGACGGCCTCGGCGGCGGGCAGGTCGCAGCCGCCCGCGAACACCGACAGCCGTCCCAGGACGTCCCGTTCGGGCGCGTCCAGCAGATCCCAGGACCAGTCCACGACCGCCCGCAGCGTCTGCTGCCGGGGCAGCAGCGTGCGGCTGCCGGAGGTGAGCAGCCGGAAGCGGTCGTCGAGCCGGCTCGCGATCTGACGGGGCGTCAGCATCCTCAGCCGGGCCGCCGCCAGCTCGATCGCGAGGGGCAGTCCGTCCAGGCGGCGGCAGATCTCCGCGCACGCCTCGGGGTCGGCGGCCGGCGAGAACCCCGGCCGGGCGGCGGCCCCGCGCTCCGCGAGCAGCCGCAGCGCCACCGGTTCGGGCAGCGGCTCGACCGGGCGCAGCAGTTCGCCGGGGACGCCGAGGGGTTCCCTGCTGGTCGCGAGGATCGTCAACTGGGGGCAGCGGGCCAGGAGTTCCTCGGCGAGGCGGGCGGCGGCGTCCACGACGTGCTCGCAGTTGTCCAGGATGATCAGCATCCGGCGCCGGGCGCAGTGCTCCACCAGCCGCTCGACCGGTTCGTCGTGCCGCTCCCCCACCGCCCGCAGCTCCTCGGCGCCGGCCCCGTACAGCACGGTCTCGCGCGCGCCGACAGCCGTGACGACGGCCTGCGGGACGGCCGACGGGTCGGTGACGGGGGCGAGTTCGGCGAGCCAGACCCCGTCGCGGGCGGCGTCACCGACGGTCTCGGCGGCCTCCTGCGAGAGGCGGGTCTTCCCCGATCCGCCGGGGCCGAGGAGGGTGACGAGGCGGGCGGCGGCGAGGTCGCCCCGGATGGCCTCGATGTCGGATTCGCGGCCGACGAAGGAGGTGAGGCGGGCGCGGAGGTTGCCGGGGGCGGCGGGGGGCGGTGACAGGGGGCGGGTGGGCCGGTGCGGGGCGGGGGTGTCGGCAACGGGCTCGCCGGGGGCGGGAGTTGGGCGGTCGGCGCGCTGTATGTCCGGGGCCGGGGCCGAGGACGGGGCCGGGGCCGTCGGGTGGCCGGCGCTGCGCGCGGACGGGTCGGCGTCCCGGGCGTCCGGGGCTGAACCGGGGGCGCGCCGAGGGTCGTAGCCGGTGGCGGGCCGGGGCTTGGGGTTGTCCGGCGGGTTCAGCAACTCCCCGTGCAGGGACCGGAGTTCGGGGCCCGGGTCGGTGCCCAGGCGGTCGGCGAGGAGGTGGCGGACGGCGTCGTAGGCGGCGAGGGCCTCGGCGGCGCGGCCCACGTCGCGCAGGGCGCGCAGGCGGAGGGACTGGAGGGGTTCGTCCAGGGGGTGGGTGTCGCAGAGGGCCGTCAGTTCGGGGAGGGACTGCTCCGCGTGGCCGAGGGCGAGGGCGGCGGTGTGGCGGGCGCGGACGGCGTCCAGGCGGCGGGTCTCCCAGCGGGCGGACTCGGCGGAGCGGTCGGGGAGGTCGGCGAGGGCGGGGCCGTGCCAGAGGGCGAGGGCGTCGTCGAGGAGGCCGGCCGCTTTGCGGGGGTCGCCGTCGGCGAGGGCGCGGGTGCCGTCGGCGGTGAGGCGTTCGAAGCGGTGCAGGTCGACGTCGTCGGGGGCGGCGGTGAGCCGGTAGCCGCCGTCGGCCGAGGCGATCGCGCCGGCGCCGAGGGTGCGGCGCAGCCGGCCGACCAGGGCCTGGAGGGCGCCTTGCGCGTCGGCGGGCGGCTCACCGGCCCACACCTCCGCGACCAGCAGCCCCGTCGGCACGGTCCGGCCGGGCCGCAGCGCCAGCACGGTCAGCAGGGCACGCAGCCGGGCGCCCCCCACCGCGACGGCGGTGCCGTCGGGACGAAGTACCTGCGTGGTTCCGAGGACGCGATAACGCACGGGGTCCATTCTCTCCGGAGGAGCGGGTACGGGTCACGGGGGATCGCCGGGGTGTCGAACGTCAGTACGGTGAACACACCGTCCCCCGAACTGGTGAATCCGGCAAACCCACACCATCTCAGGAACCGATCGCGGGTCGCGAGGCGTTTTCCCGGTACGCCCGATGGCTGTACGGTCACCGGGCGTCTGTTCCAGTAGACCTCGCCCCGCCCGGAAAGATTCACCCCGCAAGACCCGTCCCGCAGAGATTCAGGAGCACCCCGCATGACCGCCACCACCTCCCGCGCCGGCGATCGGAGGATCAGCCCCGTCTTCCTCGGTCTCGTCGCCGTCATGGCGGTCACCGGCTGGGCCGTCTGGACCGGCTTCGCCGCGACGCCCGGCGTGGCCGTGTTCCTCTTCGTGACGTCCGCCTGGATCGTCTCCCTGTGTCTGCACGAGTACGCGCACGCGCGCACGGCGCTGCACGGCGGGGACATCACGGTCGGCGCGAAGGGCTACCTCACGCTGAACCCGCTGAAGTACACACACGCGCTGCTGAGCATCGTCCTGCCGGTGATCTTCGTCATCATGGGCGGCATCGGCCTCCCCGGCGGCGCCGTCTTCATCGAGCGGGGCCGGATCCGGGGCCGCTGGAGACACAGTCTGATCTCGGCGGCGGGCCCGCTGACGAACGTCCTGTTCGCGGTCGTCTGCACCGCGCCGTTCTGGCTGCACGCGCTGGACGGCGTCCCCGCCGAGTTCCGCTACGCGCTGGCCTTCCTCGCGCTGCTCCAGGTGACGGCCGCGATCCTGAACTTCCTGCCGGTGCCGGGGCTCGACGGGTACGGGGTGATCGAGCCGTGGCTGTCGTACGGCGTGAAGCGGCAGGTCGAGCCGTTCGCCCCGTTCGGCCTGATCTTCGTGTTCGCGCTGCTGTGGGTGCCGGAGATCAACAGTGTGTTCTTCGACGCCGTGGACGCGATTCTGCGGGGGCTGGGGGTCGATCAGTTCGGGACGTACTGCGGGCAGAACCTGTTCCGCTTCTGGCAGGGGACGAACGAGATCTGCCAGGTGGCGTCCTGATCCGGCGGGGTCAGCTGCCGACCGGGCCGCTCCGCTGCTTGCCGCGCTTGTAGTAGTACCAGGTCATGTTGGACGAGAGGCCGGCCAGCAGCACCCAGATGATCCCGAGGAAACTGCCCTGCACGAAGGAGACGACGGCGGCGGCGACGGCTAGGACGCAGACGGCGAGGGCGTAAAGGGCCAGGCGGGGCATAGGGACTGCTTCTCCTAGTCGGGGGGCACCGGGGGGGCACCCGGGGGGGGCCGGCTTGGTCGGGCTGCTCGGGCTGCTGGGCTCGCCCGGCTTGCTCGGTTGTTCGACTTGCTCGGGCTGCTCAGCTTGCTCGGGCTACCCGGCTTGGTCGGTTTGCTCAGTTGCTCGGCTCGCTCGGGCTACTCGGCTCGCCCAGCTTGGTCGGCTTGCTCGGTTGCTCGGCTCGCCCGGCTTGCTCGGTTGCTCGGCTTGCTCGGTGGGGGACACCGGACGTGCGTCGTCCAGTGTCCCCCATCCGCTCAGATGTCCGTGACCCGCAGGCCCGCGTGCGCCTTGTAGCGGCGGTTCACCGAGATGAGGTTCGCGACCAGGGACTCCACCTGGTGCGCGTTGCGCAGCCGGCCGGCGAAGACGCCGCGCATCCCGGCGATGCGCCCGGCGAGGGCCTGCACGATCTCGACGTCGGCGCGCTCCTCGCCGAGGACCATGACGTCGGTGTCGATCTCGTCGATCTCCGGGTCCTGGAGGAGGACGGCGGAGAGGTGGTGGAAGGCGGCCGTGACCCGGGAGTCCGGCAGCAGGGCGGCGGCCTGTTCGGCGGCGCTGCCCTCCTCCGGCTTCAGCGCGTACGCGCCCTTCTTGTCGAAGCCGAGCGGGTTGACGCAGTCGACGACCAGCTTGCCGGCCAGCTCCTCGCGCAGCGACTCCAGCGTCTTGCCGTGCCCGTCCCACGGGACGGCGACGATCACGATGTCGCTGCGGCGCGCGGTCTCCGCGTTGTCCGCGCCCTCGACGCCGTGGCCCAGCTCGGCCGCCGCCTCCTGCGCGCGCTCGGCGGCCCGCGAGCCGATGATCACCTGCTGCCCCGCCTTGGCGAGCCGATAGGCGAGCCCCTTGCCCTGCGGCCCGGTCCCGCCAAGAACACCGACGACCAGCCCAGAGACATCGGGCAGATCCCAGGGGTCCTTGGGGCCGGGCTTGTGTGCACTGTCCGTAGAGGTCATGGGCCGACTTTACGTGGGAGGGGGCGGGGGGTGACGGGGGGTGCTCGGGTCGGGGGCGGGGATGGCTGCTGGAGGTCTTCGGGGCCGGGGGCACGGGGGCTGGCGCCGATCTTCGGTTCAAGGGGCGCGGAGGGCTGCTGGCGAGGGCGCGGGGCTGACGCTGGTCCTCAAGCGCGGGTGCACGAACGGCTGCTGCGGGTCTTCAGATCGGGGTGCGCAGGCAGCTACCGCCGGTCTTCGTGGCGGGGGCGCAGGCAGCTACCGCCGGTCTTCGGGACGGGGGGCGCGGACAGTTGCTGTCGGTCTTCGGGACGGGAGCGCGGACGGCCGCTGTCGGTCTTCGGGGCGGAGGGGGTGCGGGGGGGCGCCGGTCATCGGGCGCGGGTGCGGGGACGACTGCTAGTGGTCTTCGGGACGGGGTGCGGAAGCTGACGCCGGTCCTCAGGCGCGGGTGCGCGGACGGCCGCTGGCGGTCTTCAAGGCGGGGCGCAGAGGCTGACGCCGGTCCTCAGGTCGGGGTGCGCAGACGGCTGCCGCCAGCTTTAGGGCCGAAGCTCGCGTAGGGCTGCCGTCGGTCTTCGCGTCGGCGTGCGCCGGGCGCCGTTTCCGGTCCCCACCGCTTCCGGTCCCCACCGCTTCCGGTCCCCGCGTCGGCTCCTGCGAGCGCCCCTCCCCGGTCGGGTGAATACCGGTGGTACCGGTCCCGTGTCCGCCCCTCGCCAGGCAGGATGCGGCCGCATGGACGCCGTACGAGTCGCCTTGCTGCGTGAAGTGCTCGCCGGGACCGAGTGGGTGGGGGTGACGCGGCGGTTCGCTCAGGTGTTGCGGGGGTCGGTGGTGGCGCACGGGGGCGGGCTGCTGCTGGTGGGGACGCCGGGGTACGAGCCCTGGCATCTCGCCGCCCACCTCGTGGACGAGGCCGCCTGGTCCGGCACCCCCGAGCTGGCCCCGACCCTCGTACGGCACGGCGTCCGCGCCGGTGATCCCCCGCATCTCGCGGTCGGCCTGGGCCGGATCGAGGGGGCGCGGCGCGGCGAGACCCTGCTGGTGGTGGCACCGGAGGAGCCCGCAGCGCTGCTGGAGCGGGTGCACGGGGCACGGCGGGCCGGGGTGACGGTCCTGGCGCTCGGGGCGGGCGGCGGCGAACTGGGAGCGATGGCCCACGAGACGCTGGACGTACCGGAGGGGAGCGAGCTGGACCTGGACACCGTGCAGCATCTGGTCAGCGCGGGGGCGGGGGAACAGTCGCTGGCGACGGGACGGGGGCGGGGCCGTTTCCGGGACCGGTTGTCAAGGATCGCGGACGCCTTGACGGCTCCGCCACCGGCGGTTTGGTGAAGCCGGGTCCGGGCGGGGGGAGTTGGCGGAGGCGGGGTGGGGTACGACGGGCGCGCGCCGGGAGTTGCCGGAAGCCGGGCGCGCGGCGGCGTTCGCTTCACGGGAGTTACCGGAGACCGGACGAGCGGCAGCGTTCGCTTCACGGGAGTTACCGGAAGCCGGGCGCGCGGCGGCGTTCGCTTCACGGGAGTTACCGGAGACCGGACGAGCGGCAGCGTTCGTTTCACGGGAGTTACCGGAGGCCGGGCGAGCGGCAGCGTTCGCTTCACGGGAGTTACCGGAGTACCGGAGACCGGACGAGCGGCAGCGTTCGCTTCACGGGAGTTACCGGAGGCCCAGTCAGGGGGAATTGGCGGAGGCCGGGCGGGATACGGCAGGCGCTCGGCGGGAGTTGCCGGAAGCCAGGCGCACGGCAGCGTTCGCTTCGCTGGAGTCAGCGACGGTCTCAGTAAGCTGCGAGCGCCCGCCAGAAGCCCCGGCCCGCCGACGAAACCCTGTGGCCCGCCCCCCGCGCGCCCGCCGTCACCCGACGGATGCCTGCGGGCGGCCGGCGAGGACTGCGGTCTCGGCGATCCGACGGCCGCCCCGGCGACAGCCACCCGGCGTCGCCCGGCCCCGAAGCCCGCACGCCCCCAGCCCCCAGCCCCCAGCCCCCAGCCCCCGTACGAAAAACCGTTTGCAGTCAGTGATCCCCCTTCCTGACCATGTCACCTCGTGACCCTCTCCTCCCTGCTCCCCGATCTGCGCCCCTGGCATGCCTCTCGTGACTTTCGGCGGTTGTGGGTGTCGGGGCTGGTCACCTCGTTCGGGAGTTTTCTGACGTTCGTCGCGTTGCCCGTGCAGCTCAAGGAGTTGACCGGGTCCGCCGCCGCCGTGGGGGCGATCGGGGCCGTGGAGCTCGTGCCGCTGGTCGTCTTCGGGCTGTACGGGGGCGCGCTCGCCGATGCGATGGACAAGCGGACGCTGATTCTGTGGACCGAGGCCGGGCAGGGGCTGCTGAGTGCGGGGCTGTTGGTCAACGCGCTGCTGCCCACGCCCGCCGTCTGGCCGCTGTATCTCATCGCCGGGCTGACCGCCGCGATGACGGCGCTCCAGCGGCCCGCGCTGGACTCGCTGTGGCCCCGGATCATCGCCCACGAACACCTCCCGGCCGCCGCCGCGCTCAGCTCGCTCCAGCGGACGATCGGCGCGGTCGCGGGGCCCGCGCTGGCGGGCGTGGTCGTCGCGTACGCCGGCCTCGGCTGGGCGTACGGCGCCGATCTGCTGACGTTCGCCCTGTCGATCGTCCTCATGGCCCGCGTCGCCTCCTCCCCGGCCGCGGAAAAGGCGCCCCGGCCGTCGCTGCGGGCCGTCGCGGAGGGGGCCCGGTACGCGTGGGGGCGCAAGGAGCTGCTGGGGACGTACGCGGTCGATCTCGCGGCGATGTTCCTGGCGATGCCGCTGGCCGTACTGCCGTTCCTGGCCGACGAGTTGGACGCGGACTGGGCACTGGGGCTGATGTACGCGGCCCTGCCCGCCGGGTCGCTGCTGGTGAGTGTGACGAGCGGGTGGACGACGCGGGTGCACCGGCACGGGCGGGCCGTCGTGCTCGCCGCCGCCGGGTGGGGGCTCGCGATCGCTGCGGCGGGGGCCTCGCGGAACGTGTGGCTGGTGCTGCTCGGGCTGATGTGCGCCGGGGGCTGCGACATGATCAGCGGGATCTTCCGGTCCGCGCTGTGGAACCAGACGATCCCCGACGAGCTGCGGGGGCGGCTCGCGGGGATCGAGGTGCTGTCCTACACGGTGGGCCCGACCCTCGGCCAGGTCCGCGCGGGTTCCGTCGCGACCTGGCTCGGGGTACGGGCCTCGGTGTGGTCCGGGGGTGTGCTGTGCGTGGGGGCCGTGGGGCTGCTGGCGGCATTCCTGCCGGCGCTGCTGCGGTACGACGGCCGGACGGACGCGAACGCGGAGAGGGTACGGGCGCAGCGGGCGGCGGCCGGGACGGCCGAGGCGGCTGGGGCACCGACGGGGTCGTAGCCCTCGGGCACGGCGACCTCCAGAAACCCGCCGCCCGCTTCACGAGCCCCCGCTTCAGGAACTGCCTGCTTCAAGGACCCTCGCTACAAGAGCCACCCGCCTCGCGAGCCTCCCGTTCAAGGACCCTCGCCTCAGCAGCCCCCGCTACAAGAACCGCCCGCTCCAAGGGCCCCCGCCACAAGAACCGCCCGCCTCGCGAGCCCCCTAAAGGAGCCCCCGCTTCAGGCTCCCCTTCAGGAGCCCCCCTCCCCGCCCTTCCCCCCGTCATGCCACCGCGCATCGTTCTCCCACTGAAGGTTCCGCTCGCGCGCCGTCTCCATCGCGTGTTCCGCCTCCTGGCGGGACGGGTACGGGCCGAAGCGGTCCTTGCCGGGGCAGTCGGGGCCCTCCTCGACCTTCTGGTGTTCCAGGCAGTAGTACCACTCGCCGGGCTTGCCGGCCGTGCGCCGCTTGAACAAGGCCATCGCGGGCTCCCTTCGCCACCGGATCCGGCACCGGAACCGGCACTTGACTCGCCTCTGACATGGTCCCCCATCCCCGCTCGTTAGACTCACCGGCATGTCAGGCCAGTCGCTGCTCGTACCAGGGGAGCTGTCTCCCATCCGATCCGTGCCCGGAAACATCCGCCGGCCCGAGTACGTCGGCAAGCCGGCGCCGACGCCGTACACCGGCTCCGAGGTGCAGACCCCGGAGACGGTCGAGGCGATGCGGACCGCCGGGCGGATCGCCGCGCGGGCGATGGCGGAGGCCGCGAAGCACATCGCGCCGGGGGTGACGACGGACCTGCTGGACAAGGTCGCCCACGAGTACATGTGCGACCACGGCGCGTATCCGTCGACGCTCGGCTACCGGGGCTTCCCCAAGTCGCTGTGCACGTCCGTCAACGAGGTGATCTGCCACGGCATCCCGGACTCGACGGTCCTGAACGACGGCGACATCGTCAACCTCGACGTGACCGCGTACATCGGCGGCGTGCACGGCGACAACAACGCGACGTACCTGGTCGGGGACGTCGACGAGGAGTCGCGGCTGCTGGTGGAGCGCACCCGCGAATCGCTGGAGCGGGCCATCAAGGCGGTCAAGCCGGGCCGGCAGATCAACATCATCGGCCGCGTCATCGAGTCGTACGCCAAGCGCTTCGGGTACGGCGTGGTGCGTGACTTCACCGGGCACGGGATCAGCACGTCGTTCCACTCCGGGCTGATCATCCCGCACTACGACAGCCCGCACGCGACGACCGTGATGGTGCCCGGCATGACGTTCACGATCGAGCCGATGCTGACGCTGGGGACGCACGAGTACGACATGTGGGACGACGGCTGGACGGTCGTCACCAAGGACCGCCTGCGGACCGCCCAGTTCGAGCACACGCTGGTGGTGACGGAGAGCGGCGCGGACGTGCTGACGCTGCCGTAGGCCCCGTTCTTTCCGCGAAGCCCGCCCCGCGCTCGGGCGGATTCCAGAGGTCGTCGCAACACGTGATCACTGACGTGTGGTGGCGAGCAGTCTAGACAGGCGC